>JAIPJF010000021.1 GCA_021734325.1 Fidelibacterota bacterium | reverse complement strand
CTATTCCATTCTCGTTAACCACCAACTTCAGTTGGTGGTTTACCGACAGACTCAAAGGAGGTAAAACCGTTTAAACGGTTTCCCTTCCTGATTTATCTCCGAAACACCTGACTGAAGTCAGGTGTTAATGATATGAGTGTTTTGATAGAATATGGTTAGTCTTCGCTCTTTGAGCTACGCCTGAACAAGTAAAAAAGACCAGCAAATATTCCAATCACAATGCCTGCAGGTGCAAGTAGTATCGCAGCAAAAAAGCTTATCACGGAGAGACCAGTCAAGAACTGAGTAAGTACCGGAATAGGTCCCAAATGCCCGGCTAATCCGTCAAATATATTATGCAAAAGGACCAGTACAGGAAAACTGATCGCAGACACAGCCAACAGGGTGCCAAATTGACCTGCCTCCTTCCAGTGATGAACAAAGGCGAAAAAAAATGAAATTACTCCAACAAAGAGGAGTAGAATACCTGGGAGATTATCATTTATCCCAACACTTACTGCGATGAGGGATAGCGCAATCCCAACACCCAACAAGGATTTGGTGCCAGTTCTACTGAGCTGATTCTTCAGATAGTACATGAGTAATTCCATCACTCCCTGCTCCAACATTGAATTATTGTAAACAAGCTTATTTGCTAAAAATTGATTTGAAGAATTCTGAGATGGTGAGTTCTTTGTAATCCCTGAATTCTCCGGCATCAAAATACACTCCCTTACATTTTGGGCAGCGTTCAAATTGAATATGTGGCTGCTTTTTATCTGATTCAGAGCGCATGAGCACCGGTGGGCTGCATTGGGGACACAGAATATGAGTCCGGGCATTCTGTTCATGTCCCAGATCGGTATCACCAATATCAATGACCTCAGATCCAGTTAAATGGTTCAATTCCTCCAATTCGAAATTATCGAACCATAATCCGTAGCAACGGGTGCACCGATCAATTTCAATCCCCCGATACTCGATCCGCTTCATATAATGTCGGCATTTGGGACAGTTCATGAGTAGTTCTCTAAACCTTTTCTTCCAGGATTCACTAACCTTTCACAACGAAGCGGTCGAAATTTACGAATAATTTTTCAGACCAGCTTATACTTCTTTTCGTCCTTTTCGTGAAGTTCGTTGCAGCAGAATTTAGCTTTTTGCCAAAACCTTCTCTTTTTTTGACTTGATTTTGCTCCGATCAATCGGTTCCAGGGCCAATTCGATAACATCGCAGATCTCATCCACGAATTTGAACTCGACCTCCTTTTTGACCTGATCCGGCAGCTCAACCAAATCCGCCTCATTCTTTTTGGGCAGGATGACTGTGGTCAATCCGGCACGGTTGGCCGCCATAACCTTTTCACGAATGCCACCAATTGGCAGGACTGCCCCACGAAGTGTTATCTCTCCGGTCATCCCCAGATTGCTCTTAACCAAACGCTCTGTCAGTAATGAGATCATGGCGGTAAACAGGGTAATACCTGCAGAAGGCCCATCCTTTGGAACCGCACCAGCCGGGATGTGCACATGGATATCATATTTTTTATAAAAATTTGGATCCACACCAAAGCGCTCCGCATTGGAGCGGATATAGGAGTATGCAGCCTGGGCCGACTCTTTCATCACATCACCCAGTTGTCCGGTGAGCTTGAGCCCGCCCTTGCCTTCCATTTTCATAGCCTCGATAAAAAGGATATCACCACCGACTGAGGTATAGGCTAATCCAATGACGATACCATAATTGGACATGCGTTCAGCAATCTCGCTGTGCCTTTTGGGTGGCCCCAACAACTTGGTAACACTACCTTTGGTGATTCGCCTGGGCTTGGCGTTGCCTTCAGCTCGCTCCCGGGCAACTTTTCGGCATACATTGGCAATCTGACGTTCCAGGTTACGAACCCCTGCCTCATATGTATAACGACCAATTATTTCAGCGATAGCCGTATCCATGAACGTGATCTGCTCCTCATCCATTGCATGTTCAGCAACCTGTTTTGGAATGAGATAAGATTTGGCAATATGGATCTTCTCTTCCTCGATATATCCAGGAAAATCTATTATTTCCATACGATCGCGAAGCGGACCGGGAATTGGATCAAGCCAGTTGGCAGTGGCAATGAACATGACCTTTGAGAGGTCAAAGGTCACTTCCAGATAATGATCACTAAATGAATAATTTTGTTCCGGATCCAGGACTTCAAGCAGGGCTGAGCTAGGATCACCGCGAAAATCCGTACCCAGCTTATCAACCTCATCCAGCATAAAGACCGGATTACGTGTTTTTGCCTTTTTCAGTCCCTGAATAATTCGACCTGGCAGGGCGCCAATATAGGTCCTTCTGTGTCCTCGAATCTCAGCCTCATCACGAACACCTCCCAGAGAGATTCTTACGAATTCACGTCCCAGGGCATCTGCAATCGATTTGCCTAATGAGGTTTTTCCTGTTCCAGGAGGTCCCTGAAAGCACAGGATCGGTCCTTTGATCGGGGCATCCGGACTTTGCTCCATCTTTAATTTTCGAACAGCCAGGAATTCCAGGACTCTATTTTTGACCCGTTTCAAACCATAGTGGTCGCGATCCAGGATGTTCATGGCTTCCTGGACATCAACGCGATCTTCAGTCTCTTTACTCCAGGGGAGTTCTACCAGCCAATCCAGATAGGTTCTGGAAACTGTATACTCAGGAGATGATGGAGGAATACGTTGCAGCCGGTCGATTTCCTTATTGGCGACTTTTAATGCTTCTTCCGGCATCCCGGCGCTGATGATTTTCTCTTCCAGCTCTTTTATCTCCAGAGTCTGGTCGTCCTCCCCCAGCTCCTTTTTGATGGCTTTCATCTGTTCCCGAAGAAAATACTCACGCTGGCTTTTGGATATCTCCTCCTGAACTTCCGTCTGGATCTTTTCCCCAATTTCCTGGCGTTGAATTTCACGATTGATGAGGATGGTGGCCTTTTTTAATCGTTCATCCACATTCATCTCTTCCAGAATATCCTGCTTCTCAACATTTGATAATTGCATCATGGAGATGGCACGGTCCACTAAACGGGCTGGATGCTGGATATTGGAAAGCAGTGAGATATGTTCCTGGGTAATATATTCAGCTACTTTGGACAGTTCCCTGAAGAGTGCGCGCAGGTTGGCAGACATGGCATCCGTCTCAAGATCGGCATCATAGTTCTCTTCGATATTTTCTATAATCGCCTTAAAATATGGCTCCGTCTGAGTGTATTTTTTGATGATCACGCGTTCTCCGCCTTGAACAATAGCACTCTGGCTGCCATCAGGCATATCCAATATTTTCATTACAGAGGCAGTGGTGCCAATGGTAAAAAGATCAGTGACATCTGGATTCTCGACAGAGCCTTCACGTTGTGCGACGACAACAATTGTCTTTTTCCCTGAAGGGAGCTCCCGGAGGAGTTTTAGAGATCGTTCCCGACCGATATATAAAGGTATCACCTGTTGAGGAAATAGCACGGTATTCCTCAAAGGCATTACAGGTAACGCGTTTTCCGATTTGATGTCTGACATTATTTTCTCCATCTATTCTATGCTCAAATTTTTCCCAATCATGGTCAATACTGACAGTTCTTTCTATTCATCATCGTAATTCATCGTTTCAATTATGCGCTGATTCTCAAAATGTTTCAATATCTTGAGCACTCTCAGGGTCACAGCGTAATCACCCTGTTTATCGCGATTTACGATGCTGGGCCAAAGAGCTGTCTTCAATTGTGTGCCAATTAGCCAGTCCACCCGCTTTTCAGCCTTTCTACTACGTTCTCCTTCAGAGTACAATTGGACTGTTTCCAAATATCTCAAAGTTCCACCACTAAGAATACTCAATCCGTGGGTTCCTGATGTCAGTGTGTCCCATGCCTGCATTCCTGGAAGTAAATGGCTTTGATCCGCAGTTAATAAATTGGTCTCAACATACTGCATCCCCTTTTTCAACGTGCGATTTGCGTGAAAGGAATCTGATTGCCCGAGTGTCCACAGAAAAAACAGCGAACTCCAGATGCATGATTCAGATTCTCCAGGAAGACTGGACCAACCCCCATCTGCATTTTGTCGCTTGAGGATGTCCCAGATCAGTTGCTTGATAATGGGATTATTGTCCAGGTTGAAGGCAATTGCCAAATAAATGGCCTGTGTATGATAGTGAATTCTTAAGGGCAATTTATTTTCAGCCAGATATCTGATAACTTCCCGCATACCCAGCAGTATTTTTTTTTGCTTGCTGGTCACCAGTAGATTCAGTAGTTCATGGAGGGTCTCCAATTGCTTTATAAACTGGAGTGTCTGGACCTTTTCATCATCAAGTCCTTTGAGCTTACCATCAATTGGCCACAATCCCTGAGCAGATTGGTCACTGAGCAACTTCCGTCTGGATTCATGTTTGCGCAAATTCTTTTGAAGTGCCAGAAAATCACCTGACTCCTCATCTCCCATGATATCCCTGAGAACCTGATACCGAATGGGTAGAGGTGCGGCCTTTAACATTACCGGAATGGGATTTTTAAACAGTCTATCCAGCCAGGAATATTTGTCCAGTTTATTGGTGGGAGGGTTCATTGTGCATATTAAGCATAAAGTGGAACTAACCAAGTATTCAATACAGGCTAATGCAGATTTGATTCGATCAAATTAACATATCATGCATGCTGTCTGTGTTTATTGCCAGGCTAATAAATAGATAAATGATTCTATTTATCTGAAGTCACTTAATTAAGGAGATAATATCCATCAGATTATTGACAAAAAAACCCCGGTGATGAGCCGGGGTTTTAGTTGAGGAGAGTTGTGGTATTAGCAGTTACCTCCGCCGCCACCACATCCACACTGTGTGTGTTTGTTGGGCTTTGCTATCGTAAAGCCCTCTGTGCTATCATCTTTATAGTACTCTACACTGGCACCTTCCAATTGGGCAAAACTGGATGGGTCTACCAGGATTCGGACACCTTGAGAAACAAAAACATTATCCTCTGGATACTGTTTTTTCTCAAGAGACATGCCGTAGGAATTATTTGAACAGCAGCCTGAATTGGCGTAAATGCGTAAACCGCCTTCTTCTGTCAGGGACTGCTCTGAAATCAACACCTTGATCTTTTCTGCCGCTGTTTCACTTATCTGGATCATATGTTTTATACCTTAATTATGGTTTCATTGTACTTGTATCCATAAGATGACAAAACATATCATATATGGCAAGATATTTTTCCCTATCCACTTGAGGTTTTTGATGATTTCATTTTATCTTGCCTAATATGGGATCTGACTATCAATTCCCCTGGAATCAGTATTTTTAAATATGCTTTTTGGCATATTATTTGTTCTTGTATATATTCAAAATGCGCAATCTTTTATAAGGTTGATTGCTTGATCACAATTCAATATTGCGAACTCATAGAGGGGACTCAAATAATGTGGTTTTCATCCAGAAAAACAAATCTCATGCAAAAATATTTCAACATGGCACTTTTTTCCAGTTTGCTGCTGTTAACTCTCTTGAGTCCTGTGAATATTTGGGCAGCTGATGATTATGAGCCACTTGAAAGTGACCAATGCATCGACTGTCATGACGAAAGTGAGATGGGCACGGATTTGGAAGCCGACATTGAGAATTCAATTCATGCAGGGTTTGAATGTCTGGATTGTCACGTTAATCATGATACGGATCCCCACCGAGAAGACGCATCCGAATTTGAGGTTGGCTATGAGGGCTGTCGTTCCTGCCATGAGGAGGAGTCAGACCAGTATCAATCACACGGTCGCTCGACTACCCTGAAATCAAGTGAGATACCCTCGTGCGCAAGCTGTCATGGTGATCATAATATTCTTCCCAGCGATATGAAAAATTCAACTGTTAATGCCGGAAATATTTCCAAAACCTGCGGCAATTGCCATGAGAACATCGATCTCGTTAAGCGGTATGAAATTCTGGTGGATCACCCAATGGAGCTATACAACACCAGTGTTCATGGCAAAGCCACTGGGAGTGGGAATACGAAAGCAGCTACCTGTGATGATTGTCATTCATCTGGTGGAAGTTCACATGAGATCTATCCACCCACCAATCCCAAATCGTCCATTTATCATTTGAATATTCCTGAGACCTGTGGCAAATGCCATGCTGAAGAAACCAAAGCCTATTGGGAGGGCATCCATGGGAAACTGGCCAAAAAGGGTAAAGCTAACGCTCCTGTATGTACAGATTGTCACGGTGAGCATGGTATCATATCACCTTCAGACCCTCGGTCTCCTGTATCAAAACATAATGTCGCTTCTGCCACCTGCGAGCCTTGCCACGAGTCCACTCGTCTAAACCAACAGCTTGGAATCAAGGGAAAGATTAGTAGCTATGTAGACAGTTATCATGGATTAAAAAGCCAGGCTGGGGATCTCCGTGTAGCCAACTGTGAGTCCTGTCATGGTGCTCATCGCATCCTGCCAAGCTCTGACTCCACATCATCCATTCACCCAAGCAACCTGGCTGCCACCTGTGGCGAATGTCATGCCGGTATCAGCAGTGAGCTGGCAGCAGTGACCATTCATGGTATGGATGGGGATCCAAGGGCACCTCTGGCGATTCTTATAGAGAAGATTTACATCATACTTATTGGAGTGGTCATTGGCGGAATGTTCCTGCATACCCTCCTGGACTACCTCAAGCAGGTTCGCCTACAGATGAAGCAACCATCAATTAGACGCATGCGTGGGTTGGAAGTCGCCCAGCATGCTGTCCTTTTATTATCCTTTTTTACTCTGGTTATTTCGGGGTTTTCGTTACGATTCAACGAATCCTGGATTGCTGAATTTTTCTTTGGCTGGGATGGTGGATTCGAGTTCCGTGGCGTTCTCCATCGCTACGCTGCCGTGTTCTTGATTTTTGGATCAGTTTGGCATTTAATCTTCATGTTCACAAAACGAGGACGGGGATTTGTCAAGGATATGATTCCAGGTGTGCAAGACATTAAAGATTTCTGGGAAATGATTCTGTATTTCTTCGACTTTCGTGATCACGAACCAAGATTTGGCCGCTTTGCTTATGCCGAAAAACTGGAATACTGGGCCGGCGCATGGGGTAACGCCGTAATGATCGGAACAGGATTGGTTCTGTGGTTTGATAACTTCTTTATCCAGCTCTTATCACCTGCTGTGCTAGATGTTTCATTGGTCATTCACTATTGGGAAGCCTGGTTAGCAACTCTGGCCATCTTGATCTGGCATCTCTACAATACTGTTTTCCGACCTAGCGTGGCTCCCATGAATACCAGCTGGCTTTCAGGTAAGATGCCCCGGGCCATGTTCGAACATGAACATGGTGGTACTGAGCCTGATTCAGATATTAACCATCCAGGTGCCAGCTAAGAAAAAGGGGTAAGGCGAACTTAACGTTCTTCCTGCTTCTCTTGGTTAAGAGAAAAACGCCAGGCACAGTAATATTCTTCTGGATGCTCGTCTGGCGGGCAGGCAATGCATAGGGTTTTAATCCGGGGATCAACTGCATTCGCAAACTCTGTATATTCAACCAGGCCAACCGATTTACAGGGGAAATCTGATAGCCCCTTCCGCTTTCTGGCTGACTGCACGCGACAATCCTTCATTCTGAACACGAAGCTATTTTCGGATTCGTCACTGATTTCCTGATCATTGAGCCTGGCATACAGGCGATAATTCAAAGCTTTCTTCAAGCTTTCCAAACCTGAACTTCCCTCCATATCATGCCGTTTCAGAATCCTCTTGGCCTCAATGACTGAAAATGACCGCCAGGCCTCTGCATCGCAACTGATTGCCTTTTCCAGACCAAACTCATTTTCAACCGCCTGAAACCACAGTCCATCGTGTGCCAACCAATTTTTGGCAAAATCATCCAGCATCCCGAGAAGCTGAGTGCGAGTGAGATGACTCAGATCAGTCATAGGATTTTCCCCCTCTTCATTGTTGTCTACCAGCAATTTGATCGGTGAATCTTAATGGACACACCCCTTGTCAGGATTATCAACTAATGTTCCTGCGAGATAAGCCTCCAGGGCAGCATCAACGGTTATTTTATCTGTGATCATGGACTCAATATTGACTGATCGCAAATCGTCATAGATTCTGCGCCCCATTCCCCTTGCGAGGACAACATTACAGTCTTTGAGGGCTTCCAGGATGCTGGTGTGTGAATGTCCATGTTCCCCATGTTCATGATCTCTACCCTGCATGTGATTGGAGTATGTATTCTTTCTGTACTCTTTCTCACCGATGTTACCATTTTCAATGTCCACAATCACAAATCCCAGGGTTCTGCCAAAATGCTGGGCAATGTTTATTTGATCGTCTGTTGCGATACCTATTTTCATTTTTCATTTCTCCTGTTGAGCCATTGTTGATGATGTTCTGAACCTTCCCTGAGCATTTTCATACCACATTTAGGACACGGGGTTGACTGGCATGGTTGTCCTGGTGTGTGTTGCTCTCTGGTTTCACACTTGGGGCATATACAGTATCCATGACTTCCTTTACCCCGATGTTGATGTTGCATGTTTTCTCCCTTAAGATTTAATATTTTTCCATTAATGAGTGAATCCGCTATTTTAAAATGGGCTGTTTTTAAAATTCTGCCCAAGGTTTGTCTGGATATGTTCATTCTTCTGGCAGCTTCCAATTGATAAAGCCCCTCAAGACTGGTCAACCGGATCGCCTCCAGTTCATCTGGATCAAGGCTAACCTGCTCCTTTTTGTGAGCTCCCCGTGGGATAAAGCATGAATCATCCAACTTATGCTCTATATTTCGACAACGCTTTGGGCGCCCAGGTCTTCTGATGAAATCTTCCATGACACAATATAGGCATATGCTCATTAACAAGAAGCATTATTTGCTTTTTAGCACATAATAATTTCCACATCATCCATCCAGGCGAGAATTGAAAAACTCGCCTGGTGGTTGGATTATTTACTTAAAATCAATAGGTTTGTGTTGGATGAGCCTTGTCATGACATTTTAAGCTGCAATAGCCATGACCAGGTTCTGTCTGAACAATTTCAAGAACGCCATTATTTAAAGGTTGAATAAAGCCCTGACTCAAATCCATTAATCCAGGATATTCTATGCTCCCATGGGGGTTGTGGCATGCAGAGCAGGAATACCCGGCATCTTGAATGTGGAGTTGATGGTATTTAAATCCGTTGCTCTGGACCACGCGTTGTTCCTCGTGACAACGGAAGCATAATTTGTTCTCTTCAACACTTGAGAAAGGAAAATCAGCGAAACTGGCCTTTAAAATATGGGGGACATTAGAGCCGTGGGGACCCTGAGCTCCCAGTGGATCATCATTACCATGGCAATCCGTACAGCTCAACATGGATTGCTCGCTCCATTCAGTTTTCAAGCTTGGAACATAGGGATTGTTGCCAGGTGCTTCGACAGGGTGATAACTCATGTTCGTCCGGGCAAATAGTCTACCCACATCTCTCCCCAAACCAGCATTCTGATTCATGCCATGACATTTATAGCAGGTCTCGTATTCATAATCTACAAAAGCCTTGGGAAACCCACGGTTATCTACCCCGTCAACATAGAGCTGTGATCCATCCAGAAAGGGGGACAAAGATTGATCAGAAGTTGCATGGGGATTATGACAGTCACTGCAGGCAACAGCACGATCATCAGCAATCCCTGCGCTCCAGGCATCCATATCTGTATGACGATTCCCTGATGCATTCACCCGAATTGGATGAATAAAGGTCTTGTCAAAAACAGAGGCTAAATCTGCGTTGGCAGCGATTTCTTCCGACGAATTTTTCATTCCATCGTGACAGGTCAGACAGAGGGTGTTTTGATCGGTTTTTAATAGAGATTCCTCTGCAGGTACGCTGTGAATATCATGACAGGTAGCACAGGCATTATCACCCAAACCGGAGAATTTTGGATCTGCCGGATTTCCGTGGGTCGAAAGCTCCCAGTTCGCCATTTCATGACACTCAAAGCAGATCTGTGAATTTTGAGCCTCCACCCGCAGGAAATTTCCATACTCATTATTGTGGGGATCATGACAGGTCGTACAACTTATCTGACCATATTTATTCAGACGTAATTGACTCTCAGACTCCGGTGGATGTGTCTGGGCACTCTGCTTCTGAAATTTAAAAAGATGCAGATTTTGATTGGGTATGGATTGTTCCATACCACCATTAAGAGCTACTTGCTTATCCCCATTGAAACTGTGATGGGGAAATCCGGGAGCGATGCCACCATCATGACAGAATAAACAATTCCTGCTGGCTGCATCTGAGGGCAACACCTCATCGTCCTGCCCCTGAACAAGGTTTTTTACCTCGAATACGTTCACTGCTTCCTTGCGATACCAGAGTGGTTCAATCGGAGCCATTTTTGATGGTGTGTGACATTGACGGCAGAGGGTGAAATCGTAGACCACACCGTCACCGCCAACAGTCTCGATGCCACTGAAGTTGTGTGGAGTAAAGGCAACCTTGCTCTTATCACCTAAATCAGCTGTGCTCTGTCCGAACACCAGTGTCATCGTCAGTGATGACATGAAGATCTTAATCAGTCTCATATTTGCCTCACAAACCGCATCCAAATCTGGGAATCTTGCTTAAATGCCATATCAGGAGCACCACCGCTTTGAAGTTCAATTGCATAACTAAATAGACTTGTATTATATCTCAGGGCAGCGCTCAGCCATAAATAATCAGGATACTTCTCTGATTGGAATCTATATAAGCTCATAAAATTGCAGCTAAGTGTACGTGAAAGCTGCCTGAAGTAACGCGTATTCAAATTGAATTGGAGATCATTATCCGGTTCCACCAGCTCGAATACGGTCCTGTAGAAAACAGAGAACTGAGATCTTTGGCTAAAGCTTTTGACATAAAGTTCATCAATGACGGCATTTCTCAAGGTATCAGGGGAGAAATCCAGGTCGGAGCCAAAATGATTATGTACTTTTATGTGATTTCCGATACGGAATTTGTTTTCTGGGAGGAATTCTGTTGTTATCCTGAATTTGTGGCGAATATCATATCGTGGATCGTCAGTTTCGTCCATTCTTTGAAAATATTCAGCACTGAGATCATCCCTCAACTGGACTGCAAGCGCGTTTGAACGATAAACTTGTTTGGATTCACTGCTATTGACCAGCAGATCCAGCCCTTTTCCATAGAGGAAAGACTCTTTGAAGCCCACATCCAAATTTCCCCGGGCAAATCCAGACCGCCCTTTGTTCCAGAAGGTACTGACGCCATAGGATCGCCAATGAAAAATATCAATCGAATCCGCCACACTTACCCGATTACCTTTCACTGCAAGGTCTATCCCCATGGCCGGTTTCCATTGGAATCGATATCTCAGGTCATAAGTCTGGCGAATTAAGGATTGCGCCCCATACGCAAAATCACCCTGGTTATAATTGACCCAGATTTTTTGTCTCTGTGAGAGATCATAATTCATGCGATGGGAGATGCGCCAAAAGCTATAGTCATCGGTAAGGTAAAGTGAATTGGATGCATTCCAGCGCAAGGCGGCAGCCGGACTTCCATACCACTGTAATGCGAGGAGCGTATTCTGTCTGCTTCCCATGCCATCGCGTTCCCACATATCTGTTTCACCGGAAAATCGGATCTGCATGCCGGCAATTCTCTGGTCCAGACCAAGTTGAATAAATTGCTGGCTACTGCTGATTGTATCGCGGTGAGTGATATCCTGAGATTTGAGACCGGTAGCGACTGATAATCTGGTGGTCGCGGATATTTGAGTCCCGAGTTTCAGGCCATGGACGAATTCCTTGTACTGCAGAGAGTCGGATAAAATTTGCATGGGATTGCGCAATCTGGAATAAGAGAACAGTGCCAGGTCCATGGTTCGATGAGGCTGTGCATTGGCACGAAAGCCATACTCCGGCGTAAACTGGGTCATGGAAAAAGCTGTATTACCCCGAAGCACACCACCAATATTTATCCGATAATCAAGATTTACGAAATCCTGAGTTCCTTCAAAACCCCAGTTGATCCTTTCCTGGTGAATAAATGAACTTCCTCCATCCTGAAGCGTGTCCAGTGAGATACTCATTTTACTTTCAATAAAACCTGCCTGCTGAAATGGAGCAGCATAAAGAACACTCAGAAATAGAAACAATGAACCAATGATTTTATTCATCACGATCAACCTCCCTGCACCGCGTAGTTGAAGACTTGAATCCGGTTATTGTATTGATCGATCACATATAGATTATTTAAAGAGTCAAAATAGAGTGCACCTGGCATCAAAAATTCGCCTCTCCCCGTGCCATTCTTGCCAAAAAAGTAGAGGAGCGCACCTTGACTGTCAAAGATCTGGATGTTGCCAAAAGCAGCATCAGAGACAAAAATGTATCCGTCTGACGAAACTGCCAGACCCCTCGGGTTGGAAAAACTGCCAGGTACGTGGTCATAACCTCCAAACCCTCCCACGTAAGCATAATCTTGCGAGTAGAATTCAACTCTGCGTGTTAAAGCATCCAGCACGACTAATTTTCCATCAGGGGCAATATCCAGAGCCAGGGGGCCATTTAGGACCGCTTTCCTTTTACCGGCATTCTGAATGGTCGCCTTCACATCACCTTCAGCATTAACGGCCAGAATTTGGTGGGCTTTTGTATCAACCACCAGCAATTCATTCCTGATCGTATTGAGCTTTAGCTGTCCCGGTCTTTGAAGATCCTGTATCGTAAGGGAATTCAGGTATTCCAAATCAAGAGAGAATCTGTGGATCTGACCTGTTTGAGAATCTGATATGTAGATGATGTCATCCCAAATAGCTATCCCGAGGGGAGCCGACAACCATTCATCTCCGAAGCTCATAACTGTCTTCAACTGACCCTGTTCATATTGGAGCTTTAATATCTCACCTGCATCAGCATCAACCACAAAAAGTATGTTTTCACCGTAAATGGCAACTGCAGTTGGTCTTGCCATTGAAATTAGTTGCTGGGGACCCTTCACTTTTAATGCCAGGCCACCGATAAAGCTGTCGGAAGTTTTCACTTCTTCACCAACAATATTCGTTAAGCTGAGAAAGGGCTGGTCCATGTCTGCAGGAAAGGTGAGTGGTTTTAGATCCGCCTGCCTGTGTGCACAAGAAGTCATAATAATCAGAACGAGAGGGATAATCATTTGAAAATAATTTTTAGTCATTAGTAACGTTTCCTCTTAACCGGGTCATGGTAATAGTTATACTTCCAGAGTGCACCAATACCATGACAATCTGTACATAAGGTTTCTGAGCTGGGATTTCTCAGAAATGATGACATAAAGTCACCTTCATCATTTCCCGAACTGGGTTTAATCTGATCATTGAATGACCATTTATGTGGGTCATGACAGGTAAAGCAGTCTATGAATCCAAAATTTTCCTGTGGTTTTTCCTCACTGAACAGGGGGAAATCGATCCACTTCCCATCACCGCGTTCTGTAAGAGCTACTGTTCCATATTCATGGGGATGTTCCCAGGCCCTGGGGATCCTTTTTTCTCCAATGGCACCCTCCTGGTGACAGGCAAAGCAGAATCTCTCATTATACGACCTGCCTTTTGATTCCACCCAATATCTAAGGATTCCATATTCAGCTTGTGCATTGTGGGCTGAATGACAGAAAGAGCATGAACTATGATTATCATCTGTGAGGTCATGATCAGTATTCCGGACCCCTTTCTGCTCTCCATGGCAGGAAAGACAGAGGTTTGGTTCAGGCCAATTCGAGATACGGAGAAATGAATTTGCATCTGTACCATCCAGATCGACATTTGGTGATTTCTCCCTGACCTGACCCCAGGTATGGGGATCATGGCAAGTGATGCAACTGAGCGTTCCATTGTACCCGGGCAACCCAATTCCCGCTTGAAGTGCAGCACCTAAAGGATGGTCGAAGCCACCAACAGAAGTCGGGAAATGAGCCTCTGAATGACAAGATTCACAAAGTTCCCTGGCCAGGTCACCCTTGGGGACGTTCTCTTCGCCTGTATATCCTGCCAGCCCGTGAGTTTCATGACAGGCAGAGCACTGACCCCTGAATTTACTTTCACCGCGAAAATGCTGCTGAAAACCTTCCCGGACAACACTGTGATCAGAGTCTCTGATGCTTGATTTTTCTGAATGGCAGGCTAAGCATAATTGTCCCTGAGCATCATCAGGGAGTCTTAAAAATGACGTATATTCTGTACCTTCTTCATTGGCCTCGGTCACCGCATGCTTCCCTGAAAACTCCCATTGATGAGGATCATGGCAGCTTGTACAGAGAATTTGATCATTTATGCTGATTCCCAGTGCAGGTACATTCTTTCGAATCTTCGCTCCGCTTACTTTATGGCCCGAATGGATATACAGTTTGGATTTGCCCAGTCCAGTCTCGCTATGACAGCCAATACAGTAGCCATTCGCTCCATCTGTCTGATTAAGATCCATGGCCCACATGTGTTCACCTTTCCCATTGTGGCTCTGGTGACATGAAGCACAGACATCTCTGTCCTCAAAACTGGGACCAATTCTGCCTGATCTATTTTTCGTCATCTGGGTCAGGTCATGGTCTGTTGATGCAACACTGAAATAGTCCTCGTGACATGCAGAACATAGCTCTGTTCGATCATCACCAGTAACTCCAATCGTTCCCTGTTTTCCATGAATGGGATGACAGGTCATGCATTCAATGGTATTATTTTCGCCAAAGTAGGTATCCGGTGGCATTTTATGATTGGCCTGCACTTTGATGTGGATGGGGTGATTAAAGTGGTCTTTCGCCTGTTCACTGTGACAATTAAGACAGAGTGATGAATTTTTTGGGTCGACTCGCATGAAGGGTGCCAGACCACCAGGCTGGTCAGGTTTCAAGGAATGTGGTGTGTGACAGGTACCACAATAGATCTGATTATTTTTATCCAGCGGCAAATCACGAACTGAAATTTTACCAGGATCCATACCCTTCAATTGGTGATTGTTGGATGAAAAAACTTCTCGTGAATCCTCTACGGTTCCATCATGACAGGTAACACACATGTCCAATACAGGCACATGGGCAGGCAGGCCCTCGATCTGGATGGGTGCCTTTGGTTCGGGTAGAAGGGATTTGGCTTTATCAATATTGTCATGCCAACCAACATGACAGACGACACAATCAAAGCTTAACTGACGATCTCTGCTCCTGGGTTGAGCAAAGCAAAGACCGGGAACCAGGATTAACAGGAATAACAGAGCAGATGATCTGGTGTGAATATTCATCATTTTTTCTGCCAGAGACTCACAGTATTCGCATTGGATTCGACGATCCAGATGCGATCCTTTTTATCAATCCAGATACCCATGGGGGTTAAAAGTCTGATCACCTTTCCCTGACTGTAGGCAAGAGCCTGGAACTTTCCTGATACTGAAAATGCCTGGAGCGATCCAGTATATCCATCCACCACCCAGACACGCTTTTCACTATCCAGGGCAACACCCTTTGGTCTCAGTATCTGGCCGCTTTCGACACCAGATTTGACAATCATTTGGGGGAATCTACCGCTTGGAGAATAGGACATCACCCTGCGGTTTAGAATATCAGAGACAATCATATTATTCTCAGGGCCAGTGGTAATAAAACCAGGGTTAATGAACTCCCCTACTTTATCTCCTCGTTTTCCCCAGTGATATTTCTCAGTTCCCTGCTTATCAAGTACCGTTATGCTATGCTTTTTACGGTCGGTGACTACAAGATTCCCGTTGATCCCTGTCAGGTCAACTGGTTCGATATCGTGCCCTAATTCAATGATCTGCTTTATCCGGCCGTTTAGTGCCAGATTTATCAGTCTTGAACGAGGCGTATCAGCAATCCAGAGTTCACTATCGATCCAGGCAATACCGACCGCCTTATAGAAAGTATCTCGCTGTGGCTTTATTTCACTGCTGCGACCGGATGCCGCGATTTTTACCACGCGGTCATTCAAGGCATCAAGGACAAATGCGTCTCCATTTTCATTGCCACAGATGTCCGTTGGGAAATTAAAATCAGCTTTTACACTCAGTACTTGCGAAAATTCTATTTCCTGCGCAAACCCGATAGGTATTAATACCAAACACATGTTTAGTATTAATAATATTTTATATTGTATATTGCGCTTCATGCAATCCTTATTCAAAAACAGCTGGAAAATAAAAATTCTCGTATTTTTCTACCATACCGACCACGGCCGAGTGTAACATTTCATCTGCCCGCATTCCTGCAAATCCCAACTCCGCCCAGGGAAATTGAGATGCTTCAGCATGACATTGGGAGCACGTGAGCGGCGTTTTTCCCAGCAAAGCTTCTGCCTGTTTGCGTACTTCCTGGGCATTGACAGTCACACCGGCTCGGGAATCCTCACGAAATTGACGATAAACAGGCGTTTCGTATGTGGCGAACAATCTACTTTTAATATCCCCGTCAACAATAATCGGAACTATCCTGGTAATAAAATTCTCCTCTGCACTAAGACCTTTATCTGCAATTCTTTCAATACCGAACGGCCCTTCACGGGTAATGGAGTTATCTACGCCAAAGTCATACCATTCAAATTTCACGGGACGACCAACCTGTTCATCTATATGACAAACCATACAGGTCATATAGCGGGAATGCTGATTATTGAAGGCCCTTGTCCGATTATCTTTCTGATGTGGCCACAAGGAATGACAGGTTAAACAATTTTCCTGTTTTTCCATTGGTAACATCGTTCGCTCAGCCGTTTGATGAAAATGCCCTTTCCGGTTCTCAAATTGTTTATAATAGGTATTGAACATCTTGACATAATCAGGGAACAGAGTGTCTGCTGGTGCAACTTCGACATGGGCAGTGTCGTGTGAGGTGGCTTTATTGATCAGGGAAATGGAAAGGAAGATACCCAGGCACAGGACCCCCAGGCCATATAAGATTTTCGGGAATCGCTTCATCTTTCTTCCTTTTCTTTCTCTTTTATCTCTTCCAGTTCCATGGGATGTTCGTGTTCCATCTCCTCTTCAGTCAGGGTCCCTTTATACCAGACCTTATTTGCCGGCCAAACCCGGGGGTTGAAGTGGACATTATAAAAATGCCATATTATTATGGCCAGGAACGCGAGCAGTGCTTCATCACTATGGGCGATATAGGCGATCTGAATGACCACACCTGGTACAATACGGCTGAATTCCACTGGAAACCACAAAATGATCCCACTTCCAGCCATGATGAACATACCCCAGAAAACGGCCCAATAGTCAAATTTTTCTATATATGAGAATTTATGAAATCTCGGGCGTTCATCACTGAGGAAAAGAAAATACTTCAAATTCTTGAGAATATCCTGAGCATCCTTCTTGCCTGGTAATAGATATAATTTTGAGAGCGGTGCCCTATTCACCAGAATATTGTAGGCAACATAAGCGACGTGAAACACAAAATCCAGGATCATGATGGCAGCCGCAAAACGGTGTACACTTCTTGCCGTTTCAATTCCGCCAATGGCTGCAAAAACAAAGCTCCCAAAACTACTCTCTGGATACTTGATAGGAAAACCCGTGATAACAAGAATGATGAAGGGGACAAACATGAAAAAGTGTTGTAGACGCTGATTTACGCTGAAACGAGTATATTCACGACTCATTGTTTTCTCCTCCGCATCCACGCGTCCCCAACCCATCGGCCAAAATCAAGAAAGATGTGGGCGAATAGCATCGCCATGGTGCCTGCAGTCAAAAGGATAAAGCCCCACTCAACATAAAATGCGATGGGATTGTTTGAAGGTGTCGGTTTCGAGTGGATGGCTGCTGCTGTAAATTTGGCTGTGGCATTGCTATGGCAGTAAGTATTGGCGCTACAGGTCATTTGTATGTTGTTGGGGTGAATACTGGAATTTGGATCATCTGCCGGTAAATTCAGGTGATTGCGGTGGCAATCCATACAATTGGCAACATTGTCCATTCCTCGCTTTAAGGCTTTGCCATGAAATTGATTTTCATATCCGCTGACCTGAGTCAGGTTTACATCAAAATTTTTCATACGACTTTCATCAGCATGACAGGAGGAACATAATTCAACGACCTTAACAGATGCAGAAGCTGAACGATGTCCGGAATGTGAACTTACGTGCAAAATTACCCCGGCCAGACCAGCATCCTCATGGCAGCGACCACAGTGTTTGCTGTTAGCGGCCAACACTTCATCCTCAATGACATTTCTAAAGGTATTGTCATGGCAATATTTGCAATCAGGCTTACTGGCATTTTTCTGGTCTGAATATTTTGGATTTTTCCCGTGGGCACTGATGGCATGTGCTTCTGATTGATCCACATGTGAATAGCCAGTCAATGCGAAAGGTTTTGTGATGTGACAATTTTTTGCGCAATCAACTTTTTGAACCGTTGTCGGGTGTGGGAATGTATTGATATCGGTATGACAATCCCGGCAAATCACATTTCTATGTGTTGAATGTCTATAAGAATTGCTTGAAATCTCTAAATTCCTGAACGAGCCTGTGTCCCCCATTAATACCAGAGATGCAAGATCGTGGCAAAGGGAGCAATTTTCAGAATCAGCCTGATCACTATGAAGTGGCTGTGCGAGCATGAAAATCAAGGACAGGAGAAAGGTGAATCTTGGTCGGAGAATCATTTTTAACATAACATAGGTTCTCTTAAGCTAAGCGTGAGGATCGAGGAGGCTTGTCCCCACTCAATCGTATCGAACATATTTCCTGACAACAGAACAACATAAATCGTTAAAAGTAAAGGGAGCCGAATATAATTCGGCTCCCCTCATTTAGGCCATATGAATAGTTGCTATTCAAACAGGTTTTATAAACCCGTTTCCATATCATAACTGGTAGCTAAAGCTCCCCATTTATGACCTTCGAGTTTATGGTAAATCATGCTGTTTGCACCATTTGACAAACTGGTAGCATCATATCCAAGGACTCGCAACCATGAAGTCACCATGCCCGAAGTTTGACCAGTCCAGCAATAGGTTACAATGGTCTGCGCAGGATCAAGAATATCTAATCCATCATTCGCAATTGTTAATTCATTTGGATCTGGAGTAACCTGATAGGCACCTGCAATATGACCATAGTGATCATAATCTGTTGCACCCCAGAAGTTAATGATCTCATAATTTTCTGGTGCAGCTAACACATCCGCGCCCGCAACGCTTTTTGTTGACGCTAACATAAGTTCCACACGTTCAGCCAGAATTGCACTACCATCCGTATACTCAGTTACAATCTCCGGCTCAGCATTGCCAGAAAGATGGGTAGGGGCAGCAGTTGTCACCCAGTTTGTATTTCCCTTTGCGACACTATCAACTTTGCTTGACCATGAGTCAAATTGCGTGGCCCAGCCACTCATTCCCCATAAAAGCGACTTGGCGTCTGTGTACCCACTTAAGCGTAAAGCTACGACAGCAAGAGTCGCAGATTGGCCAGAATAACAGGTCACAACAACAGGAAGATTATTGGTATTTCCATCTTCAACTGTCGTTAATATGTCTGTTCTGGCACAGTTAACTGCACCAGGAATATGACCAGTGGCATACACATCGGCTGAACGAATATCTACTACGAAATAGTTCGCTTCATTTCCGGAAAGTGTCGAGGCACCAATAGTCCAACCTGCAACAACGGTTGTGGCATCCATATCATTGTCAACCATGTATTTACTCAAGGTCTCAAATGCTGTGGCTGCTGTTTCTTCATCATCTGTACTCTCACAGCTTACCATAAGCCCTAATGAAAGCACCATTACCAGTACTAGTCTCCAATCAAGTTTCATTTCCCCTCCTTAGGTTTATTAACTTGTTCTTTATGGGATATTACTAATGACATACTGCACAACTTCCGCTTTGAGTGCCCAGGCTGGTCAAAGCATTGGCTTCAATCTCATTGCTCAGGTTATCGTTCGTGATGTCATGCAACATGTCGTTGTCCGTTAAGTATATACCAACATTCTGCATCGTTCCAGGCCCGAAAGACCCATGCATGTGGCAATTGTCATTACAGGTGCCTGTCGTGTATCCAGCTGAATCTTGCCAGGTCGAGTCCACTAGAGTTCTGCTTGTCCAGCGCTGGATATTGTGAGGACTGGAGTACTTCCAGGTTTCCATATTCCGTGTATCGGGCATGGTCTCAATATCCCAGGGATCGACATTCCAATTTTTAAATGCATCAGGAGAGACAGGAACGTGTCTCACTGTGATCCACTTAGCGTCGGTGTGTGGATGATCCGCTACGCCATAATAGGGATTCTTCCCCAATTTGAATTGAGGATAAACTCTGTATTCACCCGAATTGTCGGCTTCATACTCACTTTTCCAGGTCCCTGCATGACAGGTATTGCAATTATTGTATTGTTGTGAATGACACACGAAGCAGGCCAGGTCAGCACCATCACTTGCATCGGCGTTTGGCCAATGTTCAGCATGAAAAGCATTGTCATCATGATCACCCTGATGACAATTAGTGCATTGTGGAATATCCTGCACAGCGTATCGGGATGTGTATTCAGCGTCTGAGGGACCGTTGCCATGAAAATCCTCTTCGTGGCAATCCAGACAGCTAAATCCATTCTGGTTGTGTGCATCTGGGACATTACCGGGAACACGTTCCTGATTGGCATTCCAGTCATCACCTACACGGGATCCGTGGCAGGCTGTACAAACATTCTCTTCACTGGGTGTCCTGATGAATTTATGACTGTATCCCAGACGATTTTCCATGAAACCACCACCGGCGGCATTGGGTCGGCTGATGTGACACTGACCACAGGTTGTGTGGCAGCTGGAACAATCCTTTGAAAAACCATCCTGGATCTCAGCCGGGCAGCTTTCAAATGTTGCATAGCCATTTCTGCGAGCTACATGGGCCTTTTCGCCCCAGAGATTGCTGTGTAGGCTGGTTTCATTCCTGCGAACGATGTCCCCATGACAGAGACCACCACTACAGCCTTCCTCGCCAATAGCTGAAGGATCGCGACTCACGCCAGCATGAGCTGCGCGATAGGCTGATGTATCATCTGAGGCATCAACTGGCGATAGACCACCATGACAACCGGTACATCCGATGCTGGCATGGGTGGGATCAATGTCGGCAAATGACGTAATATTTGCTGTCGCGTTAATTTTAATATAGACCTTGTCCTTGAGAGTCAACGACTCCGCTCCGCCACCTCAGCCAGGGGCCGCACTCTCTTCAGCCTCGACCTCCAGATCCAAGCTGGAAATAATTCGAGTGAGTGCTGCTGCATTGGTGTGACATCCTTCGCAGCTGAAATCGACCAGATCGCCATCTTTGGGATTGATGGCATCACAACTAACAAACAAGAGGCTCGGGAATACGAGAGCCAGCAGGACAAATCTTTTTGTTATTCGCATTTGAATTTCACCGATAATATTTCTTTTAAGTGATCAATGTTTAGAACTTGTTGGTACACAACACAAGTCCGACAGTTTTCGCCCCTTAATCTACAAGGCGTACCTTCGAAATCCCAGCATGGACGACAACTTTTATCACCTGCGGGACAAGCTTTATAATCTTCCATACAACAATCTTTCATCTCATGGCAGGGCAGCATGGAGAGCAAATAGCGAATGCCGGCAAAATTCAGTTTGTTCTCATGGATCTGTTTCTGAATGCACTCTATCCATTCGATATCACTCTTGGTAAATCGCCGGTGGCCAGAAGACAATTTGTAAGGGACGAAAAGCCCTTCTCGCTCATAGAGTCGAAGCGTCTCCACGGAGAGGTTAAGCATCGTCGCCACGTCATGGGGCGAGTATAGGGTCTCTTCTGACAGACACTCAGGCTGATTCGTATTATGTTGAGATAATTTCAATATATTTTCCGTATTCTGAAATACAGTATTTACAAAGTGCATGCCAAAGGGGCGGGAATCACTCCAAATGACCTGGATTCCCATATTTTTAGCCAAATCTCTGCAAATTTTTAAATAATAATTGTCGTTTAAAGAAAGGAGATGTAGTTGCGTAAACAAATTATTTGTTCATTCATATGTTCACAAAGACGCATTGTCTGAGAAACGGGAAGGCATTCTCTCAAATGGGAGAATATCCTCCTCAAACCTCTGAATTTCTATTTTGCTTCTGTCATAATTGATTAATCTTCAGGATGGAGTACCTTAAGACTGCCACGCCAAAAAGACTGGATTCAGATTTTTTTGACCGGGATGCCAGGGTTCTTGCTCAGGACCTGCTTGGAAAAGTCCTCCAGGTAAGGCAGGATAATCAATGGCTCTTTTCCAGGATCATCGAAACAGAAGCCTATCTTATCAATGAGCGGGGTAGTCATGCTTCCCTCGGCAACACTTATTCACGACGCGCCCTTTTTATGCCTCCCGGCACGATATACATGTATTATGCTCGCGGTGGAGATTCTTTGAATTTTTCATGCCAAGGTGAGGGGAACGCCGTGCTGATCAAATCAGCTTTCCCCCTTGCCCACTCGGAGCAGGACCAGGAGAGTGTGGCTCTCATGTTGGCGAACAATCCCCTTAAGAATGGGAAACCTCGACCTCTGGAAAAGGTGTGTGCCGGGCAGACACTGCTTTGCAGGGCCATGGGACTAAGGGTTCCTGACTGGAATGCGCGGCAACTTGACGAGGACACGTTTACCATGATCGATGATTTCTACAATCCCAGCCAGATCATCCAGAGTACCCGACTTGGCATTCCCCCACATCGAGATGCGCATTTGCCATACCGCTTCATCGATGCCAGATATACAAAATACTCAACAAAAAATCCTCTCAGTGTTCGAAACTGGCAGAATGGCAAAGAGTACACTATCTTCTCGCCATGATAATCAGATTGTTAAGCAAGCGAATCATCATTGTTCTTAGCCTGATCTCCACGATCTGGGGACAAGAGATTCAAACAACCCCAGGTCTTGAAAAACAGCTGCAGGCGCAAGGCCTGGTAAATATTCATAGCCTGGCACCAGATATACTGGTCGAATTAAAGTATTCGACCATGGATAATTTTTTAGGTGCGGACACGTATGGTGAACTTGATGACTGCTATCTCCAGCCAATGGCCGCAAGGATGCTGGCACAAGCCCAAATGAATCTTAAAAAGATCAACCCGGAACTCACACTTTTAATTTATGATGGTGCTCGACCGCGCTCTATCCAAAGGAAAATGTGGACCCTTGTTTATGGTACTCCCTCCCAGGATTATGTAGCAAATCCTGAAACTGGGTCTGTGCATAATTTTGGATCAGCCGTTGATCTCACCATTGCTACGAACGAGGGAGTTCCTCTCGACATGGGAACCCCTTTTGATTATTTTGGAAAGCTCGCACAGCCAAGATTTGAGGATAAATTTCTGAAAGAGGGAAAATTAAGTAAGGAGCAGTTGGAAAACAGAAGGCTTCTCAGGACGGTGATGACCGAGGCAGAATTCCAGACAATTTCAATTGAGTGGTGGCATTTCAATGCAGTGAGTGTCAAGGAAGCCCGCTTAAACTACCATATTGTTGAATAATGGAAACCATAGAATGCTGCACAAGTGTAGATCGTATGTATCAATCATTTTTCGTCTTTGCGAGGGAAGTATGACCGACGCAATCTCAAGGCTGAGATCGCCACGTCCCGGAGATTCACTCGGGACTCGCGAAGACAGACCATTTTGGGCTTCGAGAAATGTAAAAATATTTGCATCCCTCATCATTAGCATAGCCATAGTCCAGGGAATGTCCAAAGGTGGAAAACTGCCAAGCGATGAATTTGCCCGAAGAAGGGCAGTCCTGCTCAATGAATTAAGAGAATTGAATGCAATTGCCGTCATCCACTCGGCTGCACAAGTGGAAAGGAACAATGGTGTTGATCACCCATACCGGCAGGAATCAAACTTTTATTATCTCACCGGCTGGGTGTATCCTGATGCAGTACTCGTGTTGAGTCCAAAAGAAGATGAATCAAAGGAGGCTGAGGCGACTTTATTTGTCCCGGAACGGGATATAAAAAGAGAACTCTGGACAGGACCCAGACCAGGTGTTTCAGAAGCGGGCCAGCTTCCGGAGATCAATGAATCAATCGCCTACAAAAACTTTTTCGACTATCTGCCAAAATTAATTGAACCCTATGAGAGATTGGTGATTTCATGCGGCGGTGACAGGGACTTTGAGAATCAAATTCGCCATTCCCTTGAAGGAAGTTACCACCACCCTCAAATTGTGCAGGAAGCGAATTCCCTGATTAAAAGTATGCGTTTATTCAAGTCTGATTTTGAGATCACGGCCATTGAGAGAGCCATTGATATCACTGGAGCTTCATTACTCGAGACCCTCCCAAAGATCCCTGATTTAAAATACGAATACGAAGTTCAAGCTGAAATAGAGTACGGATTTAAAAAACGTGGGGTTGAGAGATTCGGGTTCCCTTCGATCGTTGGCTCGGGAAAAAATGCCACATTTCTGCATTATGAGGATAATAAAGGAGCGCTTAGCTCCGGCGAACTTATTCTTATGGATATCGGCGCTGAATGGGACTATTATTCAGCAGATATTACCCGGACCGTGCCCGTTAGCGGTCGCTTTAGTTCTGAACAGGCAAAAATCTATCAGCTCGTTCTGGATGCGCAGATGGCCGTTATTCAAAGTATCAGACCCGGGGTCGCTTTTAAGGAGACAAACAGGATCGCCATTGAAGTAATTACCAATGGTCTGGTCGATTTGGGCCTGTTAAGTGGTGACCCGGCAACTTTGATCGCTGAGCGAAAATATAAAAAATTCTTTATGCATGGAACAAGTCACTGGCTGGGACTGGATGTCCATGATGTTGGTGGTTATCTTGATGATAGTGGTGAAAAGCACAAATTTAAAGCCGGGATGGTGATTACTGTCGAGCCAGGTATCTATATCCAGGAGGCAGCGGATATAGACCCGAAGTGGTGGAATATCGGGGTCCGCATTGAGGATGATGTTTTAATTACTGACGAGGGGCATCGAATTTTGAGTGCTGAAATACCTAAGACAATAGCAGAGATCGAAGCTATCATGAATCCATGATATGCACCTGATTTCACAACAAGTTAAACGTTTGACATGCGAATAACTCCCATCTATATTGCGCGGCTTTGACAATGAAGTTAAGTTTGAACACATTGCCGAGAGGCAAATCAGAGCAGATCTTTGACAGCATAGCACAACTACAGCACGATGATACTATTGAGTGGAAACCACTCAAGCTGGAGCTGAAATTATCCATTGATCGACAGGATCAGAATTTTTATCTCCAGGGCAAGGTTGCTTGTACCGGAATTTTTATTTGCGAATTTGGGATGGAAGATTTTGAGGATACTCTCGAGGGAAATTTCGAGCTCTTCCTGACTTACAATCCGAAACATCTTGATGAGAATGAGAGTGAAGATATCATCCTCCTGACTGCAAATCAGATAGAGTTCGATCTATATCCATATGTTCATGACACCGTGTTGTTGGCTATCCCCATTTCGCATATATGTGGTCCTGATTGTGATGCCGGAAAGGCTCTCAAAAAAAGTATGGAAGCTGAGGCGGAATCGGATGACCGCTGGGCTAAGCTAAAAGATTTGTTCAATGAATAGGAGATATTAACTCGTGGCTGTACCAAAAAGAAAAACCTCACGGGCCAAAAGAGATAAACGTCGCACACACTGGAAGGCAACTCTAGCCGGTCTAATTACTTGCACCAATTGCAATGAGCCAAAATTACCACACCGTGTGTGTCCACATTGCGGATATTACAAAGGAAAACAGGTAATCATTCCCAAAGAGGTCTGATCCATCCGATGAAAATTGTGGTTGATACAATGGGGGGCGATAACGCCCCTTTTATCAATATTGTAGGTGCTATTCAATATTTGAATGATCCTCGCAGTGTCGGCGATATCATCCTTGTCGGCCAGGAAAACCTGATCCGTCAAGAGCTTCAGGCACAATCATTCGAGAGTCCTCGTCTGCATATCCATCATACCTCACAAGTAGTCGCAATGGATGAATCACCCACCCGATCCTTCAAAGAGAAAAAAGATTCATCCCTGAAGGTTGGTATTGAACTGGTGAAACGGGGGGAAGGGGATGCTTTTATCTCCGCTGGCAATACGGGTGCAACCATGACCTACTCACTGCTTACCCTGGGCAGAATTCCCGGTGTTGATAGACCAGCTGTCGGCGCATTTATGCCCCATGAGGAAGGAGCAACACTCCTCCTTGATGTTGGAGCAGTCGCTGAAGCAAAACCCAAGAATCTGCTCCAATTTGGAATCATGGGAAGCATCGTTTATCGCCAGATCACAAAAAAGAAATCAGCCCGTGTTGCTCTCATGAGTATTGGTGAGGAAGGCGAAAAAGGGACTCCCCTGGTCAAAGCAGCCAAACGATTGCTGGAAGAGGCAAATATTGACTTCCAGGGCTATGCTGAAGGACGAGACATTTTTAACAATAAGTTTGATGTCATTGTGACTGACGGATTTACGGGGAATGTCTGTCTAAAGTTGGCCGAGAGTACATTCAAAACACTTTTTACCATGATCAAAAGTCGTCTTGACAGACCGTCTCGACTCATCGGAGCACGGCTTATCAAACCAGTATTCACTGAACTTGTAGGTATTTTTGACCCAAATAATTATGGCGGCTCACCATTACTGGGGATCAAGGGGATTTCCCTTATCGCCCATGGCAGCTCGAATGAAAAAGCCATTAAAAACGCACTTTTTGAAGCTCAACGCCTCATCAACTCGAATTTGATTGAGGCAATCGAGCAGGAAATCACGGCATCCCTATCCACGATTAAATATACGGATATGGATGAAGAAATCATCCATCACTAAATATCTAGGAACAAATAAATGATCAGAGCAGCAATAACTGGTGTTTCCTCCTATGTACCTGAAAAAATATTAACCAATTTCGATCTTGAAAAGTTAGTCGATACCAATAATGAATGGATCGTGTCCCGGACTGGAATCCGTGAACGGCATATTGCAGCAGAAGGTGAAGCCAGTTCAGATATGAGCGTGCAAGCTGTTAACAAATTGCTCAAGGAAACGGGTACAAAAGCTGAAGATATTGATGCTATAATCGTTGCAACAGTCACCCCGGACATGCTCTTTCCCTCAACCGCTGCCCTGATTCAAGAGAAGATCGGCGCGAAAAAAGCCTGGGGTTATGACCTATCCGGAGCCTGCTCAGGATTTCTATTCGCTTTAAAATCTGGCAGTTCGCTCATCCAGACCGGGCATAAAAAGGTTATTGTTGTTGGTGTTGACACCATGAGCTCCATCCTGGATTATACCGATCGAAATACATGCATCCTGTTTGGTGACGGTGCCGGTGCCGTCCTCCTGGAACCCACTGAGGATGAGCAGTATGGAATGATCGATGATCTTCTATTTATTGATGGCTCAGGGGCTGACGCCCTGTACATGAAAGCCGGAGGAAGTCGTAAACCTGCTACCCATGCAACGGTGGACGCCAGGGAACATTACATTTATCAGGATGGTCGCTCTGTTTTTAAGCGTGCTTCCCTGGATATGGCCCAGGTCAGTGTGGATATTCTGAACAAGAATAATTTTAAGGCCGAGGATGTAGCCATTTTTATTCCACACCAGGCAAATAAAAGAATTATTGATGTTGCGGCTCGTAAAGCAGGCTTTACTGACGAACAAGTTCTGCTAAATATTGATAAATATGGAAACACAACCGCTGCTACCCTTCCGCTGGGTCTGGATGAAGTGGTTCGTGAAAAACGGATCAAGGATGGTGATCTGGTGCTCCTTGCCGCATTTGGGGCTGGCTATACCTGGGGCAGCATTCTGTTCAGATACGGACCCGGGAAAAAGGCTTAAGCCTTGAGACGCGCACTCGTATTTCCCGGACAAGGGTCACAACTTGTTGGTATGGGGCAGGATGTTTTTGATCGCTTTGAATCTGTACGATCCCTCTACAGCACAGCCCGGGATATCCTTGGATTTGACCTGTCTGATATCAGCTTTAACGGACCGCTGGAAGCCTTGACGGAAACCAGGGTTACTCAACCTGCCCTGTTTGCAAATTCTGCCGTCCTGTTTTCGCTGCTCCCACATAGTTTTGAATTCCAATTGGTTGCCGGTCATAGTCTTGGTGAATATTCCGCACTGTATGCTGCCGGGGTTTTGAGTTTTGAGGATGCCTTATCCATTGTAAAAGTCAGAGCTGAAGGTATGCAGGCCGCAGGAGAAAGTCAGGACGGATCCATGGCTGCCATTTTGAATATGACCCGAGAAGATATTGAGAAGGTATGTCAGAATGCCAGTGTCCGCGGAATCGTTCAGGCAGCAAACTTTAACTCACCTGGGCAGGTGGTTATTTCCGGTGAAACGGGAGCTGTTCATTATGCCATGGAAATTGCCAGAAATTTAGGTGCGCGGAAGGTTGTCGAACTCAAGGTAAGCGGTGCTTTTCACTCACCCTTAATGGCCCCGGCAGTAAGTGGGCTAAAAAAAATCATCGCAGCATCAACATTTAATGTGGCAAAAGTGCCTGTTATTGCTAATGTCGATGCGAGTCCGACCACGGATCCCGAGAAAATACAATCCAACCTGATCAAACAGTTGGAGAGTCCGGTACTATGGGAGGACAGTGTGGAAACAATGATCCGAGAGGGAATTTCCGAGTATGTTGAAATTGGTCCGGGACGTGTTTTGCAAGGATTGATTCGTAGAATTCATGGCGATGCTCAGTGTCTTGGCCTAAGTAATCTGGAACAACTGGAGGCCATATCATGATCGATTTAACAAACAAAGTGGCCCTTGTCACTGGCTCTACACGAGGGATCGGCCACCAGATAGCGCTGCAGATTGCCGAACTGGGCGGCAAGATCGTTCTGAGCAGTCGAAATGCAGAGGACTGTCAGAGAGTGGCTGAGGAATTTAGATCCCTAGGGCATACCTGCATAGGGGTCGCAGCTGATGTCTCATCCATGGAAGATTGCAAGGCGCTTGCAAATGCTGCCCTTGAGGAATTCGGTCAGGTAGATATTCTGGTGAATAATGCCGGTGTAACCATGGATAATCTCATGATGCGTATGAAAGAATATCAATGGGATGACATTATGAATATCAACCTCAAAAGTGTATTCAATATGTCCCAGGTCTTGCTCAGGAATTTCCTGAAATTACGAGGGGGACGAATTATAAATATTACTTCTGTTGTCGGGCAGATGGGGAACGCCGGCCAGGCTAATTATGCAGCCTCGAAGGCTGGTATTATTGGATTTACCAAGTCTCTGGCAAAGGAAGTTGGATCAAGAGGAATCACTGTGAATGCAGTTGCACCTGGTTATATTGCCACCGATATGACAGATGTAATCACAGACGATGCCAAAGAAAAGTTGTTTGCACAGATCCCTTTGGGTCGCATTGGAGATTCAAGCGATGTTGCCAATCTGGTAGCATTTCTTGCTTCTGAGCAAGCTGGATATATCACCGGTCAGGTCTACAATGTGGATGGTGGCCTGGTCATGCAAGGATAGACTAGAACGTTAGGAGGAAAGAATAACATGTCAACTTTCGAAAAAGTACGTGATGTAATTGTTGAAAAATTAGGTGTTGATGCTGCCAAGATCACCGAGGAAGCCTCATTCATCGATGATTTAGGTGCGGATTCATTAGATACAGTTGAGCTCATTATGCAGTTCGAGGAAGTATTTGATATTGAGATTCCCGATGAAGATGCTGAGACCATTACAACTGTTGGAAAAGCAGTTTCATACGTGGACAGCAAACTCGGATAAACTCAAGGTTTAAAATTTTGGTATAAATCTGGGTTCATCGAGAGGTCCGACATTTGAGTCAGGCTTTACGATGAATCCAGTTTTTTTATAGGAAATAATCATGAAGAAGCGTGTTGTAATAACCGGCATGGGGGTTGTCTCACCACTTGGAAATGAAGTGGAAACGTTCTGGAATAATCTTGTCTCTGGAACCAATGGAATCACTACTCAGGATTGGCTGGTAGAAGAAGGTTACAACGCCACAGTTGCGGCAGCAGTCAAAGATGATCTGGATATCGCTGATGTTGTCGACTTTAAAGAATCACGGCGCATGGATCCCTTCACACGCTATTCAGTTCATTCTGCGAAAGCCGCACTCAATCAGAGTGGTTTAAACATTAAGGAAGAAGACCCCACAAGGATTGGTGTTATTATTGGTAGCGGTGTCGGTGGCTTGTTCACTTTCGAAGAGCAGCATAATATGCTGATTAAAAGCGGACATCGTCGTGTGAGTCCATTCTTCATTCCTATGATGATCCCAGACATTGCCGCTGGATTTGTTTCCATTATCTGGGGTTTAAAAGGCCCGAATTTTTCAATCAATTCGGCCTGTGCAACGGCTGCCCATGCCATTGGTCTGGGATTGCGATCTATCAGATATGGAGATGCTGATGTTATGGTCTGTGGTGGAGCAGATGCCGCTCTGACTCCCATGGGCTTTGCCGGGTTTGCCAATATGAAAGCACTCTCATTCAATCCTGATCCTGAAACTGCCTGCCGTCCCTTTGATAAGGGTCGTGATGGCTTTGTCATGGGCGAGGGCGGTGGTGTATTTGTCATGGAGAGTTTGGAGCACGCCCAGAACAGAGGAGCAACTATTCTGGCCGAACTTTCAGGTTTTGGGATGACTGCAGATGCCTATCATATTACCAGTCCAGCTCCAGAAGGTGAAGGCGCCCAGAGAGCCATGAAAATGGCTATTGATGATGCCGGTCTTCTCCCTGAAGACATAGACTACATCAATGCTCATGGTACTTCCACACATGCGAATGATAAAAATGAGTCCTACGCGATTAAAAGTGTGTTTGGGGATCATGCCCATAAACTGGCGATAAGCTCCACCAAATCGATGACGGGTCATTTACTTGGTGCATCAGGTGGTGTCGAATTGGCTGCACTGGTAAAAACCGTTCAGACCAATACCATTGCCCCAACCATTCACCATGAGAATCCGTGCGACGAATGCAATCTTAACTATACACCCAATGTCGCAGTACAACGTGAGGTAAAGGCGGCCATCAGCAATTCCTTTGGATTTGGCGGCCACAACGCAGTTTTGGCGATAAGGGAATTTATCGACTGATAAACACGGGTATGAGCTTACTGCAAATATTCTTTCGAAAAGCGGAGCAGACATCAGATGTTTCTGAAACCTTTTTACGAGATCGTTCAGAAATAGAAAAAACACTTGGGTACACATTTAAAAAACCTCACCTGCTGGAAAGAGCCCTCACCCATAGTTCATTCGTAAGTCAAAACAATATGGGATATTCCTATGAACGCCTGGAGTTTCTCGGTGACGCCGTACTTCAGCTCGTCGTATCAGACTATCTGTTCAAAACACACCTTCATTTGAATGAAGGTACCCTGACAAAATACCGTACCATCCTCGTAAACGGCAGCTATCTCTCTGAATGCGCAATGAGACTGAATCTGGGCAGGTGGATACTTCTGAGTGACTCGAGCCGCCTGAATGGTCAGCGTGAAAATGACTCTATTATGGCGGATGTGATCGAATCACTGATTGCCGCCATATACCTTGATGGGGGCTTCGCCCCTGCCGAAACATGGATCATGAAGCATGTGATCGCTGAAAAGCCAGATTATGCCGAAGAGCTCCAATCCTTTAACTACAAGGGGCAGCTGGCAGAAAAATGTCAACGGCTCAAGCTGGGGAATCCGGTATTTGAAGTCACGAAGACGACAGGGCCAGATCATGATCCGATATATATGATCCAGGTTGTTATTGACGGTACCGTGGTTGGATTTGGTGAAGGTCGGAATAAAAAAGAAGCCAGCCAGCACGCATCAGAGGACAGTCTGAAAAACTGGGATGTCTTTTTTTCGAATAAAATCCAGTCCTGATCCTAATCAGGGTCAGTCTTTAAACTCTTCTTTCACAAAGAAACAACCGAAAATCGCAAAAACAGTTAATGCTTTTTCGTGATACTCGTCAATTTCGCTGTGAAAAACAACAATAGAATCTGTTTAAAACTAACTTTGGGCACAGATACTAATTCGGTTTAAATGACCACAGAACCGGTCTATGATCAGAGACCACTGTGGTATAATCTCCAAAAACCTCATCCAGGAGAAGAGTCTTCACATGCGAAGCTGTAAATTCATCAAAGAGTGATCGACTGATCAGGATATTATCCAGAAAGCTATTCCAGCTTGGGTAGGATGCATTTCGCACTGATCGCGTCGCTGCCAGACTATCCGTCACAAAATAGAAATTCTCCCGATCATTAAGGAAAGGTTCGAAGGCATATTGACCCGAGTTATCCGGGTCATGAATGTCATCGTTCCAATCTCCAAGGACAACGAAATTACTGTCTCCTTCTGCTCCCGATGATGCTATATAATCATGGAGCATTACACTCGCATCATGTCTTCTCTCCAGATCACTTGGAAATTCCTCACAGCACTTCATATGCAAATCGATGAGATTAAGAACCTGTTCCTTCCCAGCCAATTCGTAAGCAAAAGCGATCTTCAAGGGTGGTCGTCCGGCAAAATTATCATCATCCCGGACAAACAAACTGGTCACATCCACTGGTAGGAAGTATTCCTGCTTGTAGATGATGGCGAGATGTAAGTAGTAGGTATCATCGGATATAATGACTGAATATTGGTCCAATCCGTTAACAACATCCTGCAAAGCTGATTTATCCCGAATTTCCTGGAGGCAATAAAAGTCAGCATCGAGGGAATCCATGATCAGTCCAACTCTGGCAATGGTTTTACTTCCTGACTGAGGAAAATCTTGAATATTCCAGGTCACCAAACTGATGCTGGCATCATCATCAATGGATGGGATGGTTGGTCCGGTATTTCCACCGGAGACGACAGGCTCAGCACAAGAGACCAATAAGGCTATCATCAGACAAATTAGATAGACCAACTTTCGGCTTCGCGAACGTTTCGCAATATCAATTGGAGCGTGCAGCGATCTCTGGTCTGAGATTGCTTCAGTCATACTTCCTTCGCAATGACGAATCATATTGTTTGCAAGATTAAGTCTGAAATGCTAGCGCGACATGTCAAGCTGCATGAGCACTGGACGGTGATCAGAGATGATCGATTCATAATTTTCCCAACTTCCCAACCACTTTTCTACGGGAAGCGTCTGAATATTACCTCCATCATGAAAGGCATTAAAAAGTCCCTTTCCGATAAGGATATGATCGAGAAAACTGGGCCAGGTCGGATAAGAGGCCTGTTCAACATCTCCGGCAATTTTGCTGGTGACAAAATAGAAATTTTGCGGGTCATCCAGAAATGCACCAAAGCTTTGAACCATGCCAACATCATCAAGTTGATCATTCCAATCACCCATGACGATGATATTATCCTCACCCCATTCCAGACCAAGACTTAAATATTCATGCAGCTCATCGATCGATTTCTTGCGCCTCTCCAATCCATTTCCACAACACTTCAAATGGAGATCGATGATGGAGATGGGTTCCTTTTTACCACTATGGGTCCAGAGAAAGTCAACACGCAGAGGTGGTCGTCCAGCAAAATTATAATCTGAGTCGGCAAAAGGTTCATTCCGACCGACATAGCTGAGTACACTGGTCTTGTAAATGATCGCCTGGTCAAAGAATGAGGATTGCCGCGTCACCTGGAAATCATATCCTGGCAGGAGATCCATCATTTCTGCAAATTGTTTGAGACTTCCAATCTCCTGAACTGCATAAACATCCGCATTGACTTTTTGCATGATTTCAGCAACGGCTGTGATGGTACTATCGTGAGCCTTGGGAAACCATTCCATATTCCAGGTCGCTACCTCCAGATGGTCATCCTTGTTGAAATCGGGAATCGTCAATTTCCAGCGATCTAATTTGCTCCCGGTATCAGTGACAGAACCGGAAGCAGGCTGGGCAGTAAATTCTTGTTTTTGATGTCTGCTTCTCTCAGCCTCCAGCTTGATTAAGTGTTTGGTCATGGTCTGGTCAGGCTGAATATCATCTGTACTCAGTGTTAACAGCACCCCTCTTGAGAAGGGTTGTTTGTAACCGGCCAGAGTTCCAGTCTTCTTATGAATGTATAAAATGATATGACCGATATTGCTGGCACCACCATAGCCCTGCACCACCAAAGTATGGGTCTGGGGATCCTCCCAGGGAGTATTATATCCCGCATTGGTTCCACCGGAGACGATCAGATCGATTCCTTTTGCCAGGTGTGCCATTTCCAGATTGGTTATGACACGATCACCGAAATCACTTTCATCTTCATAGGTGTCTACGAATTCAGCGAATTCATCTTCACGTTGATAGGGGACGCCGAGATGAAACAAACCAATGGTGCAGGTGACCCCTTTTTCCTTGAATACTTTTTGATAGGATTTTGCAACTTGCAGTTCTTTATCAAACGTAACCCCCGCGGTCTGCTCTGGAAGAAGCTTATTGGGAGTATTAACGGTGGTAAGACCCAGAATCCCGATCTTGATTCCCTGAATTGTCTTGATCAGGTAATCCTGTGGATCGTACTCATCTGAGCGCACATTCGCACTTAAGAGCGGGAAATTTGATCGCTTATCCAGCGCTGAAACATTATCCATTCCGAACATGAACTCTTGAAGACCTATGACGGAAGCATCATACTGCATCTGATTCATCCAGTCGATCATGGCACGCCCGGAATCTGCCATCCCCAAAGGGGTCCCCTGGTAAATATTCCCACCATCCAGGAGGAGTACTTCTGCTCCTTCAGTCGCAGCCTCTTCCCGAATCTCATTTACATACGTGAACATGGCTGCTCCCCCACCAAGGTCCGGCGGGAATTCAGGATTCATGAACCAGGCTTTTGATGGGGCAATCCCACCATGGAGATCGTTGGTAAAAAGCAGATGTATCTTCAGATATTCCGGTGACTCGAATTTTTGATTATAGGTCGCGGCTTGAACTTCAATGATGCCAACTACGCTCAGGAAGAAACCTAAACAGATGATGGCAAGCCGATTTTTTGTTGTTACCTTCACAGTTTATAGCTCACACTAAATGAATAATTTGTATTGGTCTCTCTCACATTTTCCCAGACATTGGGAGTCAACCCAGTGGGCGTAAAAATGTCAGTAAAGGTGTATTGAATGGTGCTGAGTTGAACGGCAATATCAAACTGGAAGGGTCCACTCACCCAACCTGATCCTGCACTAAATCGACTTTGAGCCAGTTTATCTGCAAGGGGTGACTCAATCCAGGAGAAGCCGGCACGGAAAGGAACATGTTCAGTCACCCAGTGCTCAACACCACCGCTGATCGTAAAGGTCTCCTGCATCGGATAATCAAAGATCTTCGTCCCATCTGCCAGACTGTCCCCATAACTCAGACTGTATTGAGACCAATCCTGATACGCAATGGAGATATATACGGAAGTGGGTAATGGATTTGAAGGTCGCATGCGTAATCCGACCTCAAATTTGGCTGGAATCTCAGTCGTTAATAGCAGACTGTCTGCGTTCCACGATAACAGGGGGCCATAAACAAGGGTTGAATCCCACGTTGGGATGGCACTCTGCCGCTGGGATTCAAGGGTATATTTTGACTGATAGCTTGCGCTAACCCGCCAGTGTAAATTTAAATCCTTGATCACACCCAAATTGATCACCAGCGGTGAGTTATCCAGGGACCAGGTCTCAGTTTTTAAAAATGTTGTTCCACTTGCCAGTGCTGAAGTATCAGCATCGTTGATGACCGAAACGCCAAATTGACTTTCCAATCCAATTCCATGCAGTATTCTCACACCAGCCCCTAATAACAGTGAACCGAATGAAGATGCAAGGCTGGCACCTGTTCCCTGTATTACGCCTGTTTGCTCTACATGATGATAACCAATCAAGGGATCACGATTCACGTTTGGTGGATAGAGACTTCCCCGTATCTCTTCTTTGAAGAAGAATGCAGGTGTAAGGAAGGGCGTACTCGCCATAGAAACACCCAGCTTTCCAGTACCCCAGGAAATGCCCGCTGAATAAGTGCTCTGGAGTCCTCTCGAAACGACATAGATATTGTCAGTTACACGATCGCCAAACTGATCGATGGCGGGATAGGAACGGTTTTCATTCGTCGCCAAGGCAGCCACACTTCCAGTTACACTCAATCCCTTGAATTGCCCCTGATTCGCAGGATTATTAAAGGTATTGAAGGGGCTGCTGTATCCAGAGGTGTTAGCTCCGGAAAGGGCCATATCTTCTGCATTATTTGTGTTAAGCTGATCTATAAACAAAGCGTTGAAATAACTCTGTCCCATGAGTGCTGTACTCAGGGTCAGCAGAAGGGTGAGCGTCCTAAACAGTAAATTGATTGAATTCTTCATATATTTCTTCTTCATATTTATTTTTAAATATTTGTTTCTAGTCTTTGCGAGGAGAGCCGACATGTATGTCGGCTTGACGAAGCAATCTCAAACTTGAGATCGCCGCGCTCTCCAGGCAAGCCAGGATCGCTCGCGATGACGTTTCTACTTTTTGCTTTGTGCTTTAGATGGTTCATCATTAATACCAATGCACCCTTTGCATTCTCAGCGTTTAAGTTTTTAAAATGCATAGTCTAATTGCAGGCGAAAATCAACGGCTTCACCAAACCAGGTCGTTCCCTTATCCAGTACGCGAGGATCATAGGGTGCCAGTCCATAGGCATAGTTCGAAAGCGCAGAGCCCTCATCCCAGGATAGTTTTGCCCTGACAGCCCAGTGATTGCCAATACGAGAAAATCCTGTCAGCCACCAGCGAATTGAGCCGTCGGGAGAATCAAAAACGCGAAAGTCGGTGTCTTCAAAACTCCAGAAGAACCCTTTATAGTAGACAACCGATCCAATCAGTTTGAACATGGGTGTAAAATTATGGGTAAGCACAAAACCCAAAGCATTCCCTGGGCTGGCTGCCTGCCCCACTGGGGAAACGTTACTAACCCCGCTCGCCAGATCAATGGTCAATCTTCTCCTGGGATCAAAAAGAGTGGCAGAATTTACATATGTGACCTGGAGCTGATCAAAACCTGAGAGTCGCATTCGTGCCCGAATGATGGTTTCCCGATTTTCGTATCCAGTCGGGGAAAAGATATTAAAGCTACCCCTGGCCTGCCATTTTTGTCGAATATTTATCCGATAATTAAAAGTTGGGCGGAATTCAGCAGTCGCAACCGTCCGGTAATAGCGGGATCCATCAGCGACACGGGTCCAGGTATCAAAATTGGCTGTCATAACCCAGGCCCGGTGAATCTGATACCGAGAACTGATATAGACACCCCTTTCTGCCTGGGGTTGCGAGGCTCCGGTGTAGAGGTAGGACAGGACCGGATCCTTGAGATAAAACTCATCCTCGTAAATACTGCTCTTGTAACGCTGATAATTAGAAAAGCTGCGCTGATATGGGTTATCATAGGCCAGATCATAATCCCGATACAGGACCATGAAATTCAAATTATCAAACTGGAGAAATGCATTTGCCACCAGGGCCTGTGGCTCATCTTTAATGGCCACATTGTATGCTTCATTGTCAATGCTGCCCACGGAATCCTTGTCCAGATAGGCCCATTCTACCTGAAAAGCCAGATTTTTGATCACCGTACTAAACTCAAGTCCCTGAATGCGTCTATTCGCACGAGCGTCTTTCCACAAATTTGATTGTGCGGAAGAAGCGTGGAGGGCGGCTATCTCTGTGTCACCACCATTCCCTGACGAGTTCAGAAAAAGACCGGTATTATCAGTGTGAATGATGGAGAGTGTCGGCTGGGGGTTTAACTCTTTGTCGTAGAGGCTTTCGTAGGCGGAAACTCCCAGGAAAGTCCCTGTGAATAGTTCATATCTCAGATTACCACCATAAGTGACCTCATCGACAACATCCAGCAATGGTTGTGACAACTCAGTGATCAATCCAGTATCAGTCCGTGGATAAAGGGTGATAAGGGAGGTAAAAGATTCTCCGTCTGGATTCAAGACAGCGTCCCGATCGTTTTTGGAAACAAAGCCTATAAATTTTAATTTGCTATATAGGGAACCCTGAATCCCAACCCCTCTCTGAGCATACTCCTGAGATCTGGAAAGATCCGAGAAGATACCATGGACCCGCTTGTTCCAGCCATAACCAGAGCGACGCGGGGACCGAAAATCCGTACTCTCAAAGATCAAGCCCTGTGAAAAGGTCGCAGAAAAATTCCCCAGGACCAGACGATCCAGGTGAAATCCACCGAGATTATAATCTGACAGTGTCAAGGATGCCTTTACCTCGGGAATGTCAGTTCCTTTAAAATATCGGTTTGCCTCACCAAACTGACGATTATATGAGAAACCCGCCTTCCAGTGGGTAGAATTGCTAAACGAAAACTTGTGCAGGATGTCTGGTGCGCTCCCAACACCGAGCAATGGATTTGTGGCTTCCTCATCCGTCGCATTCGTTGAGGGTATAGTTTTCATGACCATGTTGTACCAGATATGCCATTGACCACTTTCAGCTTCATCATAGGTGATGAAGTCACGCATGTTCTGATAGCCGTAATAGGATAACCCAATGGCATTCCTGAGCCAGCGAGCTGATCCGATGGATCCCGATTCGGCTCTCAGTTTCATCACAGCAACAGCATCCACAGGACTGACATTCTGGAGGGATACCAGATCCTCGTAAGAAGCTGTATTCACATTCATGGGTTCGGCCAGACGTTCCAGCCACAGTTCCATCAAACCTTCACTGGCACCTTCAGTCGAAGTCCAGTTTTCCACTTTCCGATATTGATCTTCCAGACGGGTATTTGATGACGCGTTCTCATCCGGTTTGATCACCAGAGCACGTTTGAGATTCTGAAAATCCTCATTGCTTAATTCTTTTACGTTGACCAATTCATAGATGCTCTCAAGGGGACCCTGGTATTGGACATATTCATAGACAGCCTCAACCTGCTCGACAGAAAGGGGTAAAGAAGCCAAATCAGAGAGGGATGCGTTATTGATATCGATCTGCTCTGCAGCAATTGCGCTGAGCGCAAAGACACCCTGCAGGAGCAACAAGGCAGCGATTTTATGTAGCCGGTCTTTCATTTGCTTACTCACCGCATACCCTTAGAAGGATCTGCCGAATGCATAGGCGAGTGAAAATTGATGGGTGACTGGAAGGATCGGATGTGTCAACAGGGCATAATCCAGGGCAATTCCTTTTGCATGAAAGGAGAAGCCAGTCCCAAAGCGATTTGGCTGGGATTGGATTCCCGCTCTCAGCTCAAAATGAGTATTCAGCGCGTAAGCCAGCCCAGCATGAAGTTCCGTTGCTAATCCGGGGCTGCTTGCCAGGCTAAAGCTGGTTACCACTTCCCGTGTCGGTGCATATGAGAAGCCGGCTTGAACATCTCTTGGCAACATTGAGCTGGCTGAACCAGAGCCTATCTGGGGTCGGTTCACATTATGGACAACAACACCAAGCCAATGCCTCTTGGAGAGGGTCGCCTGAAATCCCAGATCGAAACCAAATGCTTCTGCACTTCCCAGATCCATCCCGTTGGAACCATCCCCTTCAGTTCCAGCAGATGTTCCATAGTCAACAGTCAAATATTTTACAGTGTAACCCATATTCAGGGATGAAATCCTGTCTTTTCTCAAGGCGAAGGCATGGGTGATCCCAACAGCTGTTTCCCCACTCAGGGTCTCTCCCTGATACGAAACGGTCATGGATTCAAAACTGAGGCCGATCATTCCAAAACCGCCAGGCAGTCGTGTTCCTGCAGTCAGGACGTTGTAGGGCAGAAAGCTTTGGTTGTAGATGTTCTGGGTCGCTGCCTGTACAAATCCATTCTCAACGCTCATGAGTGAGGCTGGATTTAAAAGCAGGCTGCTCCCATCGCTGGACAGTGCCAGATTACTCCCCATGAGGGCACCCATGGCAGGCGTTTTGTAGGCTGCGTCGCTGGTTACTTGTGCAAATGTAAATCCTGATAAAAGTACAAATAGGAAGATTGCTGTTGACATTTTCTGTGCTCTCATTCTTCAGGTCTTCCTTAATTGTGAGTTATGAATTATGAATTGTGAATTAGTTTTTTTCATAGGTCCGGTTTTTTTGATGTAATTATTATTGATGCCAATATTCTGTTAATCTAGCCTATATCTTTTGTAACAGATTCATAGCTTGATTTTTTCAGATAATCTGATTTATAGAGAAGCTCAATCCAGTAATCTGTTTCATTTGCTTCCTTTTGTGCAATCGACATTTTATGAATGAAATCGGCTTTACTTTCTGCATGCTCAGCCTCTCTGACCAAAGCACCAATTGCTGTTCCACTTCTGAGCAATTGTTTACTTAACACAAATTCCTTTGCTTCCACAAGAAGCTTGGTGAGTTCTATAATTCTCAGCGCGAAATCAAAACTTTTTTCTTTTATTATGTTTTTACTCACACTCACCATTTATCATTTATCATTCACCATTTAATTAGCTGTCCCGATGACTACAGGAGCCATATCAGTTTTGATCTCACCAGTGGATCGATTGACCGTCTCCAGATGCATGATGTAGGTCCCTGGGGGAACAAACTGTGATATCTCATTTCGACCATCCCAGGTTTTTGTCACTTCCAGGGCCAAAGAGCGATAATCCTCGAACAGGGTGGTAATAAAATGACCGGAAAGATCGAAAATTCGCAGGGTCACGCGAGAATTTGCCGGGAATTTGTAGCTGTATTGTATTTTTTCCGCCAACTTGGGGACAAAGGGGTAGGGAGCTACCAATAATCTTGTCTCTCCGTCACTGTCCTCGCCCTCTTTGTAGACCTGTACATCTGTACTATACGCGGCCAATAATTGTCCATCGCCATTGTACTCGCTGGCCACACCAAAAACCTGAACCAGATTACCTACCTGCAGCAAGCTGTCAGCACTAGGGTCATCCAACAGGTGAGTCGTATCCCATATTCTGACAGTCAGAAGTCCATCTGCATCTTCAATCCCGATGTTGGATCCGCCGCCAATTCCATCTGAACGAGACTGGACAGCACCCCATATTTTTACAAAACTACCTTGATTCTCAGCCAGAGCAACTTCTGAGCTGGAAAGAGTTCTGATTCCAGGAACGGGCCGACCGGTATCCAGCAAGCTTGTGGTAAAATTCTGGATCTGTATGGTGCCAAGATATTCAGACACCTCGCCCACCAAATTGATAGAATCCCCCTGGACAAGGGCCGGGCTGAGGAGACCGCTCGCAGACAATACAATTCCATATCCCGAATTATCCTGGACATAAACTTCTGTTCTATCCGTTCTGGTTATCCCCGAACCAATGGCAACAACGACGTTCAAATTCACGATTTGACCATTATAGGTATTAAAATCTTCACGAATGGTCTGGATCGTGACAGGAGGTGGCGGATCTGCAATACTGATTGTATACTTTAAACTAGTCCGGGTCAACCCCTGCGTATTGGTGGCCTGAATATAATACACGAGATCACCCTCAACGCCAGTTGCAGGAATGGTTACTGAATACGTATCTCCCGCAGTATTGGACATGGGAGTAGTGACTGCCGGATCCACGCCAGCTGGAAAATTGTATATCAAATTTACTTGTGTCAGGGCCGTTGAGTCGGTTACATCTGCTGTTATGGTTATACTTTCTGTGGTTGCTGGTGCAGTTGGTGAAGAACTGATATTTTTGATAACGGGTTTGACCACAGCAACATCAACAATGGACCAGGTACTCGCTAAATTCTCGCTGGTTTCATCATGGCCCGTGATTCCATTACCGCCCACCAGTGTTTCGGTGCCCTCATCACTGGCATTGCTGCGGATGAGTTTATTCCCGGTCGTGTGTACTGGCAGGACAGATTGACTGGCAACTGGCGTATCGTTGGCATATGTGCCAATTCCAGATTTATCGATAGCGTGAGAGTTGTCACCCCAAATGAGGTAATCCACATCCTGGACCGTCGTGGTCACACCATCCCAATGGAAGAGAATCAGTGTTTCAGCCGATGAGCTCAATCTGAGGATCGGTGTGGTTCCGATCGTTGATTGACCACTCATCGCAGGCAGCATGTCACTCATCAGCCAGAGGTCAGGCACAAGATCACCGTTATATGCACTTTCACCATCCAGGCATAGACTTATGGATGCTCCAGCTCCCAGTGTCGTATCAGGAAAGCGGACAATAAAATCCGTGGCTGCCCCTGACCAGTAATCAACACCTGATGGCAGATTGTAGTAGTATTTTCCATTGGCAATGTCAGTGGCATCGGTGATGTAGTAATCAGATAGATTGATGGCAGAGGCCGTTGGATTGCTGATGATAACATATTCTGCCGTCGAAGGCTCCATGACCAATTCTGTAAAGATGAGATGGTCTGGTGCCGCCATTATGAACAAGGGCAGGAATAACAGGAAATTTCTGAGCATAAATTTATCTCGTTTCAAAATTTGTTCTTGGTGATTTCAGCTGCTTGTCAACTATTTCACCAGGAGAACTTTTTGCATCGCCTGATGCTCACCGGCCTGGAGTTGGATGATATACAGGCCAGAGCTAAGATTAGACGCGTTCCACTCACTTGTATATTGACCAGCAGGCAAATTCCCTGCTGCTATTATAGCCACTTCCCGACCCTGTAGATTGAATGCCTTGATGGTAAAGGCATTTTGCTCCGGTAAGGACCAGCTGAGTTTTGTGCTGGGGTTAAATGGATTTGGAAAAGCAGGGGCAAGTGAAAAATCATGGGGATTCATTGACACATGATCAACGCTGGTAGCAGTTTTGATGTCATCCTCGTATCCGACAAGAAGCTGAAAATCTGTTGAATACTGACTTCCCACTCCAGTGAAGGACCAACTGCTTCCCACTGTTAATGAAGCCGTATTGATCCCTGTGCTGTTCCAGATCATGACGATCGTGGAGTTTCCCCCTTCTTCGATGGTAAGTTTGGTGCCGCCGGTTATGGCTGCAGAAACGGTTATCTCACCTTCAAATTCTATGAATGTCCCTTCCCAGTCCGGGGAGTTCGCTTGCCCAACGCTTATATTCGCCGGTGCTGGCAGGGTATTCCCTTGAGATACGACCTTATAATTGAAGTCAGTTATTTCCACCGTTGTATAATAGAGCTCAACGACACCTACTGCGGTTACTCTATCGCCGCGGACCAAGGTATATTCGTCATCAGCATAAAGATTGATGCCGCGACCTGATCCGTCCTGGATATAGGCCTTGGTCATGCCTGCTTGAAGAACCCCCGAGCCAATGGTAAGAATACCATCTACTGTCACCACCTGACCCTCCATCCCACTCGGGTTGGCCTGGATCGCACTGATATCGATCGGTGTTGATGAGGCGATGAGTGCTTTATAAATGCGAGATTCGTAATCTGTTCCGTTGGACTGAGTGGCAACGACCTTGAACTGCAACAGGCTATTGCCATCCTGTGCCGGGATCACGCCCAGCCAGGAATTGCCACCCACACTATAGATAGTCACATCATTTTGAAAACTTCCATCTGTACCATAAGAGATCTTGGCTGCGCTGATGGATACTGAACCATCCACAGGAACAATATCTATATTAAAAGTGATCTCGTTTGCCTCTGTGTAAAAGGTCTTATCGAAAGATTCGTTGGTAAAGCTTGGCACAAAGGGATCGGAAATTAAGTCGGTGAGCATACGTGGCGTGATCTGATATACACCATAATTAACGGAGCCAATGCCGATGACATCCAGGGGCCAGCTTGGTTCCGGTGTGGCATCAACATCAGTTTCATCGTCAATACGCATCACGGATATATCTGATCCGTTGTCCGTTATATCTACATTGGCATTACCGGCTGCAGTTGGCCATGGATCACCACTGCCATTATTGGAAACATTGTTAATGCGGATCAATTCACTCTCATAATCCGACCCATTTGTTAATAGTTCGGCTACTGTTATCACCTGAGGATCAGGCAGGGTATTTCCTGTACTATTCACGACGATATCTGTTTCAAACGTCGGTATAACTTCAATTTTATCTGCATAAACGCCAATCGCACCCGTAACTGTGATCTCATCTCCCAAACCAAGATCAAGTTTGGCTCCGGTGAAATAAAGATCTATCCCGGCCGTGGCATCCTGGAAAGTATAATCTGATCCGCTCGAGGAAAGATTGGTACTGTTGACCAAGCCAGTGACTGTTACCAGGGTTCCCACGGGTTGGGTTCTTGCCTCAGCAATGGTCAGAGTTGTACTAATATAGGCAGTGATTGTGATCTCATCTGTGTCAGTTGCACCGTCATCGTCAGTTACCGTTAGCATAAATACCCAGCTACTGGTTTCAGTAACCGTTGGCACCACAAAACTGGCCACTGCCGTATTGGCGTTGGTCAGAGTAACTGTTGATCCAGATACCTGTGACCATAGGTAGGAAGCTATGCTACCATCACTGTCGGAACTGCTGCTTCCATCCAGAGTCACGGTCTCGCCACTGTCGACTGATTGATCAGGACCGGCATTTGCAACGGGACTAAAATTGGCACTGGGGTCGAATGTTTGATTGGTATTGACCGCACCCGGGGTACTAGCTGTTTCTTCCCAGGGGGAACCATCAAGACCTAAACGACTTACCGATTGAGCCAGCTCACCTGCTGCCTGATAATCTTCTCCTGCATTTTCCATATCAGCCACATCACCCTCATATGACACCGCATCAATGATGATACCATTCACCTTTAAAACGACGGCATCAGGAGCGCCATTCTGAATAGAGTGCTCTGTATCGGCCCATCCCGGAGGAATAAGATCTGAATTACTCACTCCCGGGTCACTGAGAACAAAAAATCCAAATCCAGCGGATTCATCACTTAAAACAAAAGTACCTAGATCAATTGTGGCATATGACGTAACACCAGCATTGAGTAGTTCGACAGAAACTCCACTATATGTCCCTGCTGGTCCAGCAATTTCGATAAATTCATTGTCGTCTGCTATCGGCTGATCATAGTCGATCTCATTAATGAATAATTGTCCAAAGCTTAATGTGCTAAACAGACTTAAAATGACGAGTTGTTTGATCGCTCTCATGGGAACCTCTTAATATCGTTTTTTGGGTAATAAATTGTTTGATTTTCGTGCAGTGCAATTTTTCATCGGACAAGGATTATAACCCGTAGCCATACGACTTCCAAGAAGCTTTGAATGGAACGGGTAATACTTTTATTCTTCCAGCCCGCACAGCAGGAAAAACAGCTTAATTCATGACACTATTGGTACTATTGATTGAACCTAACTTCCAACTAATTATCCCAACACCAATTCCCTATCTTCCATCTTCCATCTTCCATCTTCCGTTTTCTATTTTCCGTTTTCTATTTTCTATTTTCAACATTCCAACCCAGATGACAGAAAAGAAACGGTGCCCCGTAGCTGATCCAGGCTCCAATCAGGGTATAACGAATGAACATGGCCATGTTTGTCGTATAGCCTATGGAAACGAAGACCTGCTTCAGACCGATCCACAAGATCAGTATCCCTATAATGCCGGTAACCAGTTTGGAAAGGATCAGCCCCATACCTGGTTTAAAGCTGCAGGATAGATATTTTTTCTCATGAAGATAACCGACCACGAAACCAATAAATGCGCCGCCGCCTTTTATGGCAACTTCAGATAGCTCCCCGGTGATCATGAACAGCCCCATGAGCAGGACAAAAATAATGACACTCTGGCGGGTTGGTCCCAAATATAGCCAGCCTGTGGGTCGGAGTTTTAATAACCAACCATAGATTGCGATGGTAGCCAATCCAAGGAGGAAACCACCCAGGACATCACTGGGATAATGCACACCAAGATAAATCCTGGAAAATCCCACTCCAGCGATGAGAATCGCAGCGACTATGGTGCCCCGTTTCTCTTTAAGCTCCCAGGCCAGCCAGCCCCATAAGACCATGGCTGCCTGCGAATGACCACTGGGAAATGACCAGTCATCCGCCTGGACAAGATGCGATATGGATTCCGGTCGTGGAATTTGAAACACGCCTTTTATCAGGGCATTCAGTACAAAAGTGAACAGAAGGACCATACCAGCCCGACCCATGATATCTTTGCGCCATAACCAGTAGGCCAGGGGCAGGAAAAGCAGGAAGAACTCCTCATCACCCAGAAACGTAAATATCTTCATGATCGGTGTGAGCCATTCTGCACGAATCGATAGAACCCATTCCATAATTTGTCTCCAGTTCGAATTTTTAGATGAGTCTAAATTAGCATGATCTTCAGCTTCACACTACACCAGAATCAGCCATTATAAATTCAGAAGTTGTGTCATCCTTGAGCACTTCGGCTTCGCTCAGTACAGGCTTGCGAAGGATCTCAAGTCACAACCTCATCAGGAGATCTTCAGCAATTATAAATCAGAGATTCTTCGCTTCATTTTACTCCACTCAGAAAGACTCAGTAAAGTGATTCACACCAATTACCTTTCTGAACTTGTGGGTATACCCTCATCGCCAAAATCTCTCAGTTGTGTCATCCTGGAGCACTCCGGCTTCGCTCAGTACAGGCTTGCGAAGGATCTCAGATTTTTCTTTAATAGCTATGATTCCAGCACCAGGGAAAGATGAGAGATTCTTCCCCTTCGACAAGCTCAGGGAAGGACGCATATAGGAGATACGAGAAAGGGTTGGCTCTGAGCCTTATGGGTCAGCGTGACTTAATGTTTGGTGTTGTAAAATAGTTACAGGTTCCATGACAGGCGCCATTGGAAACGCCAGGCCCAGGATTCCTCGCCTTCAATGGGATGGGATTGCCAGACAGGCATATAGAGACCGGCCGTAAAGAATGATTTATGCTCAAACCCAAAGCCAGCAGCGTACTGAGGTTTTGCCTCACGTAATTCTATTCCTGCCTGATCATATATCATGCCGCTGCCAAATAATTTTATCTGAATACCAGAGAGCCAGTAACCACCTGACAGGCTCAAACCCATGTAGTTATGCGTCTTATGCTCAATTTTATTCTGCCCCCTGAAGTTTGGCAAGGCTGCAAGATTATCCTGCCAGGCATAGGTGTGTGTAAACTGGTAGGGACTGGGAGTCTCATTGTCCTGTGTTCCAGCCACAAACTGTACACCTCCCACCAGCCAGCCCCAAAACAGTCCCGAAAGATCAGCCTGAGACTTTAAAAGTGAAAATGCACCTATTGGACCGCTCCCAGCTGCGGCACTGAAATTTAGATATAGTCGCTCCCCACCCCTGGTCATTAACAGACCTGAGTATGAGGTCTTTAATACCTGGATATTCTGCCGGTCCTCCCAGATCAGCGTGTCTGCGTAATAATCGTGTTCCACACCCAGGGTCAATCTTTGATACTTGAGTGCTGAACCCTGAATTAAAAATCGCTGCTTCCCAACATATTTGATCAATCCGGCACTGTAACCTGTCCAGTCATCATAACTATGCATCTGAATATCGCTGAATAATCTATTTTTAACACTCAGTGGGTTTCTATAGTTCAGGCGGGCTCCCCAGGAGCTTTCCTGATCAACTGGAGAATGCGAATTCAATTCCAGTGAATAACGGTGGCGATAGTTGCTCGGATAGGCAGGCCAGAGATCTATCCCGTAGCCAGAACTAATCTTAACTCCGTAGCGTCTGTCACCATCCCAATCATGCCACTTGCTGGGACTAATGTGTACCCGATAATATTCCCAGTCAGGCAGGGCAGCAAAGGGCTGAATCCTGACATTATTTTTCAATCGGGGCCATTTATTATTATAGCGGTAAAACTCTGATAGAATGTGCTCCGGGTCCAACTCGATACGTTCACAATCAGCTTTGGCTATGCATATGGGCTGAGTCTCATTGATGGGATATCTCACGATACTGGAGTCCCCTGCTGCCGAGATAAAAAGCACTTCCACCGGGAATGCCCATTCACCTTTATGTTGAATATGAACAGCTAGGGAATCCCCCAGGTTTTCAACCTTGCTGATCTCGACATCCATCCAGCTACCTGTCGTTAAGGCCAATTGAAATTGAGCCTCAAGTTCATCCCCGGCATACACCCCTACCATGGAGGAAAGGGTATCCGTGATCATCTTGGGATCGACACAACTGCTCATCGTTGTAGTAATGATTTCCTGAAACAGGGAATCCCCTACCGTAGCCTCGAGCATCCGGAGATGGCTAAAACCGGCAACATATTGGATAAATTTTCCCTCTTTGCGGATATGTTTGAAAGGCCTCTCCCTGGAAATTTGCATGAGATCACCATAGGAAAGTGCACCTCCGGCCAATTCTACCAGATAGCGAGGGGTCAGGTATTTCAAATCACTCCATAATTTTGGGATCAATTCCTCCAGAGTCGGGAATGGATCTCGATCATGACCTGCATTATTGCTTAGAATGAGTAAGGCATAGGAGCCAAAGAACCACGATCCAAATTCATCATCTTTACCTTGCCATCCACTGAGTGTACGACCCATTTCATCCAGATCATTGATATATTCCTGAAGCGGATTTTGTACGATGGTACTATCGGCACTCTCATCAGCCCTGGCGAAGATCAACAGGGTGAGGAAAAACAGAAAAGTGCTTACAGTGAATTTCATCTATTTATTTGCTTTGTATCCCTTTGATCAGTATGCCAGAAGATTGAACCTCATCACCTCAAAATAATCATTGGTCTTAAAACCGATTGTTAAAGGATCGATCTTGAATGCACCAGGATAAAATGCAGCCCGGTATGCGTCCTGATGCTTCTTAAACTCAATCGAAAATGATAGTTCTTTCGGTACTTTTAACATGCACTTCGACAGGTCTCCCTTTAGAGCCTCAGCGACGCCTTTGCTGATCATTCTGAGTGATACAGCGGGATGCTGGGTAATTACAGAATTTCCCTCACCACGAATAGTGGCAACTGTTCTGATTTCTGGATTGTGCTCCCTGACCTCATCACACAGACCTTGATCTCCTGAAACAAATACGGATGGGACCCCGTAATAACTCGCTGCCAGACCATGTAGAAAAAACTCTGACATGTCCTTTCCATTCAATGTCATGCGAGCTATCCTCGCTGATGACATGGTATGGGCAAGGGTATTGGTGTTTTGACCTGCCCGTGAGTGATACCCAACGAACATGCAGGCGTCAAAATGCTCGTCCAGTTCCTGGATCATAGACAGGGGATGACCTGCCCAGCCACGGACCACATTCACCCCTTCAGGCAAGGCATCAAGAATCAAATTCCGTCCTGTGTCATGGGCATCTTTGATCACAACCTCACTGGCGCCAGCATCAAAAGCGGCCTGAGCAGCTGCGGATACCTCAGCCGTCATTTGTTTTTGAAACCATGAGTAGTCGCCGGCGTTTTGTTTACCCGTTTCGTCCCAGTGACCGATTCCGGTTACACCCTCAATATCAGCAGAAATGAAAATTTTCATGATTACTCCCTGAATTTATCTAGATCTATTTGTGCGCATTATAATAAACCATGGTCCGGTTTAAATGCATTAAGGAATTCTTAAATCAATTGGATTTTTTATTTAAATATGGAGCCCCCCGGATGACCCCGGGGTGACCTGCGAAAGCGGATGAAGTTTGCTATTTGCCATGCCGGAAGGGAAACAATGCATGAGGCACCCTGCGACAATATTCCATATAGGCAATAGGATAGGCTTGATCCAGCTGAATCTCTTCCTGTGGTATCAATTTGATGATCAGGAAAAGCATGATGATAAACATGGTAGCTAAAAGTGCAGAGGCAAGGATCAGGGTCAATCCAAACAAAACAACAAGTGCAGCCAGATACATGGGGTGGCGGATCAGTTTATACGGTCCATGCAAAGTGAGGTAATCCGATTGACTGGGCTTGACACCAGCCAGCCGAAAACTGCGCCGCAAGGATATCCTGCTCCAGAATAAAAGGATACTTCCGATAAGGAAAATACTGATACCAAGGAGTTCTACCCACAGGTATCCCCCATATTCCAATGCCGGCAAACAGATAAAATAGGGCATCTGTACCTGTTTTATCATGATGATTCCGCAAATTGGTATCATGATCAGAAAAAATAGCAAATTCAGAATATTGAAAAGCCAGCCTGCCCAACCGCAGTCTGGGCGCTGGAGTCGTATCGAACCGGGAGATAGCAATAAAATGCCACCTGTGATCGCTGACACTATCAGAATTATGACTCCGAGACCGGTACTGATATGTTGGATCATAAGCAAAGCTCTTCCCTGCAAATTGGTTTTTAATCTTGATTTATAGGGGGCAAAAAATATGCCGTTGGCAATTTTTTACTTACGGCTTTAAAATTCTTTTTCAACAGAGGGAGGATAAATGACAGTAAACACTCGTTTTCTGCTTGCTTATTTGTTTAAAAAAATAGGAGCAGACCTGCTGCTCCTATAATATTTGGCAAGAAAAATGACTCGGTACAGATTTTAAACCTAGAACAAGAAATCCATATCCTCTTCACTCATTTCAAAGGGAATTGGGCTAAATAAACTTACCTGATACACGCTTTGTCCAAGCTTATTTATCACAGGTTCCTTTACTTTTCTTAGCAATACTGAACCGCCATCCGGTAATTGATATAGCTCAGGTTCTGCCATAAATTCATGTCCATACTTTTCTGAATAGGCTGCCAGGAAACGTTGCGCATCGTAGGGATAATCAAAACTATAATATATCTCTATGGAATGTATGGAAACCTTTTCAGATCCCTTACTATTGAACCAGACATAGATTTTGGCTATTCCCTTTTCATCAACACGATAGGAATATCCAGATAATTGCCGGTTGTCTGTATAGTTGGTTTTGGTTGCGATCTTTTTTTCTTTAAGGATGGGTTGAAAAACTGAATCAACCTGGGTCACAGACATTTTCCAATCCAGCCCCCAATAGATATCAGGTGTTTGAGAAAGCACCGGCGAGATAAATGCCATAAGGGCCAGCATGGATATGATCATATTCTTTTTCACGAGGAACCTCCTTCCGGCTACAAGTTCTATTAATTGTCAGTTCTCATAGTCATAGGTCATAAAAGTATAAATTCAAAAATTTTGCGCAAGTACTCATTCACCCCAAAAAATTTCAGAAGGAATCAATAACGATGCGGTTTCCCAACATGTTGATCAAGGACCCAGGTCACTGCCCAATTGTGCCCAAGGCGATGACCATCCATAGTTGGGGGCAATGTCTGAACCTGTTCAAAGGGGAGTTCGATCACCTGTGGGTCTATTTCAAGATCACGGAAAGCACCATCCTGACCATGGACGGTCCTGTGCTGGATCACCTTGACAGACTTTTTCCATGGTGGATATACGAGACTTCCCTCAACATCATAATTCAAGGATTCGCAGGGAGACAACAGGCTTGAAAAACCACTCAGCGGAGCCGCGATCACGTTTATTTCTGTATTGACTGAGCCCAATTGAGAAGCGGCAAAGGTGACGACCAGGCCACCATAAGAGTGACCAAAGAGAACTAATTTGTTGTAGGGATGTTTCTTAAGCTCGCTGTGTATTGCCCGTGTCAGATCGCTTGACACAGCATCTGGACAGCGATCCCAATCATAGCGATAGAAAAACAGGGATCCGTAATGTACAGCCAAATTCTGTATGCCTGTTATCCATTCATAACCCTCTGATAGATAACCATGTACTGCAACAACAAGCACACTATCGTTGTCTTGTTCCCCATTTACGATCTTAATCGGACCGGCAGGGTTGTCCATCAAATAGAGCCCTGCACTCCTGATATCCTTGGACTCATCAAAGGTTTGAATGTTAATTTGGCTAATGCGTCTGTCATCTGACAGGTTCTGTGAAGCTCCTCTATCACCAGATTGAATCTGGGGACCAGGAGAAGGTGTTCCCGGACAGCTGAGTAGTGAGCAAAGTAGAAGGCTTAATAATGTAAATCTCATTATTCCGAACGAACGATTCATCAATTCCTCATTTTTTTAAAGTTCAATCCACTTCTCAAGACTGCTAATCCTGGCAGGAACAGCATGAGTAAAAACACGGATGCCATGGTCCAGCTACTGTTCATGATACCCAGTATACCGGTGATCATTAAAACGAAGCCCAGAAGTAAGTAACCCAACTGTAAAAGCTGCTGCGTTTTGGGATTGCTCAATTTCTGACGATAGACAAACAGGAGTATCATGATCACCAGGAGCAGGTAAAATGCAATAAAAGTACCCAATGTTTGAGTTTCGAGCTCCACGTCTCGAAAAGCGATCAGAGAGGTGAGGGCTGAAATCACAGTGGTCACAATTAAATGAATTTCAGGATTGAACCATTGTACCGTTTTGGTCATGATTTTCATGATACAATATAGAAATGTCCATTGTCAGGTCATATGCTAATCAGAATAAGCGTCAATTTGATATTGCTCAAGGAATACCGTGCTTTATCCACTCAAAGATTTAATTTCATCGCTACAGAGGATCCGATATATTGGCAAAAAGTGGGCATATACTAGTTATCAACCCGGGTGCAAGCTCAACCAAGCTGGCGCTTTATTCTTTTGACATCTCTAATTCTTCTCTGAGTCAAATCCATCACACCAGTCTGGATTTCTCAAATGCTGAGCCCGGAAACAGTCGTTCTATCATCGATCAACTTGATTATCGTTCAAATGCAGTTGAAAAATTTCTATCCTCAACAGGAATCAAGCCAGATTTGATTATGGCCAGGGGAGGTCCGCTACGGCCTCTGGCAGGTGGCGTGTATGCTGTTGACCAGGAAATGCTGAATGACTTGAAAACAGCTCGATATGGAGACCATGCAAGCAGACTGGCTGCCCTGATTGGAGACAAGGTTGGAAAAAAACTTGGTGTCGGCTGCTGGATCGCTGATCCTGTCACAACCGATGAATTTGAGGCTCTGGCAAGAATCTCAGGCGTTCCTGAAATAGAACGAAAATCAAGAAGTCATGCGCTCAATATCAAGGCCAGTGCTCGCAAGCTATGTAAAAGGATCGGTAAAGATATCCTCCACAGCTCCTGGGTCGTCTGTCATCTGGGATCGGGGATCTCCGTGGCCGCTCTCAAAAATGGACAGATCATAGATGTGAATGATGCCCTGCTGGGTATGGGACCTTTTAGCCATGATAGAGCTGGTGCCCTTCCCATCGCCGGATTGCTAAAAATGGCCTATTCAGGCAAATACACACAAAATGAATTAGAAATACTTCTGTCCCATGAAAGTGGATTAAAAGCTTATCTTGGTACAGCAAATTTCAAAGAAGTCGAAGAGCGTCTTGATTCAGCCGACCCAAAAGCTCAGCTTATTGTGGGTGCCATGGTCTATCAAATCGCCAAGGAGATTTCTGCCATGGCCTCAGTTTTTGCCTTCAAAATTGATGGAATCCTGCTCACAGGTGGCATGGCACATTCACAAAAGCTCTGTGAGGCCATTTCAGCAAGAGTTCAGGCTTTGACACAAATATTTGTTGAAGCCGGTGAAGATGAACTGGAAGCACTGGCTCAGGCCGGATTTAGAGTTATGCTGGGTGGAGAAGCTATAAAGATCTACGGCGAGACATCACCTGGGGAGTGAGGAAAAATATGAGAAAACAGATACGCATATATCTTCTTTCAGCTATTACGTTGCTCGGTGCAGAGACTCAAAAACTGATAGATGCTCGAGATCTTATTTCTTTTCCCAGTGTGCGCAGTCTCGATCTGAATACCGAGAAACAGGTCATTGTTTATGAACTCCGAACCACAGATTTCGATGAAAACACCTATCGAAATCATTTATGGAGCATGGGTTCCAATGGCGACAATGTTCGACAACTCACCTACAGCTCCGGGAATGAATGGAGTCCTCAGATCAGTCCAAACGGCCATTGTGTGGCATTTTTCTCCGATCGACCTGATGAGAGCGACAAGGGAGGGACGCGAATATGGGTCATGCCCCTGGCAGGTGGAGAGGCCAAACCCCTGACCGACCCGGATCGAACGATCATCAACTTTAAATGGGACAGCAATTCCAGTAAGATCTACTACCTCACACCTGAGATGACCCCCGAGCGAAGCAAGACCTGGATCGAGGAGAGAGAATCTTCAGGCTTCGATGCCCTGGATAGAACTGCTGAGAAACCACATATTGAATTATGGTCAGTATGCAAAGAGAGTTGTGAACACCTTCGCCTGTTTGTCGGTGATCCAGGTGTCACTGATTTTGATATTGATCCAAAAAATGAGACCCTGGTTTATAGCACAAATTACACCGGTGATGAGAACGATTGGGTCGAAACGGATCTCTATTTGTATTCCCTCATCGATAGCAGCCAGATACGGCAGCTGACTGAATTTAAGGGTGCAGAGGATGAACCCCGGTTTTCTCCTGGTGGAAATTTGATCGCATACAAGCGGCCCCAGGACCCCAAAAAACCATTTTCACAAACCGAAATTGAAGTCATCACCAGGAATGGGTCGCAAGTTCGCCGTTTAACCCGAGATTTGGATTTGCATATCAGCGATTACAGCTGGTATAATTCGGGAGCCATCCTCCTCGAAGTGAATCAGGGGATGAATAATCAACTGTATGCAGTAAATCTGTCTGGAGCATATTCAGAATTGACTGGTGGTCCTGCCTATTTTTATCGCAGCAAAACGAATCATAACTCACAAGGCATCGTTGCTGTTCGCCAGACAGCTACCAGTCTTGGGGAAATTGTGTACAGCAAAGGCGCCGGCCGACCATGGCGTGTATTGACAAATATGAGTGCAGAACTTGACGATCTGATCATTAATCCCCAGGCAAGTTTCAGCTGGCTAAGCCGGGATGAGAAATTCAGACTTCAAGGACTGGTCGTCCTGCCACAGAATTCAGGTTACGACCCCCTGCCCCTGATCGTTGACATTCATGGTGGACCAGCCGGCCGCACGGATATCGCTCTGGAACAGTTCGTTCTCTATCAGGCATGGGCATCACAGGGATTTGCCGTGTTCTCACCAAATTTCAGGGGAAGCGAAGGTTATAATGCTCAATTTCAGATCTCAAACTATAAGGATTTGGGAGGGGGAGATTATCAGGATATTATAAGCGGGGTGAAGGCCCTGATTAAACGCGGTATCGCCCATCCTGACAGTCTGGTGATCATGGGCGGATCCTATGGCGGCTACATGACCAACTGGGCGATCACCCAGACAAATATGTTTAAAGTTGCTGTCAGCCGATATGGAATATTTGACCTTAAAAATGATTTCTCCAATTCGATCTACGCTCAATGGGAGCTTGATTATTTGGGAAAACCATACTGGGATGACCCCTCCCTTTACCGGAGGATGTCACCTTCTGCATTTATAAAAAAGGCCAAGACACCCACTCTGATCCTCCATGGTGCTGATGATGAAAATACGTTTACCTCTAATTCCCGAGAATTGGCCAGGGCTTTGGAGACACTTGATGTCCCCCACCGTTTCTTTGTTTATCCCAGAGAGGGACACGGGATGGATGAACCGAATCACCGGCTGGATGTCTTTAACAGGCAATTGAGCTGGATAAATCTACACCTTGATCGACAGCAGGCCCTTAACGGCGAGGATTGGCTTAAAGCAGATGTCAGGGTCCAGATTCTTTCAGCAAATAATGACTCCAAGTATCTGAACAAACCAGGTAAATCATTTCTCTCTATAAAACTCATCATCGATGGGTCTCGACTCAAATCAAAGCGTGGGATCAGTCTCGCCGATTTTCAAATCGAACCTGAACAAACCGCCGTTCTTGGACTGCCTAGCGGACAAGTATTGGCACTGATCGACGATTTTAGGGTGGAGATCGGTCCTGATTCTGGAGTCATTGAGCTGGACCTCGTGTTTCCAAGGAGCGATCAGTTAAAACCGGTTCTCTCGATCGAAGGAATTGGAAAGTACCAGATCTCCTTCTAATCCAGGATCAATCCCCCTGGGTACTCGCCGTTTGCAGGTTTGAACCCTGACTAAGGCAGTGGCAAACCCTGGGCCCCAGCCATCACCCACCGCCATGGCGGGGATGAGCGTAGTCTGGGGGTCTTCTGTCCGCTCCTCGCATGTTGCAGAGTTAGGTCGGATTTTTCTATTTCACGATCACCTCATCGCAAAAGATCCAGGCCTTATTTCCTGCCCCTGGATGCCATCCCGGACAAACACCTCGATTCTTGGCCAGGACCTTGATAAATCTGGTCTGCATGGTTGGAAAATCGGCTGTCAATCGTTGAATAGTGACGACCTCGTTTGTCTCAGGTACTTCATTCACAACTCGTTTGATTAATTCCCAGTTCTCTCCATCCCCTGAAAGACTAACTTCAATGTACTCTGGCATAAATATCCAGGAATTGATGGACTGTAGAAAATTAAGCTCTGTTCTGAATACATCCTGTGTACCGCCCAGATCAATAATCAATTCCAGATCATTGCCCTCAAAACCCTGCCAGAAACCATCCTGGAAATTCGTAGTGCCCAGAATGCCATCAACCAGTCCTCTGTCACCACCTGCCTGATAGCGGGGATGATATTTAAACTTATAGGAGGTCCCGGCATCCACTGCACGATGAAAGGCAAAATCCCGCTGGATCACCCTTCCCATTCGTTTGTTTCCCTCAAAAAGAGCTGCCCTTACTTGAACATCCTCCTTCAGACGCAACTTCTCAGTATAGTGTTCTGAAGATGCACGCGGTACAGATCCATCTCTGGTGAAACGAATATCGAGGTTCGGTTGCTCTGAAGTGAGTTCAACTTCAATCATTCCCTCATTATCGATTCTGCCTGGAAAGATCTCAACCAGGAAAGTTCCTTGGCTGTAATTCCATCCGAGGGCATCAAAACGCGGGAAAAGGCTCTGTAAGCGCTGTTGAAAATCTTCCCAATCCCTTTGTCCCTTGTCCGACCATTGGACCTCTGACAAGGCAGTCATTCGAGGTAACACCATATATTCTGCATGATCAGGGGTCTTTATAAATTCAGTCCAGAGATTTGCCTGGGTGCCCAATACATATTGGTGTTCATTCTGATTTAATTCTTCTGGGATTGGCTCGTATAAATATACTTTTTTTAGGGGGACGTAGCCGCCAATTGCCTGAGGCTCGGTTTCAGGATCACCCTGATAGTAATCGAAATACACATGCGAGGTCGGTGTCATGATGACATTGTGGCCAGCTTTGGCAGCATCAATCCCGCCCCGTTCTCCGCGCCAGGACATCACCGTGGCATTGGGGGCCAGTCCACCTTCGAGAATTTCATCCCAACCGATGATGCGTTTCCCCTTCGTTGAAATGTATCTTTCCATCTTCTGGATGAACCAGCTTTGCAACTCATGTTCATCTTTAAGGTTTTCTGCTATGATCCGGGCTTGACACTTTGGACAGGTTTTCCAGTGCGTTTTGGACGCCTCATCACCGCCGATATGGATGTACTCTGCGGGAAACAACTCGACCACTTCATCAATTATGTCTTCCAGAAACGCAAACACAGAATCATTGCCAGCACAAAAAATATCTTCGTTCGGCCAATAACTTCCCGGACGGACCGGGATGATCTCTCCCTGACAGGATAGTTCCGGATAGGCAGCGAATATTTCAGAGACATGTCCCGGCATTTCGATCTCTGGAATGACCTTGATCTGTCTATCTGCAGCATAGGCAACGATATCCCGTACTTCCGCCTGAGTGTAGAAACCACCATAGTTTGATGGTTCATCTTCACGGATAGGAGACCATCTTCTCCAATCCTCGTTCTCACGATCGACCCGCCAGGCGCAAATCTCTGTAAGCTTGGGATGTTTTTTTATCTCAAGACGCCACCCGTTGTCATCTGTAAGATGCCAGTGGAAGGTGTTCATTTTATGAAGGGCGATCATATCGATATACTGTTTAACAAATTCTACTGGAAAAAAATGACGGGAAACATCCAAATGCATCCCCCGCCATTCAAAACGAGGATAATCGTTGATCAGCGCCGCTTGAATTTGATGTCCCTCAAGATTTGGACCATCACCCTCCACTGCAACCGGCAAGAGCTGGCGCAGAGACTGGATGGCGTAAAACACTCCGGGATCATCGCTTGCGGTAATCTGAATACCCTTGGGGTCAATTTCAAGCTGATAACCCTCATCCGGAATATTCATATCAGAATTCAGATTGATGGTTATCTCAGCTTTACCCTGTTCCAGGACCTGCAAGTCAGGAATCAATGCAGTCAGATAATTCTCAAAAAAGTTCCTGTTTGATACCACAGGGGAAATTTTCAGGCTGGTCTCCGATTTGAAAACAAATGTACCCGGACGTATTTCAACTGATTGTGGTTTGGGGGTTATATTCATATTCACACTTTCTTTGTTCAACTCTGTCTGTTTGGGTGTTGAAACACAGGATTGTATTCCAAGGCTCAGAATCAATCCAATACTAAAGGTTAAAAATCTCACCATACTTCCCCGTTTCTGTCTATAAGTTCTGAACGAATTGATCACGCCTAAGGTCGGTGATTGATGGAAATTTATCTTTATGCGCATGGAGCGGTCTGAATCTGATGGCAAGACCACCCCCGGGAGCCATTTTGACCCTGAGTGTATCTGATGGTGACGCAAGATATGATTTTATAAGCATGGGATAGGGATTACTCTCCCAGTTGGTATTGCCGGCATCCGTATAACATTCAGCTACCATCACAGAATCAAGGATCTCATCCAGGGGAAGGCGCAGATCACGCTCTTTTTCATTGGTGATTGCCCCCAAAAACCATTCTTCTCCGTGACGACGGGCAATGGCAACTTGTTCACCGATCTCGGCTTTTAAATAGCGTGTCTCATCCCAGTCAATATTCAAATCACGAACAAACTGAAAAGCCGGTTGCCCTTCATAATTTTCAATAAGATCAGCTGCCATTTGCAGGGGACTGTAAATGACCACCATGAGCGCCAATTGTTTTGCCAGCGTGGTATGAACCCTGTTGTCTGGTTTGAATTGATTGAATTCGAGGTCGAATATCCCCGGAGTATAGTCGAGGGGGCCTGCTAACAATCTGGTAAATGGTAATATGCAGGTATGGCTGGGAGGATTTCCCTCGCTCCAGGCATTCCATTCCATACCTCGTGCCCCTTCCCTTGACATCATATGGGGCCAGGTCCTTGAGAGCCCTGTCGGTTTGACCGGTTCGTGAACGTTGAGAGCAACTTTATATTTCGCTGCCATTTCCACCACGCGACGGTAATGCTGTACCATCCATTGTCCGTGGTGAGTCTCGCCGATGGGTTCTATGCTGGTCCTGGCATAACCAGTTTTAACGGCAGATATTCCATATTTACGGCAAAAGGCAAATGCATCCTCCAGTTGTTCATCATAATAGGGAGCTTCTCCCCCTGTTTCATGGTGCCCAATCAACGAAACATGTTTAAGCTTTGCGTAACGCGTGATTTCGGCAATATCAAAATCATCATAAGGCTGGGTAAATTTAAAGGCCCTATCCTGACCGTATCTTTCCCAATCGTGGTTCCAGCCCTCTACCAGGACACCCTGGATACTGTTCTCTGCAGCAAAATCGATATACCTTTTCGTATTTTCAGTAGTCGCTCCATGATGCTCTCCCTGCACCCAGGTTTCCTTGCCGATATGCAGTCCCCACCAGATGCCAATATATTTCATCGGTTTGATCCACGAAACATCATCCAGGCGATTGGGTTCATTCAGATTCAGTATCAGTCTGGATGCGAGAAGATCTCTGGCATCGCTTCCGATCATGATGGTGCGCCAGGGAGAAAGCATGGGTACCTGGGCTTTAACTTTATCTCCATCTGGCCAGGGAACCAGATCGCAGATCAATTTTAACGAATCGTCTGCAGATGGTTTCAGGGTCATGCTTGGGTAATTGGTCAAATTGGCTTCATGGATGCTTATGAAATGTCCCTTGGGGGTTTCCATGGTCAAGGGTGTATGCAGCGAATCAAGCAGATCACCAAGCAGGCTCCTGGTATACACCTTTTCATAGCTGTTATAGTCTGCAGGAATCCACCAGCAATTTGCGTTCTCAGCAAAATTAAATTCTGTCAATTCAGAGCTGATGAAAAGTGAATCTAGACCCTCTTGATCGGGAATCTCATAGCGAAATCCGATTCCATCATCAAATACACGAAAAAACAGATTCATGCTGCGGTTTGGAGAACGGTTTTCCACAAGTTCAACTTTTAGCTGGTTTGAGTGTGAATAGATCTGCTTCTCCTGTCCCCAAACCGGTGACCAGGTCTCTTCGATCTCATTCTCCGCTTTTTGCCGTACGGAGAAGGGACCCACCAGATCTGGAATTCCCCGTAACTGATAGCCAAGAGCTGAAGGGCGAATCAGGGGGACACCATCGACCATGACAGAATAGGTAGGTTTGCCAGCTTCCAGGTTCAGCGAAAGGGTGATCGAACCATTTGGGCTTGAAATGGAAAACTGGTTTCCAGTTTCAGGTTTACAACTGAATATAAGGAGGATAGCTGTGAATAAATAAACGCGTGTTGACATTTGCTAGTCGATGTCCACTTTTTCAGTCCATTTTATCATGACGTTTCTATTGCAGTGCGTAAAATAGCGCAGAACTTTGCTGTTTTTATTGTACGATGTTGCGCAGTTTCTCCCAGAGCTTGTTCCCGAGCATATCGGCACCCACATCAACAATCTGCTGCACCATGGTCAGGACATCCTGTTCACCAGCCCAATGGCGGGTAACAATGGAGGGATCACAATTTTTCATGATGGAGTTGATTACATATGCTGCCAGGGCAACATCATCAAGATATCCGATGGGGCCGAACATTGCCTCGGGAATCAAATCGATGGGTGAGATAAAATACGCAAGTGCCCCTGCGATTTTTGCCTTTTCCCCACTGGGAACTTCCTTGTCCATGGCCAGCTTTGCCAAAAGATGAAACAGATCCGGCGCCAGTAATAGATATTCTGACCATTTGTAACCTTTTCCAGCCTTGGATTGCAGCCACTCCCGAATATCCTTTCTCATCCGTTGATAAAAATCATCATTCATTTTTTTCACTCCCATTTATCATGTTTACAAGGTCAATTATTTTATCAATATCAATTTCTGAATACTTGATTGTTCATGTGTTTTTAGCTGTCCCAAATAGACCCCTGAAGATACAGCATTATGCTTCAAATCAAAACCATCCCAGGTGAGACGATAGTCCCCTGCCCCGCGATAGCCTGTCGATAGAGTGCTGATAAGACGACCTGTGAGATCCAGAATATCCACTGATACCTCGCCCGCCTCGGCAAGTTGGAAGGTTAATGTCGTCTGACCATTGAAGGGATTGGGATAAGCGAACAACTGAAAAGATTCAGGCTTACTGAATTCATTCACGCCAACCACCCCATCAGGGTAGGGTCTTCCGGCATTTTCCCATGCCGTATACCAGAGGGCTGCCACATCAACAATTGCCCGCTGCACTGACCACGTTGTTACTTCACCCAGGTCCTCCCACATCATGCTGTAGTAGGTTGAGCCATAGTAGCGATCCACAGCAGAGGCTCTGTCATCAGCAGCCATCACCAGATCAACCAGAGGATAGATATCGTCAATGTAGCTGAATATGGAATCCAGAGGGGTGTCCCAAAAAGTTGCTATGGAATCATCCATGGAAATCCCTGACCGATAGACATCCATCATTTTTGTCTCATAGCGGGAGTGAATACCATCATTGCCAGTATCATAGCCATTGTAATTGACGGTGAGGTGAAGGGCCTGATGAGAATCGGCAATATAGTGCCCCATTTCGGCAGCCAACTGCCAGGCATTGGTCCAATTGCCGTTTTGCATCGCCGAGGTTAAATCTTCCAGCCACCATTCAATCACCCAGGGCACTACTCCATTATTTTCCACTGTGTATTGACCATAGCGATCAATCATGGCCTGCCATTCATGGGGAAGTTGCCCAGTAAAAAATTCAGGATAGTGGTCAATATCTATGTAATGGTAATAGCCAGGATCCCCATCTGAATCCGGGTCAACAGAATGCTCTGAAAGATAGCTCCGGTGGTCTTCAAAGAAGAACATGGCTGCTGGCAGGTGATCCACAGCATGCTCATTGATAAATCGGTGAGAATTCCATCCCCATCTAATGAACAGGAGGGGTATCAATATGAACAGGGCTAACGAATTTCTTGAAGACATTGGAATCCTTTCCTTCACTCCTAAATATCTTTGATATGAGGGGAAATGACAGGGAAACTTTGAGCTATTTATCAATCAGTGAATGAAGGGATGTTGATGTCTGGCTACGCTTTGTTGTAATAGGATTCAATTACCTTTACAAAAACATCCATTTCGCCCCTTGTATTGTAGGCATTATAGCCGATTCTCAGGATGGGTTTATCCTGCCATTTTGTGATCATGGCTTCGATTCGGTGATGCTCCCAAAGATACTCCCAGAGTTCCGCAGGCTGTGTATTCATGGGTAGGAGAATGCTGGCCATTTGCCCGAGCCACGAGTCATCACAGATTGCTTCGTGATCGAAAAGGGTCCTGAATTTTTCCCTGTATTCAAGGACGTTTAATCGGGCATTCGATTGTACTGATCCCCAATCATGCTGAATTCGAAATTTCAAGGCTGCTGGAATACTCAAAAAACCAGCCAGATCACGGGTCCCCCACATCTCATGCCTTAAGGCAAAGGAAGGTCTATTGATCTCTGCCCAGCTGATTACCAGTGGTTCATAACTATTTCGTTGTCTGGCATGTACATGCAGAAAGGCAGTTCCCTTGGGAGTGAGGAGCCATTTATGACAATTACTCGTATAAAAATCAGCTCCTATGCGGGATAAATCCAGATCGAGCTGCCCGACAGCATGGGCTCCATCGATCACGGTAGTAATACCCACTTCTCGAGCTTTGCGACAGATATCCTCCACGGGCAGGACCAGGGCCGTAGCGGAAGTAATGTGACTCATGAGGATAACTTTGGTTCGAGCGGTAACCTGAGACCAAAACTGTTCAATATAATCGTTCTGTGTGGTCACTGGTAATGAGATGTCAACCTGGTGCAGCTCGGCACCGACCTGATCGCACTTTCGCTGCCACGTGGCGATGATGGTTCCATATTCGTGATTGGTGGTTAATACCTCATCCCCGGCTTTCAGATCAATTGAGTAAGCGATGGCATTTAGTGCAATCGTTACATTGGGGACAAAAATCAAGCCCTCTGGGTCAGCTCCTATAAAATGGGCCAGTTCAGCCCTTGATTCTTCCAAGGGACCGGCGGCCTTATGGGAAAACAAGCCCTGGATTCGTCGTGTATAATAATTCGCCGGGTTGCGCTCCAGTTCAAGTTGCCAATCCTGATATGCTTTGAATACGGGCTTGGGGCAGGCCCCAAAAGAACCATGATTCAGATATTTGATATCTGAATCAAGGAGAAATTCATTTCGCAGAGAATTGCTCATTACTCGAGGAGTTGAATATCAGTAATGGTGAGGGTTTTCTCACCATCAGGCAGGTCGAGCGTGATGGTGTCCCCAACTTTTTTGCCCAACACTTTTTGGGCGAAGGGAGATGTGGTGGTGACAATATTTTCATACAGTTCCAATTCATATTCCGCCGCACCAGCAATAGCTACTGTGATCGGGGCCTTACCATCCGTGTAGGTCACCTGTGTCCCAAAGGAAACAATGTTGGGATCAATATTCTTGGGTTCTGCTATCTGATTGCTGAGATGTTTTTCAAATCGATGGAGCTTGTTATGCAGCAGCGCCTGATTATCCTTTGCGGCATGATATTCGGCATTTTCCTTCAAATCTCCAAAATCAGCCGCCCGTTTGATATCCTTGCTATTTTGTTTGATGTCTGCCTGGATTTCGCGAATTTTCTCCAGGACCAGATTATATGTTTTTCTGTAAATCATTTTTCACCTTGTGCTATTTTAATATTAGAATCCGAGTGAGGGAATTAATTCGTAATTTCCATACAATAACAGACTTAAAGTATAAGATCGAAGTCTCCTGAACAAGCCTTAAAATTAGAAAAGGCAATTCTTGAAACATGCTTTGAAAAGGTCGCAGACCCCTCCACGAATTTCCCTCCATTCATCATCAATTCCATCCAAATGTCCCGTGCTTCCATCATGCCTCAGGTATTTCCTACAGATAAATAGGGTGAACCCTTATATCAGATAATGATGCTCTTTTTAGCTTTGGTCACTTGAATCATTCATTTAGAAGGAGTCTAGAGCATGAGATTAAATAGTGGCTTTTCAATAGTTGAATTAACCGTCGTCCTTTTGATCAGTGGTGCACTGGCAGCAGTTGCAGTACCCATCAATTCCAATAGTGAAACAAAGGCAAAAATGAGTGAAGCAGATGTTGCGCTCAGAACGATCAGAACCCAACTCCGTATCTATTTTAATGAAAATGGTGCTTTCCCAAGCACAGAATCCAGCAAATATGTCATTGGTGCTTCCTGGCATGAGATCAAGTCGGGTGAATTGACAGGTAAATACTTTAACGATTATTCCTACGTGATTGAATTCACTGAAGATAATTATTTAATCACCTGCGTAACGGGTGATATCCTGCCCTCAAACCTCACAATGAATGCTTCGGGTAAACTCATGGGCGGTCTCTAGGCCGACCTGAGCTCCTGTACAAAGCATGAGCGTTAATCATAACAGAAAAAAAATCCTTTAAGGAGGATACAACAGATGAAAAGAAATAGTGGTTTTTCACTAGTTGAGCTGATGATCGTAATTGTGATCATTGGTGTATTGGCAGCAGTTGCAGTACCAATTTATAGTAACAATGTAATGAAGGC
>JAIPJF010000020.1 GCA_021734325.1 Fidelibacterota bacterium | reverse complement strand
ATACCCATACTACATGATATTCCAATCGATAGGAACTGTGTGCTGTTATCCTTGTCTTCATTCAGCATTTAATGTACCTCCGGAGGCTCATTCATCCACGGGTAAACCCGTGGTATTCTGTCTCCGACCGCATAAAAAAGTCCCCTTTTGCACATAGCTCAGGGGACTTAATCTGTTTTTCAAATGTATAGAATAATTATTCTGTAACAGCCTCATCCTTTTTCAGGTAGGCATTTATAGCTTCGTTAAATGCTTCAAGCGCCTTCAATGGCAGCTTGTCAATATTATCATTTACTCTACGAATAACCATGCGTGTACTGCTGGCATTTGTCTTGATGGAAGTGAGTTCTTTCGACATGAGAGCCAGAGACCTATCCACTGCCATGTTGGAGGTATCCAGTTTTGCAGAAAGTTCAAGCAGGGCTGAATCCAGCGCGCTGAGTTGAGAAACAAAAGCATCCAGAGAAGCCCTATCATCAGCAAGAAGTGAATCAAGGACCATGGTAACATGTTCTGATAAAGTCGCCATTAACTCAGTCTGCTGCTTAATCGATTGAACCTGGACATATTCAACTGTTGCCAGGTTGAACTTGGAAGCTCCACCTTCTGTTGGAATAAAGCTGAGTGTTGAACAGGATGAATAGATCAAACTGCTCAACAGAACGGTGAATGAAAACAATTTTTTCATGGGTGTTCCCTTCCGTAAATTTGCAATTTTTAGCGATGCAAATATTATAGATCTAGCGTGTCAATTTGCCTCAAAAATAGGGTTTGTGCCAGACAAGTCAAGGGAAAAGCAGGACCCATATTTTTTTGCCTGGATCCTGAGGTTTTGAACCTATGGAAATCCTAAAAAACGGACCCGTTTTTTTAGCGACTAATTATGCAGTCCAAATTTTCAAATGAATCCGGGATTTGAATTACTGTTTTTGCATTTTAGCCACCTGAGCAAATATTTTAATATCATTCAGGTTTGCATTTGCCACTGTATGACTTATTCTTTCTGCCATGATTTTAAAAAACCATTCACAAAGGATTATTTGATATGGAATATAGACGTTTAGGACATTCAGGTTTGAAACTGAGCACGCTCTCATTTGGCTCTTGGGTGACATTCAAAGCTCAGGTGGATGTCTCACTGGCTGAGAAAATGATGAAAACAGCGTATGATGCAGGGGTGAATTTTTTTGATAACGCCGAGGTTTATGCCGATGGCGCATCTGAGCAGATCATGGGTTCCGCCTTAAAGAAACTTGCCTGGTCACGTGATAGCTATGCCGTTTCTTCCAAAGCCTTCTGGGGGGGGCAATTACCAACCCAACGAGGTCTGAGTAGAAAACACCTTACCGATGCCTGTCATGCTGCATTAAATAGATTACAGGTAGATTATCTGGATCTCTTCTTTTGCCATCGTCCAGATGAATCCACACCCATTGAAGAGACAGTACGAGCCATGAATGATCTGATCACACAGGGTAAAATCCTTTACTGGGGAACCTCAGAGTGGACGGCACAACAGATCATGGAAGCCTATGGTCTCGCTCGCCAATATGGCTTGGTGCCCCCCACCATGGAGCAACCTGAATACAATATGTTTCGACGGGACAAAGTTGAATCTGATTTTCGTCGGCTTTATACAGAAATCGGTCTTGGAACAACAATCTGGTCCCCCCTGGCCTCGGGGCTACTGACTGGAAAATACAGTAATGGAGTTCCTGCCGATGCCAGGGTGAATCTTCCTGGTTATGGTTGGTTAAAAAGGAAATTTGAGTCACCGGAAGGGCAGGAAAGCATTAAAAAGGCTGTTGAACTTCAAAAGATCGCCGCTGATATCGGTCATTCACTCACCAATATGTCCATCGCATGGTGTGCTGCCAATCCGAATGTTAGCACGGTGATACTTGGTGCATCAAAACTTTCCCAATTGGAAGAGAATCTACAAGCATTGGACGCAGTACCTGCTTTGACAGCTGAAATAATGGAGAAGATCGAGACGATCCTGCAAAATAAACCGACCCCACCTCCGCAGTTTTAGCTTCGCAGTTGGCAGCTTACCATTTGTCTCATGTGCCTTGATTTATTCAATTACGAAGTTAAGGCCTTCAACAAACTCGCCTTCTTGACTTGCTTCAACAGTAAAGGTTAGTTTTTCTGGTGTTGCTCTCATTCGAAGAAATTCCAACTGGGAATCATCGATCCAGACCTCATAATCCCCCGGGGGAATTTCCATTGAGTAGAATGACCCGTCGCCAAAGGTTCTGACGGTGGCTTCATAGCCGCTGTTTTCACTTTTAATATGAATTCTTAAACCTGCCATTGGAAGATAGGTCTCTTCTTTCAGCCGATCAACCCGACCATCAATTACACCAGTCATAAAGAAAGGCACATCCACTCGCTTGTAGCGATTGGGATCCGTAACCACCGAAAAATTCTTTTTGCTTGCTACCAGCAGGGGGTTCTGGATACGGGCTTCATTTACTCTAAAATTGTACCGTCTATATGGCTGCAACTGCGTTAAACGGGTGATCCCGGATTTTATGATCTGCCGGCTTGAGGATTTTTCTATCGTAATCGCATTTCCGGGAAGGATCTCCTCACCGTCATCATAGGAACCTGAATAGTTTTCATCGACAAACATTCTTACACTCACGCCAGCTCGCCCGACCTGTTGTCTATTGTCCCACAGGTATTCTCCATTTTCTCGATCTAATCCAACCGAGCCTCTCAGGGTTTGAATAAAGGAAGGAGAACTTCTGATTATTCTTGTTGTTGATGTGGAGCGCAGCGCATCAAAATCCCAACTCACACCGACTTCGAAATAAGTGGTGTTTTGATGTAAATCGAAGGACGTTAACACTTGGGCTTTAAGCCGATTGCTGAACTGCTTGATATATTGCAGCCTGAGATCTTCAAAGTTGCCAACTGACGTATTATAACTCAGATCTGTTCTGAAATAGCTACCTCTTAAGAGTTTGTGAATACTTGATATACGTGGCAGAGTGTACACAGCTCCAAGCTGTAGTTCATTTGAACTTGATTGCTCGGTCACTCCAATTATGCGATTCTCTCGGATTCCATAACGAATACGAATACCTCTATAATACTGATGTATGTCCGCAGTCAGCTTGAATTGGTTCTCACCAGTCTGATTGATCCAGGTACCGCTCCCCCTCCCGGTAAATTTTATTTTGGCGACTTCAAACGGATAAAACATGCTGCCCGTTAAGAAGTGTTTATAATTTTGTGAATTGTACTGATTCTGTTTAACAAAATAGCTGTAATCCATTGACATATTGGTATTATTGGGTCCAAATCCGCGCATACTAAAATGGTAATAATTGGCGAAAGCTGCATCCAAACCAAGGAGTATATCTCCGGCAACCCGGGAGGAGACTTTCGCATAAAGCACTGGCTCATTATTATTATTATCTTCAATATATTCCATACCTAAACCAGTGGTTAACCAGTTGTTGACTCCGATAGCAATGTTTCCCTGGGTGACATTCAATTGGTCTTTCCAATTGACAAATTCATCTGCAATCCTCCCCGCTGCCAACTCATATCGTACCTCTCCCACCGGTAAAAAATTAAACGGGATCAATACGTTGCGATCCGACTCAAGCGTTGTCCCCTGCTTGCCATAGATTCGGATTTTAAAATTGGAATTACCATAATTCAAGGGAACAACAAATCGATAGTAACCTGATCCATCCGATTGTGTCACTTCTACCAGACGATTGTCCTGATATAGTTCTACCTCTGCTTCTGCTTCTGTGTCTCCATCAATTACATAGCTATCATAGCTTCTTTTTGGGATCAAAGGTTCATTCGTGACTTTAACACCTTGAAAAGTTTTGCTGATCAGCCCATCTGAACTTTGTTGTCCCAGGGTTATGGTGGAATACGAGGGGTGCGAGTTATTGGAATACCGCCAACGAATATCCGAGGCACCAAAGCGACCTGTGTCTTGACTTATTTCAGAGAACAGCGATCCCTGTACATCACCAAACAATACTTCGCCACCTAGACTGAGGTTCAAGTTGGCAGATTTATTGGTTTCGGAGATTGAGCTATATACTGAATAATCCATCAGAGCACCATCCAGCATTCGATATTCACGATCAAGCAATAATTCGTAATCCTCTTCAGAAGCCTGTTTTTCATACTGCTGTCTGAGTTGCTCCCGATAACGTCGGGTATAGCGGGTTATTACAGGTAGCTCATTTGGTGAAACAAGACGCAGGCTCAGACGGGATAGATTGATCTGAAGATCCAGTTCAAATATGCTCTTAAGCAGCTCTGCCGTAATGTAATAATCAAGTTCCTTCACCAGGTAATCATTGGCAGTGAAATTTACTTCCTTGTTTTTTATCGTTGCTTTACGACTCGATAATTCTATGAGGTAAGGATTTCCCTCATTAAGGAAATAGCCATAGATAGAAAGTGATGTGGCATCCAGATTATAATTTATGTAACAATAGTCGAAGATTTCGGTAAGTGGAAAATAGAACTCGCCATTTTTATAGTATGCGACCACGATTTCATCGATCACACCCTTGTACCGGAAAGAGAGATATACCTCTTCTTCCTCTCCGCTGGCTGCTACCGAATCTTCCTGAACTAGGGGGGCTCCAGCAAGGACCTGAAAGAGAAAAAGGAATAGAATTAAATTCCAGTAGCTTTTCACTTAAATTTTAGTAAAGCTGCCTCGAGTGGATACAGTGGGTGCTGGTACGATATTGATATCAGGAATATCGCCACGGCCACTCAGGAAGCTGACTTCATATTCATAGCTTCCTTTTGGAAGATCAGAGATATCTAGGTCCAGTCGGCGAAGGCCATCAAAATAAATAGATACAAAAATTTTATCATTTTTTAAAATCTGACCAGAGCCATCAAACACTTTTACTGCCATAGTCCCGAGAAATGGAGAATTGCCTGTTTTTTTATATTCCGCAAAAATACGAACCAGCTGATCCTCAATGGAATTTCTTAAACCTGTGATCTCCAATCCTGTATTCAACTGACCATTTTTATAAAAAATGGAGGTCACCTGATTAAATTGAAAATTTATCTGTGCCGAAATGTTGCCCCCAGCTTCGCCTCCGATGGGTGGACTTACTGCACTTGAAGTGGTCTTCAACCTTGACCAGTAGGTACCTGGTTCAAGATTACGAGGCGCTTTCACCGTGATTCGAATAGTTTGCCGAGCACCTGGTTCCAAAATAAAATTACGTGGAAAACCGCGAATCCAATCCGCTGCGGAGTGAAGCTTGGCCTGTTCCTCATCATGGTAAACGATGGAAATATTACCGGCTTCATCTGTTTTCGGATAACCAAACTCCCAGCTGAGTTTCACCTCCTGAGCAATATTTGAGCTATTCATGATCAAGAGTGTTTCAAATTTTCGCTGACTATCGATGAATAATGATGTCGGTGATATCGTCAGCTGTGCATTAGCAGATACCCCGAGAATTATTAGCAGCGGAATGATCAAAGTTTTAGGATTTTTAAACATGGTTTCACTCACTTTTGTGTACGTCGACATTCATTAAATTGGATTATCTCTACATATTAATTCAAAAATGGTTGAATGTCATGGAGATTCATCGTTTGGCAGGGTAAAAAAAAAAGGCCGCATACAATGTTACGGCCTTTTGAATTCGTTATAAATTGATTAGTTGATCAATTGTACTCGATATACAAATTCCAGTCACCACCACCATTGGTTGCATTATCAGTGGCATATGTTCCTGTGGCCTGACTTGATAAAGTACCAAGGTTTCCACCCAACCAGAACAGAAAGTTTCCTGAGCCATCCAAGGTTACCTGTGATCCAGAGTTAACATTTGCAGCAGAAGCCTGAGTCGTGGCATGACCTTCAAGATCAGGGGTGAATGTCATTGTCGCTGTCCCATTTCCCAATGTTGATGTAGCATCATAGGTCACAGTGATCTGTGAACTGGCATTCCCTGTCACAGTAAAAGTTCCTACTTGAACCCCGGTACCAACATCGGTATGGCTTGCACCTTTAGGATCGATAATCGGTGTGCTGGTAGCTGGAATGGTTCCAAAATCCACAGTGGCTGTATTAGCAAGCGTTAAAGCTGCATTTACGACGGCATCAACAGTAGCTGACGCTGTTTCCTGTGCCAGTAAACTTGTCCCCATTAAGGACATGATCATGATAATACTGATTAAAATCGTTCTCTTCATTTTGACTCTCTCTTTTTTCGTTATTTCTAGTTTCATTTTCATCTTCTCAAATCTGCCCTTCTATACATCAAAGGCTGTGCCAAGTTCATTATCTTGATTTAAGTATCTATTTATACTTATATTAACTCATTAGCAAAATATTTGGACATGATCCATAACAGTCATATAATTATTACTCATGCTATATTAATTGACAACTATATGTGACACAAATGATCTTTTAGGCAGAACGTGTTTCTTTGAGGATGAATAATTATTTGGTGAGTAGGCTTTCAATCGTAGGTCACTGTCAGATCAACATTCCCCGTATAAGCCCCGGGGGAGATTAAACCGACATTCATTGAACCGTAAATGTATAAATATGCCGTTGCCTGAGCTGGGGTGTGGTGAGCACTGGGAGGTGTTGGAGGCGTTCCGGCAGGACCACTCTCACGCTGACGCAGTTGAAAACGGGCTGTGGTCCCTGAAACCACCACTGCCTGGTTGATGTCATTTACTCCCCTATTCGCATAGGCGAACTGCATGGTAAAGGGGATAACATCAGAGGAGCTTCCTGTATTGGTAAGATTCGATGGCGCAGACATGTCAACGATGACATCCAACTCCTCGTTTCCAGTAATGGCAAAGACCCCCATGCCGGCATCACCCAGATTTATCTGCGTTAATCCAGATCCGGCATACACCGTTTCGAAGGTCATATCCTGATCCTTGGTGGCATCCAGGGAACTGGCTACGTGCACACTAAATTGGATGGTTTGGCCTATCCCCGTTGATTGAGCCATAATGATCCAGGCAATAAAAAATAAATGCCTCAAGATTTGGTGTGTTGCTGATAAAAATGTTCTCATTTAAATGTAATCCACCTCAACCACAAAATCTCCATCGTACTGTCCCGGAACCAGATCCTGCAGACTGAATGAGCAACCAATCCATAAATAATACTCACCATTGTGATTGAGAACCACGGTCATGGGATTGGTGGTAAATACATCTGATGCTGACTGGTTATTCTCCCCATTACCACTCACATTATAGTTCACTGTCAGTGAGGTATTGCTTGACAGATTGATCATTTCAACCTGTGCCGAAAAATTGATCTGGACCGAAGCATTCGCACGTCCATTTATTTTTATAATTCCGGCACCTGGATCATTGCGTGCATTCAGTCTAAGATAATCCTCCCCTGCCACCACAGTCCCTACATCAATGTCGGAGAGCGTAATCATTTCGATGTAATCTTCAATGGTGGCAGTAATTCGAACTTTTACCTCAGGATTTCCACCCTGCCCAAAAACTGCTCCACTCAGGACCAGCATCACCAATAATGCTAAATTCGATCTTTTCATCTTAATAATATCATCTTTTTAGTAAATACCCTTGGACCAATTTGTAGTCGATAAAAATAGATGCCACTACTTTTTCCGGTTCCTTCCCAATGGCGGTTAAAATTACCTGCCGAAAAATGCTCATTGTCAACGAGCACTTCAACTTCACGCCCAACGATGTCATAAACGACCAGATTGACCCGATCTTCAAGAGGTAGTGAGAACTTTATTGTGGTACCACCATTGAAGGGGTTCGGGAAATTCTGACTCAAGTTATAGTCTCGAGGTATCTCAGGGAAGGCATTGCCGGGATCGATCTTTAAGATAAATCGAGGTGTCTCAGCGCTCGATTTCCTTAACAATTTGAAAGGCGCTGAACGCGTCAGTTCTTGAGAAGGTGTGATCGAACTCAGAGTCTTGCTTAAATTTTCATTATATTCAAATTCAAGAGATGTCGTGGTAAGGAGATCAACCTCCTGTCCCGTTTGCATATCTTTTATGCTGATCTTCCACTCAGGATGCAACGAAGCGACTCGTGGCCAGCTCAATCTATACGTTCCGTTAAGAGGCACTTTCTCGAGAAAACCCCCAATGTAGATCGGAATACTGATCGGACGCCCAAAGCGATAGGGTAAATTCTGGATCGTAAGCAATTTATTATCATAGCTTTCTGTATAAAGTTCCAGATAGGTCTCTGACGGTGGTACAAGTGAATATGCATCGTATGGATCTTTATTTAGTGATCCATTTTCTTCAAACTGAATATGGGTGGTCGCCGACAAAGTATCCGTCTCCAGCAACATCATGATCAGGGGATTGCTTTCAGCCTTTTTGTAAAAAGCCCCGCCGACCGTTTTCGCAGTCAAGGGAACTTTCAGCACTGGCCCGCTGGCATTTGCTTTAACCCAAAAACCCTGGAATGGTGGTATAAGTCCGCTACCGAGCGACCCGCTTGTACCATTCCAGGTTAAGTAGGCTCCGGCTCCTGAATTGGCTGTGTTATCCCAGACATAGACCACATTATCAATATTAGTCTTGGTCCAGCCCAAAGCATCCCAGTTAATTGTGGCACAAAATGGATTTCCGATGAGATTCCAACCAGTATCGGCTAAGGCAGAGTATGTGATTCCGAAATCAAATACGCCTGCACTTCCATCAGCTTCGTTTCCCGTTACATTGAGCGTGACTGGCAAAGGGTCTGAGTAAGCCGTTTCGCCTGGAATGGAGCCAAATACATAGACAAAGAGACCTCTTCCTGCTACGGTGGCATCAGAAGAATCTGCTGGTTTTCGCCAACGTTGATTATCTGTTCCTGCATAGGTCTCGTCATACCAAAGAACAGAAGGACTCCCACTGGCAGAATCTGACCCCATGTATCCCTGGGTGAAAATATTATCGAAAAGATCATCATAATTGGAGACGACAGGTGATGCTAAAAGACGCCAGCCAGTATTCCCATTGATCTCTCGTTGAACCTGTATTGTCCCGGATAATATTGACTTCGTGTTCGCCTTCAAGGATTTTCCAGATTCGATTATCAGGCTCCCATTGCTAAGGGTAAGCGTACCTGTAATTTCCACATTATCCGCCACTTCAACATTGGCCGTATTGTCAATGGTTGCATTTGTAAAGGTCAGAGGACTGGTAATGAATTGCTTGGAACTCCCATTGAATTCCACATACTTGATATTACTTGATTCAATACCCATATCCCCACCAACACGGAGGGTGTCGCTGGTGCTTCCATTTATATCCCCACCCCCCAGCAGGTCACCGAGGACATCAAAGCTGATGCCACCTGACAAGGTCACATCAGCACCCGCTTCGATGGTCAAGGATAATATTTGCTGATTATCGATAGAGATGATCGGATAGCGTGTTCCGTCTGTTGGGTTTGCTGGTATGAGAACTGCATCACCACTATTCGGTAGGACTCCAGCATCCCAGTTCACCAGAGTATCCCACCTCGTTATGTATGGTGCACTTCCAGGGTCACTTTCCCAAATATTTGTATATGCATTGAACTGAACGGTGGCATAATCCGTCATGGGATTGCCATTGAGGACGCCGTTTATTGTCGCAAGTTCAACCGTGGACGATGATTTTATGGCTTGGGTATATGTTCCATTCCCGTGATCTACAACAGTTCCCACCAGCGTTCCAGCCGTCGTTACCAGATTAACTGTCTCTCCTCCGGTGTCGTGATTGTTTCCTCCAGCATCTTTAATTTGCACGGTGATCGTTGCCGTACTGACAGCATCATTCTCCAGAACCGTGGGACTGGCTGTAATGGTGGACATTACCTCACTGGCTGGTCCTGATTGAACCGAAAAGGTATTGCTGACGCCAAATATATTTCCTGAAGTATCCGTGGCAGTGATGGTGTAATCACCAATGCTAGTAATGGCAACTGTATAGGGTGAAAGCACACCTCGAGTAAAAGCAGGTGTCTCTCCGACCCCGTTACTCATTGATCCATTAGAACTGATGGTCGCGATACTGGCGAAATTCGTATCTGCCGTTGATGTTCCATCTACTGCAGAAATTTTAATACTGAATTCGACACCGGCAGTCTGGTCAAGAATATTGCCGCCACTGACTTTTTGGATCAGGAAAGTGGTATATTGACCTGCCACACTAATCGAAAAAGTATCACTGATAGCAGAAGTCAAACCTGTGCTGGTGGCGGTTAGAACATAATCATCTGCCGCATCGATAACCAAATCACTAAATGAAACCTGCCCAAAGGCATCTGTATTCAAATTAGTTGTGCCAGTAAGGTTTCCACTTCCGCTACTCCTGGTGATACTTATGGGTGTGCCAGCTATTTCTATGGTATTCCCATTGCTATCCTGAATCTCTGCCAGTACTTCCGGTGTTAATATTTCGTTTACCGTTCCATTGGCAGGAGCTTGAGTGTAGACAACAGTTGCAGGATTACCTGCGAGCATAGTCATTGTTCCATAGTTTGTATTGCCGTTCGGACCGGTTGTACCCACATTGGTGATATTCCCGCTGTTCGGTACGACGCCAGTCGTTGGTCGAATACGAATATCACTGAATAGCAATTCACCCGGCTGACTTGAAGCTGTCGATACACCATCTATTGTAAAGGTAATCGTCGAATCGGTTCGGGTCGTGAATGAAGCACTTAAGGTTGTTGAAATACCATAAGCTTGTTGAACTGTAACTACTGGGCTGGTTGATCCTGTATCCCACTCATAGCCACTTGGTGCTGTGAGCACAATGGTCCCGTTTAGGGCCAATTCCCCGGCAAAATCCTCTGTTATTCTGGGACCCGACAAAGTCGTATAGGTGGCGTTCGCATTATCCGCTGTGATATCGGTCAGTGGCATGGCAGGTTCCAGCAAGTGTACACTAATGGCATATTTGTCAGAGATATAATTCTCGATGTCTATTCGCTCATTGTCAGTCAGATGCCTACCATAATGAATGACCTCTGCTATCATTCCGTCCCATTCATCATTTGGCCCCTCACCCAGGATAATCCTATCTGATCCAGATATGCTACCCGTTGGTGGAGTGCCAATAAATGATGCATTGTTTAGGACGCCATCGACATAGAGGTCCCAAACCTCTCCACTCTTCCAGTCCAGGCAAACTACCTGAGCCATTGTCGCCTGCATTTCAGTACTGCTTTCCATCTCATTTGCTACAATATCATCCAGAACGGCCACCTTGATCACGTTCAATTCACCGCTGTTGTCGCCAACAGCATCATAGCGAATCGAAAATATTCGATCCCCCCTTCCCCCGGCTTCGACGATCCAGAACCCCTTGTCGGTTGATGTCAGGTCTGATTTTACAACGAAGAAAGACGTAAATTCCGTAAGACCATTGATGTAGTTCTCTCCATCATCGTCATTCATGGTGGCATTTGCGACCGTCCATTCCAGAGAACTTTCCCCATTTAGACTGGCTACACTCTCCCGCCACACAGGGTTTTTCACCCCCGCAATAAAGTCCCTTCCGTTTCCACTTTGATCTTTCCAGACCTCTACTTGATCTCCATTTAAAGCATCGACGGTTCCTGCCGCATCACTATACACTCCTGAATTCGAATTCAGCCACAAATCCAGATCCGATATGGTTGCCGGAATGCCCGATGCAATATTCCTTGTCACTCCCGTGCTTGGAGAATCTGCATCATAAGCCATAAACGTGATCGTTCGTGTTGGTGTGTGGGGTGAAGCTGCGACGTTCTCGTAGATAATGGTTCGAATTGCCGTTTGATATGCGCTAAGCGATTTAAGACCTGAGATGACAAGCTTACCCACTCCTCTGTACCAGGATCCGGTAAGCCCATATATAGGGACAAAGCCCAGACTGTCTTCGTTCACAAAGTAATTTGAGCTTATCTGCACAGTTGCACTATCGAGTTCTATATCATCCCCATCAAAGATTGTTACAGAGTCGGTAATGGCTATCGCACCATCACCGGTATTGTAAATTATCCCTGTACTTTCCATGTTTGTCAGCACAGGTGGATCATTTACAGATGTGACGCTCAGAGATCTCGTAAGGGCATTACTGTGGGCATCACCGTCACTTACCATAAATGTAATGACGCGTGTGCCAGTGTTCGGGTCAGGGTTCAGGTTATCATAGGTCACAGTTCGCAGAGCAGATTGATAATCTGCAAGGGATGCACTCCCAGTGAGCAATAATACGCCTGTAACACTACTCCATGTCGGGGTAATTCCATAGGCAGTCGTAAAAATGAGTTTGTCCTCGCCACTGATAAAATTGCTCGTAATGCTTACCCAGGCAGTATCCAGATAAAAATCATCCGTATCTGTGATCGATAGTGTGCTGGTGATAATCGTATCGGGATCTCCATCAATATAAGCGAGGGTTGTTCCCTCCATATTGGCCATTGTCGGTGCACTATTTGTGGCTCCGATGGTAATATCCCGAGTAATGACTGAGCTGTAACCATTACCATCGCTGACCCTAAAACTAATCGTACGTGTTGAATCAGAAGGTATGGAGTTGGAGTTATAGTATTTGACCTCATGAAGGGCCCGGCTATAATCAGCCAAACTTGCATTACCGGTAAGTTTTAATATCGCACTTGCATCATTCCAGGTGGCTGAAATACCGTAATGTGAAGCAAAGATCAAAGTGTCTTCGGAGATGAAATAATTATTACTGATCTGAATTTTGGCACTGTCCAATCTAAACTCACTATAATCATGACAGATAATACTATTGCTTATAATGGTTGCTGGATCATTTGCCTGATAGGACAGGGCAATCGTCTCTATATCCGTCAGTGTTGGCAACTCATTGGCAGCAGATACTGTGTGGAATGTAGCAGGTGAGGACATATTGGCATACTCTGTCGCAATCCATGCCGCCGATAAGGTATCGCTCAGAATACGGACTTCATCGATCAGTCCATCCCAGGAACTTGTGGCGCCATCCTTGGATCCTTTTCCAATGAGCAACTTATCGTTCTTATTCGTCGCCCCTGTTTTTGGCACCGCCCAGGAATAATTGTCATAGCTTCCATCTATATAAAAACGTGTTGTATCGCCCGGTGTACGTGTAAGGGTGAGGTATTGCCAGTTAGTTGTTGCTGAGCCATCACTTGATTCATGCCGTTGCTTATTGTTAACCCCTGTAAGCATCGAAGTCCGGTAAATATTTGTACCCCCACCCTTTTCTCCTGCAGCATCCTGTCGTATCATGATTCTTGCATCAACCCCGTCAGGATCGCCTCCATACAACAGACCCTTATCTGTATTCAGAGCATTGGCCTTCACCCACATGGAGACACTTAAATTGTTAAGACTGTCAAGATAAGTTCCTCCACCCATGTCTTCCAGATCATCGCCATCACCACTGAATTCACGAGCAGAGCCTAGATAACCCGAGGCATTGGTAACCGTGTTGTGGTCCGTCAGGATGTGTGTCGCCGAGGAGGCATCGGTAAGATCCTCCAAATGCCAGACGCCAATATATTTGTCATTCCACGTCGCTGTATCTGATGGATTCGAATAGACACCGGTCTTCCCATAGTACAGATAAATACTACTGTCAGCACTTGGAGACAGCGTGGGCATCTTCACCCAGCAGAGGAGAGCCCCTGTAGACGCTGAATAGTTCTGCAACTCATGGGTCAACAAGGTCGATCCATCTGACTGGGTAAAAATAATATCATAACCCGAGGGGTTAACAACGCCGCCGCCATTGCTGGTTGATTTCAATGCCGGATCAAGCAGCTTGATCATGACCGGAAAATTGGCATGATCTATCGTTCCACTAATTTGTGAGCTGTTAAGGGTAATCAGTTTTCGATGTTCGTAACCCAGGGGCTGTGCATTCAGAACAACTGATAAAAAGAACAAAACGAGCTGAACCAAAAGCATCAGGGCATTCTGATTCCTACCACAAATTGTTTTTCTCAGTATCAACCAGACCCCATTCAGTTTACTCTTATCGGCATTCTGACTTATATAATTACCACATATTGTTAAAAGAGTCAAGATATATGCCAAATTGATTTTTCGATTTGGGCTTCAGACTTTGACGCAAATCTCCGTTCGAATATGGTCCATATTTTTCCCGTTTCACTATGTTAATATATTATTTTAAATGACATTAACATACTTGTATCATTCACATGCCTGATTTTAATCAATGCTCTCAATCCCCGCGAGAATGAAGCAGAGAGATTTAATCAGAAGAATATTAATCTGTCAATTCATCCAAATCATCGTCACATTAATGTGACATTGGGAGTAAGTAGACAGGTTTTCGAAACCAGGCAGTTGAGTGGGCTCTAGTAATTCGAACTTCTGAAGTTCCGGGATTGACTCCCTACCTCAAAAGATAATTTTCTTAACTCTTCAGACTCAATTGCGTGAATTTTACAACTTCTGCATCAAAATTTGCATGGATTGCTCATTTAGATTAGGTTCATCATCTACCCTTGTAGATACTTCCCGCCGGGCAAGTGGTGCTGGGTCGTGTGAAGGTGGATAAACTGATAAACCTTGATAAATATCAGGTGTCAAACTTTGTATTATATGCGCGTGCTTAAAATGATTCCCATTGAACAATTTGTTTGGGCCAGTCATAGTCTTTAAAGTCACCAAAACCAACTGGCCACCCGTAGTATTGAGGGTACTGATCATCCAGAAAATTCATGTTCTTCCATACCAGGATGTTATTTCCCACAACTGGGCCACTGAGTTCGCCAGTTCTTAACACAACAGTTCCGTAGGAAAATATTGCCCCTTCGATATGATCCTTATATAATGATAACCATTCATTGATAAAAAAGTAGGAGGTACTGTCTGTAAATACAAGAGCCGGATAAATAGTTGAATCATTATAGGCGGCTTTTAGCGTATTGCTTTTTGTGAAATCCATGACCCCATCACCGGTAAAAACCATGGTGGTATTCTCAACATCAATGTCTTGAAATTTTAAATCATTGCCGGTAAAAACCAAAATTCCTTCAATCAGATCCCAATCATGAAAAGTCTTACTGTTGTCCGTGAAAATCGAGTCTGCGACCGATAGCCAATAAGCCTCATCAACGATGGGTAGAAATTCAAATTTTTCACGGACCTCATGATCAGGCTCCTCATTTATTGTGTAGTTGTATGTGTCGATATTATTCTGGGAAGCCAAAGCATGCGTGAAATGATAATCTTCTTCTAATTGCAATTGAAAGCCACTCGTATCCCCATCAATAGCCATGGACAGGGTGAGCGTTAGCGATGCAGAATCGAAGGTGCTGGTAAAATTGTCACTTGTGTATGTGCCAAGTGTGTCATCTCCTGCATTCAGTCGCCAGAGAGCGATGTTGACCTCTGACTCCAGATCGATCTGATTCTCCGAGAATTGAACAGCGGCTTGTGTATCCAGATTTACCAGCAAGGCAAGATTCATTACCCCCAAACCAGTAATACTGAAGACAACAGCAGTTATCATAATTGCTACGATATACATTTATTAACTTTTCAACCCCTTATTACTGTTTCTCAACATACATGTAAACATAAGCTATTATTGATAATAGATGTATTAGTTTCTTATGCTAATCATCCAATCCAGACTAAGATTATCAGTACCTTCACTCAACTGCAATGAGATGTCCAGTATGGTTTTGCTGTATCCATTTCTTCTGGTAAATAGAATACTGCTGACCTCTGAGTCGATGGGATAGTGGAGAAGAGAATCAACTCCCCAGACCAATTTATTAGAAATTACCTCAACATGGTCAACGGTACTGCCAGGACGGACTGAACGTAATATGGTTCCGGAACTCGATGTTGTACCTGCTTTCTCAGCCGTCGAATCCGCGTAAATCGATAATGAGTCAGCTATTTGTAAGGTCAGTTTTTTCCGGATATACTGGTCAATAATATAGGTGTCCTGACTTATTTGAGAGCGAATCACAGTATCATTATACATATTCTGTGTGTACATAAGCGTCGATGCATATCCAATGGCAACAATACTGGCGATGACCATGGCGATCATAATTTCCGGTAATGTGGTTCCCCTTGATCGACTTGTGTTCATCAGTATGCCCAACTGGTTTCATCAGATAGATAGGCGGTTAGGCTGTCACTTACATTTCCAGGTGTAAACCAGGAGATATATATTTGAATTTTATAATAGTCAGGCTGGTCCCAATCTGTCGGGTAATATCCATCAATGGGGTCATCAATGGCTGTCACGATGGTTGTTCGGTATGCCTGCAGACCACTGATTGTTACAGATTTGGATGATTCCGGAAGGCTGCTTGCAACTGTAGAATATCCATAATCTACAGCCTGCTCCATTCGCGAGGCCATATTTATCCAGGCCAGCTGTCGGCGAATAGCTCGATCTACGTCCCAACGAGCATATATCATATATTGGGCTGTTCCCAATGCAATAATTGCCATCAGCGTGATAGAAATGATTATTTCAACAAGGGTAAAGCCCCTCATTTTCTTTCTGATGATAAGTGATGAAGAAATATTCATGGAATCATCCAGTTTTCCAATCGCTGAACAGGTTTTCTCCTGATGGTGACCTTTGAAGTGCACTCCAAATCTAATTTTTTGAACGACCCTCGGTTAGCTAAATAATTGCAAGCATAATTGGCCTCCAGATGCTTTTAATAAAGTCAATATTCAGACTTTCGACAAATATCGAAACCCATTTCACCTAAAAGATCCAAATTCTCAGGCCGAATCGATCGACCTAGATTTCTAGCAATGACGCCAGACCATGCTGCTGGGTTTAAATTTCTCCCCAGAGCCTCATAATGCTTAACCAGGAGTTTATCATAGTTATGAATGAGATCGCTTGCATCATTTGTACTATACTTCTCATGGTGTATAACCAATTCTTTTGGCAAACGTGGTTTTTGGGGAGGAATGCTCGATTTTTCAGGCCAGCCTAGACACATGCCATAGACAACATAGACCCCCCTGGGTAAACCAAGCAGGTCTGCGACCTCACGGGGACTGTTTCGCATCGCCCCGATCATAACCGCACCCAAACCAAATGATTCCGCTCCAGTTTGGACTGACATCCCTACCAGTGCCGCATCAACGGTTGAAATAATGAATGTCTCCAGATTATTGGTCATCTCAACATCATGCATTTCACAGGTCTGTTGCAATCGGTTCAGGTCAGCACAAAAGGCCAGGAATACCGGACAGGTTTCCACATGTTTTTGATCCCCTGTGAGAATCGATAATCGTTTCTTTACGAGGGGATCTTTGATCACTATAACACTATATGCTTGCATATTACTACTTGTGGGGGCCCGTCTACCGGCCTCTAAAATGGCTTCCAGCATCTCTGTTTCGATGGGTTCCTCATTAAACTGCCTGATTGTCACATGATTTTTCTGTGTTTCAATTACCGGGTTAGAAAACATAATGAATCTCCATTTGAAACATTGGTCCCAATTATTTTAAGTACACCATTTTCTGTGTGTCGATTTTATTATCAGTCTTTAAGCAGCAAATATATACTCCTGCAGTGATCGCATGCCCCAAATCATCCTCAGCATTCCAATAAACCTCATAGGCTCCCTCGGACTGAGCCTTATTTTTCAAAGTTGCGACCTGTCTGCCCTGCAAGTCCAGAATGGTCAAAGTCACTAAGGAAGAACTTGGAATAGAATAACGGATTGTGGTTGCTGGGTTAAAGGGATTGGGGTAATTCTGCTCAAGGGTTATTTCATCAGGGCGATTTAAATCTGCATCGATCGTTACACTGATATCATAATGAAACAGATAGCTTGGAACGCCCTGCAGGATAGCATAAGCTGTTGTATCGTATGCGCTTGCATAGTCGTTATTCATATCCTCATAAGTTAATGCCATGACAGACTCAGCGTGGTTTAGCCAGAACCAGGATTCAGGATATTTCATCGGGTTTCCACCTATCCAGGTCAACATATAATCCCAGGGCTGTATTCCCTGAGAGAATGCATCACGAACGCTGCCAATAAAATATCTCTCTTGCAAAAGAAACTCAAAAGAAGTCCCTGAGGAATCATGGCAAACGAAGAATCGACTCCCATCCACTGAAGAATGCATATTGAGTGCCATAGTGATCGGAGATGTGGAATTCATAAGCATCTCAAATCGGGATTTTAACACCTGGACCTCTGGCTCAAGCCGAGGGGCGAACCAATTGCTTTCCAGATCAACTCCGTTCGCATTTTGCCGATAATATTCCAGTTCAACACCATCCGGGTTGTACATGGGGACGATATGAAAAATGAGTGAGTTTCGCAGCTCCTGAGCAAATTCTGTTTCAGATAAAAGAATCTTAATCATTTCATCAGTGACCCACCATGCTTGTACTTCATTTGGATGAGTACGGGCATGGATATATACCGTCTTCTTTTCACCCAGAGCATTTGAATCAGGACCAGTAATAGAAAGCTCCCATATGGCTCTTCCCTGGACGCTTGAACCAATGGAATCAATACTGACATATGGACTCAAGGACCATCGCTCCATATCAATAAGAAGGCTATCATAACCATACCCCCAGTGATTACCCAGGTCCAAAAGGGAGGCACGGGCTAGAGTTGGATTGTAGGGGCCACATTTATCAGATTCATCGAAAGAACTAGGGAAATAATTCTGCGCTGACACATTTAAAGTGATTAGAATTAGAATTAGGATCTGACTGAGGATATAGTATGTCGATCGAGTACCTGTTAACTTCTGCATGCATGTGCCTTCAAAAAAATTGGTGCTTATTATGAATAAGGTAAACCGATTCGTTCGAAGTAAAATGCTAAAGCCATATTAATTGAATCTTGATTCAACATTTTCGGTTCGAAATGTCCCCTGTCCATTCGAGAGCAATCCATGTCGAACTCATCGCCTCTGAAAAATGAAAGCCCCTGAGTTTTAAAGTCAGGGGCTTGAATGCATGAATCTGTGTGCACTTCTTATTCTAAAAATACCCCCGCAGTAATTGCGCGATTTCTGATTGAATGATTCTCATTTAACCAACAACATCTTGATCGTTTTACTAAAATCACCACTCTGGAGCCTACAGAAATATATTCCAGCGCTCACTGATTTGCCCAAATCATTAGCGCCATTCCATCGGATCGAGTATGTACCTGCCTGTTGGTAGCTATTCTCGAGAACTGCAATTGCCCTGCCACTAATGTCATAGACTATGAGTATTACATCTGCGGAAGTGGGCAGATCATAGCTGACCGTGGTGCTAGGATTAAATGGATTTGGGTAATTTTGAGCCAGGTGAAAACCCATTGCACGTGTAGGCTCATACTCATCTTTAACATAAACAGCACCGCCATTTGTTGTCGCTAATATGGTTCCATTCATACCCACAGTCCATCCGGTATTTTGGTCAATGAAGTGAACTGATTTTAAAGAATTGCCCGTGCTTCTCGCCTGAGGTGTCCAGTTTGTTCCACCATCCGAAGTACTTAGCATCACACCATACTCGCCCACAGTCCAGCCGGTATTTTCGTCACTGAAGTAGATCGAAAGCAGCGAATTGCTTGTACCTCTGCTTGATTGAGACGTCCAGTTTGCACCGCCATCTGTGGTCTTTAAAATGACTGCCCAGGGGTAAGCGCCAGCCCCTCCGGAAGCCCAACCATTATTTTGATCTATAAAGTGGACCGAATACAGAGGATTTGATGTTCCACTTGATTGGGCAATCCAGCTTGCTCCGCCATTCGTGGTACTCAATATGGTGCCTGATTGTCCCACAGCCCAACCGATATTCTGATCTATGAACTGAACCTCCCATAACAAGTTAATGGTTCCGCTTGATTGAGTATACCAGTTTGCCCCGCCATCGGTTGTATTTAATATTGTACCATTCCAGCCAACAGCCCAACCGGTGTTTTCGTCTCTGAAATCAACGGATTCTAATTTGAAATTTGTTCCGCTTGATTGAACTGACCAGATTTCGCCGCCATTGCTTGTATGCAATATCGAACCACTATCTCCTACGACCCAGCCAGTATTTTTATCAACGAAGTGGACTGACTGCAACCAAACATCTGTACCAGTCGGCTGAGTCAACCAGGTTTTCCCACCATCGATCGTATTTAAAATTGTGCCCGATTGCCCAACAGCCCAACCGCAATCCGGATCTTCAAAATGGACATCTTCCAACCAGGTGATTGGACCACTTGAATTTGTTGTCCAGTTTGTTCCCCCATTTGTCGTATTTAAAATTGTCCCATAGTCGCCCACAACCCAGCCTTTATTTTGGTCAGTAAAACAGACAGAAACTAGATTGTAATTGGTATTACTGGTTTGAGCTGTCCAGTCTGTTCCTCCGTTTGTGGTCTTTAATACTGTACCATTCCAACCCACAACCCAGCCCAGGTTTTGATCAAGAAAACGCACCGACTTAAATATTTTGTCCCAAGCTCCCATTTGCATTACCCAGTCAGTTCCACCATTGCTTGTTTTGAGTATGCTTTCGTATCCAACAGCCCAGCCAGTGTCTTGGCTAGTAAAATACATGGAGTACAAATCATTCCCCGTACCAGTTAATTGTGATGCCCAATCTGCTCCACCATTTGTTGTCTTGAGAATGGTTCCGCTCCAGCCAGCAGTCCATCCAATATTTTGATCGATGAAATGGACAGTTTCCAAGTTTTCACCTGTTCCGCTTGTTTGAGAAATCCAATCGCTACCCCCATTACTCGTCTTCAGAATTGTACCATACCAGCCAACTACCCAGCCCCTGTCCTGGTCAATGAAATGGACTGATAACAATTCAGAGTCTGTACCGCTTATTTGAGATATCCAGTCACTTCCACCATTGCTTGTCTTCAATATTGTTCCGTTGTAGCCCACAGCGTAGCCGATATTCTGGTCGATGAAATACACTGACAATAGATTCTTTTCCGTTCCACTTGTTTGCAGTGTCCAGTCTACTCCTCCATTTATCGTTTTCAGAATTCTCCCCGTTTGGCCTACGGCCCAGCCAGTGTTCTGATCGATGGAATGGACGGATTTAAGAAAATCTCCCTGTGGTAAGGGGTTTTGCCAAGACCACTGCGCTTGGGTCGTACTAGTTAGAACCAGGAACAGCATTAACGGCCTAATTTTCTTCATGAATTGAATCCTCTATAAATATGTTAATACTTCATTTGTATGCCTCGGCAACCAAAATGAAGTCCCTTGTCAATGCAATTCAAAGCACTAGAATTTTATCAATTTATATGCCAAAATCAACGTACATCTCTCCTCACAATTCAAGGCGAAAAAATAATATCCTTACATCAGAAACAACCCCTGAATCATAAAAAGACACAATGGGAGATCAAAAAAACTGAGCTTATGTGCTTTTAGAGAGTGAAGGATGCTTTTAAGAGTGATCATCGACAATAAGTCTACAGAGAATTCTTCCAACTATGGAATACTCTCAAGTCGGGGGGTATCGAGATGTAACCTATTGTGATCCATTTATATTCTAACGGAACTGGACATCGAGGTCCTCGAGATGTCCAGGACTTTGATTGTCGAGATTTGTTCCTTCAGGTAGAAATCACTCTGGCATTCAGAGCAGACATGTAAGGTTCCATCTTCCATTTAATTGAGGCTGAATCTAAGCGCATGGAGCATGTCCCTAAGGGGATGGTGTGGATGGGCAGGGCAGTACATTCTATCCTACCCTGCCTGTCCAGGCTGAGCCACAGGGTCAATCTCCTGTCACTTCAATGCCTTGCTTTATCGGATACTGGCGTCAGTTCAGAAGGGATTTCAAATAGGCTCCTGTGATGCTTTCGGTATGTGACGCAAGCTCTAGCGGCCGGCCCGTGGCCATGATCCTGCCTCCGCCTTTTCCCCCTTCAGGACCGAGATCAATAATCCAGTCCGCCTGAGCAATTACATCCAGGTTGTGCTCGATGATGATCACGCTGTTACCTGAGTCGACCAGCTCATGTACGATCTCCATCAGACGCTCAATATCGGCCATATGCAAGCCAGTGGTCGGTTCATCCAGAATATACAGATTCCCCTGCTTGCCCAGTTCGTCTGCCAGTTTGAGTCGCTGCGCCTCACCGCCAGAGACTGTGCTCAGCGGTTGACCAAGCTGCAGGTAATTCAATCCCACTCGCTTGAGCAGATGCAGCTTGTCCCGGATCGTTTGTTGCCTGAAGAAAGTCAAGGCCTGCTCCACGGTCAGTTGCAGGACATCGTGAATGGACAATCCCTGGAGTCTGTATTCCAGCACTTCCGGTCGATAACGCTTACCTTTGCATTCAGAACACTCGACAGAGATATCATCCAGAAAATTCATTTCAACCTTCACTCTTCCCTGTCCCTTGCATTGTGGGCAGGCACCAGTCGAGTTGAAGCTGAACAACGACGGCTTCACGGCGTTTGCCACTGCAAACGCCGTGCGGACATAATCGAATATGCCTGTATAGGTCATGGGATTGGAGCGATTACTTTTCCCCACCGGGGATTGGTCAACGACCACGGCGGGATACTGCTTAAGGATCTCTTCATGCACAAGGGTGCTTTTTCCGCTACCAGCAACACCGGTTACACAGCAAAGCACTTTCTGCGGGATATTAACGTTGATCGATCTGAGGTTGTTACTGCTGGCATTCTCAATCTTGAACCAGCTGTCGATTTTCCTTTCCCTGCCACGAATATTCATTCTTTTCCCAGAGATGAGCCGTCCAGTCGAGGTCTCAGCTACCTGAAGCTGTGGCACCGTACCCTGGAAACAGATCTCCCCGCCTCCGGTTCCAGCCGCGGGTCCCACATCAACCACCCAATCCGCAGCTTTGATCACGGCCGGATCATGCTCGACGACCAGCACAGAGTTGCCCTGGTCGCGCAGTTGGAACAGCAGGTGTAAAAGTTTCTCTGTATCCCGGGGATGCAGGCCAATGGAAGGTTCATCCAGGACATACATCAACCCTGTCAGATCACAATCTAGTTGGCGAGCCATCTTAACCCGCTGTGATTCTCCTCCCGACAGGGTGGCAACGGCTCTTGAGAGGGTCAGGTATCCCACACCAATATCGATCAGGTGTCCCAGTACTGAGCGCATTTTCTCTACCAGAGGAGTTGCGATATCACCACCGAGTGTGGCCAGAAATGAATCCAGGTCCGTCAATTCCATTTCCGCAAGATCTGCGATGTTATAGCCTTCCAGCCTTGCGGTCAGCACCTTATCGTTGAGCCGTCGTCCACCACAGACATCACAATCCGTATGAACCAGAAATCGTTGATATGCATCCTTGCGAGTCTCGGGAGCTTCATCCTCGGCTTTGTTGATGTAATGACTTTCCAACCTGCGGATCAGTCCGGTCCATTTTCTGGACACGTTGATCCCTCCGTGCTCGATCTCGTACTCACCATGCTCTTCGTAAAAAAGACGATAGCGTTCCTCGTCACTGAAGTCCTTAAGCTTTTTGTCTGGGTTGAACCAGCCCATGCTGATGAAGGTTCGCCAATAATAGCCGCCCATCTTGTAATCGGGATGCAGGATACCCCCTTCCCGCAGACTCAGTTCTGGATCCATCATCAGGTTCTCATCAATGCGGATCCGCCGTCCGAGACCCTTGCAGGCCAGGCACATTCCATCGGGGTGATTGAACGAGTATACATGTGAGAATCCGACGAAGGGTTGCGCGACACGTGAAAACAGAAGACGTAGATAGGTATAGATCTCGGTGGCTGTGCCAACAGTCGATCGAAGTGTCCGTCCAAGACGTTTCTGATCGATGATGATCCCCGTACCCAGGTTGCGGATCGATTCTACGTTCGGACGGGTGAGTTTCGGCAGGCGCCGGCGGGCGAAGGTGGAAAAGGTCTCAATGAGTTGACGCTGCGCTTCCACATACAGGGTATCAAATACCAGGGAAGATTTTCCTGAGCCACTGACACCTGAAAATACAACCAGTTTCTCCCTGGGAATATCCAGATCCACATGCTTCAGGTTGTGGGTATGGGCATCCCTGATCTCGATAAAGCTGCTCATTTGTTCATGGCCTCCAGATACTCGTTCAGCCATTTGAGCTCACCCTCCCACTGATAGCGGGGCCGAATGGCTACAGCCAGTCTGGCAGTTGAGCACCCACTGTCGATGAGGAATTTTTCCAGTCGTCCATATCCATCGATAAGCTCCAACACTTCTTCCTGATACTGCTCCAGGCAGGATCTCACCTCAATCTCTGGAAGCAGATCACTATTATAGATTCCAACGTGGAATGGGTCCTTGCCAAGTTCGGGCTTTCTGAGCATGGACCTCAGTTTGATCTCAAGGGCCTCCCGTCCTGCCTCCGTCAGATCGAAGATCTTCCTCACTCTGTTCCCATCACTGATCTCTGTCTGTGACTTTACAAGTTCCTTTTCCTCCAGCTTGCGCAGCAATTTATAGATATTGGACATGGACAAATCTGTCCAGGTGCGCATTTCCCGGTATTCCACATCCTTCTCCAGCAGATAGGCATGTTTTGGCTTTTCGGCCAGCAAGCCCATGAGGGCTGCTTCTGCGTTGCTGATCGTAGTCTGTTTGTCTTCCATATATTCTCCTGTAATAATATTGCACTCGTACAATATATGAATACAAGAACAACTGTAAACAAAATTTTATAGCGTGTTTCATTTTTAATAGCAGGTTTGGGCAAGATGCACAGAGCCCAGGCCAACACCGCCGGTAACTCACTCCAGATGAACTCCAGTGCTAATGCTCCGTTCGTTCAACTCAACCACTCATTGAATAAAAAAAGTTTCCCGATGGGGGCCTAATTTTGCGGAGCATGGCCCGCCGTAGCTGGACGCTGAGTTTATCAAAGTGTGCGAATGCGGAGAGGAGAGATTTGGCTGCCCTTCCGGTGAGCCTCAACTACGTCCCGACATGCTATGTCAGGACTCCGTGGTGAACTCCTCTCCGTTCAAATCTGTCACGCAGTGACTATAAATAAAAAGACCCCATCTTTCGATGAGGTCTTTTTATTTATGCTCCGGAGGAGAGATTTGAACTCCCGACCTGGTGGTTAACAGCCACTCGCTCTACCACTGAGCTACTCCGGATCGTTTTAAAAGCCCGCGAAGATAATCCAGGCTATATCGGCTGTCAATGCCTACAATGAGATTTTTTTAAAATGTGGTTTGAGGACATCATATGACTCTTTCAGACCCTGCACCAGCACCTTTGCATGACCCGTTATGGGCATAAAATTCGTGTCACCAGCCCAGCGGGGAACAATATGAAAATGAACATGCTCGGCAATCCCAGCTCCGGCAATCTCACCCTCATTGAGACCAAGATTGAATCCTTCTGCACGAAATTCAGATCGCAGGATTTTCAGGCAGATCTGACTCAACTGCATAATCTCCTTGAGCGTCTCCACTGGCAGATCTTCCATGCGGTGGTTATGCTCGTAGGGAGCGATCAGGAGATGACCATTATTATAGGGGTACAGATTCATGAGTACGCAACAATACTGTCCCCGATAAAGCAGCAAATTCCCTCGATCATCAGTTTCTGCTGGCTTATCGCAGAAAATGCACCCATCCTGCTTGATCGTCTGGATATATTCCATCCTCCAGGGCGCCCATAATCGTTCAATTTTGATAGAATCTGTCATATCGTTCAGGTGCATTTATTCTGGTACAAGCCGGACACTTGGGCCAATACTTCAGACGGGATTGTCTCAGCGTCCGGCTTTAACCTATTTATTCTTCTTTCTTAGCAGCTTCAAGGGCAGCAATCAATTTACCTTCTTCTTCCTTAGGAACCTCTGAATAATGGGAGAATTTCTGCTTATGAGAAGCTTTTCCCTGGGTAAGCGAACGTAAGGTCGAAGCATATTTGAATAGATTGGCCTGCGGCACTTTTGCTTTCAATAGTTGAAAGTGACCATCGGCATCCATACCCAATATTCGTCCTCGCTTAGCAGTCAGATCACCCATGACGTCCCCCGTATATTCTTCAGGCACGCGAATTTCAACCTCAAAAATGGGCTCAAGCAGACAAGGTTTGGATTCTCTGCAGGCGTCGCGGAAAGCGCCTTTCCCGGCAATCTGGAAAGCGATATCCTTCGAATCAACGGGATGCATTTTCCCATCATAAAAAGTCGCTTTCACATCGACAATGGGAAAACCAGCGACAAAGCCTTCTTCTGATGCAGCAATAATCCCTTTCTCTACGGAAGGTACAAACACACGATCGACATTCTGACCAACCAATGTTTCCTCGAAAACGATACCTTCACCTCGTGGAAGGGGCTCAACGCGAAGCCAGACCTCGGCAAATTGCCCTGCTCCACCGGATTGCTTTTTATGCCGATATTTAGCTTCTCCCTTGTCCTTGATCGTTTCACGATAGGCTATCTTCGGTTCCACCAATTCAACCTGGACCTTGAAACGTTCCTGTAATTTGGTAAAGGCAACATTGATCTGTAACTCACCCTGACCGGACAATACAGTTTGATGGAGTTCAGAATCAACCTCATAAAGGAGTGTAGGATCTTCCTCGTGAAGCAAAGCAAGACCTGAACTGATCTTGTCTTCCTCACCCTTGGCTTTGGAAACAATTGCAAATTGAATATTTGGCCTCGGGAATTCCGTCGCTGCCAGAGTTACAGGATTTTTTGGATGCGAAAGCGTATCTCCTGTATGTGATATTTTCAACTTGACAGTGGCACCAATATCACCGGCATTAATGGCGTGGACTTCATCACGATCATGTCCGTTTACAGAATAAACATGCCCAAGTCTCTCGTTTCCACTCCGGTTAGGATTCGCCAAATCCATACCAGAGGTAATCTGACCAGAGTACACCCTAAAGAAACTAAGTTCACCAACGTGGGCCTCACTGGTTGTTTTGAAAATCAGGGCCGCAGTATCTTTTATGTCATCTGCATGCAATTGAGTACCATCAATAGCAACGGCAGCCGGCATATCTGCAGGTGATGGAAAATATTTCTCTATCAGTTCCAGTAAACGTGATACACCTACATTTGGAATCGATGCCGTGCAGAATACCGGAAAAATTTGTTTGTGGATAATTGCTTCACGAAGCCCATGACGAAGATCATCTTCTGAAAGTTCCCCTTGATCGAAATACTTTTCCATGAGCGCTTCATCAGATTCTGCAACCTGCTCAACCAATTCTGTATACATGGTCTCAACCTCATCCACCATTCCAGATGGCAGGTCTTCCATGGTGAACTTGCCCTTGGCATCACCAAACACCAGTGTCTTTTTGCGAATAATGTCAACAATTTTATTAAAGCCCAGTCCCTCATTGACAGGGAGCTGGAGCGCAGTGACATGATTTCCATATGTGTCTTTGAGATTATTAAAAGCTTTTAGGAAATCAGAATGTTCTTTATCTAAACCTGTGACAACAAAGGTTCTGGGAATATGGTATTCATGACAGTAATTCCACATGTTCTCAGTGCCCATTTCAGGTCCATGTGTCCCATCTACGACGATAAGCCCGGTATCAGCCACGCGAACGGCGCTTAACGCATCACCAATAAAATCACTAAAACCAGGAGTATCCAGAATGTTAATTTTAGTATCTGCCCATTCAATAGCCAGGAGCGAAGTCCCCACTGAACACTGACGCTCAACTTCTTCAGGGCGGTAATCTGATTTTGTATTCCCCTCTGCAATGGTCCCCATACGGGTTGTCAAACCTGCTGAATGTAACATCGCTTCACTCAAGGTAGTCTTACCTGATGAAGCGTGGCCGACAATGGCAACGTTTCTAATATCCTTTGTCAAATAATCTTTCATTCTTAACTCCTCGATAAAATTAAGTGGATAGATAAAGTTGATTCATTACCCCCAAGGGGAATGAAAAGTGTTGGTATGATAAGTGTGACAAAACATTCGTCCATGATATATTTTCTATAAACTTAAAGCCTCCAAAAATCTCTCAAAATCAAGGATTCGCAAGACATTTCTGCCATCAAGGTATAGACTTCAAAGGAAAAGCTACAACTCAATTGATCCAGAAGGTGGTACTCCAGTATAGTGCCCCAGGATGAAGGTAAGATCATCCTCAAAGGATTGTTTACCACTGAATGCCTCTAGCCGCTCCATAAATACCTGGGCAATTTCCTGAATCGGTTTATCCTGATGCTTCTGAATCGTGTTGATGACTCCACTCTCGTCAAATAATTGACCGGATTTCCCAACTGTTTCAGTGATGCCATCCGTATAGAGCAGGATCAAGTCACCTGTTTGCAGCTTTACCTCGCCCATTTCATAGGTAAACTCTGGATCAAATCCCAGGAGCGGGCCTCCGATCTCCATGCGCTCAAAACTGCCATCCATATGCATGATCAAGGGGGCAGGGTGACCAGCATTAACATATCGAATCACGCCAGCATCCACATCCATCTTGCTCAGAAAGAAGGTAACCTGTGCATCTAATTGTGTATCATCAGTAAGATACTTGTTCAGGTTGGAAATCAGGGTAGCCAGTGGGTATCCTTTTTGGGATTCATTTAAATATGCAGCATAAAAGTTTGACATAATCAAAGCACCTGAAATCCCCTTGCCAACGACATCTCCTATGGCGATGGCAAAGACATCTTCAGCCTTGTTCGATATATCATAAAAATCACCACTAATCTTTTTGTTGGGCAAATAGCGCAGGGTGAATTCAACCTCGTCATGTATGGGTAATGTCTCTGGCAGAATGGATCTTTGAATGATTTGCGCTTTGTCCATGTCGTCGCTCAGATCGCTCTGAATATCAACATGTTTCTCAATATTATAGCGTTCCATAAGAACACCTGCTTGTGTAGCTATCGTTTGCAGGAAATCAAGGTCATCATCACTAAATGCAGCAACCCTATTTGATTCAAGATTCATGGCACCGTAAATCTGTGAACCACCTGCAATGGGGACACACAATTCTGAACGTGAATCCGATCTGCCTGAGATATAATCTTTCTCCCTCCTCACATCTGGGATTGAAACTGGTTTTCGAGTAGCTATACAGCGACCGACTATACCTCTCCCAATCTTTAATTTTAGTGGATTGAGACGGCGTGTATTGTATCCTCTCTGGAGAAACTTTTCAATATTCACACCTTCAGATGATGCAAGAAACACACCACAGGCATCAAAGGGAACGATTGTATTGACCTGGTCCAACAACATGTTGAAAATTCGGGTGGTATTCCTCGTTATTGCCATCTTGCTGGCAATCAGACTCAGAGCCTCCTGTTTGGCTGCCTCAAGTTGAATACGATGGTAGAGTTTTCGTTTTTCCAACAGTACAGCTAACTCATCAACTACAAAATTATAGAGCGTTCCGGATCTACGAGCTTGCATATCCATTGGCATTTTATCCAGAAGGATGAATCCGGCAAGTTTATGATTGGTCTTCAAGGGAATTGCCCAGCGGAATAGTTTAAAATTCCGATAGTTCATTGCAGGGACAATATTTGGCGTGGTCTGAAGATCGTGAACACTATAATTCACATTGATGAGATGATGGGGATTATCGGTAAGCTCTCTCAATATCCTGTGCTCACGATCGACAATCAGGCCATCCAGATAAATTGGCTTTGGTGCAATGGAGGATTCCACCTTAAAAATACCCTTCCGACGGACAAAAAGGGCTACGATGTCAGATTCAAAGAGGTATTTCAAGCTATTGGGGATCATGTCCAACATTTCACGATAGGTTTCCACCTGCTCGATCTCATCCAGAATGGTCCTGAATCGTTCATTGCGCTGGTAGTATGATGCTGCCACAATGCGTAACATCAACTTACGGCCAGTTGATCTTAAAGGCCTGTATAAATTGATGATAAAGGTTGCAAATACAACGTTCGCCACGATAGGGTGTTCACCAAATCCCAGGAATTGATTAACCAGATAGCCAAGCACTGCGATAACTATGACCAGTGCAATGGAGACTAAAAATTCTTCACGCTTAAGCATTAACATCCCCGAGAACGTTTAAGTCACTCACTTCCTCAATCATATCGCGCAAAACAGGCAGGATACTCAGCTGGGAAAGATCTTCATCAGCAAAGATTCTTGAGAATGCGTAGTTCTGGTGATTGTATGGGATAAGCTTATTGATGATAATAACTTTTTCCTCCTTGATTCTACAAACATCACCCTTGAAGTCACCTTTTTCGTAGCGTACATCATAGCCAAGTCTTTTGGCAAGTGATTCAAATTCTTCTCGAATTCGTTCTGTGTTCATTCAATTTTACCCAATCTGTTCTCTGATCACTTTATCTCGCTCAATGCTACAATAGTGAATCACGCTTCTCTTTTTCAAATGCTTCCACCAATTCCTTCACACTTTCGGTCTGACCTCTTGGGATGATCAGTAAGGCATCTGCAGTATCAATAACAACCAAATTTTCTACGCCAACCATGGCGACAGTCTTCCCCTCCGCATAGACCAGATTATTTTTTGCATTATGGTAGAGGACATGACCCTTTGAAACATTCCCTGCTTCGTCCTTTTCCCTCATTTCATGAACTGCATCCCATGATCCGACATCATTCCAGGTAAAATCAACCTTTACTACAAATACATTTTTAGCTTTCTCCATGACCCCATAATCAATGGAAATGCTTCTTAAAGTTGCCCACTCGACTGTAAGGACGGAATCCCATATCGGCTTATCGATGGCGCCTTTTATATTTTTAAGACTGTCCCAAATCTCAGGCAGAAACTGTTGAAAACTCTTGAGAATGGCATCAACATGCCAGACGAAAATGCCACTGTTCCAGAGAAAATCACCACTCTTTATAAACAGACTGGCCGTCACCAGATCTGGTTTTTCTGCAAAAGCCTTCACTGCATATACTGGTTTGTCTGATTTTGCCCTACCGTGATATTGAATATACCCATAACCAGTAGCTGGTCGTGTCGGAATCACACCAAAAGTGACCAATCCCTTCTTCTCTCTGGCAACTGATATTCCCTGCTCCATGAAACCTGTAAAGGATTCAATATCATCAATAAAATGATCCGCAGGAAAGATACCCATGACGGCATCCGGATCACGCTTCTGCACAACGATTGCCGCCAGCCCAATGGCTGGAGCAGTATTTTTGCCCTCTGGTTCGATCAGTATATTTATTTCAGGTAATTCCGGGATTTCCTTGCGTATCCCCGCTTTCTGTTCAGAATTCGTGATGATCAGAATTTGATCGGGTGAAGTTAAATTTTTAATTCGATCGACTGTCATCCTGAGCATGCTTTCTCTACCGGCAATGCTTAATAACTGTTTCGGTGTGGCCCGCCGACTCTGTGGCCAAAATCGTTTACCGACACCTCCAGCCATTATGACCGCAAAAAATGACATCTTTACCTCGACTCTCTTACTCGCTATGAATTTTTGATAACGTGATTTGACCGATAAAAACTAATTCAGCATTACCGCTAAGCCAATACCGATCGTTCCGAAAATCTACCCTCAGATCACCACCCTTGAAAGACAAAATGATCGGCCAGGATTTTCCCCATCTTTGATTAGCGAAGATACTCGCAGCAGTAGCGCCTGTTCCACATGCCAGGGTTTCCATATTGACCCCCCGTTCCCAGGTCCGTACCAGAATCTTATCGCGGACGCGTTCGATCACATTCAGATTGGTTCCCTCTGGATGAGCGGCATGAGAATTCATTTCCCTTCCCAAGGCATCCAATTCAACAGTATCAACACTTTCAACTACGGTGATCAGATGAGGAACACCAGTATTGATGCATGCTGAACCTGGGAGGGGCAAGTCCCATTCCTTCAACACATCGTCCACAAGTATTTCAACTTCTATTTGGTCATCTTTGATATGATATTCATGTGGACCATCATCTGCTAAAAATGTACCGCTGGATGGAATATTTCCGAGTGTGAATGCATATTTCGTAAGTGCTCTTGCCCCATTCCCACACATTTCACCCCTTGAGCCGTCAGCGTTATAATAATGCATCCGAAAATCGTGATCCTTGGCATTTCCAAGCAGCATAACACCATCGGCTCCAATACCGAAACGACGATCACAGAGTGATCTGAGTTGAGCAGGATCCAGTTCAAAATACGAGTCCCAGCAGTTGAAAATGATGAAATCATTTCCCACAGCCACATATTTATGAAATTGAGTCATTCTTATAGCTCCGATTACACAGATATTGTTATTCTGATCATTCCCGGTATCTCCAGAGTCCCAGATCAGTTTCCCAGCGTGCCCTAACCTTGATCACATCTGGATAAATCCAAAAAGGTTCCGCCCCCTCAGCCAACCCCATACCACCGCTACTATATCTCCCATTCCCATCAGAATCCAGAAAGGCAACCAGCGTATAATTTTGAGCCGGTAGATTTGAGATTTCATATGCAGTATTTGGTTGAAGTCGAAAATTTAATTGCAGATCTTTTGAAAGGAGACGACATTCAAGCGTTCTGATACTCATTTGCATCAATCGAATTCCCCCCAATGAATCCCTACTGACAAGAGCTAAGCTCCCTCCTACTATCGAATCCAGCTTGGAGCCATTCAATGGAGCTTCAAGATACTTGGTCTCAATCTGCCATTTATACTTTATTCCATCCTTAAGCACATCTTTGGCAAGGAACTCCCATGTTGTAGATGAACGTTCCCTCAATGAGCCCTGGATTGGAATGGAGTCCACCTTGACATCGGATAGATGGAATGCGGAATCTGCTTTAAATGAGAAAGGAAGCTTGGCTCTAATAAGAATAGAGTTTGAATCCGATGGCAGATTGTTACCCTGTACATTATTCCATTCAACATTAAAGGGAAGTAAAGATAGTGTATCCAGGTCTTTCGCTCTCTTGAACATTAATGTATCAGATGACAATCGGTATCCACTGGTATCTAAAAAATTATAGATCCAGACCTGCGAACCATCCTCAATGGATGATGCAAGATTTATCTGCAAAGCGAATGCATCCGCTTCAACCCGACTTGTACCCAGTACTGGAATATTTTGGTCATTGGCAAACAAAGAAAATCCATCAATATCTTCCAAATTCCATGGTCGATTGGTCCTGATTTGGACAAAATTCTCGCCAAGTTCACTCACACCAAGCAGCCTTACTTTTTCCATTGGCATCAATTGAGGCCAAATCTTATGCAGGGCGCCACTGCTGTCAGATCGGGCCTGGACACTTGCCAGCATTGGCCTGCCAAAATAATCATCCCCATCAATCCGCTTGTTTCGATTCCGGTCCCAATGATAAAAAAGCAAGTAAGATTGTTCAGCCAGGTAGGATAATTCAAAATTTCCCTGATCATCTGGTTGAAAGACATAATCCGCCACCTGTGATCTTAATTCGGACAGGGGGAGATCGAATTTCCGATAAAGGAGTAAATCTCCATTCTTGGAGATACTCTTGTCTCCATATATCAGACCACTTATGTGACCGGCATTGAGACTGTCACCAGTACTGAAGGCCAGTACATAAGTTGATTCCAGCTCATTTCCCCTCAAATCTTGAGCCGATTTATCCAGAGTTAAGAGGTAGGTCTCATTTTCTGATAAAGGTTTTTCGAATGTTACCCTCACCCAGGTCCATCCTGTTTTTATCTCGTATTCGCCTGGTGGGCTTGGCCAAATTTGCAGCGCAGATTTTACCGTAGATTGCTTCATCTGTTCATTGAACTTGATGTAGATATCTGTCTTTCGCGATGTATTCACAGTTTCATTTACTGGTGTACTGAAAACGACCTGAGGCGGGATTAGATCCACAGGACCACCGGTGATCGGTCGTTCACTTGCACAAGTCCAGACAAGCAAGAGCACAAAAAGGGGAACGATTGTATGTTTCAGTTTAGCCATGCTTTTCCAGGTCATAGGGTATTCGCGACATCAAACTCATCCCATCTCTTTGTATAAGTGTGGTGTAGACAAATAATTCCAGACCTTGAGCAACAGCTGTTGTCAGGGCCTGGGAAAATTTTGGATCTCTCTCCCAATGAGGCTCAAAAGAACCTGCATCAGATCGTTGGACAATAAACAAGACGGCGGCTGATCGCTTATCTGTCATCGAGTCCACAAGATGTTCGATGTGCTTCGTCCCCCGAGCAGTAACAGCATCGGGAAAACGAGCAATATGCTGCTCAACCAAACTTGCCGATTTAACTTCCAGTAATTTCTCCCGATCATCCTTTCCCAAAAGAAAATCAAAGCGGGATGCACCTAAAGTAAACTCCTGTTTTTTTACACTCCAACCGGAAAACTCGGGAATGAGCTCTCTATCAAGACAATATCGTACAAACCGATTGGGTAATTGGGAATTTATGGAGACCAGCTCATCCCCGGCATAAACCATCACAGTGGCAAACCGGGTCTTTCTTTCCGGTCCCGATTTTGGTTCGACCAGAACCCTGGCACCGGGAAACAGCAGCTCCTTCAATCGCCCCGGATCAGGGACATGGGCATCATGGACCTCTCCATTAATCTCAACTTGCGATAAAAATCGATTTGGACGTGCCAGAAATTTCGCTTCAATCAACCCTTGAGTAAGAGGCATCTTCATCCTATTCACCGGCACGCTTGATATCATATCGATTAAAGAAATCAACTTGAAATTGTGAAAAACTGTCTTCCAGAATGGAGCTGCGCATGGCGGCCATGAGTGAATGGTAGAAATGTACATTATGAATGCTTGCCAGTCGGTACACAAGGAGCTCATTGGCCTTGAACAAATGTCTCAAGTAGGAGCGCATGAAATTTTTACAGGTATAACATTCACAATATTTATCCACAGGTTCATGCACTTCTTTTTCTCTGGCCGCTTTGACCGCGATGGGTCCATCCCAGGTGAAGAGAATCCCATGCCTGGCATTACGTGTTGGTAGGACACAATCGAACATATCTACACCCAGCGCCACTGCCCGCACCAGATCCTCAGGCTTGCCAACTCCCATGAGATAACGTGGCTGATCCTCTGGAAGCAGGTCTGTTACCACATCTGTCATGGCATACATATCCTCTTTGGGTTCACCAACACTGAGCCCACCTATTGCATAGCCGTCAAATCCCATATCAACCAGGCATTTGGCACTATCCTTCCTTAAATCAGGATACACACTCCCCTGCACAATTCCGAATAATCGCTGATCGTGACCATAGAGGGGCTCTGTTTCACGAAAATATTTCAGACTTCGTCTTTCCCACCTGTGAGTCAGATCCATTGATTTTTGAGCAGTTTCTTTACTGGCCGGATAAGCAGTACACTCATCAAACGCCATCACAATATCCGATCCCAGACTTCTCTGAATATCCATACTGATTTCGGGACTGAGTTCGTGCTTCGAACCATCAATCCGGGATTGAAAAATCACCCCCTCTTCACTGATCTTGTTCATCCGCTCCAAGGAGAATACTTGATACCCTCCGCTATCGGTGAGAACAGGATATTTCCAGCTCATGAATTTGTGAAGACCACCAGCAGAGTGGATGACTTCCATTCCAGGCCTGAGCAATAGATGATAAGTATTCCCAAGGATGATTTGACTCCCCGTTTGCATCAGATCTTCAGGTGAGAGGGCTTTTACCGATCCAGCAGTTCCTACAGGCATGAATACGGGGGTCTCGATATCCCCATGATCCGTACGTAGCTTCCCGGCCCGGGCTTTTGTGCTGGAACAAGATTTTAAGGATTCTAAATGCATTTAATTTCTGAGACCCTAATGGTCAATATTGTTAAGCGTTTGAAGTAGATAGCAAAAGTTGGACCTATCTGTGAAACATGCTGCCTGATCTTTGTCCATGAAGATATTGAAAAAAATTATTGCTGATCTAGAAAACGATATCAACTGCTTCTGAAACGCTTCGAACAGGAGAAATATCAAGTCCAATATCCTTTAGGTTTTTGTGATCTCCCTGGGGCAAGATGACATGGCTAAATCCAAGCTTCTTGGCCTCCTCAACCCGTTGTCTGATCATGCCAACATTTCTAACCTCGCCACCAAGTCCAATTTCACCAATGATGAGAGCACCCGCATCCACCACCTGATTTTTCAAACTTGAGATGATGGCAATGGCAACACCCAGGTCAGCAGCCGGCTCAGCGATCTTTAATCCACTGACAACGTTAATGAATACATCCTGAGTGCCAAGCTGGAATCCAATGCGACGTTCCAGAACGGCGAGTAACATCTGCAGACGTCGCAGATCGAATCCTGTAACATTTCTTTGGGGGTTACCATAGGAAGCACCACCAACCAGTGCCTGAACTTCGAGAAAGAAGGTCCGACTTCCCTCCTGGCTGGTGACCACAACAGTCCCACTCACATCGCTGTGACGTTGGGATAAAAATAATTTTGCTGGATTCTCAACAGGAATCAGGCCTTGCCGCAACATCTCATACACGCCCAGTTCACTGGTCGATCCAAATCGATTTTTAGCTGCCCGCAGAAGACGCACTTGAGATTGCCTGTCTCCCTCGAGGTAGAGCACAGTATCAACCAGGTGTTCCAACATCTTTGGACCAGCCAGATAGCCATCTTTTGTGATGTGTCCCACGAGTATGATGCACACGTTTAATTCCTTGGCTACCCGGAGGAGTTGAGCCGCACTATCACGAACCTGGGTAATGCTCCCCGGCAAGTTTTCTCCATTCTCGGAATAAGTAGTCTGGATTGAATCAACGATGGTCACAACAGGTCTTTGCTCTTCTATGGATCGAGTCATGCTTTCCACGATGGATTCATTCGCGAACATCAGATTTTCTGATCCTACATCCAATCTGTCTGCCCGCATGGCGAGTTGCTCGCCACTCTCCTCTCCAGAAAAATAAAGTATCTTGTGTCCCGCAGTTGCCATAAGTCCCGATATCTGCAATAATAGAGTTGATTTTCCAATACCCGGTTGTCCACCAAATAGAATGATGCTTCCTCTGACCAGTCCTCCACCAAGGACTGCATCGAATTCACTCTGAGTAGAAGGGATTCTGTTGTCCCCGTGCCTTACGATCTGATTGAGTGGCTTTAACACTGATGAAGACCCTTTTCCAGCTTTCAAGGGTGAATGTTTGAAAGCTTTAACTGTCTCCCAGGCGCCACAGGTTCCACAGCGACCAACCCATTTCGGGTGTTCAGCACCACATTCATCACAGACATAGACTGTCTTACTTTTTGCCATAGACTTTTATGATTGACTTTCTTTAAAAAACGAGGGTTGCAACAATATAGTCGTTAATCAAAATGATCGTTGCCGAGAACACAAATGCCTGTATGGCAGCCCGACCCACACCACTGGCACCTCTGGTTGCCTTTAACCCAACCCAACAGCTGATCAAACCAATAGAAATCCCGAAACTTAAAGCCTTCATGATACTGGGTAAAACGTCTTCAGAAAATACAAAAACCGATTGGAAGGAATTAAAAAACATGCGTACGCTGATATTAAAAAAAAGATCTCCGATGATTGCGGCAGTGAATAGTGCAATGATATCTGCAACAACAACAAGTAGTGGTAGCATAATAACCATGGCAACGACACGGGGGGTCACCAGATGGCGAATGGGATTAATCGCCATAACCTCCAATGCATCAATCTGTTCGGTGACCTTCATGGTGGCGATTTCAGCACCGATCGATGAACCATTCCTGCCTGCCAGAACCAGGGCAGTAAGAACAGGTCCCATTTCAGACAAGATACCGATAGCCACAATCTGCCCAAAAAAGCGAGGTGGTAAGGTATCTTCAAGCTGGTATGCACCCTGCCAGCCCGCAACAGCGCCAGCAAACACTGCGATAATCGCTACCAGAGGGATGGCTTTTACGCCAAGGCGGTACAACTGTTCATTATACAGGATACGATCCTGATGAAAATATCTGATATACCTGATTGTTTTTCCGACCAGAATAAAGATTTCGCCGATATTGGCGACCAACCCAAGGGTCTTTTTTCCCAGAGTCTGGATCAGGGACAACATTAAAAATCGAGACCCAACGACCAAATATTTTGTCGATTATCCAGGCTAAGAGCTTGTGACATATCGAATGCCATGTCATATCTCAAAACAAAAATGCCAAGATTCATTCGCATACCGAATCCAGTCCCCCAATATGCGTTATCCTGATTGGTGAATAGGATATTTGAAAGTCCTCTTCCCTCAATCTGACTTTGATCCCAGGTCTTCACCCAATCGCTAAAGACTTCACCACGAACATTTCCCAGCACCAGATTGACAGGCCATTTCAAAGAGAGATACTCAATAAATGGAAACCTGAATTCAGCATTATAGGCCACATAATGATTACCCACATGGCTGAAATAGGGTGCTCCTCGAACGGGTAGCACATATTCGGAGAAGTAAAGGTCCTCGTAGTCCGCCAGATAGTCGATGTAGTTTCCATCAAGCTTGTAGTTCAACCAATTCTCGATTCCACCGGCCATAAAATTCTCAGGAGTTCTTCCCATGCTCGATCCTGCAGACAATCTTAATGCGATTGAGTATTCATTTGTGAATTTATAATAGCGACGGAGGTCAGTACGTAATGTGACAAACTGGCGCCCTGAATTCTCCAGATAGGGTGAAAATCTAACACCCAATTCAGTTCGCCATCCATCGACAGGATAAAGACTTCCGTAAAGTACATTATCAAAACTTAATTTCAGTTCTGGCAGGATATAGGTGGAATTTGTTGAGAAATGTTGGGTCGGTACATCTGTATAATACGATATCCTGGATAATTCCTGATAAATATTTAACCAATTTACAGAGGCTTCAAGACGACTGTATTTTGAAAACGGGTAATCCAGTCCAAAGGCTGAACCATATTTCCTGAAATTCCAGAAATTCAAAGAGCTGTAACCATAACTTACATACTGATCTGGAAAATTGAATACCAGCAGATGATAGTTCGTTCGATTCGGCAGATAATCATAACCAAGAATCAGATCCGAGCTTTCCAGATCCTTGTATAGCTCAAAACCGAATTGAATGCGATGATTCCCCATGATATCTGAAAAGATCATGAGTGCATTCCCCTGAACCCCGAAAAAATTGCTGTAACCGGCCTGGGCATCAACCAGGTCAACCGTGAACTGGGTTTTATATTTATTTACCTCAAAGTCTCCCGTACTATCCCTGCCATCAGTTACGATTGGTTCAGTGGGCGCAGAAACATCCGCTTCGTTGAAGCGACGATTCCCATAGGCAAAAACATGGGTTTCATATGGACTCTTCAACATTTTTTCCGGCTCCGGCAAGCTGTCCGAATAGGTCAGATCCAGCTGAAGATTCTTTCTCTCAAGATAATTTGACAAGGTTGGTGGGTTATTCAGCAATTCTCTCTGTAGCGGGTTGTTCATGGTAAATATATCCCAACCGCTTTTTTCATAACCGGCAAAAACCAATCGTGAATCATCCTTGCTCCAACTAACCTGAAAAATGCCCGTCATAATGTCAGTCAGTGGAGATTCCTGCCCAGTCTCAAGATCCTGAAAATAAATATTCCAGATCCCAGTCCGATCCGATGTATATGCAATTTTAGGAACTGTATTGGCATAGCTGGGAGAATCCTCACTTCCCGGGCTATCGGTCAATCGTTTAATCTGCCTTGAATTCAGGTTTATTGTGTAGATATCTGTGGAATGAAAATCATGATCTTGCAGAATTTCGCGAGCTTGTGGTGAACCTTGATGGATGTTTCCTGTCAATAAATATCCCCCACGATCTGAGACAAAGGCCAATTCGGTTCCATCTGGTGACCAGGCTGGCCGAGTATCTGAGAACAGATCATCTGTTATCTGGGAAAGTTCTTTGGTCTCTATGGAATAAACAAAGAGATCGCTTGCCCCGTTCTTGAGTCCGGAAAAAGCTACAAACTTTCCGTCTGGCGACCAGGATGCAGTGAATATCCCGTCCAGATCAAGTTTGCGACTATGTTTGGTATCTGTTTCCGTGTCATAAAAAAAGAGAGCATCTTCATCACCAGATTTGGCGGCAAATACCAGGTGCCTGCTATCCGGCGCCCAGGACAGGCCCGGACTTAACCACTTTAGCTCCTCCAGTTCAGCTGTTCGCTGACCTGAAATAATTTTATTCAGCTGCTGACCATCGTCAGCAGACATGACATAAATGTCAGCATATCCAGATCGGTCAGACAGAAAGGCGACCTTGCCACCATTGGGCGATACTGCTGGACTGACATTAAAATAATTACGGAGTTTACTATGATCAGTCAGACGGTGCCCGACATCATCTAGATTGCTACGACCTTCGATATCAGGCCAATAATCTTTGCGAACTGCAAAGTGCCACTTTTCGGTTAAGGTCTCTAAATCAAGACGGAGAGTATGCTCAATGGCTTTGGGGACATCCTTGAAATGACGGGTTTCATGGAAAATCTCACCAATTCGTTCCACACCAAAGGTTTCGCCGATATACCTGACGACACTCTGCCCCCCTTTGTATGCCATATAGTAATTCAGATAGCGAACAGGCGGTAGATTGCCATTGATGGCGGCATCGCGTATGATCATGTCGGCACGCGAATCCCAATCCAGAGAAGAGTACTCAGCATAGCCTTCAGCCAACCAGAGGGGAATATCCACGCGCATTTTTCCAGAAACGATGGATTGGACATTTCCACCGAAAATAAGATCGTTCACAATCGCATGGGTCATCTCATGATGAATCACATGTCTGAATTGCTCATAGCTGCCCTCAAAGGGGAGCACGATCCTGTTTTTAAATAGCTCGGTAAACCCTCCGATCCCCTCCTGCAGATATCCAAGGGTCACGTTGGTCTGTTGGAAATCATTGTGTGAATTGTATACCAGGATGGAAATTCTTTTACTTAAACGCCAGTCCAGTTGATAAGATATCTGATTATAGGATTTTTCGGCCACATCAGCGGCATAGTAGGCAATGGACTCTCCTCCTTCATAAAAATAGATATCAAAATGTGTGGTTTGAATATAGGACCATTCCATGCCCTTGTATTGAACCTTGTTCTTCCCGAATTTTGCCTCGAGCTGTCCTGGATACAGAAAGAGCAGGCAGAGGGAAAAAAGAATGGTGCGGGTAATTGTGTTTTTTAATTTCATAAATATAATAATGCCAATTGCATCCTCAAGTTCCAATAATTCCAGTCAAGATAAGTCTTGGTGTGAGACTTGTCAAACGCTCAAAATGTTAAGTAAAAAGGGCTAACCTATTAATATACCTATTTCCTCTCCTATTTCATATTTGGCATTTCAGAAGTCCTGATCGCGGTTATTTTGAATTCATGACCGAAAAAGCATATTTTTTATCAGATATTCACCTGCGATTTCAAGTCGATGACGTCGAGCGGGAAAGACGTCGTGAGTTATTTAAACTCCTGGATCAGATCAAGGAAGAAGGGGCGACCCTCTTTATCGTAGGAGACTGGTTCGACTTTTACTTTGAATATGGCTCTGTTGTCACTCAAAGCTATTTCGATGTGTATTCGAAAATGCATGAACTTGCAGAGGCCGGCATCAACATTCATTATTTTGCTGGCAATCACGATTACTGGCTGGGTGATTTCATGAAGCATGCCGTAGGCGTTAAAACCTATCTCCATGATCAGATAATAGAATTTGGAGGGAAAAGGATTTATTTCCACCACGGGGATGGTCTCGATGCAACAGATGTTGGTTATCAACGCCTGAAAGCTGTTATTCGTCATCCATTTTTTATCTGGTTTTTCAAATGGCTTGTTCATCCAAATATTGGACATTGGCTGGCGAGAAAGGCTTCCAGACATAGCCGCAAGACGTATTCTGGTGAAACCCCCGAATATCTACTGAACGAAATCCGGAAGAATTATGCGCTTGCTGAAGATAAATTCGCTGAAGGTGTTGACTATATGATTACGGGTCATATCCATTTTCCCAAACTAAAAATGTTCGGGAAAAATTGTTTCCTCACCATCGGGGATTTTATAAAATATTTTTCCTACGGCTATTTTGATGGACTGAATCTATCACTTAAACAATGGCCTGTTAAGCAATTGGAACAAAGGGAATTACCTTGACTTCAAGCTGAATTATCGATAAACTGATTTGAAATATGATTACGACTTAATTGAACTCAAAATTGATGGACTTCAACATGAAGCAATTATTGAAACAAGGTGTTTTGATTCTGAGTACAGGGATTTTTCTATTCCTGCTTATTGGATGCGGTTCTTCAGGTGCAGTGACTCAGGATACTGTCAAGAAAAGTTACAACGATTATCGCGATGGCAAAAAGAAAGCCCTGAACAATTTGATTTCCTATTATCGGGATCCTACAGTTCCGGCGGAGGTCCGTCAACTCGCGCTTGAAAAAGTAATCGAATCCAATGACCCCATAGGTTTGCAGGCAGTACGCAATTCCTTGAAAGATGGCAAAGACCTTGATTACGACCTTTTTAAGACTGGTTTGCAGGCTCTGAGCAAAACCAAAGACCCTGAGAATACAAGCACCATTCTCCAGGCCATGTCTGCCAGCCGGGCCAACTATGTTGCACTTCGGGATGAAATGTTTGCCGTCATAGAGGATCAGGTTGATGCCCGATCCGTAGCGGTGATCCTGAAACTCTATGCAGATGCTCAGGAAGACTATGCCTCATTTCTGGAGAATCTGACTCTGACTCTAGGAAAAATGGATGATGCCCGGATCGTTCCAGTTCTCATGTCCATTGCTAGCAACCCAAAAATTGATATGGGCATACGTAATATGGCTATCGAAATCCTGGCTACAAAAAACGATCCCGCTGTTGCCCGACTGCTGGCTGAGATGCTGAATAACCCTGCGACACAGGATCAGGTCAAAACTTATGCCATATCCATCGTCGATGAGATGAAGGACGCCCGCCTCATAGCCAGTTTGATCGATGCCCTCCATGATGAGCAAGACACTTACTACACCATGGTAGATGCGATCACTGGAGCTCTTGGAAATTTTGATGATCCTGAGTTAAAGATTGCCATGCTTAAGATCGCAGGCGATGATCAAATGCCGAGCAGATTCAGAAAAAGGGCTATTGTATCGCTTTCAAAATTTAAGGATCCTGAAATTGCTGATCAGCTGATAGAGGTTCTAAACAATCCTGACAATTTTATTTTCTATACTGATATTCGTGATTTGGTAAAGAATATCGAAAGAGAAGATCTTACCAAGAAATTGCAGCATGTAGCCAGGTCAACCCAGGCATCATGGGAGCGTGAGTAATGACTATCTTAAAATTTCGAGTTCATATTATTGCTGTTCTCTTGGGCATACTGGTACCTTTTTTGGGACTAAGTCAGGGGACTGCACCTAAACAGAACACTCCAGCTGAAAAGCGTGAATTTTTTGAACCAGAACTTCGAGTCGATGACAGCGATAAGCTTGTGCAGGAATTACGCGAAGAAGTTCGACAGATTCAGAATGAAATGGACCACATGCGGGAGCAATTGCGAGAGTATGATGATCTAAGTGCTCCACGTATACGAAAAGAGATCAAACGTCTGGTCAATTTTCCGGAGAAGATAAGTGAAATCACCTTGAAAAATGGGACTGTTGTTCAGGGTAAGATAATATCCGAGGATATTGATAAAATTACTGTCCAAACAAATATTGGCACCCTTTCACTGAACCAGGAAAACATTAAGGAACTGAAACCTTTTGACAATCTTCACGCTGATATCGTGCTGGATGGTGATTTTGAGGATCAGCGACACACTGATAGTCGAATTTTCATTGGTAAAGTAAAAAACAAGGGCCTCAGACGGGCAGACTTTGTGAGGGTCAGTTTTCGCCTTCACGATAAGCGGACAAATATCATTGCTCAGGATTCGTCGTTTGTCTCTGGCGAATCATATTCCTTCTATTCGGGTGTTGTAAGTGAGAGCTCTCTCTCCCCTGGTGAAGGTTCCACATTCAAGGTGGAGGTCAAGGTGCCTGCTGGTGTAGAAGCAAAGAATATTTCCTACGTTACATACAAAATTATTTTTGACGAGTTCAATTAGGTAGTATTTAGCTTTTATAACGCTTAATATTTACGATAATCGTTCCCAATTAATTAGACTTAAGCGAATGTTTGTCCTAGAAGCAGAGTATTCAAATGGCCCCAGACGATAAAGATTTAGATCAACATCAAGCAGGCATATCAGATTCAAAGGCCCATGATACAATTAAATCTGTTCTCGACATGGTTGAGAGGCAGATGGATTCATCTGCTGGAAGAGCGGGAATTGAAGAGATTCGGGATGCGTTAAAGAAGAAACAAAAACAACGTATTGTCAATGCAGCGCTTGATAAATATCAGCAGAATGAAGAGTTAAAACCCTACCAGGCTGAGCTTATTAAACTACAGCAACACATTGAGCGCCTTGGGAAAAAAGTCATTATTCTATTTGATGGACGTGATGCTTCCGGCAAGGGTGGGACCATTCGTCGCATTACGCGCTATATGAACGAGAAACGTTACCGGGTGGAAGTGCCGGGGAAACCATCGAACCGTCAACAGACTGAGCTCCACATGAAGCGGTATATCGAAAGATTTCCAGCTGATGGCGAAATAGTCATATTCGATAGAAGCTGGTATAACAGGGCTTTGGTTGAACCTGTTATGGGATTTTGCACGAACAAACAATACCAGGAGTTTTTGAAATCCGTTAATTCTTTTGAACATAATTTTATTAGCGATGGCAAAACAATATTACTCAAAATCTATTTCTCCGTATCAAAAGAGGAGCAGAATCGCAGATTTGAACGGCGGAAAAATGATCCCTTGCGACAGTGGAAGCTGAGTGAGGTGGATTTACAGGCACAAGAGCTCTGGGATGAATTCACGGAAAAAAAATTCAAATTACTTCAAAAAACGAATTCCAAAGAAGCTCCCTGGTTTATCATCCGGTCTGACAGCAAACACTTGGCCCGGATAGAGACGATGAAATTAATACTTAACTCAGTAAAATATATTGGACGTCGTAGGTCCCTGAATTTCGAGTTGAATAATGATGTTGTCATCAGTGGCGATCGCGAGTTAAGGTTGATGAAGCGACAGCTTCGTAAGCACGGTCGATTTATTGGCTAATAACAAGGAATAGAACTATGGAGAAAAAACCTGTATCCAAAAATTCACTTGTGGAATCTGCTGTTAATAAATCAGAAGTGAATCATGGAAAAGCCTCCACAAAAAAAAAGCCCTCACTTTCAAAGACTAAAAATAAAAAGATAAAGGGTAGAGATCTGCACGAGGGAACAGCTCTAAAGAATTTGACCGCAACAGATTCAAAAGGTCGCGTCGCCATATACGTCGAGAAAAAAACCCTGGATTATGAGATCGAACTAAAACGTCTCCAAATCGAATTACTCAAACTTCAGAATCATGTAAAGAAACATGGTCTTAAAATACTTATGATCTTTGAGGGGCGTGATGCAGCGGGAAAAGGTGGTACCATAAAACGGATCACCGAGTACCTTAATCCTCGTGGTGCCAGGGTCGTTGCCCTTGAGAAACCCAGTGACAGAGAGCGCAATCAATGGTATTTCCAACGTTATATACAACATCTTCCAACTGAGGGAGAAATGGTCCTGTTTGATAGAAGCTGGTATAATCGTGCCATGGTTGAGCCGATCATGGGATTCTGTACGGACGAACAGAACAAACGCTTTCTTAAGGATGTGCCCCTTTTTGAACAGATGCTGGTTAAGGATAGGATTAAGCTTTATAAGTTTTATTTCTCGGTGTCAAAGGACGTGCAACTTGCTCGATTTAAAGGCAGAAAAACTGATCCCTTGAAGCAATACAAAATATCGCCTGTTGACATGGAGGCTCAAAACTTATGGGATCAATATTCGGTGAAAAAATTTCAGATGATCTCAGAAACGAATCGTACTATTGCCCCATGGACGATTATCCGCTCGGACAACAAAAAACTCGCCCGAACGAATACGATCAAGTACATACTGAAAAATATTGAATATGCTGGGAAACTGGATCGTAAGTTTTTTAAAACCGATCCCGCGATTATCATCTCAGGTATCGATGAACTTAAACTCATGGAAGACCTGCTGATGACGCCGGAAAAACTACCGGGCTAGTCCTATTATGGTTTTGTAACTGCTCTTCATTAATCCATTTTCACCAAGGTTCTTCGCAAATGGAGCTCCCCATGGGTTCCGCTCTAATCAACCCGCCGGGAAACAGATCCTGGTAGCGGTATTCATTTTCATTCATCCCCGTGCATGGTTACTGAGCTTGCTGCAAATCCCGAGTTTATGTCGGGGGCGAAGTATGCACGAGGTCTCCTGCATATGCCGAAGCGAAACTCCGGCTTCGCGCAGGCAGGTCTGTCCGCGAGCCTGCACGGCAGGCTTGCAGATTCGGATAAATTGAGACATCAAATATTCTGCTTGAATTGTACTATATACCGATAAGAATTTCTAAATATATCCAGCCCCCCTCCAGTACTGGTCATATTTTCGCTTGTTGATTAATTATCTATTAATAAATACATAAACAATGATCATCTATTCCATTTAAACCGAACGATAATTGTACATTGGAAGTTTATTGTACTTCCCTAGAAGGAAAATTCAACATTTAAAGTCGGGGTGAATGGCAACAGGACAAAGGCTCTGTCTTGTAAACTATTGACTACCCAACTGGAATCACCATACTCCTGCTCTGAAATGGAATTATTTGTCAGATTGATGAGTCTTATACTCGCCTGACCACCAACACCACCCCAACTGATATCCCGATAAAATGATACATCGATCCTGTGATAGGGCGATGACCAGTCCCAACTTACATCATTGGAGAGATACCGCTTTCCGGAAGCCAGGGTAAAATCGAGCCTGTACCCCATTTTTTCTTCGTAATCACCATCCAGGATGAAATAAAATTCATGTTCCCTGTGACCCGGCATCAGAGCCTCTGTCCCCTGTATATCTGTATATTTCGCCCGGCTGAACCGGTACTGTAGCAGACTTCTGATTCCAGAGCTACGTTTCTCAAACGCGAACTTGAGACCACTTACCCGTCCCTTATCATATGCCATTAGCCATTTTTCTTGACGACTGAAATCGCCTTGCCAACTACTGTCCATCAGGATAGGAGTACTTAAAATATCAGAGAATATTTCTGCGCTCAAATCGTAGCCAATGATGGGCATCATACTTCCACCCACACTAATGTTAAGTATTTCAGGTATTGGCGATCCTGCTGAAGTATCAATTGGTACCAGAATATCAAACAGTGGCTGAGTCAGTGTGTTTGACATGGACGTTTCCAGGATTAGAGGGCTTGATTGAACCATGGAGAAATACAGCCTATAAATGTTTGAAGGTTCCCAATTAATTAAAAAACTTGGGTTTAAAACGGACTTATCCGCAAAGGTCGAGAGGATGTACTGAAGACCAATATCTGCAGCTAAATTATACGGCAGGGTGTAACGATACCCACCTTTTGCCTTTATTATCCACCCATTTTTCTCACCTGACTTGCTAGAGTCTACGAACACCAACTCAGACTGCAGCCTCTCTGTACTTAGTCCGAAGGAAACCATATTGTTACCACCAAGGAAATAATCCGCCTGTGATGATAGCCCAAAAGTAGTCAGTGAGTTAATAAAATCACCATCCAGATTCGTGGATCTGCCCTCAGGGATATTAGCAGCTCGTAAAAAACTGTGATAGGTCTTTCGGTACAAATTTGTTTGGGATAAAAGTCTAGGGGTAAAACGGTGTTGAATCCGACTTGATATAAATCCATTGTACCAGCTGGAGTGTGCACTTCGCCCATTATCACCCAGCCAGTGCAATTTATCGAACGTCAGATACATATTTCCTGATATTTTCGTATCGTCACTCACATCGAAAGTGACCTTCCCATTTAAATCATAGAAATAGTAATCCGGTGCAAACTGCCGGTATACACTATCAGCCTGTGCAGTATTCAGTGAATAAAGGGCATCAAAATCAACCCTGCGGGCTGAGAAATACCAGGAGCCACCACCTGCATGAGGTCCGGAGGTCGTCAAACCACTTTCAACCAATCCCAGAATTGCTCGTACATCTGTCTCAGACCGATTTCCCTCTTTGTAAATCAACTCAGTGGCATTTACCTGGTCAGTGCTGGTCTGTTTGATATTTCCTGCGGGATGATTTTCGATATGCTTAACGGCATCCAGATTAAACGTTGGATAGACATTATATAGATGTCGACTGTTTTCTACGGGTACGCCATCCAGAATATACCGGGTGAACTCACCTGTAGGGTGCAACCATCGGATAGGTGCTGACAATTCATAGGAGTATCCGGCGTCCTCTAAAACCTCGCTACTTTTCAATTCCATATTTTTGGGCATCTCAGGTCCGGGAATTTGAGTCGCGATACGTATTTCGGGAATTACCAGAAGGGTGTCCTCAACCAGTACTTCTTCACCTCCCAGCGTATGAGGATTCATGGAAATTGGGATAACGATGTGGGTCTCATTTTCAAAATAAAGCTTTTTACTAATAGTATTATACCCAATGTAGGTACATACAACCTGCACACTATCATGATTCAATCCACTGAGATAATAGTAGCCATCCACGTTAGACGTTCCACCAAGATAGGTCCCTTTGATAACCAGATTTGCATAGGGTAATGGTTCCAGGGTCAATGCATTGCGAATGGTACCTGAGATCGATTTTATCTGTGCCGACGCTAGGGATACAAGACCCAAAAGGATCATTATTTGGATTAAAATTTTGTTCTTCTTATACATTCTCTTTCCCCATTAAATCAATTATCATCATAGATGGTACATTAATACCAGGTTACACGCCAATCAAGGAGTCTTCCAGCCTCATAATTAAAAATTGCTGAAAATATTTTATCCTGATCCAACCATTTCATAAAAATTCTATCTCCTTCCCAAAGAGGCAACTCGGGCATTCGATTACTTGAAATCCACTCAAGTTCTCCTTCGGAAGATTCGGTCAATTCCCCTGTAAAATCATCGAAACGGTAGACAAACACATACCAATCGTTCATGCCGTCAAAATTCGGAAACGTAATAAACCCGCGAAATATCGGGCGATTCACAATCAATCCAGACTCTTCACGGACCTCTCGTATCGCGCAGGATTCTGGCGTCTCCCCCTTCTCTACTTTGCCACCCAATCCGTTCCACTTCCCGAGATGCATGTCCTGGTCCTTCTTGTTCCTGTGGAGCATGAGCGTTTTATCTCCATCTTTTATATAGCATAGAGTGGCCAGTTTTAGCAATGAGATCTTTCCATGTTCATATACTCGATCTAGTTCCTTTTTTATGGTAAATGTCCATCCCAGAAAATAAAAAAGTCCGGCAGATTACCGGACTTTTAAAATCATGTCCGAATAAACTAAGCGTTTCTATCTAACCATGAGCTTACGAGATTTTGCATGAGGGAAATACCTTCATAAATTTTATCCCGATCTGCCACTGAAATATCCTTCAACATTTCACCATGGAGGTCTGCATATTCTTCTTTCAGCTTGCTGACCAGTGTCTGTCCCTTGTTCGTTAGGCTGATCTTTGCAAATCGCCTATCTTCAATACTCTGTACGCGATCCACCAGCTTCTCAGCAAATAGTCCGTCAATAATCCGTGTCAGGCGACTGGGTGAAAGATGCATGCTGCTAGCCAGCTCTTGGACAGAATATGATTTGCCTGCTTCCACAATTCTTAAACATCTGAATTCTGCTACCTTTAGACCATGATCTTTTGCAAACATCTTCTCTTTTGCCTCGCAGCAACGAAGCAAATCAAATGTCAGTTCAGTGATTGCTGTAGCCTGCTGTTTCAATTTTAGATCCATTACGATATCCCCTTTTATCTTTTAGAGCTTTCAGTTTATCAAATACTTTTAGCAGTCACATCCATTGTGGAAGCCAATGGTTGCTATTCCACAATAATTTAGGTGGGATTATGCAAGAGACCATATTTTTCTTCTGGAATAAATGAATATTTGCATTTTTTTTCCAAATATTTCAACATTATTTTGGATCAATTCTTTTTGTGAATGACATTTATTATCATAATTCTTATTATGCGCTCATGCAAAAAAATGTCCCTTTTTCAGATGCAAGAATCGCCAAGTATCCGGAACCAGTACATATCGTTCTGGTAAAGGGTCCCAACGGGATCGTCAATCCAATGTCTGCCTCCTGGGTGATGTTTACATCCATCGATCCGCCCATGCTGGCAGTGTCCATTGGTTTCCAGAGATATACCTATGAACTTATCAAGCAGCAGAATGAATTTGTCATTTGCGTTCCATCGGAAACGATGGCGGCAGAGGTGAAATATTTTGGATCACATTCAGGACAGGATATAGATAAACTTGCTGAATTAGATACCCCCACTCAGGCAACTAGTGTTATTGACGGTATCCTCCTTAGTGAAGCAAGCGCGAATTATGAGTGTTGTGTGTCCGGCTCTCTATGCAGCGGGGATCACATGATCTTTACAGGAGAAATTGTTGCGACTCATATAAACGAGAAATTCGTTCCCAGATTATTTGTACTTGAACCAAAAAAATTTGGTGGTCTCCGACCCCTTGAGGATTAAGGCTCAGTCTATTCCAGACCCAGATATTCATCATAACTTATATAAGTCGCATCCAATACCCGAGCATCAAGATCAATGACCCGGTTAGCCACCGTCTGATTAAATTCATGATCATGGGATGTAAATAAAATATTTCCCTTATACCTGACAAGTGCATCATTGATAGCAGTGATACTTTCAAGATCCAAATGATTGGTTGGACCATCCAACATGAGCACATTGGCACCTGAGACCATCATTCTGGCGAACATGCATCGGACCCTCTCGCCTCCCGACAGGACGTTTGTCTTTTTGAAGGCATCCTCCCCTGAAAACAGTAATTGACCCAACAACCCGCGGATATAAGGTTCGTGTTGATCTTCAGAATATCGTCTTAACCATTCAATGAGATTGTATTCCCCTGATTCAAAATAGGATACGTTGTCTTTTGGAAAGTATGCCTGGCTGGTTGTAATTCCCCAGTTCACCGTTCCAGAATCTGGCTCCAATTCACCGGCGAGAATCTTAAATAAGGTTGTTGTCACAAGCTCATTCTCAGTGATGAAAATGGTTTTATCACCTTTGCTGAGAGTAAAAGAGACATCCTTTAAAATTTGTTTGCCAGCAATTGTTTTGTTAAGAGACTCTACGTTTAAGATATCTTTTCCCGACTCGCGAGCTGGTTCGAAATGGATATATGGATATTTTCGCGTGGATGGTGGGAGATCAATCAATTCAAGTTTTTCCAACTGTTTCTGCCTAGAGGTGGCCTGCTTTGACTTGGAAGCATTCGCAGAGAAACGGGCGATAAACGCCTTTAATTCCTTGGCTTTTTCTTCCGCCTTCTTATTCTGATTATTTCTTAAATTTTGGGCAAGCTCACTCGATTGGCGCCAAAAGTCATAGTTCCCTGCATAGGTGGTAATTTTACCAAAATCAATATCCGCTATCTGGGTACATACCTTGTTTAGGAAATGCCTGTCGTGGGAGACCACAATCACTGTATTATTAAAATTAAGTAAAAAATGTTCCAGCCAATCCTTTGCTTTGATGTCCAGATGGTTAGTTGGTTCATCCAGCAAGAGGATGTCTGGCTCTCCAAAGATAGCCTGAGCAAGGAGTACCTTGATTTTTTCTGAACCTTTCAATTCACTCATTGGGCGTTCAGAGAAGGAAGTATCAAGGCCAAGTCCGGCCAGTAAAACACCAACTTCAGATTCTGCCTCCCAACCATTCATCTCAGCAAATTCAGCTTCCAGCTCAGCAGCTTTCATCCCATCTGCATCTGAGAAATCAGGCTTCATATATAGTGCATCTTTGTCCTGCATAATTTTAAATAGAGCCTCATTACCCATCAAAACAGTTTCCATGACGGTGTGGTCATCGTAAGCGAATTGATCCTGTTTCAGCACGGACATGCGCTCTCCAGGACCAATACTGATATTGCCTTTCTGCAGTTCAATATCGCCAGCTAACAACTTCAGAAAAGTAGATTTCCCGGCCCCGTTTGCGCCAATCAATCCATAACAATTACCCGGTGTGAATTTTATATTAACATCTTCGAAGAGTTTCTGTCCCCCGAAGGTGAGACTGACATTACTTGTACTAATCATTTTCTACCAAACATTCCTTTAAATATCATCAATTCCATCAGGGCAACATATAGCTGATGAGAGCGGTGGTTCAAACCTGAAAATGATCGATTATTGATTCTGTGGAACTTTTACCTGATAGTCTACCTTGCTGCTATTGAATCTTTTCGACGATAAGTGGAGGAATGGCAGCTGGAGAATCGGTAAAGGAAAGGCTCGTTGATAATTGCTTTTTGACCTCCTTCAAGGCATTTTCATCATTAGAGTATAAAGTAAGGACTTCCGCTCCCGCATCAACCTTTTCACCAAGGCGCTTGTGTATATACATACCGCTTGAATAGTCAATCCTGTCGCTTATTACCCGTCGGCCAGCACCGAGTTGAATACCAGCAAAGCCCATGGCCATTGTATCGATGTGAGTAAGGTAGCCAGATTGGTTCGCCTTGATGGATTCACGATAGCGGGTTTTCGGATAGGTTTCCATATTTTCCAAAACTTTGGGGTCCCCCCCCTGCAAGGCCACAATTTTCAAGAGTTTTTCAAAGGCACTGCCATCACTGATGGTTTTTTTTTGCCTTTTAATTGCCTCCTCCCTGCTTAGATCAGGGTTGGCCATCTGGAGGATCTCTGCCCCGAGTGCATATGTGATTTCCATGACATCCTCTGGACCATCTCCCTGCAATCCCAATACCGATTCTCTTATTTCAAACCAATTCCCAATAGCCTTTCCAAGGGGTTGGTTCATGTCTGTTATCAGCGCAGTTGTTTTGATACCATAGCCATTACCAATGTGTACCAGACTCTTTGCTAATGTTCGAGAATCATCGAGGCTTTGCATGAACGCACCGTTTCCCGTTTTCACATCCAGGACCAGACCCTGAATCCCTTCAGCAATCTTTTTACTCATGATACTCGCTGAAATGAGGGGAATAGATCTGACTGTGGCCGTTACATCGCGAAGGGAATAAATCTTTTTGTCTGCAGGACAGATGGTACCAGTTTGACCGATTAGGCCTACATGTTCTTCCATGACAAGCTTGCGCCATTCTTCCAGACTGAGATTGACATTAAATCCTGGAATCGATTCCAGTTTATCGAGAGTACCACCACTATGACCCAATCCTCGACCTGATATCATGGGGATGTAAACGCCAAGGACTGCCATAATGGGAGCAAGGAGGATTGAAATCTTGTCACCCACACCTCCGGTACTATGTTTGTCGGCAATAAAACCGGGTAAGGCGCCAAAATCCATTCTCTCACCAGATTCCAACATGCACCGGGTCAATGACAAGGTTTCGTCTGTATTCATGCCCCTTATAAAAATAGCCATAAGGAGGGCAGACATCTGGTAATCAGGAATTGATCCATCGGTATACCCATTGATAAAATCCCGTATTTCACCATCATTAAGGACATCACCTCTGGATTTTTTTTCAATGATCTGATAAGGAATCATCATCTCTCCTGTAATTCTCTGATAAGGTAACATAGTGCTGCCACCCCTCTCTCATGCGATCAAACATATTATCGTCAACGAGAGATCTCTGCTTTGCAGGAACGCCAGCCCAGAGAGTTCGCGCTGGAATTTTTTCAAATTCCTTAACCAGTGCTCCAGCAGCTACCAAAGCTCCTTCCCCAATCTCCGCCCAGCTTAGGATAGTAGCCCCCATACCTATCAGAGCATCATTCCCAACAACACAGCCATGTACGATTGATTGATGCCCAATTGTGACTCTGTCCCCAACGATACAGGGTCCGTTACCTGACTCCACATGCAGAATGGCACCATCCTGAATGTTCACCTTCTCTCCGACCCTGATTTTGTGCAAATCCCCTCGAACTACCACATTGTACCAGACACTTGTACCTGCGCCGATCTCCACATCACCGATTATTACTGCATTTTCTGCAATCCAGGCCTTGGGGTGAATCTTTGGTAGAATGCCTTTATATGCTTTTATGATCATTTCAAACTTTGCTCCATTTGGTTCTTAAAACATAAACGTTCTCGTCTGAATACAAAATAGAAATGGATTCCGCCTGGGAGACCTTCTTTTATAGAGATGTATCACCTCGGCGGCATGATCGTGTGCGTTTTTTCACTCTAACTAGCATTGCAGTTTATTTAATCTTGACTTTTTTGTACAATATGCTTTACTTGGTCAGGAATGAAGAAAGAAAAAGGCACAATGGCATTGGAAGAAAAAGAGAAAAAAACCAGGAGTGATGAGCAGAAAGCCCTGCAAAAGATTGCTGACCAGGATTACAAATACGGGTTTGTCACCGATATTGAGATGGAGGATTTCCCCAAGGGACTGAACGAAGAAATTGTGCGCATGATCTCTGCCAAGAAAATGGAACCGGAGTTCATGACGGAGTGGCGATTAAAGGCTTTTCGACACTGGCTGAAAATGAGTGAACCCAAGTGGCCGCACTTGACCTACCCTGAAGTTAACTTTAATGATCTCTACTATTATGCAGCCCCTAAGAAGAAAGACGGTCCGAAAAGTCTTGATGAGGTGGACCCGGAACTTCTGGCAACATTCGAAAAATTAGGCGTACCTCTCGAAGAGCGCGAGCTGCTTGCTGGCGTAGCAGTTGATGCTGTAATCGACAGTGTCTCAGTGGCGACGACCTTTAAAGGAAAGCTGAATGAGATGGGAATCATTTTCTGTCCCATCAGTGAAGCCATCAAGGATCACCCTGAACTGGTACAGAAATATTTAGGAACTGTGGTCCCATATACTGATAATTTTTATGCAACATTGAATTCCGCCGTATTCAGTGACGGCAGCTTCGTGTATATCCCACCTGGTGTGAGATGTCCCATGGAGCTTTCAAGCTATTTCAGGATCAATGCCTCAAAAACGGGTCAATTTGAGCGTACCCTGATCATTGCAGACAAAGACAGTTATGTCAGCTATCTGGAAGGATGTACAGCTCCAATGCGTGATGAGAACCAACTCCATGCAGCCGTTGTTGAGTTGATCGCCCTGGATGATGCTGAGATTAAGTATTCCACCGTTCAGAACTGGTATGCTGGAAATAAAGAAGGTGTTGGAGGAATTTATAATTTTGTCACAAAACGGGGTATCTGCGCCGGGAAGAATTCCAAGATATCATGGACCCAGGTCGAAACCGGTTCAGCCATTACCTGGAAATATCCCAGCTGTATTTTGAAAGGCGATCACTCTGTAGGTGAATTCTATTCTGTAGCTCTGACAAATAATTATCAGCAGGCCGATACAGGTACCAAAATGATTCATCTTGGCAATGACACCCGAAGTTTAATTGTTTCCAAAGGCATTTCGGCTGGGAAAAGCAATAATGCCTACAGGGGACTGGTCAAAATCAGCAAGAAAGCTGAAAATGCCCGTAATTACTCTCAATGTGATTCCTTGCTCATTGGGGACCAATGTGGCGCCCATACCTACCCCTACCTTGAGGTTGAGAATCCCTCTGCTCAAGTTGAACACGAGGCGACCACTTCAAAAGTGAGTGAGGATCAAATCTTCTACCTCAATCAAAGAGGCATCTCAACAGAAGATGCAGTTGGGATGATTGTCTCAGGATATGCCAGGGAAGTATTTCAGCAATTACCGATGGAATTTGCCGTTGAAGCTCAAGCTCTGATGTCAGTCAGTCTTGAAGGATCAGTAGGTTAGAGAATTTAGGAGAATGCAAGTCAATGTTATCGATTAAGAATCTAAATGTTTCAGCAGAGGGAAAAACGATTCTCAATGGGCTGAATCTTGAAGTAAATAAAGGTGAGATACATGCTATTATGGGACCTAATGGGTCTGGGAAAAGTACTCTCGCCCATGTTTTATCAGGGCGCAGCGGGTATCAGGTAGAATCTGGATCAGCAAGCTATAATGGACTAGATCTCCTGGACATGCTTCCAGAGATAAGGGCGCGGGAAGGAATTTTCCTTGCATTCCAGTATCCTATTGAGATACCAGGTGTCAACAACACCTCCTTTCTTAAGAAAGCACTCAATGAAATCCGCAAGCACAGAGGGGAAGAAGAACTCGATGCCATTGATTTTCTGCAGCTTATCAAAAAGCAGATGCAATTGGTGGAGATGAAAGAGGATCTCCTGAGACGGCCTGTTAATCAGGGCTTCTCCGGGGGTGAAAAGAAACGCAATGAGATCCTCCAGATGGCAGTGCTTGATCCAAAACTGGCAATTCTGGATGAGACAGATTCCGGCTTGGATATTGATGCCTTGAGGATTGTAGCCGGGGGTGTGAATAAATTACGATCGAAGGACAATGCCTTTGTGGTCATCACCCATTACCAAAGGCTTCTTGATTACATCGTCCCTGATTTTGTCCATGTCCTTTCAGATGGCAAGATTATCAAGTCTGGGACAAAAGAATTAGCTCTTGAACTTGAGGATCGCGGATATGACTGGCTTACAAATGAGCCTGAAACTGTGGCTTAAGCGGGGAATCGATCGTGACAGAGACATTAAATATTTTCAAGGATTGGGTCCAGGACCAAAGTAGAAAGGGCTCAGACTTTGTGCTTTCAAAGGATTTCAGACAGCGATCCCTCTCTGAAGTACGAACTGAGAATTTCCCTACCAGGAAAAATGAGGAATGGCGTTATACTCCCCTTTCAAGTGTTTTTGATCGCCAGCCAAGCTTTGCTGCAGAAGCAGAAGTCAATCCTGCTGATGTCGAACAATTAACAGCTGCATTCGCCGATGCCCACCATCTGGTCTTTATTGATGGGCACTTCAACCGAACACTATCAGATGAGATTTCAGTCTTAGCCAGAGACGGCATCGCTATCAACCTTCTTGAGGATTTGGAGCCAGGATCACAAGATGAGGTTGAAAGAGTCATTAAAAATGCCAAGCTGACCGACGATAATATTTTTAGACACATTACCCAGGGACTAGCCAGAACCGGTTTATTCATTGAACTTCAAAAAAATATTGAAATCACCAAACCACTGCATCTTTTGTTCCTAGGTACCCAATCTGGGAAGACCACACTTTCGAATCCGATTAATGTGGTGCATCTAAACCCAAATTCTCGCTTAAAAATTATTCAGCAATTTGCTTCTGTCACTGCTACAAAAGCGCTGACCATCCCGGCGGATTATTTTCAAATCGATGAAGGTGCAGCCCTTGAAATCTACAAACTTGGTCTGGAATCTGATGAGACGGATCATCTTTCAAATACCTATGCCCAGCTGGCAGACGCTGGTTCCCTTAACCATCACCAATACTTATTTGGATCAAGATTCACAAGAACAAATACAGAGATAAATTTTGCAGGAAGTGGTTCTGAGGTGGTGCTAAGGGGTATTTATCTTGGTGATAAATCACAACATCTGGATATTAGGACCTACGTGGATCACGCCCAACCTAACTGCATGAGTGACCAGCATTTTCGTGGGATCATGAACGATCACTCCCGGGGTGTTTTCAATGGTTTGGTATTGGTAAGAGAACATGCACAAAAGACCAATGCCCAACAATCCAACAAGAACCTCCTCCTCTCACGCGATGCCAGAGTTGATACAAAACCTCAACTCGAGATACATGCTGATGATGTAAAATGCGCTCATGGAGCCACAATTGGTGAATTGGATGAAAATGCGCTTTTTTATCTGCAGTCGAGAGGCATTTCAAAACAAGATGCCGCCCTCATGCTTACCCGTGCTTTTGCTACTGAAATCACACAGGAGGTCAAGCTCGATTCATTGAGGGAATATATTCAGGCAGAAATTGAGGCTAGACTCATGGAGGCTCAAAATTTCCATGTTTGATATTAAAAAAATTCGCAAGGATTTTCCAATACTATCGAAGGAAATATACGGAAAGCCCTTGATTTATGCTGACAACGCAGCCTCAACACAAAAGCCACAACCTGTCATAGACAGCATTGTAGACCTCTATTCGAACAATTATGCAAACATCCATCGGGGTGTACACTACCTGAGCCGTGAATCTACAAAATTGTATGAAAGTGCCCGGGAAACTGTTCAAAAATTTATTCAAGCTGCAAGTGCCCGGGAAATCGTGTTTGTGAGAGGGGCAACTGAAGCCATCAACCTGGTTGCCAGTAGTTATCTGGAACCAAGGCTTAATGCTGGTGATGAGATACTCCTTTCTGAGATGGAACATCATTCGAATATCATCCCCTGGCAACTCCTTGCTGAAAGACACCAGGCTAAATTGAGCATTATCCCTCTTCTTGAGAATGGTGATCTGGATTTTTCCCAGGTTCCCAGGCTTCTCAACTCGCGGGTAAAAATGGTCGCTATCACACAAATGTCCAACTCATTGGGAACGATAAACAAGCTTGATACACTGGTGCAGCGAGCCCACGATCTTGGGATCCCAGTTCTGGTGGACGGAGCACAGTCTATTGCCCACTTTCCGATTGATGTGCAGGCTCTGGATTGTGATTTTTTTGTTTTCTCCGGTCACAAGATCTATGGACCGACAGGCATTGGTGTGCTCTATGCGAAGCAAATTTTTCTTGAATCGATGCGTCCTTACCAGGGTGGTGGCGATATGATATTAGATGTCAGTTTTGAGAAAACTGAATTTAATGAGATTCCATATAAATTTGAGGCTGGTACGCCAAATATCTCTGGAGCCATTGCTTTATCCTCGGCGCTAAACTACGTTTCTGCTTTGGGGCTTCAAAACATTGACCGTTACGAAAGAGAATTGCTCGCATATGCTACAAAACAGTTTGAGCAGATCGAGGGATTACGGATTATTGGGAAAGCAAGGAACAAGGGAAGTATCATCTCCTTCGTATTGGAAGGCATTCACCCCCATGATGTGGGGACCATTATGGATATGGAGGGTGTCGCAGTTCGTACCGGCCATCACTGTACTCAACCTGTTATGGAATGTTATCAAGTACCAGCCACAACAAGAGTCTCCCTTGCTTTTTACAATACCAAAGCTGAGATCGATTCAATTTGCAGCGCTATTTTAAAAGTTAAGGAGCTCATGGGCTGATGTCTGAACTAAGAGAACTATATCAGGAAGTGATCCTGGATCACAATAAGAACCCCAGGAACTTCAGGGAAATGACTCCTCACTCACATCACGCAACAGGACATAACCCATTGTGCGGAGATAAGTTGGAACTCTATCTAAAGATTGAGAACGGTATGATAGAAGATATCTCATTCATCGGCAGTGGTTGTGCCATTTCTACTTCATCAGCCAGCTTGATGACCCAGTTTCTTAAAGGCAAATCAATCAAGGATACGCGTAAATATTTTGAATGTTTTCACGATCTTGTAACTGGTAAGCCCTTGAGCGACAATGATTTGGAAGATCTTGGAAAATTGGCCGTATTTGGCGGAGTTCAGGAATTTCCTGCCCGTGTGAAGTGTGCCATTTTATCCTGGCATACGCTTATCAATGCACTTGAAACGACGAACGAAACCGCTAAGACAGAATAATATTTGGACGCTCTATGAATAAACAAATGCCTGAACTCGACCTGAATGAGATTAAAGAGAAGATCGTTTCAGTTATAAAGGGTATTTATGACCCGGAAATTCCTGTGAATATCTATGATCTTGGACTGATTTACGATATCACGGTAACAGAGGAGCTGGAAGGCTATGTTAAAATGACCTTGACCGCTCCCAATTGCCCAGTCGCCGGTTCGTTGCCAATTTCAGTCAAACAGCAGATCCTGCAAGAGGTACCTGAGCTGGAGTTTGCAGACGTTGAGGTCGTCTGGGAGCCCCAATGGCATAAAGATATGATTTCTGAAGCTGGATTGCTACAACTTGGGTTACTCTAAATGAAAATTAGTGCTCAGGAAGAGTACGGCATCCGATGCCTGCTGCACATTGGCCGCATGACCGAAAAAGGTGGAAGCAGTATTTCCAGCATCAGTAAGGCCGAACAGCTCACATCCTCGAATACGGCAAAACTGGTTCGTATTCTCAGAATCAATGGCTTCGTTACCAGCAGCAGGGGTAAAGATGGTGGATATATGCTGGCCCGGAAACCCGAGGATATCAAACTCAGCGATGTTTTTGAAGTTCTGGGAGGGAAGTTATTCACCGGCGGATTTTGTGATCACTATTCTGGTAACGGTGAAATATGTCCTCACTTTGATCACTGCACAGTTCGATCCTTCTGGTGTGCAATCCAGTCTGTTCTGGATCATGTGCTCAGTCAAACCACATTGGAGCACCTCATGGATCCAAAGGGGCTAGGGTGGTGGGAAACCTGTCTCACAGCCAACCCCCTCCTTTCAAAGTCTAAAGAATAGACAAAGCAGCAGGTTTTTTCACCTGCATATCTCCCTCGGCGGCTAGTTGAGTTAATAATCAATAAACGCATATAATTGTCATATAATTACTACACTATGGTGAATTTTCCTTTATATTGAACACTATGATAAAAGAACAAACCCAAAAAAATATTTAAACAGGTACCACTATCTATGAGCGCAAAATCCAAAGCTAAAGCCCGTATCCTTATCGTTGATGATGAACCGGACATTACCCACCTTTTTGAAAATTACTTGAGTGATCTTGGTTACGCTGTAACCGCTGCGATCACACCTGAGATAGCAATTGAACATTTCGAAAAAGAAATTTTTGATGTGGCAGTCCTGGATATCAATATGCCCCGCATCAGCGGACTCAAACTTTTAGAGCAATTTAAACAAACCAGCCCAGAACTTATTGTCATCATGGTAAGCGCCATTCAAGACACAGATATCGTTGTCAAGTGCATCCAACACGGAGCATATGATTACCTGGCGAAGCCGATCATCGATTTAAATCAACTTCAGATTAGAATATCCAGAGGTCTTTCAGAAAAGCAGATCCGAAGTGAGAATATCGCTCTAAAAAAAGAGCTGAAGCGACACACTGACTATCTGGATATTGAAGCTCATTCTGCTGTAATGCAGCGCATTATTGAAAAAATCACCACGGTAGCTGATTACAATACAACCGTTCTTCTGACCGGTGAATCTGGGACTGGAAAAGAGGTTGCCGCCAGACTTATTCACAATAAAAGTCGGAATTCTGAAGGGTCGTTTATTCCCATCAACTGTGGGAGCATTCCTGGTACATTGCTAGAGAGTACCCTTTTTGGCCATGAGAAGGGATCGTTTACAGGAGCGAATGAGAGGAAGATCGGAGTTTTTGAAGAATCTCATAATGGCACGATTTTCCTGGATGAGATCACTGAGACAACACCTGAATTTCAGATACAACTGCTACGCATGTTAGAGACAAGCAGCATTCGAAGAGTTGGAAATCCTACTGAAATAAAATTGAACCTCCGTGTTGTTGCTGCCTCAAATCAGAATATGGAGGCCCTGGTCAAAAGTGGACGTTTTCGGGAGGACCTTTATTTCAGATTAAATGTCTTTAATATCCAGATTCCACCGCTTCGGGATCGCAGGGAAGATTTACCTGTTATCATAGAATATCACTTGAAAAGATTATCTGAAGCCATGGGGAAAACGGTCTCCCGGATTGCACCAAAAGCCTTGCAGATATTTAATACCTATCACTGGCCGGGGAATATCAGGGAACTGGTGAATGTGTTGGAGAACGCGATGATCATGTGCAGAGACGATACGATCAGCGTTTCTGATCTTCCAACGCAGCTCCTGTCAGGGGGAGGATTCATGTCCCCTCATTCTGAGCAGGAAGTCGGCAATTACAATGATGCGAAAGAAGATTTCGAGAAAATCTATTTTCAGGCGCTCTTAAAGCAGAGCAATCTCAACATTAGTAAAGCCGCCAATGCTGCCGGCTTGAGTCGACAGCACCTTCATTTAAAGTTGAAACAATTAGGAATACAGAGTTAACTTGAACCGAGAGTCGAGAGCTGATTTAGATATGGGAACTTACTAATAATATTCATCTCTTTACATTTTTATTAAAAAATATTTTTAATTGTCCACCAATTAAATTAGGGACAACTAGCTAAGCTGACGAAAGCCAAAATGGAATTAAAAAAAATTGAAGCAGCCCCATCCATCGGAGCAATCCAAGCTGAGGGTATTGCGGATATTTATAAGGATTTCGGGCTTAAGCTAACCAGCTTAAAGGGGATTGCTTCCTTTGCGACCAGTATTGCATTGCAAGTCTCAGAGGAAGTTTGTCAGTTCCATCGTGCCGTACCAATCGATGTATTGGAGGACGGAACAGTTGTTCTCGCCATGGCCGACCCACTGGATATGGTTGCTGTCCAGATCATCCGCAATAAAATCAACAAGGAAATTGAGACTGTTTGGTCGGATCCAGACGACATTGAATTTGCCATTGGTACAATCTTCTCTGATAAAAATGCTTTCGAAGACACACTTCAGGACTTGGTTGAAGTCGAGGAAGAGCTGGATGAAGAAGAGGAGTACGACGAAGATAGCGTTGATATTCTAAGAACACAAGCCACCGATGCTCCGGCTGTGGTCTTTGTCAATTCACTTCTGGTGCAAGCGATTCAAGAGCGCGCCAGTGATATTCATATTGAACCACAAGAAAATGATCTGAGAATCAGATTTCGAATTGATGGTGTGCTAAGAGAATTTCCCCCTGCAAATCGACGCTTGCAATCAGGTGTGATCGCCAGAATAAAAATATTGGCCGATCTTGATATCGCCGAACGACGTGTTCCCCAGGATGGTCGTGTAAAATTTAAAATCATGGGTCGAAGTGTTGATGTGCGCTGTTCCACGATCCCAGGCATCTATGGTGAAAAAATCGTTATGCGTATTCTGGATCAGGGATCAATTTCCCTGAATCTGGATGATCTGGGAATCGAGGCGAATAAACTCATCCGATTAAAGGAAAAGGCAAAAGCAGCCAATGGGATGCTTCTGGTAACTGGACCGACAGGATCTGGAAAAACGACCACCCTTTATTCAGTTCTGACCTTTGTAAATAGCCCACAATTGAATATAATTACTGTCGAGGATCCAGTTGAGTACCGTCTGGCCGGCATTAATCAGGTCCAGGCGCGTCCCGGTGTGGGCCTTACATTTGCCTCTGCCCTTCGTTCTATACTGCGACAAGATCCCGACATCGTCATGGTGGGAGAAATCAGGGATTATGAAACTGCTGAAATCGCTATCAAAGCAGCCTTGACAGGTCACCTCGTATTAAGTACTCTACACACGAATAATGCTGTGGCAACTATTATTAGACTGTTAAACATGGGTATCGATAAATATCTTATTGTTTCTTCAATATCGGTGATTGTTGCCCAGAGACTGGTAAGAAGAATTTGTACCAATTGTCGTGAACCGATTCAACCTTCTGATGATATCAAAATGTTCATGAGTCGTCAGGGAGTTGATATCACGGAACATACCTACTATAAGGGGAAGGGTTGCAGTCAATGCAACGGTTCCGGCTATTGGGGTCGATTTGGAATTCATGAAATGCTATTTATGGAGCCCAGCATCAAAGAATTAATCATTGAAGATGCTTCTGAAATGGAAGTAAGAGCCGCCGCTGAGAAATTGGGAACCATTTCGATCTTTATGGAAGGTGTTGTTCAGGCAAGAAAAGGACTAACGACATTAGATGAAATCATTAGGGTCGCATAATGGGTAACTTCAGATATGTCGCTGTTGACCGCAAGGGAAAACGAACAGAGGGAACGCTGGGTGGCTATACACGTGAGGAAGTTAGTGCCGAATTACGCAAAATGGGTCTTAAGCCGGTCACTGTTGAGCCTATTCGTGGTAAAAAACGAGCCTGGAAACTTAGTGAAATAAATCTCACTCCACCCAAGGTGGATCCGGCGCTTAAGGTCGTTCTTTTCAGAGAATTATCCACTCTGCTTGATGCAGGTATTCAGTTGGTTGATGCCATATCCATTGTACAACTGCAATTTGAGGATAAGAACTTCAGAAAAGCTCTTGGAGATATTCTTATCTTTGTAAAGGCGGGTCACCCATTCTCTGAGGCTCTGGCTGAACACAGGAACATTTTTCCTGGATTTGTTATTTCCATGGTGAATGCCGCTGAAATGGGCGGTGGTCTGGATAGGATCCTGAATCAGATTGCCATTTATATTGAAAAAGAAGATGATGTCAGAAAACGATTGTCCTCTGCCACAAGTTACCCAAAATTTATTGCGATATTTTTCAGCGTTGTTCTTGGTGGTGTGATGTTTGGTCTCATGCCAAAATTTGCAGATATCTTTGATAGTTTTGGTGCTGAATTACCCGCATCCACACAATTAATGATCAATATGAGTAATTTTTTAAGTTCCCATTTAATCCTTGAAGCGATTTTTATTGGCGGATTTTGGATAGGGATGAAGGCAATTGGTGCAAATCCCAAAGGTCGACTTTTCATTGATAAACATATTTTTAAAGTTCCAATAGCAGGTCACATCATCCACAAATCCATGATCGCCCGATTTGCCAAAACACTGGCTGTTCTGATACGCTCTGAAGTATCCCTTATTAATGCCCTTAAAATTGCTGGTAATACATCTGACAACACCTATATCAAGGCAATGACAGAGGATATTTCGACCCAGATTGCGCACGGTCGAAGCCTGGGTGGGCAGTTGGCCAAGTATGATAATATCTTCCCCATTATGGTCAGTTCTATGATATCTGTAGGTGAAAAATCTGGTGCACTCGCAGTCATGCTGGAGAAAATATCTGAATTCCACGAGGCTGATTTTAACACATCCGTTGATAAGCTTTCTGCCACGATTGAACCTATCGTCATGGGCGGTCTTGGCCTTGTTATCGCCGTCATTGTGGTCACTCTTTACCTGCCGATTTTCCAGATGAGCACAGCCATACATTAATTTGATCTGACGCTCGTAATTTTATACTTTTTTTACAAGGATCTCATTCAATCGATTTGAAATAATTGCATTCTGGATGTATGCATAAAATTACATGCTGACATATATATATGACATTTATGTTCGGTTTTTGTATATATATATGACACTTTTTAGATATATCAATTTCGAGCTAACTGGCTATCTAACTGTATTTGTGTGATTTGCGTCACATACCCATCTTTGGCACAACCTTTGAATTATATTAATGTGCAACTCGGGAATACCTGAGTTGCCGAAGCATAAAATAAAAGTGTTTTTAACTACAGAAAAAAATCCTTTAAGGAGGATACAACAGATGAAAAGAAATAGTGGTTTTTCACTAGTTGAGCTGATGATCGTAATTGTGATCATTGGTGTATTGGCAGCAGTTGCAGTACCAATTTATAGTAACAATGTAATGAAGGC
>JAIPJF010000019.1 GCA_021734325.1 Fidelibacterota bacterium | reverse complement strand
TTGAATCGATGAATATGAGTCTGCGAAAAGTGACCAAAAACAGAGGCTCTTTTCCTAATGACGATGCTGTATTCAAGCTGCTATATTTAGCGCTCATGAATGTTATTAAAAAATGGAGCATGCCCATCCAACATTGGAAGCAGGCTATGAATCATTTTGCTATACTTTTTAAAGACAGGATGATTAACTAAAAATGCCATTTACACAGATTTTTGGATAAGCCCAAAAAATCTGCTATCTCTTCCTTTTAAGTTTTTCTTACGAGTTCACGATCTTCTTTACTGGTATGTGAAATATCATCAATTCTCTTAAGCAAAAATTCTTCTACTGAACGATTTGATTCAAGATGATCTTCCCACAAAAGAGATTTACTTAAGATAAAATTTTCACGCTCAGATGGATTCTGTTCTTGTACTTCAGCCATTGTAGCCTCCTGATTACGAAGTAATCTACACTTCTTGGTAATGATTCCAAAATGAATTTGTTAGTCTATTGTATGATGTGATAACCCTGTAGGCAGATTCTGAAATTTCCTCTTTAAGAATCTTATTTTGTTTGTCACGGTCATCACATATTTCAAAACACATTGTATTTAACAATATTCTCTCCAACAATTTTGCACAATCATCAACTGTGCGCACAACCATTACACCATTAGCAACACCAGTTTGAAGATTTATTTGTATCCCAAGTGGATGTAAATCTCTCAAAGTGCTTGCTCTATTTTCTGCCATTGCATCTTCGCAAATTGCTGTGATCTCGAATAAATCCTCAAATAGCTTTTCATTCTTCTCAATAAACTCTTTCTGAGGCAATTCTGACTTTTCAAGCAATGTATACTTGTTACTCGTTACCAATTCATGGAATTTCTCGAACAATTCTTCTGCATTTTTAAATTTTTCTAACTTGTTGTGGTATTTCTCAAAAATTGATTTTTGCTTGAATAGAAAATATGTCATGTAAAGATATTTTACAGGATAAGTCTTGAGCTGATCAATTCTCTTTTGTTTGTCTCCATATGTGGGAATGTATGCTATGACGGGTTTCCCTTGCACAAGTGTTGTTGCTAACTCAGAATCTTTTCCCATAGTATCATAATTTTGAACCATATAAATAGTGCAAAGACAACGTTTTAAAATTAAGCCTTCTAACAGTCCCTTGTCCGTCCTGTTCTGTGTGAATGATTGTGTCGGATCAAAATATCTTATGTTTAAATCCTGTAATATTTTTTTTGAGAATAGATCATGAATGAAGTCATACATTTCAAAAAATTCATTTGTTTCTCGCATGGATGTTGCGATATATATATCCATATAATCCTGTGTGAGATAAACATCAGTGTTCTTCTTAGCGAGTTTACGTGTTGCGAACATCTCTTTCGCAGCATTCTCAGTTTCTTGCAGAATCCCCTCCAAAACTTTTTTCCTGGGTTCGGAGATGTCTCCCTTTCCTATTGCCTCTTCCAATATTTTAATATCCCCTTTCAAATTACCGCCAGTTATCTCTCCATTATACACGGTTTTTTCTCTAGCAATGATTTCGGGTTTTATCAAGTGAGCCGGCCTCTTGACGAATTGTTGTTGAAGCTTTTTTGTTTTTTTTGAATAGGGGAGCAGTGAATCTTCAATCTGGGAAAAGTCCATCAGCCGTAGAGTACTAAAACCATACTTTATGTTTCCAAAACGTAATAATGCATAACCGCGAAATTTCATTACCCCCTTTTTAAATTCTACTTCACCTATTTTTGGCGATGTATATGTCTTCTCTTTAGAAATATCTTTACTAAGGAAGAAATAATCAAAAAAACCTTGGTTGATCCTATTCTTCTCCAATGACAATAATAACTCTGATAATGTTGCGTAATTGATTTCGCTCGAATTAAGTTTTTCTGCAAATTTTGTTAGCACTTCCATTTCATATGCATCTGGACCAAGGCAACTGGCAATTGCCTCCTTAATAGTTTCTTGATCAGCAGTAATTGGACAAACATTTGTGTTTTTACCGCATAAACTTTCCAATATGATTCGATATAGTACATTTGGCTTCATCAAATTTGCAGATTCAATTTCATTTTCAGTAAATATCATAAAATCACCCTGTCAGTTTGTCTTAAGGTTTGCTTGTTGGAAGTGTAAATTCTTTTCTATAAAATTGGCTTAACCTTTGTTGAAAAAGGGTTCAGGGTGCTCAAATTAAGAGAAGCACCAAATAAAAGGAGAACCCCGATGCACCCGATGGCGAAAGCTAAACTGTTAAAAGAGATTCTGGAAGAAGTTATTAAGCCTGGGGATCGGCGGCGGGATCACCATTGATTCGAACTGGGAGGATGAATGGGAGGAATTGCTGCTGAAGGCCTCAACATTTTTATGATGCAGGCTGACACCTTGCTAAAAAAACGGCTGACATCCGCCAGCCGTTTTTCACGAAATTTAATCAGGATCAGGCAAGGTCCAGCTCTTTCACGGCAACTTTAACCCCGGAATTCATCTTCCTCCGGATATAGGAAAAGACCTCCAGCAGGGGTAGATCCTTTGGACAGACATCATCACAGGCCATCATTCCAATACATCCAAAAACACCAATGTCTGTGGAGACCAATTCAAACCATTCCTGTTCACCGCGATGATCCCGGGGATCAAATAAAAAGCGACCAATTCGATTAAGGCCTGCAGCACCGAGGAAATCTGGATAAACCTGAGCAGTGGCACAGGCGGCGACACAACAGCCGCATTCTATGCAACGTTCAGATTCATAGATCTTATTCGCTACAGCATTATCCATCCGTTCTTCTTCAACATTGGGATCAAATACTTTACCTGTATGAATCCATGATTCAACCCGTTTTGCCATGTCATGGAACCAGACACCTGTATCAACTGAAAGATCTCCAAGTAGCTTGAAGAAAGGCAGAGGATATAGTTCGATGGTATCTGCCAGATCGGAGGTAAGCGTCCGGCAAGCCAGGGTTGGCCGACCATTGATCATCATGGCACATGAGCCGCAAATCCCTGCGCGACAAACAAAGTCAAACATCAGGTCAGGAGCCTGTTTTTCACGGATTCTGTGGAGAGCTGTGAACAGATTCAAACGGGGTGTTTCCTCCAGCTCGAAGGTATCGATATGCGGTTCATCATTTTCTTTGGTAGGATTGTATCTGAATATTTTAAAGGTCAGTGTACGGGCCATTATTTTGCATCCTTATATGGTGATTCTGCGCGCCAGGCTTCCTTTGGTAGTCTGACTCCCATGGGTTCTATGGTTGGATGTTTTCCCAGGGTTGTCTGCTCTGTATCGACTTTGGCATTGTATTCTTCCAGAGTCAGATCCATATCAACCATCTGACCTCCTCCATATCCACGATCACCTGGTGGAAGATCCAGCGGTCCAACAGGTTCATATTTAAATACTGCTTCCTCTGCACCTGCCGGCCAGAAGGCCAGTGTGCGATTTAACCAGTTCTTGTCATCCCGGGCCGGATAATCTTCCCGGGTATGGGCACCACGGGATTCTGTTCTGAGCAGAGCACCCTTGGCAATAATATAGGCCTGTTTGGCCATTCCCTCGATTCGCAGGGCCTGTGATAATTCAGGGTTCATACCAGGAGCACTGGCACTTACCTTGACATTCTTCACACGATCCAGAATGGATTTAAGACCAGATACCGCTTTCTCAAGCGCTTCACCTGTTCTGAAAATGTGAACATGCTCGGTGAGAAGACTGGCGATCTCATCCCGAAGGGTGTATACATTTTCTGTTCCGTTATTGTTCAAAAGATGGGCAATCAGATCAGTCTGTTCCTTACCGAATTTCTCAGCCAGACTTACATTTGCGTTCAATTCGGCAGATTTTGCATAAGCGGCTATTTTCTCACCAACAACTTTTCCTGCAACAACCGTTTCTGCGAGAGAATTTCCACCAAGTCGGTTAAAGCCATGCATGTCCCAGTTGGCTACTTCACCCAGGGCAAAAAGACCTTTGAGGCCGTAGGCATGACCATCTTTGTTCACACGAATTCCACCCATGGAATAATGCTGGGTGGGTCTAACAGGGATTAATTCCTTGATTGGATTGACACCAATGAAATACATACAAATATCATAAACTTCGCGCAATTTTGTGGTAAGGTGTTCCTCACCCAGATGCCGAAGATCCAACCAGAGATGTTCTCCATAGGAGGATTTGACACCCTTACCCTTGAGCATGTGCTGTTTCATTCTTCTGGAGACAACATCCCGGGAGGCTAATTCTTGTTTTTCGGGTTCATATTCAGGCATGAATCGATATTCGTCAACATCCAGTAATAGCCCACCATCTCCACGACACCCTTCTGTTACCAGAATGTCTGTGGGAACGATACCGGTTGGGTGAAATTGAACCGCCTCCATGTTCCCTAGAGGGACCAAACCCGTTTGCAGAGCAAGCCAGGATCCTGTTCCTTCATTGATAATTGCATTGGTGGATTCGCCATACAGACGACCATAACCACCGGTGGCAATGGCAGTAGCCTTTGCCAGATAGGCTACAATTTCACCATCCCGCAGGGAGCGAACAATGGCACCAATACACACACCATGTTCATGAATGAGACTTATGGCCTCCATTCTGTCATGAATGGTGATATCCAGCTGGACGGCTAAATTATCCATGGCATAAAGAACTGTGTGCCCTGTACCATCTGCCGTGTAGCAGGTTCGCCATTTGGCGGTCCCGCCAAAATCACGAGCGGTGATCAGACCTTCTTTTGCATGATCTTCAACAATCGTTGTTTTCTTGCCTTTGATATAGACTTCCCGAGGACCGCCTTCGACGCGGTTCCAGGGGACCCCAAAATGTGCCATTTCACGCATGGCAATGGGGGCATTATCAGCAAATATGCGGGCAACTTCCTGGTCAGCGCCCCAGTCAGAACCTTTTACAGTATCCAGCCAATGGATTGTTGGGTTATCCCCTTCACCTTTGACTGAGTTCCCTAGGGAAGCCTGCATACCACCCTGGGCGGCGGCAGAGTGACTTCTCCGCGGGGGGACCAGAGACAGCATGGTCACATCAAGCCCAGCCTGTGCACTGGCAATCGCAGCCCGTTCACCTGCCAGACCGGCACCAATTACCAGAACTTCAGTGCTTATGATCTTCATGAGAGAATCCCTTCCAAAGGACCGGCCATAGCAATCACTGTAGCTGTCCCTAAAATCGTATAGAACCAAAACAGAAAATAATACAATGCTTTCGCGTAATTCCTCACAAACCATGTGTCAGCAAACCACTTGACTATCAGGCGATAAACACCGATGGCCATGTGAGCTACAACGGAGATCATGAGTACAGCATATAGAATCCATAAGCCACTCTCAACCCTGGATGTGGCCACATCTGCAGTCAGACCAACAGTCTGACCATCCACACCCATGTCGGTAAAAATATTCCACATGACCAGAAAGAGGTGAAACGCACCAGTCGCCAAAACGATCATGGCGGTACGTACCTGCCAGATCCATAATGTCGTTTCGAAGTGTTTCCGCAAATGGATGTCTGAATTTGGATCCTGCTGCCAGCCTTTCCGTGAGGCTTTTAACTTTTTCCCAAGTTCCAGCATTTTTTTGCGATCCCGTAATTTTCCAGGAATTTTCCGGCCAGCCCATACAAAATGTACAAAAAAGACAATGGTGACCAGAAAGATCAGAGGTTGTGCCATCGGAACCGTATGCTCCATAAAATATGCCACATCCTCATACAATTGTGCACTCACCAGGATACTACTCTCCAGTATCAGATGCCCCAGAATAAAAAGCGCCAGAAAAGCTCCTGTGAGACCACTGACACGCTCATCAAGGAGAGCTCTCTTGGCCTTTTTAAAAGCGCCACTTTGCTGACTATGCCTGGATTCTGCTTTGGGATATAATTCAGTATCAATACCTGTCATGATACTAGCTCCGATCTATGTTTAAAGGCTAAAATGAATGGGCACCTTGCTCGTTGATTGCACACCGGCTAAATATCAACACCATCAAGTAAATTTCAAGTGTGAACTCCATTCATGACAACAAATATCGGCCACTCTCTGCCAAACATTCATGATTGCTTAAAGCAAAGACCAAACCATCTCCACTGAATTCACGAATGTTTTTCAGATTCAATATCTTTTACTCCGCCCGTTCGTCTATAATGTCTTCGCGAGCGAAAGACGATCATGCGACCGGCCGACCGCGGCGATCCCAGATCCTTGGTCAAGGATCATTTGGAGATTGCTTCGTTCTGCGAACTCGCAAAGACATGGTGAGGGTTTAGCCGAACAAACCCCCTTTTTCATCATCGTGGAACCCCGGAACCCTGCAGCATGCGGCGGTCACCTGCACTTGGGAGCCCAAGGATTGTCATTCTGAGTCAACTGACGAAGAATCTCTATTTTACCGGAATGTGAGATTACGACACCTTCCGGTTCGCAAAGACTTGTCACCAGGAGCTTAATTCAAGTGGATAATTGATACTTTGATTCTATTTTATTCACTTAGCAACACAGAACTGGCAAAGGAGCTTGAATGAAAGAGCGAATGATCTCATTGGATGTTTTCCGTGGACTTACAGTCGGATTGATGATCCTGGTTAATAATCCGGGTAGCTGGTCACATATCTACCCACCTTTGCGACATGCCCATTGGAACGGATGGACACCCACAGACCTGGTCTTTCCATTTTTCCTGTTTATTGTAGGAGTGGCCATGGCCCTGAGCTTTGGAAAACGGGTTGAAGCTGGAGCTGATGTCAACGCACTTAAGAAGAAGGTCTGGTCACGGGGAGCGATCATTATTGGTTTGGGTCTGTTCCTGAACGGATTTCCCTTTAACATTCCCCTGAATGCCCAGATGGCCGCTGATTTTGAGTTTCTGGATATCTTTCGACGCTTTCAAACCATTCGCTATGTCGGTGTGTTGCAGCGAATCGGACTTGCTTATCTCATTGGCGGTCTTATCGTTCTGTATCTTCCCAAAAACAGGGATCGCATTATAGCAGCAGGTATTCTGGTCCTGATCTATGAATTTTTCATGCGCGTGCCCCTGGTTAATGGTTGGGGAGGCGGCAGTTTTGAATTGCAGGATAACTTTGTCCGTTACATCGATATTCTCCTATTTGGTGAAGCCCATATCTATGGAGGAACTGGTATTCCATTCGATCCGGAGGGCTTGCTCTCGACCCTCCCCGCAGCAGTCACCCTCCTAAGCGGATTCTGGCTCGGTGAATATTTGCGTCGACCGATCGACCACCAGGAGAAACTTACAAATCTCAGTGTTGTCGGAATTATCCTGTTCTTTGCCGGATCCCTACTGAGCCTTTTGGAGCCTATCAACAAACAATTGTGGACCGTTTCCTATGTGATCACCATGGATGGGTTGGCCATTATGATGATCGTTCTCTCGTCCTATCTGATCGATGTGAAGAAGCTGAATTTCTGGATCAAACCGGCCATTGTTTTTGGCAGCAATGCCCTGGTCGTTTTTGTTGGGTCAGGTATCATCGGTCGTCTCATGTATATGCTGCAAACCACATCTGAAGATGGAACGATTATTTCCATCAAACAGGCCATGTATGATGGATTTTATGTCCCTTTGGCAGGTGAATTAAATGGGTCGCTTCTCTTTGCCCTCACAAACATTCTTTTCTGGCTGGCTATTCTCTGGTATTTGTATTCGAAAAAGATCTTCGTCAAAATTTAGACCTAATACTGAAACTCAAAATTGAGCATTCAGAACTAATGGTCCTGACGAGTCATTGTGGTTGTGATTTGAGTGGAGCTTTGTGAGTTGATTAGACCTATCATCTACTTTCTATGTTTTCTGGCTGTCGTCTGGAATCCGACCAGATTGTTTGCCATTGAAAATGACTCGACTGGAACAGGAATGCCGTATATTGTGTTGCTCAGTCCAAAACTGAATATGCGAGCTGGTTCAGAAAGTATTCTTACAGCACATGCTGCCCTTGCTTTGTGGGAAGATCGATTTGTCGGTACCCGATGGTTGGATGAACAATCCTTCAGGGGCAAATCCATCGATCTGGCAGGTCGGGTTTCCAAAATGGTCCTGATAGATGTACCCGTAGACTATTTCACCGTTGTACTGCTTCATGAATATTTTGGTCATGGTGCTCGATATCGAGAATTGGACATCCCACACATTGATTATGGCTATGATCTGCCACCTCCGTACGGAAACGGGGGCGGACAGGCATCCACCAATATTGGTCCCGGCATTATCAGTGGACACGAAGAGATAGCCATCTGGACTGGTGGGCTGGAATCCCATCAAATGCTCAACAGCTCACTACGTCAGCGCTGGATGCTTTTAGGCAAGCAACATTATCGTGAAGCATTGACATACTTTTGGTCATTTCAAATAGCTTTGACCTATGTACAGGATACTGAGGATCTATATCTGGGACAGCGAGTCTTCAATGATCCTCAGGCCTATATCAATCTCCTCAACCGGTACAATGGATACGATGATTTCATGAATCTGCCATTTTCACTGGATGACTTGAAGCATGCCGTGAATCGCAATGCTCTTGATCCTATGCTGTTTCTCAGCATATACAATGGACTTATCAGATACCTGTGGAGTGGTGACCCGATTTCCACCATCCCCATGCTCACATTTGGACCGGTAAAATATCTCCCCAGCATGCATGTTGGCTTAACGCCGTTCGGCGTTGAAACACACCTGGAGAACTATTTGATAATTGATGAAGTGTTATACAGAATTGTATTTAGCAGGGGAGATGAAACCTTCCATTCGGGATGGGGTGGTTTAGGGGCTCAAATTTCCCATCCATTTAGAGAATCTGATTTCTCCATGGATGTTTCAATAAATCTATGGAAGCAGCCTGTGTTGACATTGGGTGGTTCTTGGGAAGACACAGGTGGTGGTTTTGGGGGAGGCGTTTCATGCAGGTCTTACTTCGAACTGCCAACAGAGCCCATCCCAGTGAAGGCTGTTGTAGAATTAGGGTATAAGTCAGCAGGTTTTCTGGAGGGATACCCACTTGATGCTTCTCCCATTTTACTATTCGGTTTTCAGATCTAAGATATGTAGCATTTCAAGGGAGTTGCGGAATCTTTAGTACTGGAACTCAAAATTCAGCATCCAGAACTCATGGTCCTCATAAGCGATCATGGTTGCAAAACGGTTCTCAATAGCAATCAGTCTTAATCCGATCTGCCACTGGACCGCATCGTTAAAACGATTGCGATACGCTTTTGAGCGAAGGACGTCCAATTGATTGATGATGCTGATGGCATCCCCCATATTACGGGGGAAAGGATACCAGATATTTGCCAGTGAGATTTTTCTTTTATCGATATAGAATGATGCATGACTGTTTATCTGAGGGATTCCAAGCGTCGAAGTGACAAAGAATGAGGATTGCGCCGAGTTGTGCTCATTGATCTCATTATCCAAATTTTCCCAAAAGGAGCTGAAATGTCCATCATCCTCCAGATCGATTTCGTTTTCAGCATCAAACTGACTGATGAAACTAATCCATCCCAGAGCCAAACTCATTGGATAAAGTTCCCCGCGCATGGGCAAGACTTGTAGTTTTAATGATATGTCCCCTTGGTTGATCACGGATTTTGTCGCCCAGAGATTTGTCTCGAGACTCATCAACCAGAGGGAAACACCGGTTTTTATTTGTCTAAAATGACTGCTCTCAGGATTCCAGCGAGTGGACAGATGGACCCATGAATCGGGAATGCTTGCACTGGGGACGTCAATCAGTTCATATCTTGGTTCAATTTCTAGAAAATCGGCATGGCGTCGTTTGATCAGATCGATCCTTTCCTGCTCCTGCCGTTGCCGGGATTGCTCCATCTGAAGGATACGATCAAGAGAATCTATGACAGCCTGTTTTCTCCCCAAGGCAAGACTGTCCATTCTGATCTTGTGTCTCAGAGAATCTGCTCTCAAGGTTTCCTGGGCTTGATGTGCCAATTCCTGTTTTCTGATATCGGCTTCCAGTGATGCCTGAATTTCCCTGGTCACCAATGCATGATATTCCGATTTTCCATATTTGATGAGGCTATAAAAACTTGAGTCAGAACCCACATATCGTTCGGCAATTTTGACACCGCGCAAATTCATTTTTGTAGAGACAAGAGATTCATAGCTATAGTTCTCATCCAGACGATCTTTATTTTCCGCTATTTGTTCCACAGCGATGCTCTGGACACTCACCTCTACATGTTGGGCAAAACGCAGTCTGGCATCATCATCTGCTTCATCCTGCGATTTAGATGACTTCCCAATCCCATAGTACACCGTGTCTGATTCGAGTTCACCTGTGAGAACCCATTTCGGGGTAGCAGGCGAAGTTTTTTCAGTCCCAATCTGTTCCAGAATCTCATCCAATTCGAAGGGTCGTCCCAATATGGATCGATCCATCTTATCAGGTTCCTGAGATGGAAAAGATAAACCCGCGACTGCCAGGCTTAACAAATCAATTATGATGATAATATATCTAATCTGTGGGCCCCTTTTTGCCAGCTAATATTGTAGTACTTGCTACTATTCAACACAAGGTTTGATTCCTACGTGAAAGGACGCTTTGAGCAAGGTCACAATGACTCGAGATGTGATTATTGCCCCTTCAACTCTCTTGGAAATGCAACCAATTCCTTGTCATTCGTCATTGTCTTGAAGGGGTGAACATGTTATGATTGTGGCGCTGTGCCGAATGAGCGGTTCAGGATCAAAGAGAAAGGATACGCCTGGTGTCTAAAGGGGTAACAAAACAGAGCGAAGATTTTTCAAAATGGTACACTGATGTTGTTCGACAAGCCAAGCTGGCTGATTACGGTCCAGTAAAAGGTACCATGGTTATCCGGCCCTATGGCTATGCCATCTGGGAAAATTTTCAGAGTATCCTGAATCAAATGTTCAAAGACACCGGACATGTTAATGCCTACTTCCCCATGCTAATCCCGGAAAGTTTTCTGCAAAAGGAAGCTGAACATGTTGAAGGCTTTGCCCCTGAAGTTGCCGTTGTGACTCATGCAGGCGGGAAAAAGCTTGATGAACCGCTTGTGGTACGCCCCACTTCGGAAACCATTATCTGGCACATGTACAAAAAATGGATCTCTTCTTATCGTGATCTACCCCTGCTCATCAATCAGTGGGCAAATGTTGTGCGCTGGGAGATGCGTACGCGGTTATTCCTGAGAACTTCAGAATTCCTGTGGCAGGAGGGGCACACTGCCCATGCCAGTGCGGAAGAGGCTCAGGCAGAAACCCTGAAGATGCTGGAGGTTTATCGTAGCTTTGCTGAAGATTACATGGCCATGCCGGTAATTACTGGGAAAAAATCTGAATCTGAAAAATTTGCTGGTGCTATAAGTACTTATTCCATCGAAGCAATGATGCGTGATACCAGAGCCCTCCAGTCTGGTACAAGTCATTATCTGGGTCAAAACTTTGCCAAAGCCTTTGAGGTAACCTTCCAGAATACTGACAATGAAGAAGAATTTGTATACGCTACCAGCTGGGGTGTAAGTACGCGTCTGGTAGGGGGACTTATCATGTCACATGGTGACGATAAGGGACTCATTCTTCCTCCCAAGGTTGCCCCGTATCAGGTAGTAATCATCCCTATTTTCCGAGACGAGACCAGAGATCTGGTCATGAACAAGGTCAATGATCTGGTTGCAGATCTGAGTAAGGCACAGATTCGTGTCCATGTTGATGCTGACGAGAAAAGCTCGCCCGGCTTCAAATTCAATGAATGGGAAATGTGTGGTGTCCCCATGAGAGTGGAGATCGGTCCTAAAGATGTTGAAAAGGAGCAGGCTGTTGTTGCCATCCGACATTCAGGTACCAAGCATTTTGTAGAATTTTCAGAGTTGGTGAAGTTCCTGAGTGAGCAGGTTGAGACAATTCAGGATGAGCTTTTTCAGCGAGCCCTGGATTTCCGTGAGGCAAATACCCATGTGGTTGATAATTGGGAGGATTTTAAGGAAGTACTCGAAACCAAAGGTGGATTTATTAAAGCCTATTGGAACGGGTCTGCCGAAGTTGAGGAAAAGATCAAGGATGAGACCAAAGCAACGATCCGCTGTATTCCATTTGATCAACCTGCCAAGTCAGGAAAATGTGTTTATACCGGTGAAGAAAGCACTCAGCAGGTCATTTTCGCAAAAGCTTATTGATTCGGAATATTTATGATAGACTCGGCGAGGAGTAAAATCCGTGCCGTGTAAAAAAAATATTTTACTCGTGGCGTAAAGATTCGATGGGATCCAGACCGGCTGCTTTGTAGGCCGGATATATACCAAAGACGATCCCGATAAATGAGCATACGAATAATCCGATAAAAGCCCAATCCAGTGGGATTACGGGAGCCACGTTCTTCATCACCAGGGTGATCATGTTGCCCACACCAATACCTAATAACACTCCGATCACGCCGCCGATCAGGGACAGAAAAACAGCCTCTAGCAGAAACTGAAAAAGGATGTTGTTGCGCGTTGCTCCAATGGCTTTCCGAACGCCGATCTCCTTGATACGCTCACTTACTGAGACCAGCATAATATTCATGATTCCAATACCAGCGACAACCAGTGCGATCACGCTCACAGCACCGGCAAATAGTTTGATGCCCGCTGTAAATGCCCCAAATGTCTTAATCAGGGCATCATTGGAAGTCACTTCAAAATCATTTTCTTCATCAGGCTTCAGTCCACGCACAATTCGCATTTGATCTGTTGCTTCTTCTTTGACTATATCAAAACTTTCTTCATTCGGTGCTTTTATCGAGATTCCCAGCGAGGTCCAGCGCTGGCTGAAATACTGCAGATAAGTCGTGATAGGAACAATGACAAAATTATCCTGGCTCTGGCCAAACATTTCTCCCTTTCGCTGAAGGGTTCCGATCACATCAAACCCAATCCCGTTAATACTTACCGTCTGACCAACGGGGTTGATATATGGGAACAGCTTATCGATCACGTCTGTTCCCAGCAAGACCACACGGCGCCCGTATTCAATATCCTCGGTGATAAAGTTCCGACCTACATCCAGGGTCTGGTTCAGTGCTTCCAGCCCCCACTCGTCCATACCTTGAACTGCGACATTTGGATTCGTTTTTTCCTTTTTGAAGCGGATGGTTTTACCTCCCATCCCATCCTGGGCACTCACAAATTCTGCGCCGACAATACGTTCCCTTAGTTCAAGGACCATTTCATAGGTAATATTTGGACGGCTCCAATATTTTCTTCGACTATTGCCATCACCGACTTGAAGCACCGGTTGTTTTTGAACAAAAATGATGTCTGATCCAAAAATATTGAGTCCTGAATTAATGGATGATTCCAAAGTTCTGATGGCTGTCATAACGGCAATGATTGCAAAGACACCGATAACTATCCCCAGGAGCGTCAGAATAGAGCGTAATAGATTGTCTCTGATGGCTTCCATAGCCATATAAAAGGCATCACTCAGCGTTTTTACTGTGGTTCTTAGATACATGGATTACTCATATCTCAATGCCTCAATTGGATCCAGCTTGGCGCCTTTTCTGGCTGGAGCAAGACCTGCAAATAGTCCCACACCTGCACTGAGTGCAATAGCCATAAATGCAACACCAAATGACATGTTTGCAGGGAATAAAAATTTATTGATGCCAAAACTGGCCAGTGTTGAAATGATCAATCCTACCAAACCTCCAGCCGCAGTTATCACCATGGCTTCTATCAGAAATTGACCCTGAATCTGACGACTGGTGGCCCCAAGGGCTTTCCGAACACCAATTTCCCTTGTACGTTCCTTTACAGACACAAACATGATATTTGCAATTCCTATCCCCCCCACCAGCAAAGACAGGGCGGTTATCACCAGTCCCGTTCCCCCAATGGCCATTTTTATCCCCTGGTAGGTTTGCCTGAATGACTCCTGCTGATTAATAGCAAAATTGTCCTTTTCACCGGGTTTTTGTCCTCGCAGAACACGAACCACACCCCTGAGTTCTTCTTTGGCATCCTCGACATATATCTCAGGGACCTTGACCGTGATTCGGCGCATTCCCCAGGGTCCTTCAAAAATCTTGGAAAATGATACAAGTGGGATGATGACTTGCGTATCCTGAGAAAATGATCCCAGAAATTTTCCCATTTCTGCCAGAACGCCAATCACCCTGAAGCGGGTGGGGCCGGCGTAAATCATTTTATCAATAGGATCTTCAAGGGGAAAAAGAGCCTTGGCAACATCGGATCCAAGCAAAATAACCGGAGCACCGGTTCTATCCTCTGATTCAGTAAAAAATCTTCCATATTCAACATCTACAGTGGACACCTCAGGATAGTTTGCAGTCACACCATGAATAAAGATACCTTCAGATGAGTACTCCTTGTAGCTGAGATCTGCCGACCGGCCACGCTCACTGGCAACGACCATGGCGTATTCAGATCTCTCCAGAATATCCTCTGCCATTTCGAGTTCAATCGGCGGTCGGTTGCGCAAGGTCCACCAGTCCTCATCCCCGAACCATGGCCATTTTTCCACATAGAGGTTACCCCTGCCCAGGAATTTCATGCTGTTTTCAAACAGGCCATCCACACCGCTTATCAGGGTGGACATCAGGGAAACAGCAATAATACCAATGACGATACCCGTACCTGTTAAGATGGTCCGGGTCTTATGGCCCCATAATTCCGTAAGGGCAATTCGTAAATTTTCCCAGAAAAAACTTTTCATGCAAATATTCCAAAAACCACAAAGGCACTAGAACACAAAGATTCACCATCGGTGATTGTTTGCTCCACGCTGGCCTCTCGGTCGATATGGCTTTGTAGATTCATATTATGAACCTTTTTATTCCCTTTTTCATAACAGGGACGTTAAAGTTGATTAAAAAGCCCAGTCGCTTATCGATCATTTTCAGGTAACTAAGTATTTGAGCACTCCAGACTGGATTCATTTGCTCTACTGCTTTTAATTCACAGATAATTGTATCTTCCACAAACACATCTAGACGGAGTCCCTCATTAAACTCCATGCCATCATATTTAATATTAACATTTTGTTGGCGTTCAAAATGCAGACCGCGTTTTTCTAGTTCATGGCAGAAGCATACTTCGTATACTTTCTCGAGGAGTCCCGGACCTAGATGCTTGTGCACGGTATAGGCAGCATCCACGATTTTTTTAGCTATCAATTCCTCTCTCTCGGGTAGTGGTTCAAATTGTTTTGATGAATTTTGTAAAGACATAATAGTATAAGTGTTATTTCAAAATCACGGAGATAGCATTAAAGATCATATACCTGCTCAAGGTTTTCTTTATGGAAATTTGTGGCTTGGAGTCTTTGTGGCTCACATAATTCATTTATTTTGTTTTTTTCTGCGTGTTGGTTCGTCTACGGCAATCTTTCCATCCAAAAGCCTGACAACTCGCTGTGCATGCACTGCGATGTGTTCTTCATGGGTTACGAGGATAATTGTATTCCCTTGCTCATGAAGGGCATCAAAAAGAGCCATGATCTCTTCCCCGGTTTTTGAATCAAGGTTTCCTGTAGGCTCGTCTGCAAGGATAATTGCCGGATTATTGACCAGGGCACGGGCAACAGCAACCCGTTGACGCTGACCACCAGACAATTCATTGGGCTTGTGATTAACTCTGTCCCCCAGGCTAACCCGTTCCAGGGCATTCATTGCCATCGCTTTCCTGTCAGCGGCCTTGATCTCACCATTATATATCAGGGGTAATTCCACGTTTCTCAGGCTGGTGGATTTAGGGAGCAGATTAAAGGTCTGAAAGACAAAGCCGATCTTTTTATTTCGGATATGGGCCAATTCATCATCAGTCATTGAGGCGACATTTATTCCGTCCATAAAAAAATCACCACTCGTTGGGGTGTCCAGGCAGCCCAATAAATTCATCAGGGTTGATTTCCCTGATCCTGAAGGGCCCATGATGGAGACATATTCATTCTGCTCAATGGAAATTGAGACGCCATTCAGGGCACGTACTTCGGCGTTTCCCATTTTATATATTTTATAAAGGTCGGTGACTTGGATAAGGGGCATAATGGTTTCCGTCTCTTCTGATTTAGGGATTCTAATTCCTTTATCCCACTCGTTCTGACTATTATTGCTCCGGACTATTTCCGGTAATTCTGTTTATTCGTTCTGACCTGCGGCATTAAATTTCTTGCGCTTGGTGACCTTCACATTATCCCCATCATTCAGGCCACGACTTATTTCCTTGTAGGGGCCTGTCACAATCTCGTCATCCAATTCCAATCCGGAGAGGATTTCGAATTCACGATCGCCAATAATGCCTGTCTCAACTTCACGCTGGACTACTATTTTATCCTTACCCTTTTCCCCGTCAATGATGACAAATACAACTTCGACAGGCTCAAGATCTTCTTCTTCCTTGTTAGCGGTGCTGTCAGCAAGGCTTAATTCGGAATCCTGCTTTTCATTCAGCTGTTTTGGTTTTCTCATGGTTACACTTTGAATGGGAACATACAGAACATCTCTCTGGACATCTGTGCGTATATCGACAGCGGCAGACATGCCAGGTCTGATTTCCACGGGTGGATCAAGGAGGCGGATCTTTACTTCAAAATTGGTTACCTGATCCAGGCTTCCCATATTGCTGTTCTGTGCACTGTGGGCGATTTCGGTCACGATTCCCATAAAAAGGGTATCCTGGAGAGCATCGATCTCGATCTCAGACGTATCTCCCAAAGCCACATCCACAACATCATTCTCATTCACATTGACCAGGACTTCCATATCGTTCAGATCGGCAATCACCATGATGACATCCTGACTGAAGGCTGACCCCAGGGCCATTTCCCCGACCTCTTTATTCACACGGGTGACTGTTCCAGACATGGGAGCAAACATTTTGGTCTTATTATAATTGTCCTCAGATTGGGTGAGAGCAGCCTGCGCCTGCTTCATTGAGGATAATGCTTGTTGATACCGTACCAAGGCTCCCTGATAAACGAGTTCGCTGACCAATTTTTTTTGTACTAGCTCATACTGCTGGTTCTTTTCCAGTTCTGCCAAAGAAAGGGAGGCTTTTGCTGATTCCAACACCTCCTTGGCTCTTTCTACATCGGCACTATAACGAGTCGCGTCCAATTGTGCCAGGAACTGACCTTGTCTGACCCAATCACCTTCTTTTACAGCCATTCGAGTAACTCGTCCGGCAACATCGGCACTAACGTTCACCTCAACAACGGGCTGGATTCTACCCGAAGCAGCGACTTTATGGACAACCACCCCCCGCTCAACTTTGGCAGATTGAACGTCTTTGCTATTCCCTTTTTCCTTGTTAACTGCGAAAAATGCAATGATCCCAATGAGAACAACAGCAATAACAATGATGATAATTTTCTTTTTGGACATGATTTCCTCTTAGCGTTTTCCCATGAGCTGATGAAGACCAGCTTCTGCAGCTTTCAATTTGTATTGGGCTCTTATCAGGCTCGATTTTGCATCTTCGTAACTGGCCGTAATTCGAAGAACATCCAGGATGGAAAGTGAGCCGATTTTATATTGCTCCTGTGCAAGTAACAGATCCTGTTCAGAAGCACTCAAAATCAATTGCGAAATATCAACCGATTCCTTCAAAGATGACATTTGATCAATCGCCTGTGCCAAATCCTTCCGTAGATTGCGTTCGGCAAGAGCATAATTCTCTTCTGCGATTTTGACACTGATCTTACTTTGCTCAACACTACGCTTTGTTAGAGTGCCGTTGAATAATTTCCAGCTTAGATTCACTCCCGTCGACAAGGACGCGGTATTTGAATCAAAGACATCACCTACATCTTTTGTTAAATTGCTATAGGATGCGCTCAACCCTATTGATGGGATGTAGTCTGATTTGGCAATTTTCACATCATACTCTGAGACTGCTTTTTTAAGGTCTAGGAATCTTAGCTGCGGATTAACAGATAAAACTTCAGCTAATATTTTTTTTGAGTCAGGAACTTCAACCGCTTCCCACACCGGGACTTCAAGGGTTAGAGGTGTATCCCAGTCGCGACCTAACATGACATTTAGGTCACGAGTTTTAGCCTGGAGGTCGGTTTCACCATCAATAATTTGTAACCGAGATTGTTCAATATTTACTCGAGTTCTTAAAGTATCGTTTTGAGAAGCGGCACCTAGTCGAAAGCGCTCCAAAGTCAGCTGGTGCTGGTATTTGCTCGTATTGAGATTATCCTGATAGACATCCAGAAGTTTCAATGTTGATAAATAATTGTAGAACGCAACCTTTACTTGATAGATAGTATTCAGTTCATAAAGTGAAAGCTGAATATCAGCTGCATCCTGGGCGATTCTCGCCGATTTAAGAGTGTTCCACCAGCGACCACCGTCCCAAATATTTTGACTTACCTTCAAGGACATCGAGTAAGAATCTTTCCAGACTAAATCACCATATTCTCCATTTAAATAGGGTGATATATAAGTTATAGCACCTTGTCCAGAAGTCGTATATAGGGTATCTATCCCAAAACCGATGCCCTCTGAATGCTCTCCCGTGTTCCCGGCGCCCAAAGAAAAACCTACTTGAGGTAAGACAAGAGAAATATTACTTTTCGCTTGTGAAGTACTCCGATCTGTTTCAAAACGGTTGACGATCAGGGTCTGATTGTGTTTGAGCCCTAGATTGATACAATCCTCGAGAGAGAGAGCCTGGCTTGACTGCGCCCATGCCATTCCTGGCAAAATGAGGACAAAAAGTAACAGAACATTTGATAATCTGTATTGCATGGATTTTCCTATCGTAAGTCTATTAATGAGTTGAAATTCATGATCAACCGGAAACCAGACTGTTTGCTTTCATCAATGCTGCCCCGATGGAGATCAGGACCAGCCATGGAATGCCAACGGCAATCATGCCCGCCAGGGAAGACCTGTTATAGAGTCTGGCAAAGCCAAATCCCATCACAACCACTCCCCAAAGACGAATAATGTCTAGTTGATTCAGGAGTTGTTTAATAAATGTGTCTAATTCTTCAAAGATCAAGCCGGGACTAAAGAGCAGGTCAGTGGACTCCTTAATAACGATAAGGGGTGTTTTTATGATAAGCTCAAGCGTTCCAACGCCTGGGATCATGTTCATAAAAAAGCCATTGCCACTGATCAGATATGTCATCATGACCATGGTGAAGACCTGAAAGAATTTGACCTTACCCCCCATGCCAAAATTGCCAATCAGGAGTAGAATGGCAGAGAAGAATGCTGTCATAATAAACAGCATGACCGGAATGAGTAAATATCCCCACATGTTGCGCAGCGCAAAGGGGTGTTCTTTTGAATCACTGATTTTCTCACGTGTATCTGCCATACGTTCTTCGATTCTAGCTCTGCTTTCCTCCGGGATATCCTGATTGCTCGCAATTGATCTTTCAGTCCTCACCAGACGCTGTTCAGCCTCATAGAAGCTCACATCTCTAAAAAAAAGTGGTAAAATAATGATTCCCAAAGTGACAACGATCAGTGGATAGAGCCAATCTCTATAGGAGACTCCTTCAAGCAGATCGTCAAAGGCTTTGCTCGGAGTAAAGAACAGATCGACAAATCTTTGTAAAAATGATGATTTTTCCATTGAAGTGTCCCTCTTCATTTTAGGATCGAAATAAGTGTCATTATTAATAATCACGGTGAACCGATCCCAATCACCACGATCTCTTTATTTAAGGCAAGCAATGTGCCATGTGTTTACTCTATCCCTGTAACTTCTTTAGCAAAAAACTCATTGATAATCCTACTCACTTTAACGAAAAATGATCCGCCTGATAATCGATCACCTCTGCCTTCATCACATCATAATTCGTGACGAAGAGGGGATCGTTGTCAGCGTCCATCATTTTTATTACGAAACGGATCACTTCACCTTCCGGTCGCTCCCATTCCTGATCCTTTCGAATCTGCTCATAAGCCAGTTTGATGAGGTCTGGCACACCTTCAGTGTGGTCCTCCCCATATCCAAGTTCCTCTGCTAATACTTCACGAGCCTTGGCGATTTTGGTGAGGGCTTTGGCATCTGTTGTGTAATACTCCTTAATGATGATTGGTCTTTCCATTTTCTCCGGAAATACCTGGGTAACGACTTCCCGGGCTTGAAATCCGTTGATATTTTTTTTGCCGGGAAGAATTTTATGCGTCATTTTGGGTAATTTATCTATATCATTTTGATCTGACTCCATATCAATCTGAACATCATCCTCTTCAACAAGTTTCTCATCTCTTTGTCTGAGATCATCAAATGAAACACCTCGATAACTCCCCTCTCCCTCATTGTATGTCCATTGCATTTTTTCACAAAGATCTGAGAGTACCATTTCATCTTTACGCCCATCAGAATCTGCCATCGCTTTGAGCAGGGCATTATGCATTTTGATGGTTGTATTTTCCTTGAGCTTGCATCCTGCGAGATAGCTGGTTGTGAGCGCAGTAATTTTTCCTATTACAGGAATCTCCACGACTGTTTTTTCGAATAGATGATATTCACTGTTATTGTCTGCATAAAGGGGCAGACTATAGGTGAACACACCTAAAATAACAGCAGCAATCAATACAGTTCTCGTTTTCATAAATCTATCCTTCTTAAGTAATTTTACAGTTTATCCTGTCGGGATGTTTTTTCTGTATACCTGCCATAGGGCGTAATAAAGCAAAGCTGATACCACGATTGCTAAGAGGGTGTCCAGATTGAATATGTAGTCCCATGGATTACCATACTGGAGTGCATCTCCGTTCAATCCGTGATCTTTTATTCCCCATTGCTCGATCAATGCCAGATTAAAACCCCAGAAGAATTTTCCTATGGTGACAAATAGAGCTCCACTTTTGAAAATGATGGCCCAGCTGATGGAGAGCAGAATAGGGCCTCCGATGCCAATCAGAAGTGGTCTTCCCTTTACATAAGTACCGACCAGCATGAGGAACAGAGCCAACGGTGCCATACGAATGGCTGCATAGATCAGATAGGAAAACCAATCCCATAATAAACTCACATAGGAAATACGGCTGAACACAGCTGCCGCCATTGTATTGAGGGGAGCGCCCCAAACCAGGACAGCGATTCTGAGGAAGAGCAAATATTCAAGGGACAAAAACAGGGTAAGTCCGATCACGCCTATCAAACCAGCACCTATCTTGGAGCCCAGTAAATAGTGATCACTGATTGGCAGACTACGATAAAAAAGTGTGCTGTTATCAGCCCGCTCTTTATAGATCGCATCGGAGAAATAGAACAGGCTCAGAAAAAGCACAAAAAGGAAAATGCCCTGCATTCCAAAACGCAGGCCAAAAGCCAATGGTCTGCTCGCCTTATCGAGGGCAACATTGATATCATTATCAGCGTCTTCACCCTCGAGGTAAAATTCCACATCATCTCCATGCATGCGAATGTCGAGATCAAATGCATCTCCATCATTTATCTGAATATCCTGCATATTGATATGACCTTCACGTTCCAGTTTATCATGGAACCACGAAGACCCTCTTGCGACAGAGAGCAGGGCAAGCAGATTGAGAAAAGTAACGACCAGAATCGTTCCGATGACCACTTTTTGCCATTCCAGCCATTCACGTTTCAGTAAAACCATTAAGGGTTTCATGCTTCACCTCCCATGAGGGCAACGAAAATATCGGCGACAGAGGGTGTCTGCACATCTCCGATTGTCATCAGAGCTTTTGTGTCAGGATTCTCAAGCAGGAAGACCTTTCGACCCAGAAGCCCGTATTCGCTGATCGGTTTAAGTTCCTTACGCAGTGTATCTGCCTGATCTGCCGGGATGGTAAGCTGGGCAAAGCGCTTCCCCAGCTCCTCAATACTTGCATACAGGAGTATTTTACCCTTGTTGATGAAGATGACATCACTGAGGATGTGTTCCACCTCTTCGATTTGATGGGTGGAGATGAGCAGCGTTTTCTGTTCGTCAAAATAATCCTCCAGGACACTGGTATAGAGCTGTTTCCTGAACAGAATATCCAGACCGTGGGTTGGTTCATCCAGGATCATCAAATTGGTATCACAGGCTAGCGTGACTGCGAGATGGAGCTGTGTTTTCATTCCCTTGCTCAATGTTTTGATCCTGCTACCCATGGGAATGGTCGTTGTCGCGAGAAAGGATTCAGCCTTTTCGCGCCCAAAACCAGGATGAATTCCGTCCAGAAACGTGAGCAGATCCTTCACCTTCATCCAGGAAGGCAGAACGGCTATATCATGAATAACGCCTGTTTTGAGCATGAGCTGAGCCCGCTTTGTTCTGGGTTCAAGGCCGAGGACCCTGGCTTCACCCTGATAGTCCAATTCACCGGTTAGGGCTCTGAGCAGGGTTGTCTTTCCGGCGCCGTTGGGACCAACGAGACCGACAATTTTCCCTGCTGGGATATCCAGACTTATGGAATCCAGGGCCCTGAGATCACCATAATTTTTTGAAACATTTTTTAGTTCGATCAGGCCTGACATCAGACTTCCTCCCCATATTGCTTTTGAATGAGTTCGATCAGGTCACTTCTGGATATGGAAAGCATTTGCGCTTCCTGTACCAGCGCCTGAATGGTTTCATTCTTGAAGCGTTCGCTGGCACTTTGGTTAAGCTGTCTACGGGCTTGTTTTTGGACGAACAGACCCAGTCCTCTACGTTTTTCCAAGAGACCCTCCTGAATTAATAATTGGGTGGCATTCAACACGGTTTGTGGATTCAGACCGTACTCAACGGAGATCTGACGAACAGAGGGAATGGCATTCTCCTCTTTAAAAGCTCCGCTCAGTATATCCTGGCGGATGGACTCAGCCAGTTGTTGATAGATCGGTGTTTTTTGATCAAAGTTCATAGTTCTTTCACCTCTTTTGGTGTTCTACATTACTATAACACCAATACAACAGAGAATGCAAGAACTATTTAAGAAATATTTTTACCGCACAGCACGCAGAGAGCGCAAAGGGAATTTAATAAGAGAAACCCACCTCGTCACCCTGAGCGGAGTCGAAGGGTCTCAATTCTTCCTAACCACAAAGTCAGGACAAAGACCGGAGTCGGGCGTATCAGAAATATCTTTTAAATTGAAAATCGTTTAAACCGTTTTCGAAGGCCGTGTTGGTTATCAGTTAGCCACCAATATACATCTGGCTACAAGTCAATCTTTTTTATTCAGGCTAATTAAAAGTATTGGTCCGATGCCTACTCGAGGCTCCCCTTATCTTTTTTCGCTTCCTGTTTCTGCTTCATCTTCAGGTAACCAGCAGCAATGCGTTCAAAATAATTATCCATGCTGGCATCAGCCTCTTCTGCAGCCTCGGTCTTGGATTTTGGCCCCGCCTCTTCCGGTGCTTCAGCTTCCGTCTTGACACCTGGCAGGTCATCAAGGTCGATCACATGCTCTGGAATATCGTCAAGGTCCGTCTCAAGCTCAGGTACAGGCAATCCATCTTCGGGGCTAACGCCAAAGGGGTCATCTTCAAGCTCAGAGTCAGAAGTCGCATCTTCCACAGAAGCTGCGAAGGCCTTTGATTTGATCAGCTCATCCAAAGGAGCCGCCGCTTCGATCTCAATTTCCGGTATATCGGCTGTATCATCAAAAGGATTGGGTTCAGGAGCTTGTTCCGGGGCTGCAGCCGCCTCCCTTTCAGTAAAGGTCTCGATGTCTTCAAAGGGCTCAGATGAGTCGTCCACAGCACTTGTTGTTTCTGGTTCCTCCATGGCAGGTTCTGTAAATGATTCTGGTTCCGAGTCATCATCAGGAGCTTCCACAGTCGGTTCTGCGGTGGACGATTCAGGTTCTGCTGCCACTTCGGCTACTGTTTCAGCAAAAACTTCAGCAAAGGGATCTGACTCAGTTTCTGAATTGGTTTTGATGAACTGATCAAGGTCATCAGTTGTCTCAGGATCAACAACTGCCTCCTCACTCAGCTCTGGCTCTTCGACTTGATCTTCGACCTCTGGTTCTGCTTCAAAGGATTCCGGTTCAGAATATTCATCCTCTTCTTCCTCATCCTCTACAACAACCATCCCCGAATCCGGTCCCTTGGGTGGCTCAGCCTCACCTGGGGCCACGAGGAGTTTTCGGTCCGGTCGCATCAGTTCCCTGGGATCAAATCGGGTAACATCTTCCATTTCTGATATGGTTACACCAGCCTGGGCAAACTTCTTAACCGAGGAGACAGCCAATCGTCTCAGGATCTCAGCTTCTTCCTTCTCAAACTTGCCAGATTGCTCCAGCTTGTTGATCTCCTCCAGAATAGCCAAGGATTTGGTTATCAGATCAAGTTGCCTGCCAGTTTTATCCTCACGATAATAGACCACGCCATCCCAGACGCTCAGGATGATTTTCCGGACATCCTCGATGATCTCCGATAAACCCAGAAAATCAAAATTCTTGTCCGCACCTGAATCACAACTGGCAACAGATAAACTCTGGACTGGGAGATTTTTTTTGCGACCGGCGACTTCATAGAGACCCTTGATCGATTCAAACAGGAGAATCAGGCGTTGGGGAGACGATAACTCGTCCTCTTCTGCCACCACTACTGACAATATTACATAATGAAATCCATTCTTTTGGCCCTCTTCCACTGCTGCCGATACTTTGTCTGTATCCTTACCAGTCAATACCAGCATTTTCGGCAGATGATCAAGCAGAAAGCGGGTAGATGTATACATTTCCTTAACTACATCATAGATCTGAGGGTCGTCCCGTTTCAGGATACTGGCCCAAAAATTTGGATCAGTTAGCTTCTCAAGGTCAAACATCTCCAAAAGTTGATTTTCAAAAGTATTATATTTCTGGGTAATTTTTAGGAATTTACTATAGGAATGAAGAGCCGCTTGTGTGTTGGTCTCTCGTTCATTGTCCAGCACCGTCGAAAATATATCTATGATATCGCAATCCTTAATAGCGTTGATCAAATTATCGACTGAATCATGTATCTCTGACCTCAGCATAATGATTTACCTTCCTCTAGCTCGTTGTTAATATGCCCCGGGGACACATCATGTGATCATTCCTCGTGGGGTTATTGAAAGTATACCCGTTCAATGCAGAATGCACTTGATCCCAAATTTATAATCGGGTGAAGATAACCCACAGAAAGAAAAATAAAAGATAGTGGTTTCAGAGAAGATTTGGATCAGACCCATTATATCATCTTCCAATGCTAATTCATCTCAGTCTATGAACTGGTCCTTGATCTTAAAAAAATATGCTTTGGCCGCTTCATAATCATTTTCAATCTCACCCTCGAGGATGGCTTCCTCGATGGCAGCTTTGACACGCCCAATGATCGGTCCAGGTTCAACACCCAGTAATTTGATGATCTCATCACCACGCAGGGGAGATTGAAAAGCCCGCATGGCATCCTTTGCCACGACTTCTTCTATCCGATCCATAACACGATCAAAATTACCATAATAGCGTTTCACGCGTTTGGGGTCCTTGGAGGTCACATCAGCCCGAACCATGATCATCAGATCTTCCAGGTTTTCTCCGGCTTCCACAATCAGCCGACGAATTCCGGAATCTGTAACACCATCCTGAGCAAGGGCAATGGGTCTAAGGTGCAGGCGGGTCATGCGTTTCAAATAAGCGGTAAGTTTCCTGGAAAGGCGCATCCGTTGACTCACTTCGTTGAGCATTTTACGACCCAGTTCTTCATGTCCGTGATAGCTCCAGCCTATTCCAGCAATAAATTTCTTTGTAGCCGGTTTGCCAATATCATGGACCAGTGCAGCAAAGCGAAGTCGCATCTTATCCGATCTCTGGGCGGCATTGTCCACCACTTTCAAGGTATGGTGAAAAACATCCTTGTGCTTCTGGCCATCACGATCCTCAACACCCCCCAAAACTGCAATTTCAGGAAAAACCAGGGGCAGGAGACCGGCTTCCTGCATCACGTAAAAACCAATTGACGGTTTCCTGGTCTCTAAGGTTTTGGTGATCTCGTCAGTGATACGTTCCTGTGAGACAATTTTTATACGCTCGACATGGGCTTTCATGGCCTCCATTGCCTCTGGAACCAGAACAAATTCAAGCTGGGCAGAGAAACGGGCTGCACGCATCATTCTTAAGGGATCATCCTCAAAGGTCTTCACGGGATCCAGGGGTGTACGCAGAATCTTGTCCTGAATATCCTGTAGACCGCCATATTCATCAACCAGCCTGCCAAAGTTATCCGGGTCCAGATCCAGAGCCATTGCATTGACCGTAAAATCCCGGCGTCCGAGATCCCCTTTCAGGTCGGTGTACACGATCTTCGGTTTCCTTGAACTGGATTCATAGGTCTCAGTCCTGGCAGAAGCGACCTCGATCAGGAATTCACCATAAGGAATGAGGGCTGTTCCAAAGTCGCCGTATTCCACAATATCCGGAACCCCCAAATGTTTACCCAACTTTCTTGCAAATGCGACCCCATCGCCAATCACCATGATATCAACATCCCTGCTGGGAATATTAAGAATAATGTCTCGAACAAAGCCTCCGACTGTATAGCAGGCCAGACCCGACTCCTGGGCCAATCGACCAGCATCTTCAAGAACCGTTCGGATATTTTTTGGAATACGTTTCAACATTGTGATGAAGATAATCGTAAATCAATCCACGTGAAGTGTTTTGCATCCGGGTTTTACTTTGTTCCCAGAGAATATTATTTCTCTGAGAACTGGCCCGGACTACTTTCTGAGCATGTTGAGAAGCCCGTCAAATATGAAAAGAATTTTCACCTCGCTGATTATCCTGCTGCTGTATTCTCTTCAAAGCTGCTCCCTGGTTTTTCCTGTTATAGCACCCTTTAAGGATTTGCCGAAACCCACTGGCCCATATTCTGTGGCCACACGCAGCACAGCCTGGACAGACAGCTCGCGAGATGAGACCTTCACGGTGGAGATCGATCAGCGAAGAATCGTTGTCCAGGTTTGGTATCCTACAAAAGAAAAGATATCCGAGCCTTCAACATACTATGTAGATGATCCTGTTTTGCGTTTACCAGCTCTGGCAAAACAATTGCGACTCCCGGTTTTTGTGATCAAGCACTTTGACAAGGTTAAGACAAATTCGTTTCTGGTAAAAGACGGACAAAGCACAGAGCACACATTTCCTGTTATCCTATTTTCACACGGTCTCAGTGGAATGCGCTTCCAGAATTCATCCCTGATGGAAGAATTGGCAAGCCAGGGATATGTAGTCCTGGCTGCTGATCATAGCTATGGTGCGAATATCACGATCTTTCCTGACGGTAATATCGCTGAATATCGTGTTGGTACCCGAAGGGTCCTCACAGAAGAAAGACTGGAAGAGGTCGATCTAAGCCAGCTTTCTATTGTTGTTAGGGACATGAGTTTTATCATCGATCAACTCAATCAACACCCTGAAGATCCCTTCCTTCGTAATCTCCCTGTAGATCCAGACCACATTGGTGTGCTCGGACACTCATTAGGTGGTGCCGCCATTATTAATCTGGCAGCCGTGGATGAAAGGGTTGATGCAGCCCTGGCTCTGGATACCTGGTATATCCCGGTCCCTGATTCTGTTCTCGAGGCGGGAATGAATAAACCAATTTTTCATCTTGGACAAAAAGACTGGTCTGACCCGTATAACTACAAGCGCATGAATCATCTCATGAACAACTGTACTGGCCCGGTCTTAAAACTCCTGATTCCTGAAACCCGTCACGCTGATTACACAGACATGCCCCTGTTCTCCCCCTTCTCAAGATACATTGGCTATACTGCAGCAACTGATCCTGAGAGACTCAATGCCTTGATCCGGGCGGCTTCAGTCAGTTTTTTTGACGCCTATTTGAAAGGCGCGAGTATTGAGCCCTTGAGAAGGATCATCCAAACTGAAAAAGAAGCGAATTCATATATTTTTATCCCGCTTGAGAAAGCGCCAATTCCCCCAAAATAAAAGACCCTGATCCACCACTTGCTGAACAAGTTCGGGGACCAGGAATCTTCTATGCGTTAGGGAGGAAATCTGCTATTTGGGGACAGTCAGCGCGACAAAAAAGGTATTGTTGTTGTCCCGTCGAATCAACAGCAGGACTGTTTCCCCCGGGTTGATAGCGGATAGGACCTGTTGGAACTCCCTCTTGGATCCGACCTCTTCCAAATGACGAACATCGGGACCCATTTTCTGAATCACCTGACCTTCGCGAATATTTTTGCGATATGCCTCACTGGATTTATCTACCGAATTGATCATCACCCCTTCCACCCCGGTGGAGAAATCGAAGGCACGCAGCTTTTCGGTTGTCAGGTTTTCAACAGTAAACCCGATATCCGCTTTTGAATGCTCGGTGATTCCGACGGCCGCAACTTCTTCTGGCATCTCACCAAGCTTTACATTCAGGGTCAGAGGCTTCCCATCCCGGAGTAATTTTATTTTCTTCTTTTCATTTGGTCTTTGGGTTGAAACAATGGTGCTCAACTGTCTGGAGCTCTCAATCTCGTATTCCCCAACAGCCAGAATGACATCGCCTCGCCTGATCCCGGCATCCTCAGCCGGGCTGTCTTCAATAACGTCCCCGACCAGTGCACCCTTGGCGTTGTCCAGACCAAAAGCTTTTACGATATCCGCATCGACGGGTTGAATGTACACCCCTAACCAGGCACGAGTAACATGACCATTCGCTCGGAGATCTTCGATAACACGATTCACCAGATTGATCGGAATTGCGAAGCCAATACCTTCATACCCGCCGGTTCGTGAGGCGATGGCTGAGTTCATCCCGATCAGCATCCCATCCAGATCTACCAGGGGACCTCCTGAATTTCCAGGATTGATGGCTGCATCGGTTTGAATAAAATTTTCATAATCGATCAACCCTACAGAGGATCTCCCTGTCGCACTGATGATACCCTGGGTGACAGTTTGAGACAGGCTGCCGGAAAAGGGGCTTCCAATTGCCAGCACCCATTCTCCAACTCTGATCTTGTCTGAATTCCCCATTTTAATCGGTGTCAAATTTTTACCTTTCACCTTGATCAAGGCTACATCAGTCTTGTCGTCACTTCCAATAATTTCCGCATCGAGTTCCTGTTGATTGGAAAACTGGACCTTAATGTTTTCACCCTGTTCAATCACATGGTTGTTGGTGATGATATATCCATCTTCGCTGATGATGATTCCCGAACCCAGAGAGGTACTCCTCATTTCACGATCTCCGTCGGGGAAAAAGGGCCAGAATTGTCGTGGCAACATTTCTTGAAAATCTTTGAACTGTTCCATCGCTGGATGTTTAAAAACATGCTCACTTGTGATGGTTACCACTGAAGGTGAGACATCTTCAGCAATATCCGCAAAGGCATTACTGAGCGATTTCGCAACGCTTATATCTGTGGCATTGATATAGCCTGGCACTACGAATAATATGAGTAGGACTGGGATTGCTAGTAGCTTATTTCTTTTCATAAAATTTTCTCCATTTTTTACACAGCTTTCAATGCTGCATCTTGGGAAAGGTTTCAATCATTAAAAATATTTGTAATAATTTTTCTCTCATTTTCCCGATGAAAAGATATCTTAACAAAGAGACAAACATAGGAAATATGTCTTTTATAACATACGGAACCAATCATGATTACGATTCTCTCACCGGCAAAAAGCATCAACTTTGAGGAGCCGGCACCAAGTGCTATATTTACCATCCCCACATTTCTTACTGATAGCCAGCGGCTCATTCGAATCCTGAAAAAACTGAATAAGACTGAGATTATGAATCTCATGTCAGTAAGTGAGGGTATTGCAGAAGTGAACAAGGCGCGTTATCAATCATTCAAAGCACCCTTTGACCTGGACAACGCCAAGCAGGCACTTTTCGCGTTTAGCGGTGAAGTTTTTCGTCATATGCGTCTGAATACCTATGACTCTGAAACGCTGGCCTTTGCTCAGAATAATCTACGCATACTGTCAGGTCTGTATGGATACTTGCGACCTCTGGATCTGATTCAGCCATATCGCCTCGAGATGAAAACCGCACTTTCAAACCCGAGGGGGGTCAATCTATTCCAGTTTTGGGGGGATCGTATCACCATTGCCATCAATAAAGACCTGAAATCAGATCCAAGCCCGGTATTGATCAATCTGGCTTCAAAGGAATACGCAAAGGCTGTTAATTTTAAAGCCATCAAGGCGCCGGTCATCTCCATCGATTTCAAGGAACTTGAAAATGGTAAGGCCAAGATTATTACCATCTTTGCCAAGAGGGCACGCGGAATGATGGCAGACTTTATTATTCAGAATCGTTTGAGTAACCCCGAGGATATCAAATCATTTGATGTTGCTGATTATCAATATTCGCAGGAAGACTCCAGCGAGTCTCACTGGGTTTTTTTAAGACCCCGACCGAAATGATCAGAGAAATTAGTTTTTATCATTTAGTGCAGTTTGCTTAAACGGAATGGGTATCTGGTGTTTTGATTTGGGCAATAGATCATAACCAACTGCCGGCAGGTCAATAATAAATTTTGTTCCTTCACCTTCAGTACTTTCGATCGCTACCAGACCATCATGCTCATCCACAATTCGTTTCACAATGGCGAGTCCCAAGCCTGTGCCCTTGCGTTTTCCTGAAGTAAAAAATTCCTTGAAGGCGCTTTGCTTCACTTCATCGCTCATCCCCGGGCCATTGTCTTCCAGAATGATCCTGAGACCTGTTTCAACCTCAAGACTCTGTATCCGGAAAACACCATCGTCTCCCAGAACATCCAGGGCATTGGTCGCAATATTGTCCAGCACTCTAAAGAATCTTCCCGTATCGATTCGCACGGTTCCTTCAAAATTCAGGTCTTTTTCCATACGGATCTGACGCTCAACAAATTTCAGGGATAGGGAATCTGCGCACTCCTTGAGGTACTCACCCGCTTGAATTGACCTCAATTGCATCTGTTCGCCGCCCTGGGCAAAGGTGAGCAGGTCCTGGGCCATACTGGAGAATTGCATCACCTGTCGGGATATGATGTCCGCGTATTTAACGAGCTGACCATGGGTGTGCTTTTTCATCTTGATCAGTTGGGCATATCCCCCAATGGTGGACATGGGGTTTTTCATATCATGGAGAATTGTCGAAGCCATCCGTCCGATCAGAGCAAGTCGCTCCTTACTGATCAGGGCCTCCTGAGTTTCACGGATCAGGTTGTTGGCCTGTCGCAATTCCTCATTCTCTATTTTCAGCTTATTGATGAGTCGATCATCGGTCTCGCGAAGAAATTGGGAAATGTTTTTTGCAACAGCGAGTGAAAATAGAGGTACTGTTTGAACCAATTCTAAGAATCCCTCTTTTGATACAGCCAGGACCTTGCAGTCAGAATCGGCGATCATTCCAGCACTACGGGGCATATCCTCCAAAATGGCCATTTCACCAAAAAGACCACCTTGTTCACCATAATATCCCAGAACCTCTGCTCTATCTTCACCAATCTGCTTAACGATCCTTACCTTTCCAGAGCTAAGAATAAAGACCTGGTCTCCCATGGTGTTTTCATGAATGATGGTTTCTTCATTGCCATACTCCCGGTATTCTATCTTCTCATGGATGTGTTTCATCTCATCCTCAGGGATATCCTGAAATATTCGTAATTTCTTCAGAGATTCAAAAGTAGGTTTCTTTAGAAGTTTCATAGGAGTTGGTCTTAAAATAACATGGAAAATCCCATTTCAAACCTCATTCAAATAGGCATTTGAACGTCTCATGAACATCTGGGAATTCTGTATGAAAAAAGCCCCGGAAGATCAAATCTCACGGGGCTAATATACAGCTCTGATTTTTCTGGACTATTTAGAGTTCGCGAACGGCAGCCTGGGCGGCTGCCAATCTGGCGATAGGCACTCTAAATGGTGAACAACTCACGTAGTCAAGACCTGCTCTATGGCAGAACTCAACAGAACTGGGTTCACCACCATGTTCTCCACAAATTCCGAGCTTGATGTTAGGTCGAGTCTGTTTTCCCAACCTACAGGCCATTTCAATCAGTTGGCCCACGCCTTCCTGATCCAGAACCTCAAAGGGGTCATTTTTCAGGAGGCCCTTCTCGAGGTAAACAGGCAAAAATTTTCCTGCATCGTCACGAGAATAGCCAAAGGTCATCTGAGTTAGATCATTGGTCCCGAATGAGAAAAATTCAGCGCTGGTGGCAATTTTATCAGCTGTCAAAGCAGCACGAGGAATTTCTATCATCGTTCCAACGAGGTGATCCACTGAATCTCCGACCTCTGCAAACAACTCCTTGATTGTATCGCGAACGATCTTTTCCTGAAGTTCCATCTCAGCCAGGGTTCCAGTGAGAGGAATCATGATTTCAGGTTTGGCGTGGATACCTTTTGCTTTAAGAGCCAGGGCTGCGCGCATGATGGCTTTTGTCTGCATCACAGTGATTTCTGGGTAGGTGTTACCCAAACGACAACCTCTGTGACCTAGCATGGGGTTAAACTCTGCAAGATCGTCCACTTTTTGTGATATAACCTTCAAGTCGACGCCCATGACATCAGCCATTTCCTGCTGACCTTTCTCGTCATGAGGAACAAATTCATGTAAAGGTGGATCCAGTAGCCTAACAGTCACAGGTAGATCGTGCATGGCCTCAAAGATACCTTCGAAATCTTTCTGCTGGATTGGCAGGAGTCTTTCAAGTGCCGCTTCCCGACCAGCTGTATCCTCAGCCAGAATCATCTCTCTCATCGCAACAATTTTTTCACCCTCGAAGAACATGTGCTCTGTACGACATAAACCGATACCCTTGGCACCAAATTCTCTTCCGATTTTACTCTCGCGAGGCGTGTCCGCATTGGTGCGTACATACATTCTTGTATATTTGTTGGTCAAATCCATAAGCTTGCCAAAGGCACCGCTTACTTCTGGATCAATGGTTTTAATCTTGCCTTCGAAAATTTCACCCGTGCTACCATTAAGAGAAACCCAGTCTCCTTCATTAAAGACACTGCCATCTACGGTCAGGGTTCTGGCTTTATAGTTAATTTTTATTGCACCAGCTCCTGACACACAACACTTACCCATACCTCGGGCAACCACAGCGGCGTGAGAGGTCATACCACCCCGAGCAGTAAGGATACCGTTGGCAATATTCATACCCTCAAGGTCTTCAGGTGAAGTTTCAATTCTGGCCAGGATAGAATTTTCATATTTATTGGCTTCATCAGCATGAAATACAAGCTGTCCTGTGGCAGCACCTGGAGATGCTGGTAAACCTTTTGTCAGAACACGGGCTGCGGCCATGGCTTCTTTTTCAAAAACAGGGTGGAGTAATTCATCCAGCTTATTGGGCTCAACGCGCATCAGGGCTTCTTTTTCATTAATTTCACCTGCAGCCAGCATTTCCATGGCAATACGTACCATTGCAAAGCCGGTTCGCTTCCCACTGCGTGTTTGAAGCATCCACAATTTGCCATCCTGCATGGTAAACTCAATATCTTGCATATCCTTATAATGGTCTTCAAGTCTCTGCTCAATAACATGTAATTCCTGATAGATTTCAGGCATGAGCTCTTCCAGTGAAGGGTAGGTCTTCGCCCGCTCTTCTTCCGAGATACCTGCCAGAACGGCCCATCTTTCAGAACCAATTTTTGTGATCTGCTGTGGCGTACGAACACCGGCAACCACATCCTCACCCTGGGCATTGATCAGGTACTCGCCATTAAATATATCTTCACCCGTTCCTGCGTCGCGGGTAAAGGCCACACCGGTGCCAGAATTGTCACCCATATTTCCAAAGACCATCGCCTGGACATTCACAGCAGTTCCCCAGTCGCCAGGAATTTTGTTCAACATGCGATAATAGACTGCACGAGGAGTTTCCCATGAGTCAAATACTGCCATAACTGATCCCCAGAGCTGATCCCAGGGATTGTCAGGAAAACTGTGACCGGTTTTTTTGGTGACAGCAGCTTTAAATTTTGAAACCAGGGTTTTTAAATCTTCAACCTTGAATTCTGTATCCAGCTCATATCCCTTGGCCTCTTTCAGCTCTTCCATAATCTCTTCAAAGGGATCGATATCTTCCTTGGATTCAGGTTTCATGCCCAAAACAACATCACCGTACATCTGAACGAAACGACGATATGAGTCCCAGGCAAAGCGTTCATTACCGGATTTCTTGGCGAGCGCTTCAACAGCGTTGTCATTAAGACCCAGATTCAGGACTGTATCCATCATACCGGGCATGGAAACGCGAGCACCGGAACGAACCGAGAGGAGTAGAGGATTCTCTTCGTCACAAAATTTGGCTCCCATGACTGATTCGACTACTTTAACGGCAGCTTCAACTTCAGCTTTGATCAACTCAACAGTCTGGTCGCGACCGACCTTATTATATTCTGTACAAACTTCGGTGGTGATAGTGAATCCGGCAGGAACAGGAATTCCTAGACCACTCATCTCGGCCAGGTTGGCTCCTTTACCTCCGAGAAGATTTCTCTGCGAGGCATCTCCCTCGGCTGTGCCACCGCCAAATGTGTAAACGCGTTTAGTCATGTTTAAATCATCCTTTCAAATCAATAAATAAATATATAAGGGTATTGTATAAAATTCAATCGTGTCTCAGTTCTGAGTGACGTTTATCCATAGGGTCGAATTAAATGATTCAAGCTCCAATTTGCCAGTAAATTCAACATAGGTACTCATAGCGTAGAACATAAAAATGATTCCCAAGTTTTCTCATGGATTTCGATAATCTTATCCTAGATTCCTCATATGAAAACCTTATTGGTCTATGCTCTAAACCCTGAGGCCGGTCTTATAAAAGACCGATTTTCCAAGTTAGACATAAAATTATCACAGCCTGGAATGGAATTACTGGAGGCCGATGGAAAATATGACCTCCTCAGAACCGGAATCGGGCTTGAACGAACAAGGGCTGTAACTCGCAGTCTCCCTGATCCACGGAATTATGAACAGGTAATTCACTTTGGTGTCAGTGGATCTCTGTCAGACGAACTGCCGGTACGGACTCTCATCAAAGGGCGGTGTTTTATGGCAAAGGGAGAGGATCCAATAGAAATTGAATCACCTCTGTTCTCAAATGTGAGCTCAATAACGTTTTACAGCAGTCAAGAGGTCGTGTCAGATGAAGGTTCAAGAGAGGAAGCGTCATCCAGTGGTGCCAAGGCTGTTGATATGGAGTCCTACGCCATTGCTGAGTTTTGCCGGGATCATGATTTACCCCTGCTGTCACTGAGGATAATTTCAGATCGGGCAGGAGCATCGACTCCTGATGAGTTTAGAAAGAATTTTAAATCAGCTTCCCGGGAATTGCAGAAACACATCATCAATTATCTCTTCTAAGCCGGTACACCCCATCATGAAAATCTCTGTCATTATTCCCTGCTACAATCGCTCTCAGCTCGTAGCAAGAGCGATTGATTCCGTTCTAATGCAGACTTATCCGGCTTCTGAGCTTATCGTTGTGGATGACCATTCAAACGATGATACCGCAGTTGTCCTTCAACAATTTGAGGACCGTATCACTGTCATAAGCAATTCACAGAATTTTGGGGTTTCCTATTCCAGGAATGTTGGAATTGAATCCGCCACCGGGGAATGGATTGCTTTCCTGGATTCAGACGATGTTTGGAATCCAGACAAGCTGAATGCACAAAAAATATTTCATGAGAACAACCCTGGTATACGAATCAGTCAATGTGATGAAATATGGATTCGTAATGGCGTCAAGGTTAATCCCATGGTCAAACATGCCAAGCAGGGTGGTTGGATTTTTGATAGTTGCCTTCCGCTCTGTATCGTGAGTCCGAGTGCTGTGATCATCCACGAGGACGTCTTCAAGCGTGTCGGACTTTTTGATCCACAGCTTCCAGCCTGCGAAGATTATGATCTTTGGCTCAGAGTGTCCTCCCTGTATGAAATTGGATTTTTAAAGAAAAAATTAGTAACGCGTCATGGGGGGCACGATGATCAGTTGAGCAAAAAATACTGGGGAATGGATCGATTCAGGATTACTGCCATGGAGAAGCAGCTGGACACGGAACTGCCTGTCAACTGGAGACGGGCTTTATTGGAGGAGCTGATTTTCAAATGCAGGGTTGTTTCTGAGGGTGCCTCAAAAAGAGGCAATCTGGTTATATCCGATCTTTATGGGGAGAAGCAGATGCTTTACGAGAAGAAGATGGAGCTGGAATTTGGGTAGAGTTCTAATTCATCACTCAACCAGATCATTCCGGATACTGGCATATTTAATGGTCGAATAAAGATTGCGATAAAATGGGGGGCGAATCTCCTCCAAGTGTTGAAGTGCAGCCTCAGTATCATACTCAAAACGTTTCACATCCCAGTTAATGCTATCCCCTTCCACCGTGAGAAAGGCCACAACACCCTGTTGGTTTTCATCAAAAGGCAAGCCCGTCGACCCTGGGCAGAATAATTTCAAGTTTCCGAACTGTTCATTTCGGGGAATGTGGATATGACCATGGACAAACACAAAATTATTTGAGCCAATATGTTTGGTTTTGGCATGATCCCGCCATTTTTTTACTTCCTCGAGGGTTGGTGGAAAATCGTCCCGTCCAAACCAGGCATGTGTAAATTCAATATATGTTTTTCCAATATTCTCGAAATAACTCATTCTCATCTTTTTGATGAACTGTCGACCGGGTTCACCCACTTGTTCAGCTGTCCATTTTTCATTTGCCACGATATCGATACATACTGGATCATCGGGATCCATCCCCTCGATCGTTGGTCTTTCATATTCCCAAATATTTTCGACCAGGTAGCGATCATGATTCCCACGAATAAAAACAGCATTATTGAGTTGCTGTAACCTGTTCAGGACCTCCAGCGGAGCTGATCCCAGAGAAAAATTATCCCCAAGGCAGATGATTTTATCTACATCCGGGGTGTTTTGCACTATGCCTAGAGCCCTTTCAAGGGCGAAAATATTCCCATGTATGTCTGTAATAATTGCGTATCTCACTGTCTAGTCCCTGTTATTAATTATGGGATTTACCCATACTTATCTTGTGATCAAAAAATATTTCTGCTTTTGATGGGCGATAAATATCTCATTATTGCTTGTTAAATCCAATAAATTTAAATGACATAAGACATATGTCATATATGCTATTCTATTAATGCTGAAAAGGTTGCCTTGATGGGGGTGGTCGGATATATTTGCGCCTGCATGAATATGACACCTATTTATATGAATAAATTGATAAGAGGAGATTCAATGAAACAGTCAAGAAACTTGTTGCTTTGGGTGGTCGGACTCTTGCTGCTTACTGTACTGGGGTGTGATTCCACAGACATGACTTCAGCTAAAGTGTACCTGCAACAGAAGAACTATGAGAAAGCAGAAGAAATGCTGCTTCTGGCTTTTGATAAAGAGCCGCTTAATCCTGAACCAGCGTATTTGTTAGCAGTGGAAGTTTACTCCCGGAGTAAATCCTGGGACAAAGTTGCTGATTATCTTAATAAGTCTGAAGCAATCGGCTCAAATTTCGTAGAGAAGATTAAACTCGCCCGAGAAAAATACTGGGTGGATAACTTCAACCAGGGCGCCAATGGCTATAATGCTATGATCAAAGGGGAAGCTGAGGACAAAGAAAAGCTTTTTACAGAGACTGTTGCTTCATTTGAGAACTGTATCCTTCTGAATCCTGAAAAACCTGAAACCTATGGAACGCTTGCCCAGGTCTATCTTTTTAATGGAGATTTTCAAAAGGGCAAGGAATACATGATCCAGTCCGTTGAGAAAAATCCAATGGATATCACATCACTGGTAAACCTTGGTAACGTATATTTCAGGGATAAAGACTATGATAACGCATTGATCTTCCTGCAAAGAGCCATGGACGTAGATCCTTCAAACCTGAATGCCATCAAGCAGATCGCATTTGTGTATGACGCAAAGGGAGAGAAGGATAAAGCCTCCCAGGCCTATTTGAACGCCATTTCAGTTGATCCAGAGAATACTGATCTGCATTACAATCTTGGCGTACTCTACTTCCAGCAGGAAAAATTCAAAATTGCTGCAGATGAGTTCATTAAAGTATCTGAATTAAACCCGACCGAGGTTGATGGATTGTTCAATGCAGGCCTGGCATTTGGCCGACTGAAGGATTACAAGAACGCTGAGAAGTATCTTGAGTTAGCCTACGAACTTACGCCTGAGAGCTTAGATGTTGTCCACGAATTAAAGATGGCATATTACCATAACTATGGTACGAACAATGAAAAATTCAAGCGTATCGAAAAGGTGGAAAAATCCCTTAAGTAAATACCTCCGGAAAATGCATTTTAAAAAACCCCGCCGTTTGGCGGGGTTTTTTGTTTTATCTGCCCGTTCCTTCTTTATTTTCATTTTTCATATGAAAGGACCTGACTATGCGTAACATAATTGTTTTATTTCTATGTCTCATTTTAACAACGAGCATCTTTGCCAAGAAAAAAGGCGCTCCACCCATGTCATCCGGCGCTCCAGGAGACAGGACCTGTCAGTCAGGTAAATGTCATGCCGGAGGGGATTTAAACAGTATGCTGGCAACGATCGTTATTAAAGGCGTTCCTGAGAAATTTATCCCTGGGAAAGTATATGATATTTCGATTCATCTGGAACAGCCCGGTATGAAAAAATGGGGTTTCCAGACCACCGTTGCTGATAAGGATGGGAATGCCATCGGCAAACTGATATCAACTGATGGACAAAACACTCAAATTCTTGATAAATCCCGCTATCAGTCGCAGACAGGTAGACAGTATTTAACCCACACCCAAGCCGGATCCGAAGGTCCCAAAAAAGGAATATCTCCTGTATGGAAAATGCAATGGGAAGCCCCAACTGATTCCAGCCGGAGACCAGCATTTTATTTTGCTCTCAACGCAGCAAACGGGAATGATAAAAAGACTGGAGATTTCATCTATACCCGAACCATCCAGACCCAACCTGATAAAAAATAAGGGCCACATGGATGAAAGCCGGATGATCGGCATGGCAGGGGGAGCCTGTGGTGATTTACTTCATGATTGAGCTTTCTCGCTTCAACAACTCACACTATTTTCCATGATATGTTGAATCAACTGCGTAAAGGAATATTAGCGATTGGACTGCTGGTCGGTGTATCTGGCATTTCTCAGAAGATCCCGATCTTTGAACCACATTTACTCCCCCTTTCAGCGCTAAATGGTGGACTTTCCTATCTTTCTCTTGTCCCCACGCAGAACATACAGCTTGCCTCAGGTACCAGTGGCTGGACAGTAAAGGATACCTTTCGAGTCTTTGCAGCAAATCTGGATTTCGAACTCATGCGTTTTCGTTGGGGGGATCAATTTATAAATAACTCCCGGTATGACGCCTACTCCAGTCTGGGATACTCGATATTGACGCAGTTGGGGTCAATATCCCTCCCATCCAGCTACCCTTCCTCATTCGAAATCAGTCACAGGAAGTTTTCCGGTTTTGCCATGAATTTTCTGGTCAGGGAATTTTATCTGGACAATCGTTTTGTATACAAATACACCCATCGAGGTGATCTGCACGGGAATCTTGGATTCGGTCTCACTTCATTAAAGCTATACAAGAATGGTGATGGTATCCGGTTATTGACTGCAAATGGGTTGGCCTTTCATTTTGGGCTTGGCTGGAAAATGACCTTGATGGGCAGACCAGGGGAAAGAATTCGCTTTGGTATCGATCTGGGATACACCCTTCGCAATTTTGATATTGGCAATCAAGATGAAAATGTAAGGCTAAGTGATGGGACTGTTGGATCGATCTCACCTATTAAATCCATCTCATTGAATACGCCTGAACTCAAAGTGAGTTTTGAGCTCGGTGAAATGTTTTATGCTGCAAATTCACCTTACAGAGAGCCCTATAAACTTGGGCTGCTTAACCTGAGTAGTGGCATCGGGTTGATCAGTTTGCAGGAAGGCACCAGTATTCAATATGACACGACAGGGATTGCCATTAGCCTGCCCATCACTGCTCGGATATCTCAAAATTATGATCTTCAAATCTTCAAGTACAACTGGCCCTTCCTGTTTATCAAACAGGCAAATATTGATGTTTTCAGTGGAGCTGGAGCAAGATATTGGAGAACTTCCAAACAAACAACCCTGCCCCCTGGCTGGGCTCGTCAGATCATGGAAGGAAGTACGTCATATCAAGGCATGAAATTCTCTCCCAAAGTGCTCGACTACTATCTGGAGCATGAAATCATTTACCCCCTTGGCCGTAAATTTCAAGCCACGGTAAATGCAGGGAATGGCTATGCAATCATGACACTTTATGAAAATATTAAGCAGCAGAAATTGATCAAATCCTCTGCCCTGACCTGGCATCTGGGAGCAGGACTGGGATTTACTTTCCAGGGAGACGGCAGTTCCCTGGTAGCCCTTGGTCTAAGCGCAGCTTATTACCATCAAGCGTTTGATTTTGATCAGAATTCAGACATCACAGCCGTCAATCCTCTGGAAATCATCCCGATAAATCATCTTGATCTGAGTCAGGCTGTGATCTCCATAGACATCGGTTTAATTTTTGGTGGGAAATCCAATGACGCACAGAGGGCTCATCAAGCCTTTGTTGATAAAGATTTCTCAAAAGCGCTGGAGATCCAGACTGAGCTATTGAATTCATTCCCTGATCACCATAACCGCGCAGCCCTCCTGATTGAAAAACATATGATTGAGGACACCTTGATTACGAATTACTACCGTGAGGCACATGAGGTATTAGCGGAGGGGAAACTCAGGAATGCATATTCAATGCTCACTCGGGGCCAGCGCCCTCCCACAGAAGGTGTGGCAAAGGCTGTCAAGGGGATGAAGGTAAGCATCTCTGACAAGGCTCTCGAAGCAGCAGCCAAAGCATTAAAAAACCTGGACTATGCATATGCAGAAGAAATGATCCTGCTTGCACTAAAAAGTGATCCCACCTCATTGCCAATTGCTAAGGTCCTACTCTCACGTTCATATATCATCAGGGCTTCCATTCTTTACCAGACAAAGACATATGACAGGGCGCTTTATTGGTTAAAACAGGCGGATGGTCTTACGGATCGCTACAATCTCATGACCGCTGATTTGCGCCAAAAGATCGGAGAGGGAAGATTGGATGACGCCAATGAGGGCATACTCCGCAAAGACAAGGAAATGGTGTACCAATCGATGCAAGACGCCAAAGCTCTTAAACCAATCTTGAGTGATGTTGTTGATGAACATCTTAAAAGCCTGGAAGAGGCAATCGAATATGAGCTCGATGAGAAAATCACATCATTGAAAAGAATGGCCCTCGACAACCTCCTCGATGACATCTCAGATCTGGATCCCAAAAACTTTGTACCTAGCGCAGGGATGCAGGGATCGGTCCTTGCCAATTATGTCGGTGAACCAACTCGCCGCTTCAAGGAAGGCGAATACGAACTTTGGACATATCCCAGGGATAACGGTTTGGAACTGTGGCTATATCTCCGTGATGGAATCATTGAGAAGGTTGAGTTTAAGCCCTAAGACTGCTCCAAATCAGATCAGGTGATGTCCTTTTAAACCCTGGTAGACTTCATGGACAATCACCTTTGATATCCCCCAGGCCGGCACAGCTAAAAACATTCCCAACACACCAAGTTGTGAACCAATCAGGATGAGCAGGATTACTGTCAGTGGATGCATTTCCATGGATCCAGAAACGACAATGGGGGAAATCACGTTATTGTCAATCATCTGAACAATAAAGAACATTCCGATAATATGGAAAATATAATAAAAATTTGATGCTGCCACAGGATCTCCCAGATTGTTAAAGAGACTGACAACGATGGCTGGTGCCATACCCATAAAAGGTCCGATAAAGGGTATCATGTTGGCCATGCCAGCAATCGATCCGATCAGAAAAACACCTGAAATATTGGCATCAAAAATCCAGTTCAGAAGACTTAGACCAATGATGGATTGTATTCCCACCCCGAGGGCAGCCAGCAATTGACCTCTTAAAAAATTCGTGAGCTGCTTCTTGGTCTTGTAACTGATATTCAAGGACATCTCAAAATATCGATTGGGAACCATGCCAATCAGCCCTTTCATCATCCTGGCACCGTCGACCAGGAAAAACATGGTGATGATTAAAATAAAGACGATTGTTGTCAAGGTGTCCAGAGCACTGGCAAGAATGGATCCCAACTGACCAAAAAACTGTGAGCTTAGATTTGAGAGTGTTTCTGTATCGAGTTTGAAGCTCGGGACATACTGGGCTATTTTTAAATTAATATCGGTGATCATTGAGTTGAGAGAATCAGTAGCCGATTGCTGCTGGATCATATCCTTGATCCTGGATATTTCAGTCAAAAGTGTTGGGATTCCTCTTACTATACCTGTGCCCAGAAGGGCAAAGATCCCACCAAAGACCATCAATGCTCCCCAAATACGTTTGATGCCGGAGGATTCCAGACGATCAACAAGAGGGTTCAATATCGCAGTGAGAATCGAAGCGATCACCAGCAAAAATAGTGCGTCCATGACCAGTGGCAGGGCTTTATAGGCCGCCGCTAAAATCACAATCAACGAGAAGAAATAGATAAGGGTCTTTAACAGACTCTGGTGGAAAAGCCGTACCGACTGCGGTGCTATCTGTACAGGATCTCTGCTACTCATGGTCTTGAGTCTCGATCATTTCTTCAAGCTGGTGAGATACCTTGACCAATTCACTGTTAGTAAATCTTAAGCGCGTGGCCAGGACTTCAGACAGGGATAAAATAATCTTCCCTCCAATTGCCGGCTTTATTTTGAGAATATCCATCAGATCAGGACGGTAAAAACCGATGATGGTACAGCTTTCAAGAGCCGTTGCAGAAGCAGTCCTGGGAGACTCATCCAACAGAGCAATTTCTCCAAAAAAATCACCTTCCCCCAGCTCCGATAGTTTTTTGGGCCCCTGCAGGGGAATATCCAAAAAGATGCCGACCCTGCCTTCGATAATGATATACATGCCACTACCTGGATCACCCTGCCTAAAGATTGCTTCATTCGGGGCAAAGGTTCGGATATGAACAGCACTCTCGACGATTTTTATTTCCTGCCAGGAAAGGCGGCCAAAAATATTTACCTGGGAGAGAGCCATTTGAGCCTGGCTGCGTTTTGGTTTTAATTTGTCTTTGAAGCTCTCGAATAAGGGATACGATATTTTTGATTTTTCACTCATTAGATCCATCCTGGTCAAGATTTGTTATACTTCATTATTGCTTGAAATTCAAGTTAACTGACGGCTTCATGATTTCAAAATAATTGATGAAGTCTCATCCTTGAAAAAAAATCAAACCTCAGTCTAGATAATTTTTCCTAAAATAAACCCGATTACCACACCCACCAGCAGAACGATCGTCAAGACCCGTCCCTGTACAACGCTTGAACCAAATCCCTTCCGGACAAAAAGAATCGATACGAAGTAACCACCTGCATTTAGAAGCCAGAACACAGGGATTGACAGCACTTTAATGATTAGGGGACCAATAAAAGGGATCAGGGCAACCAAACCAACCAGCCCGGCAAAGGCATGTGAAATAATACCAAAGAGGACCACCAGACTAGCCATGATCTCTTTATCCCATTCAAAATGAAGTCCGACAAATATGAATATCCCGGCTACGACGAGGAAGACAAAGGTGATACGATATTCTACAAGTATATTCCGCGTACGCTCAAACATGACCACCTCCAGAAAACTAATCTTCTGATCAATAGTTTCATCTAATTTACCACACGCTTCAGTACCACAGCTTTGGGAAATTTACCAAACTGTGCTCTGGTGTACGAACCATCGGGAGCAACCCAAAGAAAAAACTGGGTGCCTTCGGTAGCGATAACAGAGGTAAGAACGTCATTCTTTTGGATCACTGATTGACCGCTGAGGTAGTGTAATTTGGTCTCGATCAATACTTCTCCCGGTGCCAGCACATGGTCCGGATGGGGAGTTGTGGAATCATATCGAGTGGCAAGTGCCTCCCATATTTCACCATCTATAAAAACGGGAATGCGTGCAGGAAAAAATGTCGGATCATTAGCCCTGGACGCAAGAAAATGGGTTGCTGAAAAGATAGTGAAGCCTTCATTGGGAAACTCTCTTACTACACCATTTGAGAAGTGAACCCCCTTTCCGTCTGCTGATCGCTTTGCAATAGATTCAAAATGCATATTTCCTTCAGAAATGGTTTTTGACCAACTAAAGGGGTAAAAATCGTCCAGCCTGAAATGAACTCGATAAATATTGTGGATCGGGTGAAAAAAAGCGATGAAGGGCTTGAGCTGGTTGTCATAAGAAATATGAACACTGCTATCTGTTTCAGTCCAGGTTAGAGTCATATTTAATAGGGGTATACTCAGATAGGAGATTTCATAATTAATGATTTCTTCATGGGTTTTCCCTAACAGAGGGGTCATGGCTATCATCAAATAAAACAATATTTTATATTTCATTTGATTCAACTCATGGTTTCCAGGTGAATTTGCCAAGTAATCCCATGAGACCGACATAGCTTATGTAAACGGGTTGAATGACAAACCAGAGTGGATACCATTTTAAGAGGGACCAATACCCAAATTTTCTTGCCCCGAGCACAAGGACCGTGGCTTCGTAAAGAAATTTTGTCCCAAGCAGAAGCCAAAACCCTATTGCCCATACTCCAGAAACAAAGAGAGCCAACAAGAGGATATTCGTGAGAAATGCACTTAACAGAAACCCAAAGAAAAGTGGATCGCTCCTCTCCAGTCCCTTTGAGTTGGACGACCAGCGGATTCTTTGATTGATAAACTCCCCGATGGAATTCATAGCCGAGGTTTTTACAAAATGGGCTTTATCGGTAACAAATTTTGCCTTCAATCCCGTTTTTCTTGGAATGGTCTGAACCAAATAGACATCATCCCCGGAGATCTTGTGAGAAACAGGATTAAAACCACCAATAGCCGTAAACGCTGACCGACGATAGGCCAGGTTCTGGCCAGACCCACTCCAGACAAAGCCTTGAAGCATCATCCCGGCATTGGCTACCATTACTGCTATAAAATCGAGAGCCTGGTATTTTGAAAAAAGATTCGTGGTCTCTACCTGGGAGTACCCAACCAGTATCCCCACTTCTTCGTCAAAGCTGGCTATGGCACTGCTGACCCAGCCTGGACCCAGTCTGCAATCCGCGTCGGTACTTAGGATGAATTCTGCTGTCGTTTGCTTCATGCATTGGGTCAATGCATTTTTTTTGGGGGTCATACGTTCTGAACGTTCATGAATCCTGAGGGGGTGAAATTGTGCATGCTTCTTTGCAAAAGCATCCAATATGGACCAGGTGGAATCACTTGAACGATCATCTGCAATATATATATCGAGCCGGCCAGGGTAGTCTTGATCGGCCAGGTCTGAAAGCAGACCCGGGAGGTTTTTTTCCTCATTGCGTGCGGCAATTATCACAGCGACATCAGGTTTGGAAGAATTGGTTGGAACACGCTGCTTCAGGATGAGTCCCCTGGAAATGATAAAGGCGAAAATTCCATAGCTCAGAGTGGCTAATCCAAGAACACTTATAATGAAGATGGTCATTCTCTATAGAATAAAAAAACTGGCTACCAGGAAGTAAACCAGGACACCCAAAAGGTCAACGCTGGTTGTGACAAAGGGTCCTGTTGCAACAGCCGGATCTAAATTCATTCGATCCAGGACTACCGGGACCAGAGCACCCATGAATGCGGCTGAGGTCATCGCCAGGATAATACCAATCCCGACGGTAATACCTAGTTCCATTGATGTTATTACACCTATTTCAACATACCCGGTTTGTCCTAGGGCCCAGCCAACGACCCCAAGTAGTGAGCCATAAATAAGACCCAGCATTAAACCGACTTGAAGCTCTTTAAACACGATGTGAAAAGCTGTGGCAGTCGCGACTCTTCCTGTGGCAATACCACGGACAATGATGGTTGCTGTTTGGGTGCCGACATTTCCGGCCATTCCAATAATGATCGGTAGAAAGGCCATGAGTGCCAGAACTTGTCCAAGCGTGTCTTCATAACTGGTGATAATGCTGGCGACCAGCATTCCACCGATCCAACTTGCCGATAACCAGGGGACCCTTGTCCTGACATTTGAGAAGGTACTTTTCATCAAGATGTCCCGATCACGTCCAGCTCCAGCCATCTGCAGAAAATCCTCAGTGGCTTCCTCACGGATGACATCGATAATATCATCTACCGTGATAATACCCATTAATTTATTAGCCTCATCAATGACGGGGACTGCTAAAATGTTGTACCTTGAGACGATTTGGGCCACTTCCTCCTGATCTGTCAGAGGCTGCACAGCATGAACGTTAGTGGTCATCATCTGGCTAAGTTTTTTGCTCGGTTTTGAGGTAATCAGGTCTCTCAATGAAATGACACCGACCAGGTGCTGTCTATCATCGATGACATACAGATAGAATACCATTTCCTGTTCATCCTGGTTCTGGATGGAGGCAATGGCCTCAGCCACCGTTGTTTCTTCGTGGAGAGCAAAGACATCAGGAATCATCAATCCACCGGCAGAGTTCTCCGGGTAGGCCATGAGGGTTTCCATCTCTTCGGATTCGCTGGATTTGAGACGATTTAGAATCTCCTCGGCGATTTCTTCAGGCAGAAATTGAAGAATATCGGCTTCATCATCTGGTGACATTGCCTTCATCAACTTCACCGTTTTCTCGATGGGTAACTCCGAAATTAGTTCCTGGACAAGATGCTCGTCTAATTCAGAAACAACCTCTGCGGCGTGATCCACTGATGAAATCGTCAAAAATGCCTGGATACGCTCTTCACTGGTAATATGACGGAAAATCAGAGCCAGGTCTGCCGGATGCAACTTGGCCAGCATGTTTTCCAGATTGCTCTTGGCATGACGTCGCAAAAGACGTCGTACGGTGTCAATATGTAGATGTAGATCTTTCATAAGCTGGCATTGAAATTAAGCGGGATTAGTTAAGAAAGAAGGATGAAAAGGAGCCGCTTTCACTCCAACAGGAGATCTCTGTCCAGCTCAGCAAATCGCGATTCTCTATTCCCTCGGGTGCCAGTTTCAACTATGTTCCGGCGATGAAGCAAGCAAACAGTATATATCTCGACCACGCAGCTGGTACATTTCTACTCCCGATTGTTCAGGATTATATCGCTTCTCAGGTCTATAAAAAGACTGGAAATCCCTCCAGCATTCACGGAGTTGGGCGCCTTGCGTCAGCCTCTCTGGATAAGTCACGTCAAGAAGTGGCATCGTCCATCGGGTGTATGTCAGGTGAGATTATCTTCACGTCGGGGGGAACAGAAGCAAATAATCTTGCCCTGGGTGGGATAGCAAAAGGTCTAAAGAAGCAGGGGCGACATATCATTACCTGTCGCACAGAGCACCCATCCGTGCTTGAGAGCTGCAAGCAACTGGAGTCGGAAGGATTCTCGGTTACCTATCTCAACACTAATTCCTTTGGCCGTATTGATCTCAATGAGCTCAGAGCCAGCATCACTGATGATACTATTCTGATATCCCTGATGTGGGTGAACAATGAGACCGGTCTGATCCATCCTGTCAAAGACATTGCCGATCTTGCAAGGATCAGGAATGTCAAATTCCACTGTGACGCAGCCCAGGTCCTTGGCCATTTACCGATCCAGATCAAGAATCTCGGTGTGGATGCAATGACATTTTCCTCACATAAGATAGGCGCGCCCAGTGGTCTGGGTGTTCTATATCTGCGCAAGGGGACTGTTTTGAGTCGTCAACTCCACGGCGGAGCCCAGGAGGGTAATCTGAGAGCGGGGACTCAAAATCTTATCGGAGCCACCGCATTCGCCAAAGCCATTCGATACCAGGTTGATCATATTCAGGAGCATCATGGGCACTACAGGACCCTGATGGACCAATTGCAGAATCAACTCTCTAATATTCCTGGAATTCAAATCAACCGGGATACAGGAGAGTATAGCCCCCATATAGTGAATTGTTCTTTTCAGAACATTGATGGAGAAGCTCTCTTTATAAGACTGGATATGAAAAATATCTCGGTGTCAAATGGGGCTGCCTGCAGTTCAGGTTCTCAAAAACCTTCCCATGTATTAACGGCAATGGGTCTTGACGAAAAACTATCTCAGGCCAGCCTGCGCATTTCTCTGGGGCTGGAAACCAGCGAGGATGAAATCGACAAGTTCTGCCACGAGCTCGAATACATTGTTCATTCACTACAGCGAGGAAATCCTTGATGAACAGCTCCCCAAAAAAGGTCGTCATCGCCATGAGCGGTGGCGTTGACAGCTCTCTGGCGGCACGTTTGCTGGTGGAACAGGGTTATGATGTCACAGGCATCACCATGAAACTCTGGGGATACCTGGACACAGGCGGACGTCCGACCCATGATAGCAACTGTTGCTCACTGGATGACATCAATAATGCAAAGGCAGAGTGTGCCTTATTAGGCATACCTCACTATACTTTGGACATGTCTGCAGAATTCAAACAGATCGTCATGGATAATTTTGTATCCGAGTACAAAGCCGGTCGTACGCCCAATCCCTGCATCGTATGCAATACAGAGATCAAGTGGCACGGACTCCTAAACAAGCTGGATGACCTGGGTGTTGATTTTCTGGCAACCGGGCATTATGCCCGTCGGGTGAAACATGAGAGATCAGGAAATTGGGTCATTGGTCGAGGCGAGGATCGAAAAAAAGATCAATCATACGTTTTGTGGGGTATTCGATCAGAGGATCTTGATCGTACTTTGTTTCCCCTGGGAGATCTTTCCAAGCAAGAAGTCAGAAAATTGGCCGCCGCGGCCGATATGAGAACGGCGGATACACCGGAATCGATGGAAATATGCTTTGTCCCAGATAATGACTACCGTCGCTTTTTAAACCAACAGTATCCTGAGGTGGTTGAATCATCCCCAAAGGGAGATTTTGTAAACTCAAAAGGTGAGGTGATCGGTCAACATCAGGGTGTTTTCAATTATACTGTTGGACAAAGAAAAGGTCTGGGATTGGCAACAGGAGAACGGGTTTTCATCAATAAGATCGATGTGGAGAACAATGTGATCCATATTGGCGACAAAAAGGAGACAGAAGCCCACAGTTTTATTGTTAACTCGTGCAACTGGCTGGTTCCAGAATCCCTAATTCTGGATCGACCTCTAAAGGTGCAGATCCGTTATAATCATGATGCAAAACCTGCTGTCATTAACCGCATATCCGATGAAGAGATCAAGGTGGTTTTTGAAAACCCCGAAAGTGCTATCACCCCAGGGCAATCGGCTGTCTTTTTCGAGGGTGATCAGGTTATTGGTGGAGGAATCATCAAATCTGTATGACGATGGAAATCCATACTCTTCTGATTGATGCTGTTTAAATTGATGCCAGAAATGAGGATTGTATGAGTTCAGCGTTAGCAGTGGTCATCATGGCCGCGGGAAAAGGCACCCGCATGAAGCGTGATGACATTCCAAAAGTTTGTAATCTGGTTCTGGGTAAACCTTTAATCCAATATGTTGTGGACCAGGCAAAGGGACTATCTCCCTCAAAAATCATCTGTATCGTCGGACACCAGCAGGAAGTCGTACGTAAAAGCTTAAAGCACGAGTCCGTCCTCTTCGCAGAACAGACTGAACAATTGGGGACGGGTCATGCGGTTCAGCAAACGGCTCCTTTACTCAAAAATTTCTGCGGTGACGTTATCGTTCTCTCTGGAGATGTTCCCTTGCTGAAAAGCAGCACCCTTATCTCACTGCTTAACAAGCACCGTCAAGAAAAATATTCAGCGACAGTTCTCACTGCGATTACTGATGATCCGAAAGGATATGGTCGCGTATTAAGGACGGAAGACAATCTGTTTGACCGGGTGGTGGAACACAAGGATGCAACAGAAGCACAGCTTAAAATTAAAGAGATCAACTCCGGGATCTACGTTTTTAACAGCGAGATGCTCTTCAATAAGCTACCTGAGGTGAGCAACAGCAACGCTCAGGGAGAATATTATCTACCGGATGTACTCCCTTTATTTAAAAATGCCGGAGCAAAGGTAGGTGTTGAAATTTGCGAAACTTTTTCTGAAATTCAGGGTATCAATACTGTAGATGAATTAAAGACAGTAGAAGAGAAGATTTTAGCCTCACTGGAGGGCGTATGAAAACCCGGAAAATCAGAAATTTTGCAATCGCAATATTTTTAATCGTACCTGTAATCTTACAGGCACAGTATAAATCAGAGCTTCCTTCGATCCCAGGGCTCAGGGCAAGCAGCACATCAGGTCCAACAAGCATTTTTGGCATAGATCTCTCAAAGATTGAATTTCACAATAGCTATTCGATGGAGGTTGGGTCATACGCTGGCAATACCGTGGCCATGGGTCTGCTCAAGTCGAGCTTTGATTATATGATTAATCCCCAGGTCACTGTTCGGGGCTATGTTGGACTGCTAAACTCACCCTTTTCAAGTCTTGGATCAGGCGATCAGCAGTCATCATTTGTTAATGGTATCAACAAAGACAATATCATGTATGGCGGAGAGATCACATATCGCCCAAAGGAAAACGTTACCCTCCATATTGGGATTAATCGAATTCCTGTAAATGCATACAGACAATTATATTCACCTTACTCCTATACACCGCGAGGAAATTGATCCTTTATGGCAAAAGTCTTGAATAGTAAATCCTCCAAACAATCTCGCCGCGCAACCAAAAAGAATCGTAAAAAACGACCTGCTGAATCAGCTGATATGCTGGTGAATTTCCTGATGCTGGCACTTTCAGTGCTGGTGCTCACCTTTGTCTGGTCATTTTGGAATCGTCACACGAACAACAGGACTGTTGCCGAAGAGATGCGGTATTATGCTGAAATTCCTGAGGAGGTCACGCCGGAAACTCTGATTGCCAATAAAAAATACCCAAATGTCAGTGTTGAAATCCTTAATGGATGCGGGGTAAGTGGGGTGGCGGCGCTTTTTAAAGACATCGTTCACGAGAAAACCTTTGATGTGCTGAATACTGAAAACGCAGCCCATTTCCGGTATGACAATACCATTATCATTGCCCGGACTGACAATACTGATGCTGCCTTTCAACTGGCAAGAGAATTGGGGCTCAACAGAGACCGGGTCAGTATCGAAAAGGACCTGAGTCTAGCCGTAGATGTCACCATGATCATCGGGCATGACTATAAAACAATTCCTGCCTATCAACAGAAAAAGTCTTAAGCTCTCGCCCCCTGTCTTTTGACTTATTTTATCATACAAGAAACTAATTGAACCTCCATGCCAAATAACTATTCAGATTCAAAAAAACTTGCTCTTGAAATCGGTGAGCTCGCTCTCGAGAAAAAAGCCAATCGTGTAAAGATCCTTGATGTTCATAAAATTACATCTATGACTGATTTTTTTGTGATCTGTTCCGGGAATTCTGATGTACAGGTAAAAGCTATTGTTGATCATATTGTGGACGAGATAGCCGCCATCGAGCGCCCCTTCAATCGTGAGGGATACGATACACGTGAATGGATCCTGTTAGATTACATCAATGTTGTGGTCCATGTTTTCCACGAAGCCTCTAGAGATTACTATGATCTTGAAAGACTTTGGATTGATGCTGAGACCATCGAGCTGATCGATGACGATCAAGCTGCTGATGCCATGGCACCCCTGTTCGATGATCTTTAATACTCACCTTTAGAAACTTATGAATGAATATCTAGTAAAACTGATCACCACCCGTCTGGATCAGCTCGGATGGCCAGCAGAGAGATTGCAACTATCTCGCCCTAAAAGCACTGAAAACGGTGATTGGTCCACAAATATTGCTATGGTTCTGGCCAGAGACCTGAAGCGAGCACCGAATCAGATTGCCCAGGAAATGATGGATGGAATGGAGCTGGATACTGACATCGTTGAGAAATTCGAGATCGTCAACCCTGGATTTATCAATTTCTTTCAATCGACAAACTACCTGAAAAGCCAACTCAAATTGATTCTGGACACAGGTGACACCTTTGGGCAAAATGATACCGGTAAAGGACTAACTGCCCAGGTAGAATTTGTCAGCGCAAACCCGACGGGACCCCTCACAGTAGGACATGGACGTCAGACCGTTTTAGGTGATACAATAGCCAACATTCTCAGCTGGTCAGGTTATGCTGTGACCCGTGAGTATTATTTTAATAACGCCGGTCGACAAATGCGTCTATTAGGTGAATCCCTAAAAGCCCGGTATATGGAATTGAAAGGGCAGTCCATCGCTCTTCCAGACGGGGGATATGAGGGTGAATATCTGATTGATATTGCACAAGACCTCCTTGATAAGAGCCCAGATCTTGACAATGATACTGATATAAATGTGTACAAAGAGTACGCTGAAAAATCTATTTTTGCGATTATAAAGACCAGTTTAGAGCGTATCGGTGTCATCCATGATGTGTTCTACAACGAACGTTCCCTGTATGATGACGGAAAAATTGACGAAGTGCTTTCCCTGCTTCGCGACAAAGGCCTGCTCTATGAGAAGGATGGGGCCACCTGGTTTAAAACAAGTGAGCTTGGAATTGAACAGGATCGCGTCCTTGTTAAATCCAGTGGTGAACCCACCTATCGTCTTCCTGACATTGCCTATCACCGTGAAAAAATAGCCCGTGGCTTCGATCTGGTTGTTGATATTTTTGGAGCAGATCATATTGATGCCTATCCAGATGTTCTGTCTGCTTTAAAGGTAATGGGCTTGAAATATGAGCATATAAATGTGGTTATTCATCAATTCGTTACCCTTCTCCGCTCCGGTGAGGTGGTTAAAATGTCAACGCGGAAAGCAAATTTTGTTACTCTGGATGAGCTCATCGATGAAGTGGGTGCAGACGTGGTCCGCTATTTCTATATCATGCGCAGCGCCTCCAGCCATCTTAATTTTGACCTGGATCTCGCAAAGCGTCAGACCGAAGAGAATCCGGTCTTTTACCTCCAATACGCCCACGCCAGAATTTCCAGTATTTTCAGGCGAGCCAAGGAACGGGGACTGGAAAAAGACCTGTCCCACGCTGATCTATCGCTTCTGGATGAAGAATATACAGTCGCGCTGATCAACAAAGCGCTTGAATTTCCCGAGGTTGTAGATCACTGCCGTCGTTCGTTGGAAGTTCACCACCTGCCTGGATATCTATCCGAACTGGCAACTGCACTCCACAAGTTTTACACTGAATACAAGGTGATTGATCTTGAGCAGCCTGCACTTTCACAGGCCAGATTAGCCTTGCTGGAAGCGATTCAAATTACGCTGCGGAATGGATTGAGAATTCTTGGAATCAGTGCACCCGTACAGATGTAAATCCCGGTTCAAACTTAAATTCCTCACCTGTGTAAAGTCAGGTGTTGTTGAGATTTTCGTTGCCACCCAACTTTAGTTGGGTACTTGAAGATTCGTGCTGGAATTACAAGCGTTTTAACGATCTCTACTACAACGCTAGATTTTAGCCTTCTTGAAGAAACTCTTTCTCGTATTCTGTTTCCAGATTGTGCTTATGACGAAGTTCCTCGTCTGCCATCATCTGAAAAAAGGTGTTCAGTTTCTTATCTGACGTGAAGTGATTGGCCAAATCCTGATACATTTTGGCGGTCTTATCCTCGCGTTTTGCTGCCAGGATCAAAATTTCCTGGGTACTTAGATTCTCATTAAAGACTGGCTCCATGAGATAATCGGTTACCTTCAGATCAGCCGGAGGAAGATCCAGATAATTCTCAAGTTCAAATTTTTGCAATGCGACCTTATGCGCAGTCTCCATATCCACGAGCTCCTGGAATTTAATTGCGGCATGCTCATCTTTTGCCTGATCCCGCGCCATGGTATAGAGGTGTATTGCCTGCTGTTCCTGATCGATACAGAGATCAACAATCTCATTCATATTCATTGAATCGATCTGCTGTTTTAGACTCATACGACACTCCATACTTTTGTTTTCAGGTACTCGTTGATGGCAATGGCAGACTTCCGTCCTGCCCCCATCGCCAGAATCACTGTGGCACCTCCACTGACAATATCTCCGCCGGCAAAAACGCCTTCCATTGAAGTCCGTCCGTCTTCATCGGCGATAATATTTCCCCACTTGTTGGTTTTAATAGCTGGTGTGGTTTGAGAGATAAGCGGATTGGATCCGTTACCTACGGCGATGACAACCATGTCGATATCCATGGTAAATTCCGATCCCTCCATGGGTACGGGACGCCTGCGTCCCGATTCATCTGGTTCACCCAGCTTCATGCGCAAACATTTGGCAGCAACCACACTTCCCTGCTCATCTCCGATGAACTCAATGGGGTTGACGAGATTCATAAACTTCACCCCTTCTTCCTTGGCGTGATGGATCTCTTCATTCCGAGCAGGCATCTCTTCTTCAGAGCGACGATAGACGATGCTGGCCTCTTCTGCCCCCAATCGCTTGGCAGTTCTGACAGCATCCATGGCTGTATTGCCACCACCAACTATTATCGCGTGCTTTGCCCGGTAGAGGGGTGTGTCCCATTCTGGAAATTCATAAGCACGCATCAGGTTGGAACGGGTGAGGAATTCATTGGCCGAATACACCCCGTTTAAATTTTCTCCCGGGATATTCATAAAACGCGGCAGACCGGCTCCAAGACCTAAAAACATGGCATCGTAGCCTTCCTCCTCCATGAGCTCCTGTATGGTCATGCTGCGACCGACAATAAAATTCTTAACAAATTTGACCCCCATGGCTTCCAGATTTGCCACCTCTTGACGCAGAATCTTTTTAGGTAGTCGAAATTCAGGGATACCATAGACCAAGACACCACCAAATTCGTGCAAAGCCTCGAAAACCGTGACCTCATGACCTTCCTTGATCAAATCGCTGGCGGCTGCCAGCCCTGCCGGACCTGAACCAACGATGGCAACTTTTTGTCCTGAGGGTTGCGGTTTATCCGGAGTCACCGGCGAGCCATTGCTGTGGAGCATGGCATAATCAGCCACGAATCGTTCAAGGCGACCGATGGCGACCGGTTCAAATCTTTTACCTACAACACAAACCTCTTCGCACTGGGTCTCCTGTGGGCAAACGCGGCCGCAAACAGCGGGAAGGGAGCTATCCTCCTTGATTTTATCGGCAGCACCAAGGAAATCTTTGTTACAGATCAATTGAATAAAATCGGGTATCTTGATGCTCACCGGGCAACCATCCATACAACTTGGACTTTTGCATTCGATACAGCGCTGAGCCTCGATGACTGCCTGCTCAGCTGAAAGCCCCAGATTTACTTCAAGGAAGTTGCCACTGCGTAGAAGAGGATCCTGTTCAGGCATGACCTGACGAGGTATGATGAGCCGTTCTTTGACTGAAATAGTGTTAAATGACTGGGGTTGTTCTCTTTTCATAACCTATACTTCCTCTGCAACTTGCTCGGCTTTTATTTTTCTCATCTGTTTCTCAAGGAAGCATTTATGGGATTCTTCTTCTTGCTTTTTGTACATCTTTTGACGCATGCCCAATTCCTTAAAATCAACTTGATGCCCGTCGAATTCAGGACCTTCCACGCAAACAAAGACCGTTTTGCCACCTACGGTTGCCCGGCAGGCACCACACATCCCTGTACCGTCCACCATGATCGCATTCAAGCTAACCATGGTTGGAATTCCAATTGCTTTGGTCTGGTTCGAGACTGCTGCCATCATGGGAAGGGGACCAATGGCGACGATCATATCCGGCTTTACCCCTTCATCCATAAGATCCTGGAGTACATCCGTTACCAGTCCGTGCCGTCCCGCAGATCCATCGTCTGTGGAGATTCTTACTTCATCCACCACTTCGGCCATCTGACTTTCAGCAATAAGCAGGTCTTTGTGACGTGCACCAATAATCGAGATAACCCGGTTCCCGGCTGCTTTACCTGCAGCTGCTATAGGAAGCGATTCTGCTGTACCAACCCCCCCACTGATGCAGACCAGCGTTCCCCAATTCTCGATGTGGGTTGGCAGACCAAGTGGCCCAACCAGATCCTGTAAATGGTCTCCAGATTCAAGCGTATTAAGATGGGCACTGGTTTTTCCAAGCCCTTGAACGATGATATTAATCCAGCCCTCTTCAGGACTCGAGTCGGCAATCGTGATAGGGATACGCTCACCTTTTTCGTGAACTCTTAAAATGATGAACTGCCCTGCTTGTCTTTTTTTTGCAATGTGGGGAGCTTCGATAATGAAGCTTTTAACATTGGGTGCAATAAATTCTGCTTTTAATATTTTGTACAAAATATTCTCCTCTTCCAAGTAATTGATTTAGGCAAGGACTATGCCATAAATTGGATTAATAAGACGCTTGTCAGCACCTCATTCTTGCATTTGAAATATGGAGGATATTTATATCTCGAGATAGGTGACAGGGATGGGTATGTTTTGGTGTTTGAAAAAGGTCAACTGGTCAAAATATCCCCGTTGGAGCACAATTTTTCCATTTTTGATCTTGAAAAAACCACAGCCTCTCAGACCAACAGGATCACTCCACTCAAGGACGACCCAATCTCCCGATTCGAGAAGATTCTCTTTTCTGCAAACCATTGGCGCACGGAGAAATTCTGCTTGAAACATCTCCCTGATGGCTTGACGACCAACAACAGGTTTATCAAAAACGACTTGATCATTGACTGCATCTTCAGCGTAAAGTTGTGAAATCCCTTCAGCATCTGCAGCGTTAAAGAGCTCGACCCATCTCTCGACAATCTGTCGTGATTCCATTGTTTTCTATCCCCTGCTTACAATCTGTGTTTCAAAGACCAGACATCAACATAGTAAAGGAGCTTCATGGATATGGAATTGCTCTGCTCCAGATCTGGCAAGGCCTTTAGATCTTCCAGATAGGGAACATCGGGATCGGATCCATCAGCATAAATTGCATTCTTCCAGGTAATATTTATTTCACTCCCCGGAAGGAAGCGCCAGGTTATGACAGCATCCACGGTAAAGGCTCCAAATACTGTATTTAGGTCTGCATCATAATTTCGGGGTGTCAGTTCACCTTCGTCGGTAAGATCATAAAAGTCATGATATTTGAGTGCGGATCTGTAATATCTCACCCTGAGCTCTGATTCAAGATTGCGGCTAAAAATAAAAGTTGAATACAGGCTGTTGGTGATGGTGGTTTGATCGCGACGTCCAAAAACCGGGTTATCCAGACTATCCAGGTCTGCAAAGCCATGACCATCCGTTGCCTGATTCGTTTCAAGATTATAGCTTAGGTAGAGCTGATCGTTAACCCGCCAGCGTGGATTGAATCCCCCACCCCACCACAAGGCACCTCTCCTTGAAACGGCAGATCTTCCCACCCAGATATCAGCAGAAAAAGGTTTGTTATAATTGCTGGAAATCCAGAACCAGGAATCAAACCATCGTGTCGTCGTATAGTAGCGGTCTTCAACCCTGGGTTCGTAGTAGTCATGACCTTCCCGAGGCCTCCCCGACATGCCGCCACCTATTGAAAAATAATTCTTAAATGTCACATTGTAGTTCATATTGAAATCATAACTGGTATAGACTCTCGGATTGAACAGACTTGAGTAAACCAGCTGAGCACTCAGATGAGCATAGTTGATTTTCCAGACTGGGTCAAGCGTGCGGAGGCTTATCCACCCAAACTGGGAGAATTCATTGGGTTGACGAAGGTATCCCATGTCATTGGGATTGTAGTATTCACTCTCAACACTGTGTCCCAGGCCATATTGAAAGACACCCTGGTTTTCCTCAATTTCCAAACTATAGCGATATCCAGAGGATATACTATCAGGATAATAAAGCTGATCATATCCCCCGCTGGATGAAAGCACCCATTTTGAATCCCTTGAAACCAATCGTGTTGAATAGCCAATCACGTTGGCATCCCTGAAATCGTTGCTGGTATCATCTGCAGCAAATCTTTGTACATTGGTATTAATAAGGTTGACTTCTGAGCCGTTATTCATGTTTTTACCAATGACAACAAGATTGTAGTTGCTCAAGGGGTTGGTCAAAAATTCCCGTTCATTCCCCAGAGAATCGGCGATACTCGCATGGGTAGCTGCCGTAATCGCATTAAAGAAGCCAAGGGAAACCCCATTATTGGTCTGACCAGTTACCTTTGTGGCATTGATCATCTGTGTTTCTTCAGGATTACTGATCACTGCCTCACCATCTTGGAGGATTTCTTCATCAGCGACCTGATAATATCGAATGGGATGGGCTCCGACACGACGTGAGTAAAAGAGTCCAGCCTTACTCAGTAATTCTGTTCCCTCTGTAAAAAAGGGGCGGTGTTCATCGTAGCGAATTTCAAATGGGGACAGATTCAACACAGCGTTGTCTGACTGAACCTGACCAAAATCCGGGATCAAGGTCATGTCAAGCGTAAAACTTTCATTGATCCCATACTTGAGATCCATCCCTCCCCTATAACTGGATGAAAAGTTACTATTCCCAGCCTCGTTAAAGGGATAATGCTCTGCAGACACGGCAGCATAGGGTGTGAAGGATAAGCGAAGCGGAGACTCAATCCTCTCGATACCCAATAAGAGACCAGCTTGTTGTGCAGAATTATTCTGGGCTTTGTCGAGTTCTGTCCAGGTATAAATTTCTCTTAAATTGGCTCTGCGACGCGCAATATTCAATCCCCAGGTTTGAATGTCTTTGGCCGGAAATCGGATCTGGCTGAAAGGGATTGCCATTTCCACGGACCAGCCTTGATCGTGAATGGCAACTTCACTGGACCAGACTGGATTCCAGTCGGAATCATCGCCATCAGGGCTGTATTTAGCGTCGACCTGAACTCCGGCAGCAGTAACCAGAAATCCAATTTCATTGGCGCCATCATTAAAAGGGTTTATCCAAAGCCCCAGCCAATCAGCAAGGGCATCATCGTCATCTCTTTTCCCCAGTTGTCTGGGGATACTTGAGGGATCTGGATCATACATGGTTGCTGCGACATAAAGTGCGACATCGTCATACAGGAACCTGACCTCTGTTTTAACAGGTGCATGACCCCCGCTTTCCGGCTCATAGCGGAAGAAATCTGTAGCGGGTGAAACCTTACTCCAAACAGCATCATCAACAACACCGTCTATGAGTGGTGCTTTTTCAGTTCTGAGTGTGGCTATTTTTTTTTTAGTGCTTTCAGCCACAATTGTGGAAAAAAGCATCAAAAGGAATAAGAAAATATAAATAAATCTCATTGGGTACTTTCAATAATTTTTTTACGCGATAGATTTAATCAGGGTTTTCCTAAACCCAACTCTTTTAGTTTCCTCGATAGATTTGATTGCTGCATACCCAAACTTTTGGCAGTACGACTAATATTCCCTGCATGTTGGCGTAATTGTGATTCAAGATAACGCTCTTCGAAAATTCGTTTTGCGTCAGCAAAGGATCTTGTTTCAGTGAAAATGGCGGCTTCACCCTCAGAAGCGGCGACCTGATTCAAATGCGGTTTGACTTCGGCTATATCGATTTCAGTATTGGGGCTTAGTATATATAATCTTTCTACCAGGTTCCGAAGTTCTCTAATGTTACCTGGAAATGAATAATCGATAAGCATTTTAAGTGCATCACGGGAAAAATGCTTTGGGATCAGACTCAGTTCAGCAGCATAATGGGCGAGAAAGTGAGTGAGCAAGGACTTAATATCTCCCTCCCGTTCTCTCAGGGGGGGAAGATTGATTGGCACGACATTCAGACGGTAGAACAGATCTTCACGGAATTGACCGGCTTTGACCATTTCTTCCAGGGGCTTATTGGTTGCTGCCAGAAGTCGAATATCCACAGATTGAGTTTGTGTCCCTCCCACCCGTTCAAATTTACCATCTTCCAGAACACGTAGAATTTTTGCCTGAGCAGACAGACTCATATCACCTATTTCATCCAGGAAGAGTGTTCCGCTATTGGCCATCTCAATCTTACCCTTCTTCTGTCCCACTGCGCCGGTAAACGCGCCCTTTTCGTGACCAAACAGCTCGCTTTCAACCAATTCAGATGGGATTGCCGCGGCATTAAATTTGACAAAGGGTTCTGAGGCGCGGGAACTGGCGGCATGGATGGCGTGGGCAACCAGCTCCTTGCCTGTTCCACTTTCACCACGGATCAGCACCTTGGCCTGGGTTGGACCAACGCGTCGAGCAGTATCCAGGACCTGCTCCATCTGCGGTGATTGTCCCACAAGCCTGTACTTATCCTTTTGAGTCTGTTCGATAACAGCCGTTCTTTTACTCAAGGATTGTTTTTCAGATAAATTCCTGATTGCTAATTTTACCCGCGCCAGGGAAAGGGGTTTTTCCAAAAAGTCGTAAGCCCCAATACGCAGGGCATCAACGGCGGTTCCAACTGTGGCATGACCCGAGATCATGATTACATCAAGACTTTCATCAATTCCCTTGATTCCCTTTAGGACCTCTATGCCATCCATTCCAGGAAGACGAACATCCAGGAGGACTAGATCAACATTCTCCTTTTTTAACAGGTCCAACCCATCTTCACCGCTTCCGGCTTCCAAAACATGGTGGCCATCATCCTCCAGAATGTCTCTCAAGGTGAGACGAATATTCTTTTCGTCATCTATAATCAAAATCTTGATCTTATGCTCAGCCATAATTTTACCCTATTCGTTTTCTTTCGTGCTTTTTATCTCTCGATTGCAGGGAAGACTGATCTGAAAGGTCGACCCTTCTCCCACTTCACTAAACACCTGGATATCGCCCCCATGCTGGCGAATGATCCTGCGTACAATTGCCAGGCCAAGACCTGTACCCTTTTTCTTCGTAGTATAGTAAGGTTCAAAAATCTTGGTGAGATACTCAGCCTCGATGCCCTGTCCATGATCCGTAATGCTTATTCTGCAACTTTGATCCACTACTTTTGTTTCGATTATGATATGTGGCTCATCAGGGCAGGCTTGAATGGCATTTTGGATCAGATTTACAAGAACCTGTTTCATTTGCATTATGTCAGCAGTGATGTTTTCCAATCGGTCATCCAGATGTATTTCAACCTTGGCATCATCGGAGTATTGATCGCTGATATCCTGAAGTTGCTTATTCAAGTTATAATTCTCGAGTTTGGCTTCTGGCATTTTTGCGAAACCTGAGAATGAATTCACCAGGGCTTGAAGATTATCCACTTCCTCATTGATCACGCCCATGGTTTTCTCCAGGACCTTGGGTAGGTCCTCGGCTTTCTCATGATATTTCATCTCAAGGCGCTGGGTTGCCAGGCGAATTGGGGTGAGCGGATTTTTAATCTCATGGGCCATGGCACGGGCCATTTCCCGCCAGATGGTCTGTCGCTCTGCTTCAATCAGACGTTCCCGACTCTGGTTCAATTCAGCAACCATGTTGTTGAAAGCGAGAATAAGATTATTCAAGGGAGAAAACGTGCTCTCTTTGACGTGAATTTCAAAATCACCTCGTTTTAATTGCTCAGTCGCTGCCGTCAGTCGGGCAAGGGGACGTGTGATCATCATAAATAAGAGCAAAAATATACCGCCTGTAAAAATGACCATTAGAATAACGATCCCGATCGAATATCGCTCGATGTCCCGACCATAGAAATCTCCAGCTATTTCAATCTTCTGTAAATCTCTCAAGATCCCTTCAATCTCCCGACTGAATCCCTCAACATTTGTGGAATCCAGAGTGTGGCTGTAATTTTTATACAGGTCTCTGGCCTTCTCCTTTGTGGACAGATTGGTGATCTGATCCTGATATTCAGAAAGATTGTTGATAAAGAATGAGCGCATGAGCAGGGACGCAATCAGAGTGATCAAACTGACCAATAAAATGATCTGAAATCTAAATGAGGGTAATCTGATTCTCATTGAGCCAACTGCCTTTTCATGAAAGGTTCAGAGATGTGAACCGGCCTGATCCGGTTCCAGTAGGACATGAGGTTAACCTTCTTGGTAACACCGGGCATTTCCATCTCTTCCATATAGGCAGAGATGCGCAGATAATACTTTTGATGATCTTCCATCACTCTCATTCTGCAAAACAGGGACCGATCAATTTTCACCCATTCCTGTCGAGCTTCCTCAAAATCAGTGGTGCGAACGGTATGGTCATCTTCTGCGCGATAAACAGTGTAATCATCTTCCAGAATGGAATATTGAAACTGATGATTCCAATCAGACAGAGCAACAATAGAATCAGTCTGGGAATTCAGCAAGTCCACCTCAAAGTGTATCGTCACGGTATCGCCTGACTGAAGGAGCATATCCAGATCGGGAGTAAAACTCTCAACCAGGCGTGCTGAGCAGTATAGACGATCTCCGCTCACCTCCAGCTCAACTTCCTGGAAATATGGATCCGTCCCAACAACAGCGGTTAGCAGTAGTTGGGATACAATCAGGGCTCCTGCACCCAGCTTGTCAGCCAGAAACTGGAACACTAGCAGCTCTTTCGATCATGTTTACCTTGGTACATCGTGAGTGTCATAGTCTGATGTTACCTATTCAGGATTCTATCTATTTAAAATTACTAGTCTTTGATCTGTTTCTCATTCTTGCTGTTCGATGCGTGTCTTTCGCTGTACTGGAAGTCCATCATCGTATCTTGGTTTATAATCATGATGCCGGTATCTGTAGATACCGGCATCATGCTCAAGGTTCGTGACTAAAAACCTGGCTTAGAATCCGAACCAGAGACCCAGTGAAAGGGTGGTCGTTCCCAGTTCAGATAGTTTGCCCTGACTGCCTACCAGTTCATAGGTGTCGGGTTTTGAATCAAGGGCGTTATTACCCAGGGTTGTTTTCCAACCATCATTGAAGCCATAGCCATATAGATATCCGTATTCAGCTTTCAGCCTCATCCATGAGGTTAATCTGATCATCACATTGGCTCTTGGGTGAAGGATGAAATAGTTCTTTGAGAAATTAACTGAGGTGCTCTTTGTTTCGATCAGTTCATCGTTCAGATTGGTCCAGGTAAATTTTCCATCATCCTGAGTCACATTGAGATCAATCCCACCAAGACCGATACCGGTACCGCCACCAATGACCGCCCATGAGAATGGTGCCAGGCGTTTTTCAATCGTCAGCCCACCAAAACCCATTTTAAAGCTGATCTCTCGTTCAACTGTAGTACCAGCCAAGGCGCTACCATCATTGCTGTGAACTGCTGTAACTTTGTTGGATACACCACCGCCGTTTCCGAAACCTCCAAGAAACCAGCCATTACCGACATATCCCTGACCTGATCCACCCCAGAGAACAATTCCTTCAGAGCGGAAAGGACTTGAGGCAAGACCTAATTCAGTCATGATCGCCTCAACATCAGCAAAAGTATTTCCCTCGTCCTGGACCAGCATCGGTGTGAATCCACCACCACCCCAACCACGGGAATTTTTGTGCTTTTTGTCCTTTTTCTTCTCATCGACAATGGTCAACTGAGTGTCGGTTTTTTCCTTTTTAACAGGTGCTTGAAAAGTCACCCAGGTTGTATCCCTGGCTTCATCCCGCCAGTAGACGAGTTCAACCTTGTCACCAAAATTTCTACTTCTGATCAGGCGTACCAGGTGGTCCTCATAAAGAACTTTTGTTCCATCGAAATACATGATGATATCATCTTCGATAAGTCCGGCGCGATCGGCATTGCCATTATTTGTGACACCGTCTACCAGTACACCATGGGCGAAGGGATAGCGCATTTTATAGGCATCCTCAAAATCCATATCACTAAGATAGACACCAAGTTTTGGGCGTGAATCTTCATCGTCTTCATCGATATGAATCTTGATGCCTGTTTCGATGCCAACCTCGTCCAGTGCCTCTTGAATTTCCACCGCCGCCTGGGCAATTTCTTTATCTAGTTTGTTCATTTCAAGTTTGACATCTCGTACAGTCTTGCTGTCCTGTGCATTCACAGGTGTCGCCAATAAGAACGATACGGTCAAAACAATCACACTCACCAGTGCACCACCATTTGCGATGGCCATCAATGCTGCTGAGAATGTGCTCAACATCGGATATTGCTGCGTTTTGTTCTTCATGTTCGGGTTCCTTTCCAATCTATTGTTTTCCGTTTTCATTGTTTTAGTTCGATTCATTTGCCCAGTATTAGGACAATAGCCATGCCACAATGAAAGGAAACCATGCTAACATATTGTTATATATTAGTATAATGACATATAATCACTGTCATTCATTTACAAAAAGCTCTCTAATTTAGCATCAAACTGATATAGTGCCATATCAGTTTGATATATTAAAAAAATAACTGAAAATGAGTTCGATTGAATTTTAGGGAAAGCCTTTGTTTAAAAGGCTTGAGACCGAATTAGCTCACTGAGCAAACGGGCAAAATCGTCACGTACACGAAGTCCCGTTTCCATGACTTCTGCATGGTTCAGTGCTTGATCTAAAATACCAGCTGCATAATTGGTAAGACAGCTAAGTCCCACAACTTTCAATCCTGCTTGAAAAGCAGCCATGCTTTCATGCACCGTAGACATGCCGACAGCATCTGCTTTCTTTAATCTGAGGAATCGGATTTCAGCAGGAGTTTCATAGGAGGGACCATTTAATCCGGCATAAGACCCAAGCTTTAAATTGATTCCAGCTCTCTTAGCGATCAGTCGAATGTTATCAAGTATTTCATTATCAAATATTGAATCCGGCTCTTTTCCTCCTTTGTAAACTGAGCGACCTGTCAGATTAAGCAGTCTGTCAATAAGCATCAGATCGCCTGGGATATAATCTTTTCGGATACTGCCAGCTGCGTTGGTGAGCACAATGGATTCAGCACCCAGGGCTTTGAGAATGCGAATGGGGTAGACCACTTCAGCGAGGGAATAGCCCTCATAAAAATGCACCCTGCCGGAATTGACCAGGACAGGGATATCATCCAGGTACCCGTGTACCATTTCCCCGGAATGACCCTCGACTGTGGAGATAGGGAAACCAGGTATCTCTGAAAATGGTATGGAAGTAGGGTTCGAAAGGGATTCAACAAAATTTCCCAGACCAGACCCCAGGACCAGGGCGATTTTGGCTTTGAATTCGCCTTTTTTATGAATTGCTGTGATTGCCCTATTAATCATTTCTGAATTGCACCCAGTAAACTCATTTAGCTCTCCCCTTGGGCTGCCGTACTCAGTTGACCGCAGGCCGCATCAATATCATCGCCCTGGCTCCATCGGATCGTCACTGGAAATTGAGAGCCCTCCAGGGCTTCCACAAACCGGCTTATGCGTTTCTTGGATGGTCTGGCATAACCCTCAGCCACTTCGTTGTATGGTATCACGTTCACTTTACAGAAAACCTGATTGGCGATCATTTGCAGACGTTTGGCATCCTGAATGGAATCATTGATATTATCCAAAAGAACATATTCAAAGGTGATCATGTTTTTGGATGCTTTTGTGTAATACTGACAGGCTTTGACCAGGTCTGATATATCCCATCTCTTATTCACGGGCATGATACTTGATCGTGTATCGTTATCACTGGCGTTCAGACTCACTGCGAGTTTGAAACGATGTCCCTCATCTGCGAAGCGTCTGATTTGTGGAACCAACCCACTGGTAGAGATCGTGATTTTCCTGGCGCCATGGGAAAATCCCAGATCATCATTCAACATGTTTGCAGCCCGAATCACCTGCTCATAATTATGGAAGGGTTCTCCCATCCCCATAAAGACAATGTTTGTTATGGGTCGCTCACTTACCTGGCGAACATGGAGGAGTTGATCTGCGATCTCCCCGCTGGTCAGATTTCGCAGGAGTCCCATTTTTCCGGTGGCACAGAAATCGCAATCCAGGGCACAGCCAACTTGTGATGACAAACAGACTGTGACGCGCTTTTCTTCAGGAATGAGGACGGTTTCAACAAATTTACCATCCCCTAGTCGAATGAGGAACTTTGAAGTTCCCTGGAGTTCAGATTTCTGGATCTGATGGATAGTCGTGAGATTCAGTTCGCAGGTTTTTTCCAGTTGACTGATGAGAGGTTTGGGTAGATTGGTCATCTCCGAGAAATCCCGGGCTCCCTTTTCCCAGATCCACTGAAAAAGCTGACGACCACGAAATGCCGGTTCGCCCAGGGACGTGACCCACTTTTCCATTTCTGGGAGCGTGAAATTCTTAAGCTGGATCTTTTCAGGACTCATGTCTGAAAATACACACGAGCGCGTGGAGAAAAACATCTTCTTTTATTGGCTGGTGCTGAGCTATTTTAAGTCAGACAAGGGGACACGCTTGATAAAAATATTCATATACCCACTCATGATCGTATTGCTATCTAGCTGCAGCTCACCCCTTGCATCTCTCCCCGTCGAAGCAAAATCGTCGCATCTGGTTGATTTTACCGATCTGTTTCAGACCGGGCACACCCAATTTTTAGCAACTGTTGAGCAGGATTCATCATTGAATAAGATCTGGGGCTCCCGACGTGAAGAAGTTGTGATGGTCTTTATTGATATTGAGTGGGATGATGGTGAAAAGGAACAAGCCCAGCAGTCTGGGATACTGCTTCATGATGCTTCACTCATTCTTACGGCAGGTCATGGTTTTGTGATTGATGACGGTAAAATCACCCAGGTTCGCATTCGGACAGTCGCAAATATCGAAAGAGTCGTGGATGTGATGGGGTTTGCCGTTGACAAGAAAAAGTCTGCGCCTGAGGACTGGGCCATTCTGAAACCCATCATTGCAATTGAGCATCTTTCTCCCGAACCGTTATCACTGGCAGATACAGGGAATAAGGTTCTGGTTCTCGGATACCCTGGGGGTTTGGGAGTTACTGAGGATGATCAGGTGATCAGGGTTCAGGAAAGGTTGTCTGGCATTAGATATCCCCTGGGTCTGGTTTGCGAGCAGAAGCTTTTCGATGAGCATACTTTATACCCTTTTGCCGGCGCTGTACCCATCAATGGGATCAGCGGCGCTCCCGTTTATAATAGTGAAGGGAAATTAGTTGGGATCTTTAATTCCATTGGTCGCCAGCGGAATCTACTAGGCTGGCAGTACATATTCTGGATGACTGAGATCCCCTGGGAGGCAATCCAGAAGTTCTCATTAAATTAGGTATTGTCAGTTGTGGGGCCACAGCTTATTATTGCGCGCTTAATTTCTCCAATTGGAGAAATTACCACGGCGAAACCCGCCAAGTCGGGTGGAGACGGGCTAGATAACCGCAGTGTCGTGGTGATTTGATAAAATTTTGTCCGTCTTCGCCTTAACAGGCTACGACGCGACAGGGCCAGGTAGCTTCCGTCTACGCAAAACGCTTCGACGGGACAGGCAGTCTCCTCCTTCGCTACCTGAGATTTTGACAGAGAGACAGATTTTTTATAGTGTCATTCGTAATTCCTAATTTGTAATTATGAATTGACAAGGCCAGGTAGCTCAGTCGGTAGAGCAGGGGACTGAAAATCCCCGTGTCGGCGGTTCAATTCCGTCCCTGGCCACAGAAATAAAGAAACCCACATCAGTGGGTTTTTTTGTTTCTATAGGTTGGTGCGATTTTATCTAGCTAGCAGAGAATCGAGCGCGGTTCCCCGCCAGTCTGACGACTGTCGGACTGGCCTGCCCGACTGCTAACGCAGTCAGCAGGCGGGAATTCCGTCCCTGGCCACAAAAATAAAAAGCCCGCTTCTGCGGGTTTTTTGTTTTTATGCGGATGGTGGATTTAATCGTCTTCCCGAGCACTAGCGAGGAGGCGGTTCACCACGAAGAGAGCTGCTAGAAGCAGGTCTCTGAGTAGAGCCACGGGCGAAGCCCGCTGGCAATTCCGCCTGCCAAGCCGAAGCTCAACGAGCGCAGGCTGGTCCCTGGCCACACTGTCTCGTCCTGATATAGGTTGACAGGTTTCAGGCGAGAAGATACAGTAAAAAGCCTCACGAGATCACCCGATTTCGTGGGGCTTTTCCATTTCGCCATGTTTTGATTGTCATCCTCTTTTGTGCATGCATCTGCACTG
>JAIPJF010000018.1 GCA_021734325.1 Fidelibacterota bacterium | reverse complement strand
ATGGTTTTGGTGATGAAAATAATTACGACTGGCCAAAGCAGGTTGATCACTGGCTGGTTGAAAAATGGCTAAAGACGAACGCCTAATAAAACTCTGATCAGATCTTGATTGGACTCTCGGAAAAACCCCGGCACCTGTGCCGGGGTTTTTTTTATGTCCCATAAGAAATGCAATAATATATATTTTTATAAGCACGTCTGCTTAGATCAATAATATTATTCAGACGAATTCAGATTAATAGGTATATCTAAGTAACCAATATTACAGGCATTTATTACCCTCTACCTGTGATTATTCCTTTGAATTATGATACCATTTAAGTCATGAATATATATATGACAGCTTAAATACAAGGTATAGTTATCAACAATATAGTCATATTAATATGCTTGTAGACTGACATCTGTATGATAAATACGACATAATATAAGCATGAAAGATATATAAGACTATTATAACATATTGATAATAAGGTACATATGTATTTGGCATGTTCCTTGAATGTTATATAGCCATGAGACGACACAACACATATAACTCCACTCTTACTGAACTAGGTGACTAAGAATGTTAGTTGCTGTGATCATGGCCTTTGTAGTTCTTTCCTTCACCGGTGTCGCCGTTCTGGATGTCGCCTATAACAGCAAAAGTACTTCACTTGAAACCGTCGCGAATATTAAAGTCCAATACATTGTTGAATCAGAAATCAATGAAGCACTGTGGTTGATTAATACAGGAACCGATTCTTTAGTAAACACAAGTGCTGATGGTATCACAACTTCCTGGGATTCTGACACTCATGTTCTGACCGTTAGTGTTGATACACTGAATGTGAGCTCAGAAATTGCAATAGATTTAGATAATGACACACATTTTGATCGTGGCTTCGCTTCAAAAAATGACATCGAATCCCATGGTTATAGCTACACCACGAATGAGAATCACAGTTCACGTAAATTCAAATTTATGCCTGATGTAGATCTCCAATACTTCATCAACAACGCCGTTAACATCGAACATGGTAACGATAACTCCTGGAATGCTGCTGAAATCACTGAAGAAGGTATTCATATCTTTACCGGTAACAATCTCGTTGTCGAAAACATCAATCTGAGCAACAGCACACTCGTATTTACTGGTAAGAATATTACTATTAGTAACAATTTCATTAGCGCCCCCACACCCAGCATTTATGAGAATACACTACCAGCACTCATTTTTACAGATACTGAATATCCAGTAACCATTTCTGCAGGCAATACTATTTCCGGTACTATCTATAGTGTTGGTCAGTTGAATCTGGAGAATGCAAGTATCACAGGTCCCGTTGTCGGTGACATCATTTCCCTTCTCGAAGATGTTACCTTGGTTGACGATGAGACCTACTATGGCTGGGCCGCTGGTTTCGGTGATGTCGACAGTTATGACTGGCCAAAACAGATCGGCCGTTGGACTACTACCAAGTGGGGAAAGACAGGCACCATTTAATTTTATCCCCGAGATTACCCGTATCATCTTGATATATCTGAATCTCACCTCTGGTGGGATTTTTTGTAGCCGTTCCAACGATATGAATCTTTAAAACAAAGTAATTAAATCCTAAGAAGTTTTCCCAGGCAGGTCTGTGAGGTGTCTTGTTGCGGACAGGTATTACGAAGATGGCTATATATAAATGAGCAAGGAGCAGGTAAACATGGGGAATTGAAGATGATTACTTTGCATAGACGGCAATGGCCGACATAACCTCCCGTTCAATGCTTGAACCAGCTGGTCTATTCATAAGTAAACCATTGATGACCAGGGCAGATGAACCACCTCCATCAAGATTCAAAGCATCTACACAATGCAGGTCATATAGTATCTCTGCCAGCTCAGATAGGTTCACACCGCGGCTGGCCAACTGCCTGCCATCCACCAAAAGCAGGATAAGACTCCCGTCTTTTGTAATGCCTGCTGCAGTTCTGGGGTGCACATCAGGAATGCTGGTGCCAAAAAAGACTTCTTCATTGATTGGAATTTTGATCTTCCCATCTCGGATCAGCAAAGGTCCGGCTCCCAGAATATCTCTGGCTGTCCACAGCTCACGAAATGTGCTATCGAGTTGGCCCCCTGGTTTCCCCGGTTTATTGGGAATAGGTTTCTCCCATTTGTAGACCTTATCTCCTTCACTTGAGACCCACTCAACTCCCAGACCACCTGCACTGTCAATCCCCAGAGCAGCTCTATGAAGAAAGAATCTCTGTTCCCCTCTTAGTACAGAAGTTGTGGCTGCGTGAATAAGTTGATCATCCACCTTCAAAATACCTACATGGGTCGCAGGATAAAGGTCCATCCTGAAATAGCCACCATTAATGACCACAGGAGCATGGAGACGCAGGGCGAATTCTGAAACTGTCTCCCGGGCGTCATCATCATTGGAAACGATAATACGGCTCTCTATTTCCGGTCGGGATTCTTCCACCTTTACGTACCAGGCTCGAATATTTTCACCTGCATTCGTGGCATGATATACATTGATCCCTTCCGGGAGATTTTGATTGATGGAATCAATCGCAGACCATTCCAATCGAATTGTTTCGGATTTTTTTGTACAAGCAGTAAATAATATGACTATCGCTAATAGATAAAAAACATGTTTATGCATAATAAGAATATAATTGGAATTCGATAATAGTCGAGAGTGTTTATTTTTCGTTCTGAATTTTATCATGTGAATTAATTAGATAGACGGCTGTGATGGATATCAAACCTCCAATCAGGACGTTCATCTTGAGGGATTCATCAAGAAAGAGCATACTGAACAACATGGCACTCACAGGCACAGTAAAAATAAATGCTGAAGCCTTTTGGGAGCCCAAACGTGAGGTAGCAATAAAATAAGCGGTGGTGGCGAATGCCATGGCTCCCACTGACACAGCAATAAGATTGATCCAAAATATGAAATCAAGATGAAATACGGAGATCAGTTCTCCTTTCTTTAAAAAGAAAAAAGAAATACTCCCACTAATCAAATAGATCCAGAAACTATACGTGAGCGTACTCATATGTCTGCTGATGCGTGATGAAATAACCGTTAGAAATGCCCAGCTAGAGGCACATAGAACAAAGTAGTAATTACCCTTGCTCATGACCGCAGCCCATCCCCCCTGCCAGATATTTATTATGATCGATCCACCCAATATCCCAAGAAATATTCCCAGCAGGGATTTAACAGCTGGACGTTCACGGCTGATAACGGTGATGAGTACAAAGGTTAATACCGGATTCAATGTGGTCACGAGGACGCCCCCAGCACCTGCAGAGCCTAATCGAGTTCCTGTAAAATAGAAATGGTTATATAATACAAGCAATACTGCACTGGCAAGAACAGGGAATACGCCTCCCGATGGAAATCGGATGCTGGTTCCTCTCGCCAGCAGGACCATGATCATGGAGAAAGCAGCGATCAGAAAACGCCAGGTCATCAGTACGGGAACGGTGGTATTATATTGGCCCAGAATCTTTCCATTTGTCCAGGAAAGGCCCCAGATGGCCATGGCAAGAATGAGCACAATGTAGAGGATGGAATTTTCTGTTTTATTCATCCAGCAATTTCATCGCATTCCTCTAATTTTCAAGAGAACGATTTTACAGATAAGTAAATTTATGCTAAAAAAAAGACCTCCATCAAGCTGAGTTGATGGAGGTCTTTATATACAGACTGAGGAAAGATTACCGGTCTGCTGCGGCGTATTTCGGATATACAGGCTGGTACATCTTGTCTTTAACGAATTTATGGATATCCGGTGGTTCTTCAATCCCCGCCAGGCCGGCTGCGAAAGCCATTTCACAGATCCCCGTTGCGATGGTGGCAGAAATTTTTCTGATCTTACTGAGATCTGGATAGACTGTCCCCAGAGCCAGTTCCTCTTCTGTGACCATTTCTGCCAGTGCTTTGGCAGCAGTATAAAACATACCGTCAGTGATCTTGGAAGCCTGACAGAGGGAGGCACCTAATCCAACTCCTGGGAAGATGAACATATTGTTTCCCTGTCCCGGCACATAAATCTTACCGTTCAGACGGACCGGGTCAAAAGGGCTTCCACTGGCAAAAATGGCTTTTCCTTTGGTCCATTTATAAGCCTGTTCAGCTGTACATTCAGATTTGGATGTCGGATTTGATAAAGAAAATATGATGGGTTGCTTCACGTATTTAAACATTTCCTGAATGATTTCTTTCGAGAATGCCTGGCCCTGTCCACTTACCCCAATCAGGATGGTGGGTTTAATCATTTTGATAACGTCAAGCAGGTTATCAATGAGTTTCTCATCTCGTGCATAAGGGACCTTGTGAGCTTGGAGGGCCCGTGGACCATTCTTTACGACCAAGCCCTGGCTGTCGATCAACCAGAAGAGTTTACGTGCTTCTGCATCAGTCATTCCACTCTCTTCAACAATCCCTGCCACAATCATATCAGCGATGCCAACTGCTGCAGACCCTGCTCCATAAAATACGATCCGCTGGTCAGCCAGCTTCTCACCTTTCATACGCATTCCGCCGAGGAGTCCGGAGAGGGCAACAGCACCAGTACCCTGAATATCATCATTAAAGCACAATACTTTTTCTCTGTATTTATTGAGTAATGGAAACGCATGGTTATTTGTGAAATCTTCCCACTGGATTAAAGCTTTTGGCCATTTATCCTGCACGGCATTAACAAATTCATCGACCAGTGCATAATATTCATCCTCATCGCCACGTTTCTGGTTCAAACCAAGATAAAGCGGGTCATCAAGAAGCTCCTGGTTATTCGTTCCAGCATCCAACAGGATCGGCAAGGTCTTGCAGGGGAAGATACCGCCGCCAGCGACATACAGCGCCAGCTTACCGATCGGAATTCCCATTCCGTTCGCCCCAAGATCTCCCAGACCCAGAATTCTACTACCATCAGAGATCACGATGATATCAACTTCGTCCTGCTTCCAATTGTCAAACATTTCCCGGATATGTCCTTTATCTTCCATACTTAAATACATACCCCGGTTTTTACGATAGATGTGTCCAAACTGCTGACAGGCTGCACCAACGACTGGTGTATAGACAATGGGGGTCATCTCCATCAAATTGTCCATGAGGACGCGATAGTAAAGTGTTTCGTTACGGTCATGGAGACTTGTCAGAAAAATGAATTTTTCAAGTGGATCCGTTTTCCGTCTATAGTTTTCTAATACCCGCTCGACCTGCTCTTCAATTTTGGTCACCTTTGGTGGTACCAAACCCCTCAAGCCCAATTCATTTCTCTCTTTCAGTGAGAAAGCCGTTCCCTTATTTAATAATGGCTCATTCAGGATAGCTTCGCCTCGGGCAAAAACCTCTAGTGCTTCATCATCACTATCCAACTGGTAGCGTTGTTTTCTAACTAAGTTCATCCTTTTCCCCTTTTTTTGACTCCATTTATATAATTGACGATTCGTAATTTGTCAAAATGAACCATTTGCCAATATTCATCTATTCTACTGGCATTATTATGCAAAAATGATGCAAGCTTGGCATTATTCATGCAATAAAAGCGATCAGGGACTCATTTATTTTTTTTAAAAAATAACAAAGTCGATCAATACTTAACCACGGAGGAAGAATGGAGATCAAAAATCGATGGATGGTCGTATTCGGTGCTGTTATGATTCAGCTGGCACTCGGAGCGATTTATGCCTGGTCCGTTTTTACACCCGAATTAGTTGCAGCCGGGTGGAGTAAAGCACAAACACAGACAGTATTTTCAACCGGTCTGTTCTTTTTTGCCATTGTGATGGTCATTGCTGGCAGAATAATGCCAAAGTTTGGACCGCGAAAAGTAGCTATGTCTGGCGGATTTGTTTTAGGATCAGGCTATTTATTAGCTGGTCTTCTGGGAGGCACAAATTTTGTCGCCCTGCTCATATTTATTGGTATGATTGGTGGCGCAGGTATCGGGCTGGCCTATGTTGTTCCCATCGCAGTTGGTATGCGCTGGTTTCCGGATAAAAAGGGATTAATTACCGGTCTCGCAGTTGCAGGCTTTGGATTCGGCGCCACGCTTTGGGTCAAACTCGCAGGATCATGGGGCAATCTTATCGCCACTTACGGTCTCAGCACGACCTTTACTGCACTCGGTGCGATCTTTATGTTGATGATTCTATTGGGTGGAGCCTGGATGGTCTTCCCGAAAGAGGGGTGGTTACCTGCAGGATTTACCCCTCCTGTCGCCCCTGAAGTCAAAGGGAAAAAATACAGAAGTGATTTCAATAGCACCGAGATGTTAAAGACTCCCCAGTTCCACTTTATTTCTATGACCTTTGCTTTTGGAGCCAGCGCCGGATTAATGAGTATTGGACTTATGAAATTGTTTCCCATGCTTGCTCTGACGAACAATGGTATCGATTCTGTTTCTGCGAGTGCCATAGCGGGTACTGCCATGGCAGTATTCTTTTCGCTGGCCAATGGTCTGGGACGTATAGCTTGGGGGGCAATCAGCGATAAACTTGGCAGAAAGACCTCCATCGTAATTATGATGGCAACGCAAGGTGTGTTTGTGATCCTCTTCCAGTGGATGGCTGCAACACCAGTTCTGCTATACCTGGGAGCCACATTGATTGGATTCAATTTTGGTGGAAATTTCTCACTCTTTCCAACAATCACTGCAGATATCTTTGGCAGCAAGTTTATTGGTCAAAACTATGGTTGGATCTTCCTGGCCTATGGATTTGGCGGAATTCTTGGTCCCATCATGGGTGGATGGTTAGGCGATATGGGTAATTTCCCACTGGCCTTTACGATTTGTGGAATCTTGTGCCTGATCGCAGCAGCTATCATGTCTCAAATCAGACCACCTGCCAAGCTTGAAACTGTATAAGACTTTAAGATAATATTGATATAAAAAGGCAGCTTCGGCTGCCTTTTTATTTTGTAATGATGGTCCCTTGTAAACATTCATCTGTGAATATGCCTAATTCCACCTGAGCGATTTGGTTGACCAGATCTTGATTCTCGCTCTGCACACGAATTTTAAGATAATTCTCAGACATTCCGGAAAGGCTTCCGCTCTCCCAACTCTCAAACAACACATTTTGCAGGGTTCCCATTTGACGTCTGGCAAATGCCTGATTTTTATTATCAGATAGATCAGTGAGTGCACGATTTCTCATTTTACGATCTATCATGCTTACTTTCCCCGGAAAATTTATTGATTCTGTATTGGGTCTTTCAGAATAGGTAAAAACATGGAGATAGCTAAAGTCAATGGATTCCAGAAAATGTCTTGTGCGCTCAAACTCAGCCTGATCTTCTCCCGGGAAGCCAACAATGACATCGATCCCGATGCCGGCCTCTGGGAGCACTTTCCTCACCGAATGAATCCTTTCACGATAAAGATCGGTCTTGTAGCGGCGTTTCATAAGTCCCAATATCTTATCTGATCCTGACTGGAGCGGGATATGAAAGTGGGGTAGTACACTTGTGGAGCCAGCAACAAATTCAAGGATCTCATTTGTAAGCAAATTGGGCTCAATGGATGAAATGCGGATTCGCTCAATTCCTTCAACCACATCTAATCGTTGCAAGAGATGCAACAGGTCCTGTCCATCACCAAAATGATAATCACCCACATTTACACCGGTGAGCACAATTTCCCTGACACCCTGGGATACGATTTCCTGTGTTTGCTGTACCAGAATGTCGGGATCAATACTTCTGCTCCTGCCCCGTGCCAATGGAATCGTACAATAGGTGCAGGGATAATCACAGCCATCCTGGATTTTCAAAAAGGATCGGGTACGGTCTCCAACGGAATAAGATGGGATACAGCCGTGCAATTCTTCAACATTGACATCCTGAATAACCAGGGGTGACTGTGGATTCGATTCAAAATTTACGTATTGGATAAGATTGAATTTTTCCCTGGCTCCAAGAACCACATCAACTGCTGTTGTCTCTGCAATAAGATCAGGTTTTAACTGGGCATAGCAGCCGATAACTGCAATTTTTGATTGTGGTGACAGCCGTTTTGTGCGGTTGACCAATTTCCGAAAATCACGATCGGCATTTTCTGTTACTGAACATGTATTGATCACATACAAATCCGCAACTTCGTGGAAATCTGTCTTCACATATCCGGCTGATTCGAACTGACGAGAAATGCTTGAAGTCTCAGCATAATTAAGCTTACAGCCTATTGTGTGAAATGCAACCTTTTGTTCATTTTTCAGCATCGTGCTATTATAGTTAACCCTAGGATGAGAGAAAGTTGATTTTCCTATTCTGCCCGCTTGAAATATCCTGAAGGTAAACGAAGCCGTACATCCATATATTTCCAATTTCGCTTGATAGCAAAGCCGATTTCGGTTTGATTTATTTCGAATGAAACTATTTTGGTATATCATTTATATAGGAGATCCAAATTCCATGCATGAATTGACATTTTTTCGAACCTGGCTCCCCGTTATTTACCTTTATGGAGTAGGTGGCATCATATTTTTATCCGGTATGGTCATTATCTACAAAGCAAAATCGATTAAGCTGGAGAGACCCATGCATAAGAAATGGTTCTATGTTCTCATTTTCGGATTCGTCTACTATCTGGGCATCCATGTTTTCCTAACCTACGCCGCATTGAATTTCTAGGAGCTAATTATGGAGCAAATCATACACACATCCCCCCTTTTCTGGATAATCATAGCTGGGTATTTTGTACTAATTCTGGGATTTGGATCGTATTTTGCCAAATATAATAAAAATACAAATGATTTCTTTTTTAGTGGGCGAAGATTTTCCTGGTGGTTGATCACCATGTCCATCGTTGCCACTGGTGTCGGTTCGCATTCCTTTCTGAAATATTCAGCCAAAGCCTTTGAACATGGTTTTTCATCGACCATGACCTATATGAACGATTGGTTTTTTGTGCCCTTCTTTCTGTTTGGCTGGCTGCCAATCGTCTACTATACCAGAATACGATCAATTCCTGACTATTTTGAAAGACGCTTTAACAGGAATGTTCGCATCCTTGCCACAATCGCCATTTTGGGATATATGATCGGGTACATTGCCATTGGTTTTCTGACCATGGGTAAAACCCTTGAACCACTCCTCGGTTGGGATCTCTATACAATTATCTGGGTGGTTGCCATTGTCGCCGGTATCTACATCACTTTTGGAGGACAGACAGCCGTCATCTTCACTGATCTGGCCCAGGGATTTGTTCTGATATTTGCCGGTATATTAGTATTTATACTGGGAATTAATTACCTAGGAGGATTTGACGTATTCTGGAATGCATTGCCGTCTGATTTTAAACTTCCATTAGCCCACTTCAATCAACCAAGTAATTTCAACTTTGTGGGTATTTTCTGGCAGGATGGTGTTGCCGGTTCAGTCGGATTCCTATTCATGAATCAGGGTCTGATCATGCGTTTTATGGCGACTAAATCTGTCAACGAAGGTCGAAAAGCTGCTGTTTTTAACATTCTCTTCCTGCTTCCCATATCGACTGTGGTTGTAAGTAATGCTGGTTGGATTGGCAAGGCAATCAGCATTGTAACACCAGAAAAGTGGAACGCGAATATTGCCCTTGATCATGTATTCACGGAGGTCGCTGCTCTGGTGACAAGTTCTGAGATTGTATTTGCATTTATCATTGCCGCCGTTGTAGCAGCGTTAATGTCAACTGTTGACACATTAATTAATGCGGTTGCTGCCGTTGTGATTAATGATATCTATCGCCCCATCGTCAAGGAAAAAGATGAAAAGCATTATTTGAAAGCCGCTATGGTCATTTCAGCATTGGCAACCCTGCTCGGTGTGGTAGCAGTTACCTTCTTTGATAATTTTCCCACGCTATACGAAGCACACGGTTTTTTCCATAGCACCATGACTCCCCCACTGGTTATCGCGATTTTTCTGGGAATCTTCTGGAAACGCTATACAACCCTGGCCGCAGTCTCGACTTTCCTGGTCGGTGCCTACCTGATGTGGCTGGGCAATAAATATCCAGCGTTTTTGATCGGTCCTTTTGATCACGGAATATCAATGGATCCTGCCCACCCCTATTCATACATTCGTGCTCTTTACAACACCCTGGTATGTCTTGCTTCAGGAGTGGTGTTCTCCTTTATCTTTACGCGAAAAGTGGAAGTCCAGCTAGAGGCTTACACACATAGGGTCGTTGAAAAGGCCAGGACGTATTATGCAGGTAGAAGCCATTCAGCTACCACTGTACGAGATATCTTCTTTTTCTTCTACGGAGGAATTTGCTATATCTTGAATTCATTCGTCAAGAATGCTGCCAGTGATGAAAAATTGGATGGGATTACCGTATGGACACTGGATAAGGCTCGAGAGATGTTTAAAGGATCCAAACCGAATGATACTCCGGGTCTCCAGCCCATTGTTACCTGGAAACTTGAAGAGGCTGAAGATTCATTCCTGCGCTTCTCAGTCAATGATATGGTGAAGATGTCTGCCAATGTTGGGGATCTAGTCTATGTAAGCGATAAACGGAGATGGCTGGGTGGGTTGAAATCAGTTCATTCTGTCTACGTCGAGCCTCACACTGAGGATGGTGTGGTGTATATGACTCCTGATCTGCTAGATGCAGGTCAATTTGTTGAAGGTAAAAAATTGCGCGCAGAGAAAGAGATGTAATGTTTGCCATACGATCACTCAGGATCGTACTGATTTTCCTTGTTGGTCTGAGCTCTGCGATTGCACAAATATCTTTTCAGGCTGCCTTCTGGAATGTGGAGAATCTATTTGATACAGCGAATGATGTCTCCACGCAAGATGACGATTTTACACCCGCGGGAAGATATGCCTGGTCTGAAACTCAATTACTGAAGAAGTATTATGATCTCAGCACTGTCATTCATGATATATCTCGGGACGGGGAGTTGGCCCTTTTAGGACTGGCTGAAATAGAGAATCGCAGTGTTTTGGAACGATTGAATACAGACTTCATCAAGAGCGGATATCAGATCATCCACAAAGAGTCACCGGACGAAAGAGGCATTGATTGTGCCCTCCTCTACGATCCAGATATCCTGTATTTAAAACGACATCAATTTATTCCCGTCTTTCTTGCCGGAAATGAAAAGACGAGAGATATTATTGAAGCTGAATTTGTGTTCTCACAAAACAGTGGTGCTCCATCCATATACGTCTTTGTGAATCACTGGCCTTCACGCTGGGGTGGTCAGAGCGAAACAGAGCCCCTTAGGTTGGCAACAGCATTGACCTTGCGGACACGGATAGACGAAATACTCATGATTGATCCTGGAGCGGACATCATTCTTATGGGTGATTTTAATGATTATCCTGATAATCGCTCTCTCTATGAGGTTTTACGGGCAAGAGATTTAATTCCCAAGCTCAACCCCGGTGATCTGATAAACACGACCTGGAGGACCCATTCTGATCCCTATTTAGGAACCTGTATGTTTGATGGAGCATGGGTCACGCTGGACCAAATCATCATATCCCCTGGATTAATGGATAAAAAAGGTTTTACATGGCAATTTGGTACAACGGCTCCGTTCAGACCTGATTATCTGATTGAAGCAGATGGTGAATATGCTGGATGGCCCTTTCGCATGCATAGACGGGGTGAATACAACGGTGGTTATTCAGATCATCTTCCCATCAGATGTCAAATAAGTGTTACAGACAGTTAGAAATATATGAACATTCTATTTGTTGCTTCAGAAGTGGCTCCCTTCTCAAAGGCAGGTGGATTAGCCGATGTTGCCGGGAGTTTGCCCCGCGCCTTGAAAATATATGTCAGCAGTATGTTGGTAATTACGCCACTGTATGGCATAATAGATCAGAAGAAATACAAAATTAAACCACTTGAATATGTGGGCAAGATTTGGCTTGGTCAGAAAACATATCCCTATTCAATATTTGAAGCGACCTCAGACTCCTCAAGCCATGCACCCACCTGGTTCATAAGAAGTGAGCAGTTCTTTGATAGGCAGGGCATCTATACCGATGAATCGGGTGAGGGTTTTCCTGATAATAATTTACGCTATTTTTTCTTTCAACTGGTGATCATGGACCTGCTGTCCCGTAAGATTATTGATTTTGATATCCTCCACTGCAATGACCACCATACTGGATTACTCCCGGCGCTACTGAAATTAAACGGGATCAATCGGACCACCGTTTTTACCATTCACAATTTCCTATATCATGGTCACTTCTCTGAAAAGGAACTGGGATTATTGCCAGAATCGCTTGGCAGGACCTTCAAGAAGACGCAGTGGTCTAATTATAGCGCTTTGCTGGAGGGGATTACCCATGCCGATATTGTGACAACAGTGAGCAGGGGTTATGCAAAAGAGCTACTGGCAGGTGAAAATCTTGACAGCAACAGTATTGAAAGACTCCAAGCCCTTAAAAATGGATTGACGGGAATCGTAAACGGGATTGACACGGATTATTGGAATCCAGGGGTAGATGAGCATCTTACTTTTCACTATTCTCCAAATGATCTGACAGGTAAATCACAGAATAAATCAGTATTGCTCAATCATTTTAAACTGTCACCGGAGATGGATATGCCAGTGATCGGTTCTATTTCTCGTCTTGTCGAGAATAAAGGATTTCCCCTGATCGTGGAGGTTCTGGAAGAATATGCTGGACAAGGGGTTAAATTTGTTTTTCTCGGCTCTGGAGATCCTCATATTGCCAAACAATTACAGGATTTGCATCAGCGCTTTCCGAATAATATTGGATTCGAGGACGGCTTTAACGAGCCACTGGCGCATCTTATTGAAGCTGGTGCAGATATGTTTTTGATGCCCAGCAGGTTCGAACCTTGTGGTCTGAATCAGCTCTATAGTTTACGCTATGGTACCATCCCCATTGTAAATCGCACTGGTGGTCTTGGTGATACAGTCCTGCAGTGGTCACCTGGAATGGGCACTGGATTTCTTTTTGAACCCTACAGAGTAGAAGCGTTGAGAGAGAGCCTTGAATTAGCATTGCAGACCTTTAGCATCAAAGCTGAGTGGGTGGCTCTCATAAAAAGAGCCATGTCACAAGATTTTTCATGGGATTGGTCAGCGCAGCAATATTTCAAATTGTATGAATCAAGAAAGTGAGGTTGTGATGAAGTCCTCGAAAGTGAGACTTGGAGCTATTATTCTTGGGGGTGGACGTGGAGACCGGTTGTTCCCACTTACGGCCTATCGGGCCAAACCGGCGGTTCATATTGGTGGGAAATACCGGCTTATCGATGTTCCCATCAGCAATTGCATCAATTCGGGGATAAACTTGATTCACATCCTTACACAATTCAATACCACCTCCCTGCACCGTCACATATCGCAGACATATAAATTTGACATCTTTTCAGGCGGTGATATCGAAATTCTCGCAGCGCAACAGACGGCAAAGAACAAGGATTGGTTTCAAGGAACAGCCGATGCAGTCCGTTCCTATTGGGATCGCTTTGAACAGATGAATGCTTCGCATTATATCATCCTTGCAGGTGACCATCTGTATAAGATGGATTATTCAGAGTTTTTCCAGCATCATCTGAACTCAGGCGCAGATGTTTCAGTCGCTGTAAGACCCATGCCTGCTTCTTCTGCATCCGAGCTTGGCGTTTTAAAGGCAGATGAGCAAAATAATATTCTTCGATTTGTTGAAAAGCCCCAGACACCTGAGCTTATTCAAGAGCTTTCGGTGACAGAGGACGGAGAACAAAAAGTCCTGGCATCGATGGGAATCTATATCTTTAGTAAAGATATCCTGAGGGCAGTTCTCAACACGCCTGGTGATGATTTTGGGAAGAACATCATACCCTATTCAATCGAAAATTATAAGACCACTGTATTCAGATTCCAGGGCTACTGGGAAGATATTGGAACGGTCAGGACATTCTTTGAAGCAAATATTGCCTTAACAGAAGAAAACTTCAAGTTTACCTTCTATAATGAGGACTATCCAATCTATACGAGACAGCGTTTCCTCCCTGGGAGCGAAATCCGGGGTGCCAAGATTGATCATTCCATCATCTCTGAAGGCTGTAAGATTGGTAATGCAGAAATCAAGGACTCAGTTATTGGGATTCGTGGTGTCATTGGTGATGGTGTTGTCCTGGATCGGGTGCTTTTTATGGGGGCCGATTATTTTGAGCCGGTCCAACAAGCAAATATCCCAATTGGAATAGGTGATAATTCCGAAATTCGAAACGTGATCATCGATAAAAATGCTCGTATCGGCAGGAATGTAAAATTAATTAACAAAGCCGGTCATTTAGAATTCAGTAACGATACGGTTGTCATCAAGGATGGGATCATTGTGATACCCAAAAATGTTAGTATCCCTGATAATTACGAAATCTGAACTTTAGCAAGCTAGACAGAATTATCCACCTGAGCACTCATGTTCGACTCACAGATATGTGAGACCTTATTTTGACGAATCTTTTTTGCTTTTTGATGCGGGTTTATTCTTGCCGCTAGATTTTACCTCGCTGGAAGGAGCAGTTGATTTCTTGTCCTTCTTATTGTAATCTGTGATGTAAAATCCAGAGCCCTTGAAGATCAAACCACTTCCTCCACTGACGACGCGACGGACAGATCCCTGACATTCAGTACACTTCTGAAGAGGAGCATCCGACATCTTTTGAAACGCGTCAAAACTGATTCCACAACTCAGACATTCATACTCATATGTTGGCATTGCTAAAACCTTATTTACTACGATGAAACTTTTTATGCAGAACCTGGGCTACGTAGGGAGTTACGAAGGGTGTTATGTCGCCTCCAAAGCTGGATACTTCCCTGACAATTGTTGAGTTCAAATGTGTGTATGCCTCATGAGGCATTAGGAACACCTGGACCAAGTCTGGGAATAAGGTGCGATTAACAAGTGCCATTTGAAATTCAAACTCAAAATCCGACATAGCCCTCAGTCCACGTATCATGGCTTTTGCACCAAGCTTCTGAGCATAGTCGACGATAAGACCATCAAAATATGAGACCTTAACGTTGGAAATATGTGCTGTCGTTTTCTGAATCATTTCAATACGCTCTTCAACTGAAAACAGAGGTTGCTTTCCAATGTTACGACCTACAGCTACGTTAACTTCATCAAAAATTGATACGGCTCGTTCTATAATGTCCAGATGACCAAGCGTAATTGGATCAAAGGTACCTGGATATATTGCTAAACGATTTTTCATTGTATATTTGCCTTATATATTTGTAATCTGGTTTCTGCAACCACCTTTTCCTTAGCCAGGGTGAATATACTTGATTCGATTTCAGAATCACTTCTTTTTGCTCGCTCATACACAAAGACGGCATTGGGCAAGGCATGTTCTTCAATAAGTCTTAATACATCGTTTGAAATGCCTTCAGCGTATGGCGGATCAGCAAATATGAGGTCAAACTTTTGGTTCAGTTTGCTTAATACTTTACCAACATCGCCAACGTAGCTCGTGAAGATCGTGTTGTGTTTCTTTAGCCATACTCTTTGTTCTTCAATATATGTTCTGTCACGATCAATCGAGACAAGTGAAGAGGCACCTCGGCTTAAGGATTCCAGACCCAGAGCACCGGTACCACTATAAAGATCAAGAACTGAACGATCATGGACTTCACGAAGTGTATCAAAGAGAACTGTGCGGGCACGATCAGTTGTGGGACGAACCGACCCCTCTGTTAGTCTGGGTAGAGAATGACCCCTCCACTCTCCCGCTATGATACGTGTCATGGTGTATAATTGAAAAACAGGACGTCAAAACTGAGAAGTATGTTTTCTTTCTGGAACTTAAGATCTATGGAGCGTAACAAGAAATTGCTCCTGGTTTCCGCCCATGAAGATAAAATGTATTGAATCTCCTGTTTGGATCCTCTAAAAGTAAACGTAGCAGGATTGTCGTTAATACCTCCCGCGATATCGATCACGATCTCATCCAGATAGTCAGCAAAGGGTTGGGCAAGCACATCAAGAAGTCTCATCCCATCCAGAATCTGGGGTTGGAAGTCTTGTTCAGCGCTCATGATGATCTCATACTTACTTGATATCTTGATCTCCCCAGGGTTTTCAGCAGCATTAAAACTGCCAAGAACAAATTTATCCATGGTATTTTTCATCTGCTCAATCCAGGGACCTCCAATGGATGCATCCATGCGTAAAGCATCACGCTTTAAAAACAAGTGGGTGCCAACTGATTGGTCTGGGAGGCCGCCGATGATTTCAGTGACCATTAGCAAAAGTGAGCGATTATTGATGATCCTGATATCATCATCTGACAATTTAATTGGTATTTCTGAGACTTCCGTATAGTCGGAAACCGTGTCATAAATTGGCTGTGCTGCCGATTGATCAAGAATAAGTGAATCCAGAGGAAGAGCAGCGATGGAATCGGCCAGAGCTGCGATGTCATCGGTAACGGGCATTAATTGATTGAATTGCTCCTCAGATAACAATGCATCTTCAGCGAGAATCGTTTCGTCATCATCCACCATCAAATTAATATCATTTTCAATCTCATATCCAAGCGTACGCATCCAGTATGACTTGACAATATCCACAGCGGGTTTTAGCATCTCATTTTGATTTAGATAATATGCTGATCCCGCCACAACTACGATGAGGAGAATGATCAGCCAGGCAAGATTATTACTGGCTTTTTTTCCCTGCTTAATGGCCTCTGCTTCTGGAGTGGGCGCAGAGGATTCAGAGCCGGGTTGAGCATTACCATGTCTGCGACGCAGTGTCTCAGCAATTAATTCTTCTTCTGAGATTTCATTTTCGGAGACTTTATCTTCCAAAAAAGTTATTGGAGCGAGTATTCCTCGACTTTTTCTCAGGTCAATCTTCACTGAAACCATTCCTTATTTCAGTGCTGAGAGCACCCAGGACAACGGCGTATTCATCAATATTTTCGAAGTCTGGTTCTCTGAAATTGAATCGATCGATGAGATTCAAGGGCTTGCAGCTATTTTCATATTGGGTGAGATGATTCAACATGGATCGATCACCTGTTGAGGTAAAATAGTAAAGGTTGGTAAGCACGTTATCCGGATCCTGCTTGCCTTTCAGAGCTCTTTCAATAGCCACTCTTACACCATTCACCAGGTCACGATCTCCCCTCACATAATCGAGGGTAAGTTTATAATCCCAGTTTAAAGCGGCGCTAAAATGAGAGAGATATTCGTGATCTTTGAAGATCACACAATTTATTGTTTTATCTCGATTGTCGAGAACGACTTGAATGCCACCTTCAGGGTCAAGGTAATGGATTTCCGCCAGCAGATCACCCACAGCCTGAATATCCGTAATCACGTTTTTAATCTGGAGCTCAGCTGGCAAAAAAACTTTTTCAATCCAGGAATCAAACGATTGAGGGATGGCAATTGATAAATATGTTTGGGCAACTTCACTGTTAGTATTAAGTGCTTGATGCACCAGCCGATACTGCGACATTGCATTCTCAAGCATCTCACTAAAACGCCATCCAAGGTACTTTTCAGTGTCTCCTGCAGAGAGTGCCTTATCAACCTTGTGTACAAGAAGCGGGAACCAATCACTATCAATAATCACATGGGTCGAATTATCTGGGAACTCAGCAGAATTTCTGATGAGTGCTATTTGTTCCGCGAGATTCCGAATGATCTCTGAATTTGTAGCATCGGTTATCTGTAGATCGTCCTTGATACTTACCTTCCCCAGACTTTCGATAAAGGGCATACCTTTAAAATTCACCAATTGGGCGTATTTCAAAACCTCTCTGGATATATGGATGGCCAGCATGCTGTTATGTATTCTTATTTAATCCAGCTTTCTTCGCCATCTACTATTCTGCCGTGGCTTGAGTCCACTTGCGTAAAGAACAGATATCTCCTGGTTTCAATCGGTTTTGTGATTGGAGATTCGATCGTTAAGTTGACATTGTTCCGAACGGTGATACGGTAAGGAATATCTGTTACTGAGCATTTTGTATGTTCAACGGCAAAACGATATTTTGTGTACAACTCTTTTTTTACGTATTTTTTATTGATCATCGTATCAAGCCAACCTCCGAATGAGTCTTTACTCATAAAGAGATCCTTCTCCTGGTCACCGACAACGAATTCATCAGATACAACATTCAATGTGTCGATTATTGTCATCGAGTCAGGCACAACATATTCATCGGCAACCCTATAGAGATTCTCCATCAAACTATCTTCTGTGAAAATCATAATATAAGTATTTGCACCGTAATATATTTTTTCAACCCTTGAAGAGTCGCTTTTCTCGAGAACATTATATGAACGGACACTATCAGTGCCATTAAAATCATATTTATAATCGGCATTCTCAACAGCACTTAAGAATGGGAGTGAATCGATGAGGTAGTCCTGGGTGACGCCAAGCTTGTTACGATACCAAACGCCTTGGAACGTAGAATCATCTATCCTGATAACAGTGTCCCGTGGGATAATGAATGTGGTATCATATTCCTGAAGATAGGTTGGAAATACATCAACCAGAATCGTGTCATCTGGAACAACAATTACCTGGGCACCACTCCAATCCAAGGAATCAATACTGGCAAGTTGCTCTGCCTGATCAACAATATCGTAGGCAAAGTTAAAAATGTTGGTAAACTCCCCTGTAAGTTTCTGATATAATTTTAGATTCATATCGTCATATCTTCGGAGAAAATTATCCATAATATTCACATGGAAGGTATCTGTCGAAGCTTCAATAATTTGCCATTTTGAGAAGTCGGAACGTTTACGTAACTGGCTTGCAACATATTCCACAACCTCGATCGCAGATTTATTCCAATCCAGGTCACTCAGATTTGCAGAAGTATGGTAGTAGGTCTGCTCCAAACTGACTTTATTATAATAATTAAAAATATTATTGTGCAAATTCAAGTTGAACACTGCACCAGTAAGATCGATGTCAACGAAGAATGAATCAATACCTACATTGGGAGAATGTAGCGAATCCAGAGCGACTGCCAAAACCTTATTGGCAATAAAGCTGCTCGGTTCGCTGTAACCGGTGAGCATGGTGTAGAGTGTGTTCCGGCGTTTATCCAGCGCTGTTTCCATATCATCAACTTTAACTTCAACGGGGATGGTGATCTCACCAAGACTTGTATCTTCATACATCAAGGTCAGCATTTTTGGCATCACATCCAACGTATCGATTTGATTCATGAAATTTTCCAGCGCCATATTATAAAGCGTATCACCGTATGTGGCTGAATCATAGGAATCTATAACAAACTGTTTTTTTAACGCCAACTTCGTCTTCTCAAGATTCTCTTCATACTTGAAGGGAATTATGAAATCAATACGAACTGGACCATCATAGAGATTCGCAAATTCAACCCGCCCTCTAAGGGTCGGATTCTTTGCTAAACTGTCCATCACTCCGTTGACCAGAGGATTGGAAAAATTCTGATATTTTGTGTAGCTGCCAGTCAGGGCATTAAACATTGAGGTATTTATATTCTGATAGAGTATATCATATTTTCCTGAGACATCAAAACTCAGGGATATACTATCAATATCCATCTGCTGACTACCGATATAATTGGTTTCATCAAATCGTGTTCTGATACTATCCAGAAAATAGGTGACCAGTTCAGGTTCCATGTGATGATGGGGATTCATTTTTTTAAAGAGATTCAGGTGCAGTTCTTCATAATATTTTTTGTACTCATCGGAATAATTTACGTTTATGGATTTTCCGGGTATCGCAACGCGCTGATGACCATAATAGCTGTAAGTAGAATCATTTGCTGCTGCAAGGAGGCTATCTCGAACACCATTCACCACACGGATCAACTGATCAGGATCGGTGGTGTACGATTTTACAAGCTGATAATGGAGTTTTTCTGCTCCTGCAACGGTCCTCATTCGGAAGCGTGATTCGTCTCTAAGTTGATCCTCATAATCCCAGATTGATTTTGGCAGATAAACCACACTGATAAACAAAATAATCATCACAACAATGGCTATTGAATTGTTTCGATGGTTACTAAATATGTCTTTATTCACGAGTCCTCCTCGATTACTCTGTAGTCACTAAATCCTGAATCCGGGCGTACAACTTATCTCCAACCCCCTTAACAAGAATCACATTTTCCTTGGCCTTAAAAGGCCCATTTGCCTGAACATAGGCAACAATTCTTTCTGCAATTACCGGTCCAATACCTGGCAATGTAGAGAGCTCATCAACTCCAGCAGTATTAAGATTTATCATGTGCAAGGCATTGTTCATATCAGACGAATCTGAGGAATATACCACATTTGGGATTACTGCTACTATGTCTGAACTATCAATGAGCTTTGGTTCTCCGACGTTGATACGCGCGGTTATTTCACTGAATTCCCGCTCTTCTTCGTAGAAACGTACTGGTTTTAAATTATCGGTCAATTGCTTGTCCTTAAAAAGCTTAAGGACGGCACCAATACTGAGGGTCACAATCAAAAAATAAATAACAGCACGCTCTTGACGGCTAAAATTTAGCAAGATTCCAGCCTCATCATAGCAAGGATTTTATTTTTCTAAAGATACTGGCTGTCTTTTTCTGACTTCCATAATAATCGGCCAGTTGATTATATATCTCGCGTTCTTTTTTACTGGGTTTAGTCGGGGTTTCGACTTGTACCCGCACCAACTGATCACCCACCAGATGACTATTAAGTCTTGGGATACCTTTACCTCGTAATCTCAATAGCTTACCCGATTGGGAACCTGGCGGAATTTTTAAATTGACCTTCCCGGTAAGAGTGGGTATTTCCAATTCGGCCCCAATAACAGCTTGTGCAATGTCGAGGACAATTTCCATGTAAATATTATCTTCATCACGGATAAATAGTTCATGGTCCTTTTCATCAATCAGTACTATAAGGTCACCTTTGGGGCCTTCCCGTCGCGCCGCATTCCCCTCACCTCTTAAGGTCATGTAATTGCCTGCATGAACGCCTGCAGGGACTTTCGCAGAAACAACAGCCTCTGTTCGAACCCGTCCATCACCATGACACGTTTTACATGGATGAGCAATGACTTCCCCGGTGCCATCGCAATTACTACAGGGCTGGATATTGACGAATTGACCAAACATGGATCGTGAGACCTGCTGAACTTCCCCTCGTCCGTGGCAAACTGAACATGTTGATTTGCCCGTCCCTTTGCTGGCACCACTTCCGCCACAATCATGACAGGCTTCCTGACGCTTAACCTTGATCTTTTTGGTCACACCGGATGCAATCTCTTCCAGGGAAAGTGGAAGTTTAACCTTTAAATCGGCTCCCCTTGCCCGACCGCGACTACGGCCAGCTCCGCCACCAAAGATGTCACCAAATCCGCCACCAGCTCCGCCACCAAATCCTTCCATGAAAATGCGCAACGCGTCTGATAGGTCGACACCAAATCCAGCGCCGAATGGATTACCACCCATTCCGCCCATGCCCCCTTCTGGCGCATGGCCGAATTGATCGTATTGTGCCTTTTTATTCTCATCATTCAGCACAGAATATGCTTCTGCAGCTTCCTTAAACTTTGCCTCGGCTTCTGCGTCACCTGGATTTTTATCAGGATGGTATTTCATCGCTATTTTCCGATAAGCTTTTTTAATCTCCTCCTTGGAAGCACCCTTTGTGAGTTCCAGGATTTCGTAATAGTCTCGTTTCGCCATATTTATTGACTCACGATCACTTTAGCAGGCCTGAGGATTCGATCACCTTCGCGATATCCTTTTTCAAAGACTTCAATAATCTTCCCGGAGTCGTATGCTTCGGATTCGCGCATTGCCATGGCTTCGTGGATATCCGGATCAAAGTCCTCGCCCAGAGGATCAAAAGCTTCTATGCCATTCGTATCCATCATGTATTTCTTAATTTGCTCAAGTACCAGCCTGGTGCCCTGCTTTTGTGAATCTGAATCTTCATCACTGTCGAATCTGGCTGAACGCTCAAGATTATCAATGATCGGAAAAAGTCCCACGAAAACTTTGTCTTTAGCAAAAGCGAGGGAACGCTCCTTCTCTCTTTCAAGGCGTTTTTTACCGTTTTCGTATTCGGCAACAACTCTGAGCATCTTTTCTTCAGCTGCTTCTACCCTTTGCTGCTGGTCGAGCAGTTCAGATTCCAGTTCCTGAATTTTCTCCTCCAACTGGGTGATGGCCTTCGCCATTTTTTTTTCTTTGCTACTTAGTTTATCAGCTGTTTTCGTCTTGCTGATTGTCTTTTTTGATTTTTCTGCGGTTTTATCTGTCATTTTTTATTTTACGTACTTTGTGTTAATCATTGTTTCCATTTTATTGGCGGTAAACTTTGCCAGTCCAATAATCTTCTCATAGGCCATCCTGGTTGGACCCAGAATGTGAATTTCTCCATTGCAGTTATTTCCATTGTAAGCGATGGAGACGATGGACATTTTACTCAATATTGATTGTCCCAACTCACTCCCAATATACACGCTTGGTTGCCCTGCTGTTACAAGAGTCGGCAAATACCGCTGTAGATTATCTGTTTCAATAGCTTCCAACAGTGTCTCCAGACTCAAGGGGTCAGTCATCTCAGGATAATGGAGAAGTTGATGTGTACCATAGATCTGATATTCTCCAAAGGTGTTCGCCTGGATCACTTTATAGAGATTGTTCAGAATTGCATTAATAATGGGATTCTTCCGGGCATGATCGACTGAACCGGAGTCTACCAGTACGAGGATATCATCGTAATCTCTATCTGCAAAAATATCATTCAGCATACTCTGGGCATCCATGAGCATCAGGCGCGATAGTTTACTGCGCAGCTCGAGTGCAATTGTCCTTACCTGGTCAAAAGAGGTATGGACAATGAGCAGAATGGATTCCTTATCCAGCTCATGCAAAGCAATGGATTTTATTCTTCTTGTTCGCTCATGAGGCTTTGACATAAGCACCAGAGCATGTGATACATCCCCGAGAAATTGTGCCGTATTTTTAATAAGCTGGTCAAGGTCACGATGGATCTCACTTATGCTACTCTCATAGTCCCGGATGATCTCATTCTCAGGCAGGCTCGATTGCATGAGGCGATCCACAAAATAACGATATCCCTTGTCTGTAGGAATTCTTCCAGAGGATGTATGAGGCTGGATTAAATATCCAGCAGATTCCAAGCTGCTTAAAACATTCCGGATAGTAGCCGATCCAACATTGAAATAGTCCATCGAGACCAGTCGTGAAGACCCCACTGGATGCCCTGAATGGATATAATCGCGTATCAGCCACTTTAGGACTTTTTCTTCACGATTTTTCAATTCGCTCAATGCCTCTTGTCTTAACTGCTGCATCACCGACCATAATAATTTTGCACCCCAATTAAAACAAGGCTTTAAATGCTGAAAGAGTTGCTATATAAGGCCTGAAGCGGTCTGTTTAGGTTATTTTGTCAAACCGGATATCTAAACCGGAGAAGTCAGAGCGAGTCCCCTATCAGGCGACAAATCGTAACATGCGTCTCACTGTCTTGAGCATTCCCAGTGATGACAGAGCGATACCAAAGAGGAGTGTCCCAATCATGAGTTCAGGATGATTCATAATTCTGCTGGGTAGATCGATGATATGAAAGTATTTCAGCGCAAATTCAAAACCCGAGATGATGAGTATGGCGAATACTCCTCCAATAAAACCAAGGAGACCGCCTTCAAGGAAAAATGGTGCCTTTACCATAAAATCGCTGGCACCCAAAAGTCGGACCGTTTCGATGAAATCATAGCGACTTAGTATCATAAGCCGCAAATTATTTGAAGTTAAAAATACGGTGGACAGGATAATCAAAAAGATCGCAGCAGCAGCGACAACGTATATGGACTTCATAATCCCCTGTACACGATCAAAGAGATCTCTCTTAAACATGATCTCATCGACCATTGGTAGCGCTTCCATGGAATTGATGAACGCCTGAATGTAATTCGTCGATCGATAGGTCTCTTCGAATGTGACCCTGAAAGAACTTGGCAAGGGATTATCGTCGAGCAGAGAAAGTACATCCTCACCAAACTCGGCGTTATACAGGGCAGCAGCATCCTCCTTTGATAGGTAATCCATTCTAAAAATACCAGGATATTCTGAAATAATGGTTGCCAATTCCTGCTTGATTCCCGCGTCTGCTTCGTTCTCCAGGAATATCTCCAAATCGTAATCAGCCTGGAGCTGGCCAATAAATTCAAGGCCATTATCAACAAAGAGTACACCAACGGCAACGAGCACAAGGGCGATTGTCACTGAAAATACTGAATTCATGAAGGCCATTGTGGACCTGCGAATTCCTACGATACCCTCTCTGATGATATAATTCAGTTTCATACGATACGATCTTCTATGATCGTTCCTGAATCAAGTGTGAGTACCCTTGCATTATGTTGCCTCAAAAGACTATCATCATGGGTAGCAAAAATAACACTTGTACCTCGATCATGTATTCGACAGATCGCCTCCATAACTGACTTTTTTGAAATTTCATCCAGATGAGCGGTCGGTTCATCCACCAGAAGTATATCGGGAAGGTTAATACTTGCGCGTGCGAGGGATAATCGTCGTTCTTCACCACCTGATAATTCATGCGGGTAATGATTCAGGCGGGACCGTATGTTCAATTCATCTGCGATGTGCGTTACTTTTTGTCGTACTTCCTTACTGGGGAACCCCAAAAGTTCCAGTGGCAGGGCAATATTGGCATATACATCCCTGTCAGGCAGGAGTCGGGAAACCTGGAAGACCATTCCAATATTTTGTCTGACTTTAGCAATATCCTGCCTCCGTGCCCTGATCGAATTAATATTAAAAACATTCACCTCACCGGCGTTTGGGAATAGCTCCATATAGATGAGGCGAAGAATTGAAGACTTTCCGCTTCCCGATGGACCGAAAAGATAGATGAATTCATTTGGATCAACTCTGAAATTCAGATCCCGCAGCGAGATGCCTGAATCATATCTTAGATGTACTCTATCAAACTGAATCATTGCTGTTTTCTCATCATGACAAGCAGTCTTTCAGATTCGGGAGTGGCCTTTTCCAGTGTCTCATCATCCAGTATCTGAAACCAGGTAAACCTGGATGCACTACAAAATGATTCCACATCGCTCAGCTCATACGCTTTTTGAATATGTGATTCAACCTCAACCATTGTGTCGTCACCAGAATTCAAAATAAATCTGGATTCTGCAAGTTGCGTGATCGGGTCATAATTTGTGATCCGCTCATAACCTCCGTTTTCTGTATGGTATATTTCACGATATCCGCGAAAATGTGTCTGACAAAGAAGTGGTGTGACCACATCAAAAAGCAATACACCCTCCTGCTTGAGCAGATCATAAGAATTATTCATAAACGCGTGAGTATCAGCATTGTTGAGGATATAGTTCAAGCCGTCATGCAGGTTTATAATCACATCATAGTGTTTATCATCGTTAAAATTAATCATATTCCCGACTGAAAAATCTATACTCAGCGATTCCCGTGTGGCTTTCATTCTGGCGATTTCGATCATATCTGGACTAAGATCAACAGCTGTCATATGTTTACCCTGTTTGGCAAATTTTATGGCCATGGATCCAGTACCACAAGAAATATCAAGCCAATTATCACCTGGATGAAAGGGTTTGATCAATTCGAGGACATCTTCGATCCACACATCGTAATCTATATAATCCATCAACTCATCATAATAAGCTGCGAGGCGTTGATAGGGTTCAATCTTTTGAAAGTTATCAGCCATGGACGAGTTTCGCTGACCTCTAATTCATTTGATCAAAAAGATAGACATAAAAGGCCACATATCCGGATACCAGGATCACACCGGTTAACCGGCCTATTCGATGGCGCATTCCCAGGGGGATTAAGATCAAACCGAAAAGCATCATAATGATGTATTGAGCATGGGGAAAGAATTGTACTTTCTGGCCATCAACAATTTGAGTCCCAATCACGTTCAGCGGTTTGATAATTCCAACACCGCCCATGATAAACAATATATTGAAGATGTTGCTCCCGACGATATTACCCACTGAGATCTCACCATGTTTCCTGAGCGCTGCTACCAGTGAGGTTGCCAGTTCTGGCAGGCTGGTACCCACTGCTACGATTGTCAGACCTATCACCATTTTGGGAATATTAAATTCATCGGCGATCCAGACAGCACTTTTTACGAATAGCCAGGCTCCAATAGAAAGCGCGATACTACCCCCAACAACCAATACAATGTTTTTTACTAAGGGACCTATTTCCGCATCCAGCTGTTCCTCAGTCGATGTATCGGGATTTCTATATAGGTAAGCGACATAACCGATCAGGATGATCACAAGTATAAATCCATCACCACGGGTAATCGCACCGTCAAGTGATAGGCCGTAGAGCAGAAGACTGATGAGAAAAAGGAATATTAATCCCTTATATATTTTTCGGAAATGCAGTGTAATGGGAAAGATCAATCCACTTAATCCCAGGATGAGTCCAATATTGGTAACATTACTACCTATAATGTTACCCAGTGCGATGGTAGAGGAGTCCTGCCACACATTTGCAATAAGACTCACCACGAATTCAGGCATTGATGTACCAAACGCAACGATTGTTAGGCCTATAATCATTGGTTTTACACCAAATTGCTGGGCAAGATGTCCCCCACCTTTCACCAGCCAATCTGCGCCAAAAAAGAGTAATGCAGCACTCATTGCTATCACGACGCTGTTACCTGCCATACCTATTGAGCCAATAAATGAGTCCACTATTTTATTCCATATATTTTATGTTTTTTAATATACTCAGAAACAACATCGGGAACATAAAAACGTGTCATTTTGTTGGTGTGAAATCGATTTCGAATATCAGTGCTGGAAATTTCCATTCGCGGCAGATTAAGGAAGACCACCCGCTCTAAAAGATCCGCATCGATGGCAGACTTCTCAAACCGTGGTCTTCGGGCTACAATGACCTGGCTCTCATTAAGAATATCCTCCCAACGGTACCAGGATTTAAAATCAGCAAGGCTGTCACTACCAATCAGAAAGTGCAAATCATCAGAGCTTATGCCCTTTTCTTCTTTAATCTGAAGGATGGTATCAATGGTATAGGATACGCCCCCACGCTTTAACTCTATATCTGAGAACTCAAACTGGGGAATGTCATCAATGCACAATTTGAGCATGGCAATTCGATGTTCGACTGGTGTAACAGGAAGTATCTCAAATTTATGTGGGGGTTTGTTTGCAGGAACAAATATAATTTTATTCAGGTCAAGAGATTCGCGAATTGCCTCAGCAATAATGAAGTGAGCATTATGAGGTGGATCGAATGTACCTCCAAATAAACAGAGCTTCACAAGCGACTACTCATTCTTTGCTGGGCTTGGTTTTTTCGATCACTTCGGAACCCAGCAGCTTCATTCTGGCCAATTCCTTTGGGCTCAGATTGGCTTTCCCTTCCATGGCAATAGAGTTCAATAATTCTCTCGCTTCTTCCCATTTTTCAAGGGCAACCATATCACCGGCCTTCCCCAAACGGGCAGCGGCATAAAGCTTTGTATCTGAATATTCTTCAATCAGGCTGTTATAGTAGTATATCGCAGATTCATATTCGCGCAGGGTGTCATAGAGTTTGCCGGCTTCCAACAATTTTTTGGCCAATTTTTCACGCATCTCTGTGATCCTCGCCTGCGCCTCATCCAAATGCTTGCTCTCAGGATATATTTCAACAAAATCATAGAGGAACCTGAGCGCTTTCTCTGTCATATCCTTTTCCAGACGGTAATCAGGCGAAAGTTCACAATAGGATTCTGTCTTACGCCAAAATGCGTCTTCCACATAGGTTGAATTTTTCATTCTGCGAATAAGCCGATCATACTCATTGATGGCCAATAAATACTCGCCCCTCGCAAAATAGGTCTCTGCCAGGTAATACTGTGCATCATCAGCATAAGCTCCACCGGGATCATTATATATGATAAATGTGAAAGTTTCCTCCGCTTTGAGATAATTTTCCTTTTCATAATAGGACATGCCCCGTTCATAGGTCTTGGCAATATCCTCCGCATTCAAACTCTCTTTTTGTGAAGAGCAGAATTGAAGTGTCAGACTCATCATCAGAATTAGGAATATGCTGGGGAACGTTCTTGTATCGTGAATAATCAAAATTTTACCTCCAAGCCAATGCTATTGTTCGCATCAAGCGGATTAATATAGAATTTTCCTGAGTAATTAGTTGACTCAAATTGCGTCACATTCGTCCCCAGCGCTGCATCAAATGCACTGATCAGATGGTTTATCAGAATCAGTGTTCCAAAGGTGCGGGCCTCACGGTAGCGATCGTTCGAATCTGTCCGCATACCTATATATTTAAGCTTATTTGGTGTGTAGTTCTTCCCTATCTCTTCCCACATCAAATCAACATCATCCCATCCGCAAACGAACTCTCGATATTTGCTGATGTTTTCATAAAAATGCTGGTCCCTGACGGGCTGTAATATTCCATCCAGATCGATATATGTACTCATCACATGCGTACGGGTGTATCTGTCGTTGCAGGCTGTTTCATCATCAGAGACAGCGTCCCACGCTTCAAAGGACCAGTGTTCGTCTGCAAATATCTTAAACTCAGATTCCAGATCCATCCCCTGGTTATGTCTCAACTGATAACCAACTATTTCGCCTATCTCAGCAGTGATATAGACAATTGCGCGTCCTTTGTGGCCATTTGACCATTGGCCCCAACCAGGAATAATCAGAGATTTTACAAAATTTTTCACCATGAATTTGTTGACACTTAATTTTGCCGGTGTCGCATTGACATCACCAGCAAATGCTGAGGAGAGCATCAGGCATAATGTTAAAAGTAGGCTGATTCTTTTCATTTTACTCAAACCCAAACAACACCTTCCAATAAAAACGCCACTCATTTCCATAGGTAATAGTCTCATTGTCACTGGTTTCGGTAGAAAGTTTATCCAATCCATAATAAGCGCCAAACTCAACAGCAGTTGGGAATGCATAATAGGAATTCAGTGCCAGGCGCAGATCAACACCAACATCACGCACGAAATCGATCTGACCTTGTTCATGTTTCATCCAGGCAGCGAGATCGTCAGGTGTTACCATGCTTGGCTCAGCGGTCCAAGCAGTACCTATTTGACCATGTAGACCCAGGTATAGATCTCGGATGGTAAGATGAGCAAACCGCGAGTAGTTATCGCGGAATATGGGAAATCTCATGGTGCTGGTTGAAACAAATCGGCGGGTTCCCTTGAGACTGTAGAATGGATAACCCCTTAAACCAGGCATTCCACCAGCGAATTCAAAGAAGAAATCATCAATTCCATTATTATCTATCAAATTCAATTCTGTCTGGTTTGAGATAACAATCTGACCCGGAATGGGAAGCTGATACCCATAGAAACCTGAAGCATTGAATTTTAAATAGTGGTAGGGAGTGTATGAATTACCCCACCGGTCCGTTGATTCATCATATCCGTATCCGGCGATGAAATTATGTTTGTTCGTGCGCAGAGAAAATCCAGCTTTATAACCTGAGGGATTGATATCCCGTTCCTGTCTTATGTTAATATGAGACAAATCCCAACTCAAACCCCAATCCCAACCCTTGAAATAATCATAGCTGATCCCACCAGCAGGTAGATTATGGACAATATGTGCCCCAATGGCGGTCTTGTAGTTTGATGCTGAGATATCAAATTTGACAGCATGCATGGGAGGGATACGGACATCTGCGGACAGGATACCTTGTGACAGACTAAATGTGAGGTCACTCTCGGCAGGCCAAACATGGTCGTAATACCATAATTCTTCTTTTGTGTGTCTGATCATCTGGTAGAATTCAAAGGTCAGGGTTGGCAAGAAGCCCTTGTATTGGGTTGACAGATAAAGATCCATATCCTTATTCGGGGCGAGGCCAAAACTGCCAATAAGTGAATAATTGCTGATGATCTCATCTGAGAAGAAATATATACCCGGTTTGAAGATGACCGTATTCTTATAATTATCAACTTCGACCTGGAGTTTTGGCAAAATGAACATTGGCCCATATTGCATTGCATACTCTTTTGCTGGCTTGCTCTGGTCGTGCTGTACCCATGTTGGGGCAATAATGCGATCAACAGAGACATCGAGGGCTTCAGTTTCCGCGCTGAGGAGGTCTGAGGCTTCCAAAAAGGCTATGTTAAAGCCAAGACTGTCGTAGAGTGAGTAGTAGAGTCGATTTCCCAGCCACTCGGCCTGGAAGGCCCCACCTGAGACATTGGTGAGTCTTTCATTGACGTTGGAATGAATATCATAGTTATAAATGTTAAATATTCCTGTGCGGTCATCACTGTAAAGAATGAGGGTGTCATTAACAAATACAGGGTTTCTTTCATCCCAGATGGCATCCAGCAGGACCTCAAGGGTGTCTTTCTCAAGATTATAAATAGCAATATCCCGATTGCTGCCCCCGGTGTAGTCAAATATGATTCGCTTATTGTCAGGTGCCCAGCGAGGGACATAGACCTGCGTTCCAGGCTTGTTATTTGTTAATTGCAGTATGCTATCCGGATATTGTAGGAAAGCGAGGCAAAGATTATTGGTACCATCTCTCAGATTAATGAAGGCAATTTTTTGTCCATCAGGTGACCATGCAGGGTTTGTCACACGTTCGCCGAAGGTGATCTGTCTTTCTTCATCAATGCTGTCACGATGGGCAATGAACAGATCAGAATACCGTGATCCGCTGATAAGTAGTTGGCAGCGTTCACAATTTGTCTCACCTGAATGATCTAATAGACTGAAGGCAGAAAAATCATGTTTATGCTCCATTCGAGGACTTGGAATACCACCATCGTAATATTCTTTGCGGGCATATACGAGATGTTCACCATCTGGGCTCCAATCGAACCCTTCTGCAGTCGGGACCAGCTTTACAGCTTTCTTACTTGAATCCTTTATGAACAATGATGCCTGTGATAAATAGGTCTCTCCCACGCTTGAGATAAATCCCAGTGTGGCGCCCGACCGATTAAAACGAGGGTAATAATTCCCATCACCAGCACGTTGTACAAATTTTAAGGGTGACAGCGCTTCATTCTCAACAAATGATTTGGATTGACGGATCATGAGGTCTTCCCGCCAGCGATCCCAGAGGTCTTGAGACGAACTGCCGGTTTCAGCTTCAAGTGCTTTGTAAAAACCGTAGTTCAGGGGGCCGCTGATCCGTTCAGTAATTCTCCGAATAATATCCTGACCATAGGTTTTGGCCAGAAAACGGACAAAGCTAAACCCATGATCATACACACTTTCATTCCCGATACCCACTTTACCAAAGCCATCCATCTCGTTGAGAGTCAGCAGCTTATCGTAATTAATCCTGTCACGGAGTATCATATCACGAATGCTATCCCACCAGTCCCAGCGCATGGAGTCCGACTGGTACTGGGCAATACCTTCTGCCCACCACATGGGAACCGCAACCGAGGGTAATGGGTAGGATACTATCCCGTTCGGGTAACCATACAGCACATCCTCACGACGCTCTGGCTCGTAGGAAATCATCTGAAAGTAGGCAGCCGGGACTTTGCCAGGCATCTTTCTGGATGCCCTCAAACTCACGATATGAGTAAATTCATGTGTAATGACATCACGAAGCCAATAATGAGAACCTCTTAATTCATAATCCAGGGGTTTTGCCCAGATTTCGATCTTATTGTCAAAATAGTAGGCTCCACCATTTGCATAGTCATCTGTGTCCCGGATAATCAGGTGGGTTTTTTCCTCAGGTTCATATTTGTATAGGGCTGTAATGGGTACATATACATCGTCAGCTACATGTAAGGCTTCATTTGCCGTCCATTCTGTGTTCTGATGGTAATGGACGATAAAATGCTTACCCTCAATTGTTTTCCATTCCAGTTCTGGATGATTAAAACTCTGGGATTGAACACTATTTAGGAACACGAGGAGGGTAAATATGTATTTCAGGAATCTCATCGAATGATGGCAATCTTTATAATCTCAGAACTATCACCGGCAACGATTTGGGCGAGATAAACACCATTAGAGACAGCAGAAGCGTCCCAATCCCATTCGTTGTATGCATGATGCTGCTCAACTTCCAACTCCTTGAAGGCGATTTGAGCGCCATTCAGAGAAAATATTTCGATGGACCACTTATCCACATCACCAAGCCAGGCCCGAACCGTCGTATGTGAACCTTTGATCGGATTAGGATAATTAAAGGCAGTTCCCTTTTTAATATCCTGAGCTGCTTGAGATGGAGTCCCTGAAAGCCACACAGTTCGATCACCTGCTGCACTGCCCTGCGGATCGATCCAGAATAAACTTTGATTCGATTCGTCCGACGCGAAATAAAGTAACTTATTGCCAGAGAGGATATAAACAAAGCCATCTGCTCCTCTTAAAGAATTGTCCACCCGTGCACCAGGCGAAGGAAGTGTTCCTTGATCCACAATGCGACCGTCTATTGAGTAAAGTGAATAACGATCCTGATGGCGAAGAAATATGCTTAGCTCATCGTCTTGAATGGATGCAATAAGTGGATTACCATAATAGGGATCTATCGGAAATGGGGACCCGTTCCAGACAACACCGACCTGATTGATGATTTGGACAACATTGGAATAAAATAAAGCGATTTCGAAGGCTCCGTCACCATCGGCATCAAAAGGAATGATTTGCATGGGCTTCTCAACTTGAATATGCTTCTCACTCATCTCATCAAGTTTCGTAATCATGAGATCATCATCCAAAGTAGACCATGAAATAATCACTGTTCCTGCCTCGGGTGACGAGGTATGTTTAATGGCTACAGGTATGGGTACTTCATCTTTATTTCCATAAAATGCCGTTGAACCATCTGCCGAAAAATCTACCAGAGGAAAGCCAGGTAAAGAGGTAATGCTTGTTTGACCCATATTTTCAAAGACACTCACATATCCATTCCCGTGTTTGGCGAAATATTTATATCCCGTTTGATATTCGCTCAATTCGAACAATGAATCCAAGTCAGGGACCTGCATGGAGTATCCGTCACCAAGACTGTAAATCTGAACACCTTTTGCTCTGTGAGGTGCAATCAAACCACTATGGTAGGTAAAATTGTCATCTATACTCCCATTGAAAATGCTATCAGGATCCAGTAAAGAGCTTGAACTGATCACAAAACGATCAGAATCCGGGCTGTAGAGCAAGATTTGAGTCGAATCTTTGTTGAATGCCCAAAGTGTTGAATCAGATCGGCTCCAGCCAATGATGCTTGAGATGGAATCAATTTCCACTACTCGCTCAGAGGAAATCGTAAAGCTCATGGTAGACCCGTTCGCTGATATGTTGTCTATACGTAAATGACTCTCAATTCCTGAATTGGATTTTGTTGAGGGGTAGGTTTCAGGACCAAAAGTAATTTGATTAATTTTCTTTGTCCGATTCAAGTCAAACCAGCCCTCATTGCCAGCAAACCACGGATCAAACCACCAGCCGGTCTCTAAAAATTCCCTGAATATCAGTTGGGTGGTAAATCCCATATCCTGGGCGCCATCAGCTTCGATAAAATCTACCAGCTGTACGTTTCCCCCATTGGGGTTTTCGTCTGTAAATCTAGCTGATTCGTCAATGTGCCAGATAAACAGTCCATTTCCTGGTAATCCTGCATCCTGCTCATCGACTTCAATGACGACACCACTTATTCCTGTCCTTACAGAGACCGTATCCTCCCCTGGTTCGTCTATCCACTGGTCCAAACCACCAGGGGTCTGCATATTTCTCTGATGATTTTCAATCAAATAATATTCATTCTCAGAAATTTCTACTTTGACAGGAGGATCACCGATACCGAGTTGTACGGTATCACCAATCGTTTTAATATTCGGTATCACCCATCCAGCTTCAATCCTGGTAAATGGATCGGGATATGCCGGCACAATACCATGAAAATTGTTCGATCCCTGGTCCATCAATGCGAATCCGCCCACCAATGACCGACCTGATTCAGTATTGTAGAGTGGTGGAAGTCCCAAATGAAAACCAAACATTAATGCCAGTGTACCATTGAGTCCAACCTGATAAAAGCAGGGATCTTCAGCATCTTCAAAAAGCGCAATAGTCTCTTTGTATTGCTGAAAATTCTGAGATTCCGGAATGATAATCAAATCATCCAGCACCTTTGCATCGGCTGTCTGAAGCACGCCGTATTCATCAAAATCAACTGGAGAGAGATATGCCGATGGAATATTTCCAGGCGTGGGATCAAGGGCAAAATCAAAATCACCTCCCATACCCGCATGAACGATGATCACTGTGGTAAAATGATTAAAATCTATATCCGGGTCAGCCTTTGCAATGGCATCACGGCTCAATTCAAATAGTTTTCTTGTCTCGTCAAAATCCTCAAGATAGGGATGATAGTAAAGCATATCATGGGGTAAGAGATACGCTCCATTCGCATTTAAGGGAAATACTTTAGAATTCAGTGTATCTATGTTAAGGTTCCCATTGCTCACTTTGGCCCAATAATTATGAGCTGATAGAAGATGATCCTTGAAATAAATATCATTATGCGGTGGTGGATCTAACTCCCAGTCTGGGCACTCCAGGTCAAGGGTGTCTTGAAGAACGAAAGTCCCATCCCCCGTTGTAGCAGGTGAATCATCCGTCTGAAATTCCACGCGTATGAGCGCTACGGTCAGGTCTCTTGCGTAAACTGGCAAAAGGAGTAGAATTGCCAGGAATCCTATGATTATGCTTCGGTGAATAACTTCCCCACGATTGTTACAGGTTGGCTGTTAGTCGTTGATATTTGTGGCTTGTTAGAAGCTTAACATGAGAGAAAAACGCATGGTGTTATTTAATGGATGAGTTTCTTCAGCGACTGTATAACCGAAATCAAAACCATAGTTGCCATAGCGCAGACCAGCACCAACGGTAGGTGTCGTGATCTTGCCTTCAAAATCATAATAATAGCCAGCTCGAATTGCAAACATCTCATTATACCAGTATTCCACACCAATGCTGTGTATAAGGGCCTTGAATTCGTCAGAGACGCTTCTTTCGGCGCCACTTCCAACTTCCTTTTGACCGTCTTTGTTGTACAAGTACTCACCAGTTGCCACTTCAGAGCTATCGGTACCATCTGCATTCCAGCGGCCGATGACCCTGTCACCATCATAATCTCTATCGCCACCAAGATACCAGTCATCAATAAATGATGTGAAGATACCTTTCCACCATGAATCAGTGTGGGCAATCTCGATCTGGTTATCGCTGTTATAAGCCTCGTCCTCACCATATCCACCGATTAGTCCGTCTCCATCCCAGTCCATCGCCGCAAATTCTCCAACGAGAAGCTTATTCACATCGTAGACAATATTGAGACGATTGTATCGAGATTCATAGACTCGGTAATTAAATCCAAGCTTCAAATTTGTTGGCATGGGGTCAGCTTGCTTTTCATCATTGAATACAACTTTGGGTCCAATGTTTGCTATCATGGCACCAAAGTCAAGCTTCCCGCCAAGCTTACCTTTCGTGAGGTACCCAGCGTCAAAGCCGAAATTTGTTGAGACACCCTTTGTTTCTTCCGAGCCTACCCATTTATCAGTAAGGTGTTGATGCAATATTTTAAAATTGAAACCAATACTGCTCTTTTCGGTGATCAGTGTACTGTAGCTGATTGCACCAGAAGCAAAATAGGTTATAAATTTCCCCAAATCATTTCCCTGGTCATCTGTCCATTGTTGTTCACCGGCATTTAAATAAATGAGATGTCCACCAAATACTCCCAAATTAGTCACTGGAATACGTCCACCGATAAAATCATAATACATATCATCGACTAATCCTGGCAACCAGTTCACATGCATTCCCGATAGCTCATAACCTTCCTGAAAACCCAACCCAGCAGGATTCCAGTAAGTTGCGTACGAGTCATCAGCCAGAGCTACTTGCGCCTCTCCCATTCCCCCAGCTCTTGCTCCAGGTGCAATGAGTAAAAATATCGCACTTTGAGCAAATACCGTGGACATGAGCAACACGGAACCAATGACAATTTTTAATATTTTAAACGACTTCATCGTATCAAACTCCTCATTCATAAAAAAACCGAATGTTTATTGCATACATTCGGTATCAACTTAAAAAAGATAAACGTCAATTCCCTATTCATATTTTCGAGGTATGTCCTCTAATTAACAGCTAACGTTTGTTTTTTTTAAGACCTCCAATATTTAGACCACGAATATAGGTTTTGACCCATTGTTTATCAATGCTTATCCCTTTTTATAAAAGTCATCCACCAGCATTCTCAAAACTTTGTGATCTATGTCCAATCCTATCAAAAATTCATCTATTGTTCAAATCTGCTTCTGTTGTGAAACCTCGAATAAAGTCTTTTACCGAGTCTACATTCGAATGCTTCATCTCTTCGACGCTTCCTGTGAAGGAAAAGTTCCCATCATTCAGCAATACAATTTTATCTGCAAGAAAGAATCCAGTGGGTATATCGTGTGTGACAATGATACTGGTTACATTCAAGTCGATTTGCATCTCTTTGATCATTTTTGCGATCTGAGCACTGGTCACTGGATCCAGACCTGTCGTTGGTTCATCATATAATATATATTTGGGTTTCATGGCTACCACTCGGGCCAAACCGACACGCTTCCGCATTCCTCCACTCAGCTGAGCCGGAAATTTATCGCCAACATTGTCCAGACCAACCCGTTCAAGACTTTCCCTGGTTATTTTTTTGATTTCTTCGTCTGAGAGGCGGTTGTAAGCCTTTAATCCAATCCCGACATTATCACAAATATTCAGACTATCAAAAAGGGCTGCTGATTGGAAAAGCATTCCAAACTTCAACCGACATGCATCAAGGTTCTTGCCAGTTAAACTCCCCAGGTCATCTCCGTCAATAATGATCTGCCCAGAATCAGGAAATAAAAGACGGGTGATAAGTTTGAGCAGAACACTTTTTCCCTGGCCACTTTTTCCCATGACTACCATGCTCTGCCCATCTTCCACAACCAGGCTAACACCATTCAGGACATTCAAATCAGCAAAGGATTTATATAATTGTTTTACTTCGATCATGATGATAACGGTATGTGGGAATCGATATATCCTTCCTCAAAAGTCATCCAACTCAGCACGAAATTCCTTAATATCCTCAAATTTTCGATACACACTGGCAAATCTTACATAGGCGATCTCATCGAGCTCTTTCAGATGCTTCATCACCAATTCACCAATATCTTTTGCATGAACTTCTGATGATCCAAAGGTGTTTACATCCTGAAGAATTAGATCGACGGTCTGATTCATTTGAGAACTGCTAACCGGTCTCTTACTGCAGGCGATTGCAATACTTTTTAAGATTTTTTCCCGGTCAAATGGCTCCCGGCGTTGATTACTCTTAATGACTAAAAGCGGTTGGGTTTCAACGTATTCGTAGGTGGTGAATCGAAATGAGCAACTGCCACATTCTCGTCTCCGTCGTATCGCTCGACCATCCTGAGCATGTCGGGAGTCAATGACGCGTGTATCACCATGCTGGCATTGAGGGCAGTTCATTGTTTCACTCTATATCTGGATAAAGTGGATAAGCACTTACCAATTCAGCTACCGTCGCCCTGGTTTTCTGAATAACTTTATTACTTTCAGGGTTTGAGATAACATTATTGATCAACTGTGCAATGGTCACCATCTCTGGTTCTTTAAATCCACGAGTGGTTAGTGCGGCAGTTCCTATGCGAATGCCGCTGGTTATAAAGGGACTTTGCTTATCAAAAGGAACCATGTTTTTATTGGTGGTCATCCCAGCATCTTCCAGAATAAGTTCAGCTTTCTTACCGGTGATCTCCTTAGAGGAAAGGTCAATGAGCAACAGATGATTGTCAGTTCCAGCCGAGATTAGATTAAACCCAAAACCATTAAGTGTTTCTCCAAGGATTTTGGCATTAGCGATCACTTGTTTGGCATAGGTTTTAAATTGTGGTTCTAAGGCTTCACCAAAAGCGACCGCTTTTGCAGCTATCACATGCATGAGAGGACCGCCCTGAATACCAGGCATGACAGTACTATCAAGCAGCTCACTCATCATTTTTACGCGACCACTCTTGGGAGCTACCAGACCAAAGGGATTTTCAAAATCCTTTCCCATCATGACCAGACCACCCCTTGGCCCTCGAAGGGTCTTATGTGTGGTTGAAGTGACGACATGGCAATAAGGCATGGGACTTGGATGCTCCCCTGCTGCGATCAGCCCGGCTGGATGGGCCACATCAGCCATTAGAAATGCACCGACTTCATCAGCAATTTCGCGAAATGTTTTAAAATCATAATGTCTTGGATAGGCACTGCCACCAGCAATGATCATTTTTGGCCAATGCTTTTTGGCCTGGTCCCTCACCATATCATAATCTATCCGCCCAGTCTCCTCATTTACTCCATAGGAAACTATATTGTAAAACTTACCTGAAAAGTTTACCTGTGATCCATGGGTAAGATGCCCGCCATGTGCCAGATCCATTCCCAGAACGGTATCGCCAGGCTTGACCAGTGTAAAATACACCGACATATTTGCCTGGCTGCCCGAGTGAGGTTGAACATTGGCATATTCAACATCGAACAATGCCTTCACTCTGTCTCTAGCCAGATTTTCGGCTACATCTACTGCCTCACAGCCTCCGTAATAGCGTTTACCAGGATATCCCTCAGCATATTTATTGGTCATTACGCTACCAGCGGCCTGCAGAACTGCTTTGCTCACAAAATTTTCAGAAGCTATAAGTTCGAGGGTCTCGTTTTCCCGATTTCGCTCTGCAACTATGGCAGAATATATTTCTTGATCAGCCGATTTTAATTCATTCAACATTTTAACCTCTGGAATTGATTTCTATTTTATCCAATCGTCGTGCGTGACGGTCTCCCTCCCATGAGGTGTTCAGCCAGACAGTCAAAATTGATTCCATCAAGGATTGTGATTGGGTTCTTGCACCCATGCAAAGGACATTAGCATCATTATGCAAGCGACTCAAACGTGCCAGCTCATCTGTATTGCATAGTGCCGCCCTCACACCTGTGAAACGATTGGCTGCTATGGACATTCCAATCCCCGTACCACATATGAGAACCCCTTTCTCAACCTCATTACTCTGAACCATCCTGCTTACTTTTGCTGCATAATCAGGATAATCACATGATTCAGTCGAATGGGTTCCTGCATCTACAACCAGATGTCCCAGATCCAGAAGAAAGGCTTTTACTTTTTCTTTGCTTTCATAGGCAGCATGATCTGAGCCAATAGCTATTTTCAAGTCGGCTACCTCATGAATTACTTTTTGGGAGCTTTCACACTGCGGTTTAGCCAGGCGTAGCATTCTTTGCGGGGGGATGCTTTGCCACCCTTCACATACTCATCCTGATTGAAGAACCAGTCCCCACTTTGAGGGATGCGAGCTTCCTTCAGGAAATCGATCTTCTTTGAAGCTCTCTGGTAACCCATCTGTTTCGCTGTCATATAATCTTCATAGGCCATTAAAAAGACCAGTTTATCATCAAAATCCGGTGTGGCACCTGTGCATGCTGTCGCAACAGCCTCATAGACAGAGGCGCGATTGGCATAGGCTTGGCCATTATTTTTGTCAGCCTTTATTGCTTTTGTCGCCCAATTCATCGCAGATTTCAATTGATTATCTGCAATGTATGCTGCAGTCATATCAAAATAAATTCTGATATCGTCAGGATTTGCAGTATTTAATTTGTTTAGCATTGCTATGACATCTTTGGTCTGACCAATCTCACCATATGCCTGTACGAGGACTTTGATAATATTTGTCATCTCGGGGGAATCTTTCAAAATGCCTTCAAAAATGGCAATGGCAGTTTGAGTCTCACCAGTGGCCAATAATTCACGCCCATATTCTTGAGCATTTGAAATATTTCCGGGGTTATTTTCGTATTCAGTCTTCAGGAATCCGATCACATCACCACCGGTTGCCTCAACAGATTCTCTGATGATATTGGTTAAGTTCTTATTTCCTGGATCACTTGCCAACAGTGATTCTGCCATAGATCGGGCTTCGTCATACATCCCATTCTTTATATAGTCCTCTGCAATCTCTTCCCCCAATTGTGTATTATCGGGGAATTGGGAGAACATATCAACTTTGGCCTGCAGTGTTGCATCATCATCACCTATTAATGCGAGTGTGAATAGTTTGCTTTCCCATAAATATTTATTTTCTGGGATAACCTCAAGACCCTGATCATAAAAGATAATGGCTGAATCCAAATTATCAATTTCACGATAAGAGTTGCCCATATAAACATATACATTCTGTGCCATCTGCTCATCCACGCATTCATACTCGAATAGTTTATGGTAATTGTATAGAGCGTCTGCGTAGGCCTTGTTTTTATAGTATTCTGTCGCAAAACTGAGATGCTTCATGCAATATCTGGCATTTGCCTTACGGACGGAATCCTTGCGCGCCTTCTCCATGGCGGCAATTTCTTCTGGCGTAGCCTGAGGAGGCATACACGCGGAAATTACCATAGTGACCAACATTACTGCCATAATGATTATTGAGACAGATTTTGTTCTCATGAATAAACCCTCATCTTCTTTTAGCTTTTCTAAACCATATTTCGTTAACCTGGATACCAATCTTTACCCTCCCAAATAATTCTGTGGGTAAACTTTCATCTCCGCCGCGGGAACCAAACTCACCGGATAGATCAAATATACTATTTGTATTTCTCAATCCAAAATTGATGCCAGAAATCAATGCATATTCATAAATAAAATTTTGTGTAGCAGACTCCAAATAATAATTTTTAATTGAAATTCCTGCCTGCCATCCTGTTCTTCGAATCAGATTTCGCGAGGTCCTGTCCAACGGCAATCGAAGCAGGGATGCCTGAAAGGATGCAACAGGAACTGTTGTCCATCCTGAGGGCAATGCAAATATCTTTGCATTGTGGAAACCATTTTCAGGGAATAATTGTTGACTAATACCGCTTAAAATTTTTGTATACCGTGAATGATCGTAGACCAATCCCAGTTTGATTGTAGTTGGCCAGGCAGATAATTCCTCTTCCAACTTCACATAATCAACGGTTCCCGCCAGACTGTCTTCTCCGGATAAAACCGGTATCACTATTGGGATATCTGCAGTCAGTCCAAGTGTTACCTTTGGTCCAAATTTCGCAATTGATCCTATCTCAAGACTCTTGCCATCAATGGTACCATTTATAACATACATTTCTGTTGATTCCTCGTTTTTCAAGGTACTTTGTCTTCTGAGGAATCCGTGTAACAGATGGAGTTTTAATCCAAAATTGAGATTCGATGTATGGCCATATCCCAAGCCAAACTGGAAATCCCAGATTCCTCCTTCTGACCGTTCAGAAAAAGTACCATCTGTAGAGGTAGCTGAGTATTCAGAGCTAAAATCATTCAATGCCAGCAATCCCAGACTCATTCCAATATTCGATCCAAGGGGTGTGGCAAAACTTAATTTTTCAAGGCGTGTTTTATTGGATATCACATCATCAATAGACTTATACTCAGAACCAAGTGAAACATCAAAATAAACCCGATTAAAATGATTTAATGTTGCCGGGTTGTGGCTGGTAATCCGGGCTGAGTCGATCAAGGCTACAATGCCACTTCCCAGACTGCTTCCCAGCGGATCCACAGCTGGATATAAGTCGCCATAACCCAATCGATAATAGGCAGATTGCCCCATAAGGGAGATGCTAATAACCAGAAGCAGGCTTATTCTTCTCATGGTCTCACCGCCAAACTTTTATTCACATAGAGCTTAGATTTCAGGATATCATTAGATATAGCCACAAATCCTGGATCATACCCTACATGGTTCGGCTTCAATATGATCGAGACATTTGAACGGTCTGCATCAAGGGCAGATTGTATGATTGTACGAATCTCGTTGCTAAGGAAGCTGTAATCCTCTCCCAGCTTGATATTTATAGAACTGCCAGAGACCTCTTCAGTCGCAAGGATATTAAAAGACGCCGTACTATCCGATGAAATGGTCCTGTAGATAGCAGAGCCAATTTTATCAATTTCAAACAAAAGACTGGATGAAATGATATGGACCAAAGTATCCTCGCCAGGGAATAGTCCTGCCAGGTCGATATCAATAATAACCGAATCCTCGGATAATTGAGAAAGGTATGTATTGTTTATTTTATCAAAAGCGGCTGACTTCTCTTGAAGATACATATACATGGTATCGGCGAGAAATGTTTGGGAAGTTATACTATCATTCCCAGCTGTATCAGGTTCATGGAAAAAGAAAACAATCTCAGGCCTAAGACTTGATCCATTTCCGTAGACCACAGACAGTTGTCCTTGATGTTCAGGAAATATACCTAAGCTGATCACTGAATCCTGAGCTGTAATGATCCCTGTTGGGAGTGTATAGGTCCAATAGGTATTATCATTCACTACATTCATGGTATCAACACTCAAGGGCAAACCATAGGAAGAGGTGGACATATCCAATATTTGATCAGTGGTATTGTAAAAACCGTAATTGACATATGCATTCGCAAGCGTATCGGTACCATTTTCAGGAAAAGTTCGTTGATGCATGATCTGAAGACGGACGCTATCAGGGTCGAATCCATCATGTAAACTGTCTCCAAATACAAAATCCATGCTGAAACCGGATTTGTAATATTTCGTTTCACCGACCCAGGCCCCCAGGTGACTCCCCCAATCGATGTCAGCCTCCGTACTCCGGATGGCATCGATATTATTGAGTGTATCTTGAACAATGGTGAATGGATTATAAATGAAATCTTTATTGTCAAATGCAAGTGGTTCATCACAAGACCATAAGACAAAGGAAAGTCCTAATAGCCCCCAAATAATCCTAGTTTTCATAAGCCCCTTAGTAAAAAAAATCAAGCGCTCAAACGCTTGACTTAAAATGTTTATTGTCAGCATTTTCAATGTTCAGAGGTTTAATTCTCAACTCCAAAGAATGTTTCCAAATCTAAATAGAGTTGTTCCCAGTTCTCCTCAGTATCCTCTGGCACAGTAAAATACTTCACTTTCTTTCCCGAATTTTTCAATGCTTTTTGAATATTCTTATGTTTTTCAATTTGTTTTTTGTTGTCTTTCCCATTGATGGAAATACTAATTATTTCATCAGCATGCTTGATGGCCAGACCAAGCAGGTTATCCTCATAACCTGAGTAATCTTCTGGCAATAGACCTGCCATCTCAAATTGTTTTTTCCCAACTTTGCCCATTTCCTCGATGTTAACCAAATTCAATACAGTTTTCATTTCGGTGAAAAACTCTTCTTCAGCATACACTGTTTTCATGAGCACAGGCACCATGGCAGTCGTCCAATCGTTACACAGAATGAATTCCGGTTGCCAGTATAAATAGGTCAAATTCTCAATGGCGATTTTTGAGAAATAAAAGTACTTCTCAGCATTTCGCTGGTTATATCGACTTTCGTTAACCTTATAGAGTGTTTTGTTCTTCCCGCCGAAATAGGGAGCATATTCCATGAAATATACTTGCACTTTCGTTGATGGTACAAAGGCAGATTTTGCTGCTCCATACGTCAGCTCACCCTTAAACTCAACCTCAATCTCCTTAAGGCGGATGACCTCTCGAATGATATAGCGACGTTCACTCACGAAACCATACCTGGGTGTAAAGATTCTCAGGTCTTGTTTCTTCTCCTGAAAATGAGCAGGTACTTTATTCGAAATAATTGCTAGATCTGTTGCCTCCGAGAAAGGAGTCACTTCGGAGGATAGATAATATATTTTTGTTGCCATTTAGTTGTTTTTATTTATGATAACCTATTATCTGGAGGCGAGGATGTGCTTAATTTTATCCCGATAGGTACTCTCGGGGAACATATCCAACAGCCGTTCTAATTCATTGTAACCACGAGTCTTATCACCGCTATTGAGATATGAATACCCAATCTTAAACTGTGCAGCATCAGCTTTATTGGAATCGGCGAAGTTCAGAACTTTTCTAAAAGCAGTGATCGCTTGTCCATAGTCATCCATGGCATAGTAGCATTCACCGATCCAATATTGTGCGTTGTCAGCGAGATCATTCTGTGAATCATTCTGAAGTAACAGCTGAAAATCATCTATTGCTCCCATATAATCCCCATTTTGATAAGAACTTAAAGCATCGATATAATGTTGCTTATAGGTCTCATAATCCATTTTGGTACCCGTTGCTAAAGGTTGTTGCGTCTGATACACAGGTGTTTGCTGGACAGGAGCAGGAGTGATATTGGCTGTTGCTCCAGGCATAGCCATCAGCTCGTTGAATGAATTCGTTAGTGAAATGATCTTATTTTCGAGGAGCACCAGTTGGGAAAGTATATCGTAGTTGGCACTATCCTGGACGCGTGCATGTTTTTCAAGTGTCTGCAATTGATCCTCTGAACCCATCATATGATCAGCAACGGACAGCTGAAAATCTGAAAAAGAAGAGTCAAGAAGTGTGACTGTCGATTGGAGATTTAAAAGATTTTCTTCCATCACTGACAACTTTTCAGGATCGATAGAGGCCAATATGCTATCAACCTGAAACTGAGTGTTCTGGATTGATGAATTCAGACTGCCGATAGACTCCCGAATGCCAGCCTGCTCTGCTTGGAGATTAACTATTTGACTCTGGCTCGCTTCCGAGAAAGTAGTAAAAACTGAATCACTTCGAACACGCTCACTTGCAAGTTTAGTGTCCACGTTCTGGGATACCGCTTCGATATTGCGTTTCGATTCTGCATTTGCTTTGTACAGATTCTCCAAGCTAATATGATTCTCATTATACGTCTCACGCATGGCCTTCACTTCTTTTGAGAACTCCTGAAGTCGGCTATCCAAAGTAACGAGGACACTATCTGTCCCAAGACTCTCCTGTTTTACCTGAGCGAGGTCCTGTTCCAAATTTTTTGTTCCTGAACATCCAATTATCAAAGCTGATATAATTATTGGGAAGACTCTCATTTTACGCATGGCTTCGATCACTTTCTGCTGGGAGTTTAGACAAGAAATCATACAGGCGTGAATTTAACCTTGTTCTATGGTCTCGCAACGCTTAATCTTTAGGTTTAGAGCAGGTAGAAGCTTCTATACAGCACGTCTTATTCTTGCCATATTCGCAGAAAGACCACTGAGAATCATCATCGTCAACATGAAGGATCCCCCATAGCTGATATACGGAAGTGGAATTCCAGTCACGGGCATTATTCCTGCGATCATTCCCAAATTGACGAATATGTGAAATATGAGTATGGCGGATACTCCAATTAGAATAACACTATCGAATCTATATTTCACTCCATAGGCCTGTGTGATGAGCTTTGCAATCAAGAGATAGAACAGTCCAATAATCACCATCACACCAATGAACCCCATCTCCTCACCGATCACTGTCATGATGAAATCAGTGTGCTGTTCCGGTAAAAATTTCAAATGAGTCTGTGTTCCCTCGCCAAATCCTTTTCCAAAAGCCCCCCCTGAACCAAATGCCGTAAGTGATTGGGAAACCTGGTATCCAGCACCCAAAGGATCAGATTCTGAATCGATCAGGGACAATATTCTCTGTTGTTGATACGGTTTGAGGAGAGCCCACAAAACATTTGTGATGCCACCTAATGCAATATTGATACTGAAATTAAGCGCCTTGTTCCAGAAAGGTAGATTACTAAAGTACAAAACGACAATAATCAAACCCATCCAGAGGAAAAAAGACAGTGTCTGGAAAGCTGCCAGCATAGATATCGCCGGTGCAAGTAACAGGAAAAAATAGAGTGGTCTGATGCCAGCCCAAAATATCACAAATATCAAAATCGAAAAATAAACAAGGGCTGTGCCAAGATCCGGTTGAATCAAGACGAGCAGCGTCGGCACAATCGTCATCACAAATGGACTTAGCAACTCTTTCACAGAAGACAGTCGTCTTTTATGATCAGCAAAATATTTGGCCAATGCCACCAGAAGAAAAATCTTCATGAATTCAGAGGGTTGGATTCCAAAGCTGCCAATTGTGATCCAGCGGTTGACCCCGCCTCCATTACTTAGCAGTATGGGAATGAACAATGAAACAATACCAACGCCATATGCTATATAGGCAAGATTATGGATCATCTTCCGAGGAATAACGAAGGCAACAAAAAAGAGAATCACTCCCAAAAATGTCCATAGACCTTGTCTGGCGAAATAACCTGTATCTGTTCCATGTTGAACTTCAATACTATAAATGCCCATCAAGCCACTGATGCAGAGTAGAAGAGTCAGCGCCAGGATGGTCCAATCCAACTCTCTTAGTTGTGCAAAAAAATATTGTCTTAGATTCATTTTCTTAAAAGAGCCATTTTTCTAAGCACCTTGCCTATGAGAGGAGCTGCTTTTCCACCGCCGCCGCCACCATTTTCCAGAAGTACCGCCCATGCATATGGAAACTTCTCATCCAGACTGAAACCAATAAACCAGGCGTGATCCTCACCATGAGGATTCTGTGCAGTGCCGGTCTTTCCATAAATGGTCCAATTCTTTTGCCTGGCAGCCTTGCCAGTCCCTTTTTGATCGTTGACATTTGAATACATCGCGCCTTGGATAAATTTCCAGGAGTCCTCCGATGCCTCAATCATTAGTTCAGCCTTTGGTTCCACGGACTGCAGGATAGCCCCATCTTTTGCAACAACCTTGGTAACGAAGTGGGGCTTATACAAATATCCCTTCTCGGCAATGATACCTGCGAATTGAGCAAGCTGTAATGGGGTGACAAGTACATCACCCTGACCGATTACGATATTCAGCAGATTTCCCTTGGTCCAGTTATTTACCCCGTATTTCTGATTCATATAGCGGGAATCAGGGATAAGTCCTTTATTTTCACGGGGAATATCAATCCCTGAAAGCTTTCCAAAGCCAAACTTCCTTGCCATATGTGACCATTCATCCAGACCAATATCCTGGATCAAATTAAAAAAGTATACATTGCATGATTGTTCAAGCGCCTGATGGAGGTTGACTTTTCCATGACCAGATTTTTTCCAGCATCCAAAAGGGCGATTCCCCAATCGATAGCTTCCGCGACAAACGTATGTCCGTTCTCTGGCATTACTAAAATTTTCCAATGCAAAGAGTGCAGCGAGAGGTTTTATCGTAGAACCAGGGGGATACAGGCCCTGTATCCCCCTGTCATAAAGAGGCTTCCTGGGGTTTGTGATCAACTCATCCCAATCTTTAGACGAGATTCTACCAGAGAGCATTTCCAAATCATAGCCAGGACTACTTAAATAAGCTAATATTTCCCCATTCCTGTGATTCAGGATCACAACTGAGCCTGACGAATCCGACATTGCTTCCTCAACCACTGCTTGCAATTCGGAGTCTATACTTAAATACAGGTCGTCACCGGGAATTGGATTTATGGGCGTTCGATCGATTACCTCACCGATTTCCTGTCCCAGGGCATTAACCTCTATGTACCTGAATCCTCTTTTGCCGTGGAGCTGGGCTTCGTAATATTTCTCAAGGCCTTTCCATCCTACTTGATCACCAGGTTGATAATCGAGATCCTGACTGAATCTATCCAAATCATCCCGGTTTATCTCCCGCGTGTAGCCCAAGGCATGTGAAAGATCAAGTTTGGAAACATAGCTACGAATGGGTTCAATGCTGTAAGTCACACCAATCAATTCTAAACGGTGTTCCTGCAAATGGGATATTTTCTCGAAAGGGACGCGACTAAATACTTTTGCGGGAGCAAATGAACCACGTCTGTTCTTGACAATTCTTCGATTGATCTCCTCTATGGATACTTCCATAACTTCAGAGAGTCTTTTAATTGATTCAGGTTTGTTGTTTACCTCGATTGGGATGACTGATATGGTATAGCTGGGGGCATTGTCCACAATAATCTCTCCCTTGCTGTCGTAGATGACACCTCTGGAGGCCAGAACTGGTACCGCACGAATATGATTTGCAGCAGCCTTTTCTGCATATTTTTCATGAAATACGACCATGAGGTAGTAATAGCGCCCGATCAGAATAAGGAAAAGGATTGCCAGGAGACCATGAATAAAAAGAGAACGCCAACCCTCAACGATGTTCTTACCCTGTAACACTAATCAGCACCAACGCGAAGCAGTATGAAGCTGCCGCTTAGTATTCCTAGTGTATAAAGGGTTTTTGGCAATAGAATCAGGAAAACGATATTGCCAACGGTCCATTGAGAATCCTGGAAAGAGATCAATACGGTTATAATAAAAAACACGATTATAAATCCAGTATACAGCAGGTATTGCATGATCACCGGAATTCGCACGATGCGATCATGAAACACACCTGCAAGATATCCAACGAGCGACAATGCAAGGGAAGAGATCCCGATCATGGAAGTAGCCGTCAGTGCATCAATAATAAAGCCGAGGATAAAACCAAGCCAAATAGCACGCAATTGACTGCTTGTCAAACCTACATAAACGATATAGATGACCAGAAAATTTGGTGTGATATCATATATACTGAAAAGATCACCCAGCATCCACTGAAAGATGAGCACGAAAAACCCAATGAGCGTATATTTTATATTGTCTATCATTTTATTTCAGAATGAACACTTCCTCTAATCGATTAAAATCTGTTGCCAGATCCACCTGAACCGATTTAACATAATCTTCCACAACGGGAGAAATATCTGAGACCCATCCGACAAAGATATGTTCAGGAAAAATATCGCTAAAACCAGATGTGACCACTGAATCACCGGCAATCACCTCCGCATTCTTGGGAACATCCTGGATCACGTATCCCTTGCTGAGAGTAAAACTTAATATGCCAACGTCCCGTGACCGCATTTCCCGAACCGAGACCCTGAAATTCTTATCAGACACCAATTGGACTAAGGCTGTATTTTGCGAGAGGGCTACGACTTTTCCCACCAACTGGGCTTTTGCATCTACAACACCGGACAACAATTCCACCCCGTCCTGTGACCCCTGATCGACTGTCAGGCTATTCATTGTGTAACTACCAACGTCTGATAATACATTAGCAGGGATCACTTGAAAGCTTTTCTCCCCCTTAAATCCCAACATATTTTTTAAGCGTTGATTTTCGTATACGAGAGTTTTGAATTTGTTGAGCTCTATCTGAGCTTTGATATGTTCCTGCTGCAGCTCGCGGTAATCTTTTTGAATTGTTGAGATACTCTCTATCCATCTGATTGGTACATAAAGATAGGCAGCGCTTTCCATGATAAGGGCTCGAGCCTGGTTAAACAGGGGTGTTCCATTGGAGCCAATTATAGCCAAAGAAACTGCCAAAGCCGTTAAAAGATTAACCAGCGGTTTATATCGAGATAATGGTGATACAGAAGGTGACAAATTTAACCCCTGATACAAAGAAGAGGGTTAATAGAGTACATCCTCAAAACGTTCGATGCTATCTAAAACCCTGCCGGTTCCCTGGACAATTGATAATAATGGATGCTCGGCAACATTCACGGGAAGATCAACCTCTAACCGCATACGTTTATCAAATCCCTGCAAAAGAGCTCCGCCCCCAGTGAGGATTATCCCTCGATCCAGGAGATCCGAACTCAATTCAGGTGGAGTACGCTCCAGACACATTTTTACGGCATCCACGATAAGGTCTATGGTATCCCTTAGTGCATCACGAATTTCAGATGAGGAGACCTCAATGGTCTTTGGGATTCCTGCAATCATGTTACGACCTTTAACAGATAAGGAATAGTCTGTGCCCTGTAATGCTGAGCCGACATTGCATTTGATAATTTCTGCAGTTCGTTCGCCGATAAGTAAATTATGATCGCGCTTAAAATGTTGGATAATTGCTTCGTCCATCTCGTCGCCGGCAACCCGCAGTGATTCGCTCGTCACGATGCCATTCAAGGCAATAATTGCAATTTCAGTCGTTCCCCCACCAATATCGACGATCATGTTGCCAACAGGTTCGCTAATATCAATCCCGATACCAATAGCTGCAGCGACTGGTTCATCAATGAGGAAAACTTCTCTGGCATTTCTACGTTCGGCTGATTCTTTCACCGCGCGTTTTTCCACCTCAGTTATCCCTGAGGGAACACAAATAATCATTCTAGGTCTGGCCAATTTTGAAATTGGTAATTTATTCAGGAATCCTTGCAGCATGCTATCCGCCATCTCAAAATCGGCGATTACGCCATCTCTGAGAGGTCGTATCGTTTCGATCTCCTGATGAACTTTTCCGACCATGCGCTTTGCTTCATTTCCAACTGCGATCACTTTGGATGTTGATTTTGACTTTGCTACTATGGAGGGTTCGTTTAGAACGATACCTTGCCCACGCACGTATATAAGGGTATTTGCAGTTCCCAGATCAACGGCAATGTCAACCCCCATCCAATTTCGAAAGTTTGAAAATTTTGTATTCATTCACCCTCTATTGCCCTGATGCTCTCAACCAGGTTCAGGAAACAATGCTCATAATCAATCCCAAAAAAGATTAAACATTTTGGGTGGTGGAAAATCTAGAAATATTTTGTCCAATAGCACTGACTAATTAAGTGTCAGAGCCAATATTTTGTATGGTGATAAATTCTACTTGCTGAGAATCCGATGCAGGTGTGGAAGCAATTCGCATCGAGTGCTAATAATTGAATTTCCAATCATTTTCACTATGATACGAACTATCTAATACGTATTCACCAAATCCACTTTTATCCCAGAATATAAATTGCTTCCCGAGACGGAAATATTCCCATACCTGATAGGGTTTGCGTTCTATATCAAAAGGGACTCTTTGTATCTCATCGGGTGGGCCAAAAAGGATATAGATCATTCCGCGATCCGATTTCCATCCGGGTTGAACCACAGTGAAAGCCTGTATCGAATAGGCTACCCTGCGGTAATACTCTTCCATCAGTTCGTTTTCATTGGTTCCCGGCGATGGATCAAGAGCCGCCCAAAACGCCTTAAAATTTTCAGCTTTCTCTGTATCTGAGGAATTTAACAAGTCACGTATTTGGCGATCATTGGCTATATAGAGCAATTGCCTGATCGCTTCATCCATATCGCCTATGTCGAAATTGATTCCTTTTATCCGAACTCTGAAATGAGCTTTCGTGGTGACTCTATTATTGCTTCCGTCCTCTGCACTCAGGAACAAGGTATAATTTGAGTACTCCATATCTGTCAAGGGAATGATGAATGACAGCAATGAATCAATTGGTCCCGTATGGTCCAGAATAAGCAGCTCTTTCTTCTTGCTCACGTCCTTTACAAGCAGCTCGTAGCTCAATTTGTAAGGATGATTCTTGCCAATCAAGCGAGCTTTGAATTTTAAGGTGTCTACCACTTCATAGAAGGATTCGTCCATCAACAGGTCGCCTCCCTTTGGTGAATAGTTATCCATGATCATAATATTACCAAGGGCAAGATTTCCCTGATACATTTTAGTTTGATCGACTTCGTCTTTAAGGACACGTGATTTGTTGGTGTACAGGTCTGTTACTCTGACACTTATGCTTAACTCGGAGGCTGGAACAACAAAGGATTCAATCGAAAACACTGTCTCATCTGTTTTTCGAGTTTCCTGATAGGAGTCAATCCATAATGAATCACTCCATATCGCCCCTGCAATTCTCTCATCATTATCATCAGATATGTTCACGCTGACTTCATATCGGGCTAGAAACCTTTCCCCCACACGCGTGAACTGCAGCTCTGTATAGGGGATTTTCACATGGACAGAGACCTTGATGTTCTGCTGGTCGGAGAGGGGTTCAGAAAGGCCCACAAAGCTGAAATCCGGCAATGTGAGATCCTTTTGCTGATTATTAACCGTCTGCTCTGAACAAGCAGAGAGTACGAGCATGGTGAATGTAATACTGATGATTGTTTTTATTATAGATTTCGCCAATTTATCCTCGTCAGTCCAAGATTAGTGCCAAGCCAAATATAGTCCTCAAGTGCCACTAAATCAGTCACAAAATTGCTAATTAAGCCATCATTTGTTGTGTATTGTCGCCATGCTTCAGTCTTTCTCTCAAAGCTATACAGTCCATTGTCTGTACCGATCCAAACTTTTTTGCCAATAATATCCAGTCCTCGAGGTTTAAAGGGAGCCATAGGCGAGAGAAAGCTTTCTCCTGTATCTGTATGCAGATCAAAGCTCAGGATGCCACGATGGGTGGTCGCCCACAGGATGCTATCTTTTACAGTGCACTCATATATGGGATCCGGTAGTGATGACCCCTGTGGAGATGTAACGCTGGCATCACTGCTGATCCTTGTCATGAGTTGATTGGCGTGTACATCGAATAGGTAGAGCCCAAAATATGTTGCGATAAAATACGTCCCATTTTCGTACACTATGTCGAATACAGGCCAATTTATCTGCCCTTGAAATACGGTCTCAAGAATGAGTCCTGAGTCGTGGTAGAGATAGGCACCGTTTTCAGTGCCGATCATCAGCTGACCAGCATCACCCGCAGCGATTGAATATATGCGATCACTTCCCAAGTCCTTTTTGGTTACGACCCGTTCCCAGCTTGCCTTGTCAATTCTTTTTGTGAATACACCGCCTCTGCCTGCAATGAAGACATCATTTTTTCTTAAATCGATAGCGGAAACGAATGAAAAATCATATACCGGATCGCGAATCGCCTCATCATACCACACAGAAAAATCCTGCATTGTTGTGAGACCAGCCCTGCCACCAATAAACAGTTTTTCCTCTGCAGTTGCCATTGACATGACATCTGGCGAGAGCAATCCATAAGGCAAGGGAACCAGATCGCCACCTCGAATACCTCTGTGAAGGACCCCCATACCATGGGTTCCTAGAAACAGTTCACCAGATTCAGACACTCCGGTAATCGTTGAAACAGTTGTCCCCGATCTGATAGGATATCCGTCCAGATGCAGAGCCCCTTCTGCATCGATACTCCCCCCCTGAATGATTTGCAGGGGTAATTTCTGCTGGAAGGATTGGTACTCTGGTGCTATTGTTTGAACAGGGGTGTAACGATCCCACGCAACGTTCAGTGTTGAATCCTCTCCCCAGGAATCAAATGTAACTGCGCCCCTGTTGAATACTGCAGAATAAGTTTGGGGAATGCCCTCCCGCTTGGAGGTAATCACCACCTTATTATCCGCTATCCCAAGTGAGTACTGTCCAGAATATTCAGGCTCTCTAGGCAATGCAAACCGTTCCATCCAATCTGATAGTTCATCATAAACAAAAACAAAATCGGGGGTAACTATCCAGATATCCTGGGTGCCGTTGTCCTCCCAGACAAGTAGTGCCGGGTACTGATTAAGTCCCTCGCTAGCAGTGATGGGCTCCAACCATACCTGTCTGTCGTGATCATAGACCAATACACCATCTTCAGTAGCAAAGAAAACATTTCGTTTGCCGTAAAAACTATGGTTGATATGTTTGCCTGATGGAACACCAAGAAAGGTTCCTCTTTCATAAACATGCTGTGCCTGAACGCTGGCGCTCAGGATGATCATTGTAAGGATTGCAGATAAGATTTTTTGTTTTATCGCGTTTGTATCGTTAGTATATACTATTGGTTTAAAATTATTCTTCATATAAAGATTTAATTCAATTCGTCGAGATAAATGGCCAAAATGAGATAGGCTAAAACACCAAGACCAAAGGAACCTAGAGTTGCCATAACCCAGAATATCCTGATGATGTTGGAATCAATACCAAAATAGGCTCCGATTCCACCACAGACGCCTGCGACTCTCTTATCCGTTCCTGATCTGAGAAGTTTTTTACCTGGAGGGAAAACCTCCTCAACGGATTCCTTTAGGCCTTTAGAATCAGGATTTCTTAGGAAAAGAAACAGGCCAAGAGCAATAACAAGAATAGGCCAGAGAATACTACTCATCAAAATGGCCGCTCCGGCAAATAAACCACTCACTGGTCCAATTAATCCAAGGAGGAGCAAAAAGCCAGCGATGATGAGCAGCGTACCCCAGAATTGGTGAGATATAGAACTCGAGGCCACTGCCTTCGAGCTTTCCTGACCAGTAGGTGATTTAGGAATGATGACCATTGCCACCAGATATGCGAAAACCCCTGTCCCGCCAAATATCACGAGTAGAATCCAAAGCAAACGAATAATTACTGGATCGATATTGAAATACTCCCCAATTCCCCCACACACACCATCAAAAACTTTGTCTTCTCTTGACTTGTACAATCTATTCATTCTAACCTCGCATTATGCCGTCGATTTCAGAAACCGTGCCTTTTACCAGGGGCACGAATCGAACAGCATCTCTTTTGATTTTCTCTATTTTACCCACCTGTCGTTTATATATCCAAACGTACTGATCATTTTTACCTTCTGGTGTGACTAAAATCCCTCCCAGATTCAAGCTCTCAAGAAGGTGTTCGGGTACTCTGGGTGGGCTGGCCCATAATATGATACGATCATAACCATCTGTTTCCACTATTTGTTCCCATGCACTTCTATGGATGAAGGAGACGTTCTCTATAGATAGTTTCTCTACTGCCTGTCGAGCGCCATCTATTAATTCTTGATAAACTTCAACTGCATCAACATGATGACATAATTTGCTCAAGAGCGCCGTTGCATAACCACTTCCACTTCCGATTTCTAGAACCTTGTGCTGCTTTTTCAAATCCAGATAGACTAGCATAAGTGCGACGATGTAAGGCTGGCTAATGGTCTGCCCCGCACTAATGGGTAAAGGAGTATCCCCGTAGGCAAGGTGAATTGGTACATTTGAGACAAAAAGGTGGCGTGGTATTTCCCGAAAGACATTCAGGATTCGCTGATCATGAATGCCTCGAAATTCAAGCTGTTCTGAAACCATTCTATAACGCAAATCTTTGGTCATATCCTGTTGGGTAAATGAATTCATATTTTAATTTAACATGATTCTGCCTGCATCCATTAACTTATCGAAAATCATTATTATCGGGGTTTTATTCTTTTATATTTCATTCCCTCAAATAATTAAGCAGATACCATGATGGAGAGAGTGAGACTATGGAAATAGGCAATCACCTGAAACAAGTCCGAAAAGCGCATCAGTTACTTCAAAAGGATCTGGCAGATCGAGCAGGTCTGGATCGGAGCTACATCAGTAAACTAGAGCGCGGTTTAGGAGATCCCACCTGGTCTACCCTGACAAAAATTGCCGATGCCTATGGCCTATCTGTGCCCCATTTGCTCAATTATGGGAATGAAGAAAACTTTAGCCTGGATGTGGATGCGGCGATCGACGCATTAAAAACCTTAAAGTACAACATGGTAAAGGTGGAGTTAAACATCAAACCTCTCTAATAAAACAGGCAGGAACTTTTATCATTCCTGCCTGCTTAGTTCGGTTTTGTGCTTTTCATGGAGGTGGAATTATCGGAGTCGATATTCGAAGGGGAGCGTATAGGTCACGGCAACAGGCATACCATTCTGGTAGGCTGGCATCCATTTGGAATTTTTAAGGGTTGTTATGGCTGATTCGTCCAAACAGGGACCTGCACTATTGGCTACCTGAATATCGGAAACCATTCCATACTTATCGACATGGAATTGCAGGGTCACGACACCCTCAAAACCATAATCCATTGCCATGCTCGGATAGGCAGCGCTCTTTGACAATGCTTCCACTCCCCCAATCGGTGCTGGTTTACAGCACGAATTTACTACAGTAGGCTCTGCAAACGCAAAAGATGACCCGATTGCGAATAACAGATAAGCCAGGACTAAAGTTTTAAGCTTCATGGTTTTCTCCTTTCGTTGAGTTTACATCTTTCATCATGCATACATCTATCTCAAAGCATATGCCAATTCAATTCAAGTCACCCTATATATTTGTATATTATGTGTTTATGCATGTTTTTTACATACAGAATACACAAAAATACGATCGAGAATTGATATATTTCTATATCGTATTGATATGTTTTGAGCTGTGATCATCTAGATAATTCAGGTTTGAACGTATCCTGGATTTTTAATTTGAAAACTATTTGCGACACCCTAACCAACATTTATATTCTCGCCGCTTTTAGCTGTCATTGACAGATGAGACAAGTTTGCGAGAGTAGCTCAGTTGGTAGAGCTCCACGTTGCCAACGTGGTTGTCGCCGGTTCGAGTCCGGTCTCTCGCTCAAAAAAAAGAGGCTGTTATAAAACAGCCTTTTTTTTTCTTCAATATAATGAATTAACTTATTTTTTTGAATCCTCCGGCATGAAGTCTTTCACTATGGAAGCAATTTCCTCGGAGTCAGGAATCTTTGCATTCAGGGCAATGGGCTCATAATAGTAGCTGTTTTTCTGATCAATGACTGCTTCTTCGTTTGCTTTTTTTTCTGCCTGCAGTTTCTTGATCAGGTTCAATCTGGTTGCATCATCGGCATAATGTGCTTCCAGTGTTTCACCTTCCTTCAAATTCACTGACATCGATTGTAGTCGGTTTTCTGTAAATTTGATGCGAGCATATTGACTACTCAAATCCGTCATGTGCTCATTTTCATCATGCTTTTTAATTTTTAGTACACCTGCATATTTTCCCTGGATGCCATTACGGATGACAATCATACCATTCTCATCTTTTGGTACGCGATAGAGGCCTCTGGATTTAGAACGGATTAAGAAATCAGCACCCTTGACCTCTTGAGTTAACAATTTCTCCACATCATCATCAACATTTGCCAGAAGAAACACCAAATCGACTTTCCCCTTTAGATCAGAAACTGCCTTTTTAACTGATTCAACTGGATCATTATAAGTGAATTCTTTTATCCGGGGATTCCCGATTGTCACCCCTACAAATCCTAATTTTAGATCATTGGATTTTATGATGAGACTTGGTTGAAAAGCCAACTTCCCAGTATTTGCCAGAGCGATATTGGAAGAAATAAATGGGAATTCCGCCCGCTTTTCGAGGGTCTTCAAAAATGCCTCACCTGATCCTAGATCATTCACACCCACGTTCAGAACTTTACAGTCCATAGCGTTGTAGGCGTCAACGATTGCTTCTGCCTGGGAGAAAATCTTTTCCTGCTTTGAACTCCCAATATTGGGTGTCTTAAAGAAAACATCTCCCGCATCAATAAAATAAGTTGCTGCAGTTCCAATTAACTGTTTCTGGATCGTATGCTTCCTGGCGAGACCGCCAAGTGGATTAGAGTGTCAGCCGCAAGGACCTACTTCACCGTGATTGCTTGTTGCAATGAGCAGGGTAAACTCAGAAGGATCGTAACTGTCATTGACTGAGGTACCCCTGCACCCCATCGCTGCAACCAGGATCAGAAGGAAAAAGGTCATTCTGCCAATGATATTCATAATGTCTATTTTCATATTTTAGCTTTCTATCATGAGCGTTTCAATCTCAGCAACTTCTTTAGGAGCGTCAACCGTCAGGTTAATGTTTCCATCTTTGGTGATCAGAATATTATCCTCAATGCGGACACCGATCCCACGAAATCTTACAGGTGCCTTTGATCTGGAATTCACATAAATGCCTGGTTCTACTGTGTAAACCATTCCTGGTTCGAGAACACGAGGTTTGTTATCAACCATATAATTCCCCAGGTCATGGACATCAAGACCGAGCCAGTGGCCGGTTTTATGCATGAAATACTCTTCATAGCTGTTTTGCTCAATAATTTCCTCCGGTGTTCCTTTCAGCAGACCGATCCCAACCATCCCTTCAACCAATAGACGGAGATCCAGGTCGTGCAATTCCTGCAATGTGGTGCCGGGTTTTGAGGCTTCAATAACTGCCTTCTGAGCATTAAGGACAACTTCATATAATGCCTTTTGGGGATCAGAGAATTTGCCATTCACCGGAAATGTCCTGGTGATATCGGCAGCATACATTTCATATTCAGCAGCTGCATCAATGAGGACCAGGTCACCATCAGTGAGTTTATCTCTATTTTTTACATAATGCAGAACCGTGGCATTGTCCCCTCCACCAACGATGGAAGTATAAGCAGGACCTGAGCCGCCTTCATGCACGAAATGGCTCTCCAGAATTGATTGGAGCTGATACTCATACATCCCTGGCTTGCATGATTTCATTGCTAACACATGAGCCTGGGCAGAGATATCTGCGGCCTGCTGCATCAAATCCACTTCATGGGCATCTTTATAGAGTCTCATGTTATGGACGATGGAGCCAACTGATTCCAGTCCTTCTGGACCTCCACCTGTTCTCTGTACGGAGCTTCGCACAGAATTTAGTTGATCCAAAAGCTTATATTGATGTTCTTTATCATGATTGAGATTGGTATAGACTCTGGAGGCTGTTTTTATAGCCTCAAGCGATCTTTCCTCAAATTCTGAAACATCCAAGGCTTGATCACATCCATATTGTTCAATTGTCTCTTTAAAACTCAGACGCCAACCAGTCCAGACTTCTTTTTTTGGATCTTGGGGTAGCACAAAGAGGGTAAAGGGTCGCTCTTGATTATTGGGATCTATGATGCAAGCTGCACCGATTTCAGCATATCCAGTAAGATAGAAGAAATCAGAATCCTGACGATAGGGATATCCGGTATCGTTGCTGCGAATCTGCTCAGGTGCGCCCTTTAATATGGCAACTCCCTGGTTCATTGACTTTATCAGCCGTTCTCTTCGCTCTTTGTATATATTCAATTTGACAGACATTTATCAATTCTCCTTAAAAAGACGTTGAAAATAAAAGCAGTCTTGTCCAGTCACAAGGTGCAAGTTCAAGAACAGGGTTTATGGTTTGGTCAACTCAGGTATTTGGCGATTATGGGTTTGAGGGAAGGACCAACTTTATTCATTCCCATTGGTTTCCAGGTGACAGCAATTTAGATTGAATTGAAATAAATCAATAACATCAGGATATTATCACATAAATGAGCAACTTTTTTAATGACCATCTTGAAAGATTAACCCAGTACCAGCGCTATAAATCCAGAGTAGTGAGAATAGGTGATATCCCCCTTGGGGGTGACCATCCGATTCGAATACAATCGATGACCAACACAGATACAATGGACACTGGAGGCACTGTGGAGCAGACCATTCGCCTGATCCACGCAGGCTGTGACTATGTACGGATCACCGCTCCAAGTGTGAAGGAGGCCCATAATCTGGGTGTGATCAAAACGCAATTGGCCAATCGTGGCTACTCAGTTCCACTTATCGCAGATATTCATTTTGTACCGAGGGCGGCAGAAGTCGCAGCCAGATTGGTTGAAAAAGTACGTGTGAATCCTGGCAACTATGTTGATCGTAAGAAATTCCTTCAGATGGAATATACCTCTCAGGAATATCAGAATGAATTAGACCGGATCCGTGAACGTTTTTTACCCCTGGTGAGATTATGTCGCGAAGAGGGTACGGCAATGCGTATTGGTTCAAACCACGGTTCCCTTTCTGATAGAATCCTCAGTCACTACGGCGATACACCACTGGGAATGGTTGAATCGGCAATGGAATTTGTGAGGATCTGTGCCAGCGAAAACTATCACGAGCTGGTGATTTCAATGAAAGCAAGTAATACGAGAGTGATGATACAGGCATATCGCCTTCTGGTAGATCACATGGAAAAGGAAAAATTTAATTATCCGCTTCATTTGGGCGTCACTGAAGCGGGAGATGGTGATGATGCGAGGATCAAGTCTGCACTGGGTATTGGATCACTCCTGCGGGATGGTTTTGGCGATACAATCAGAGTTTCCTTGACTGAAGCACCAGAGGCTGAAATCCCCGTAGCCATTCAACTAGTAAAAACGGCAGCCAAAATTGCAGAACATCCCAAGATTGAAGCTTTGACGGAATTGCCGGTCGATCTTTTTGACTACAGAAGACGAATCTCTGATCCAGTCCAAAACATGGGTGGTGATAAAGTTCCTATCGTGGTTGCAGACCTTTCGGATGTAATGGGACCTCCAAATCATTTTCTGGAAAGTGTTGGCTACCGACATGATCTCATGCATGATACCTGGGAACCAGGTGATCTAGGGGCCGACATTCTGTACTTCGGCAATAATCTTCAGAATCCTCCACTTTCCATAAACGCCATAACCCTCTATAATTCAGAGACATGGCGTGAAGTCGCTGACCATGATATCAGTTACCCCCTATTCGATTTGGAATCCTATCTCAATGCTGACTTAAAACACCCTGTAGCTAATTTTGTCAAGGTCAATGCTTCTGGTTCGATTGGACAACTGCCCGACGATCCGGGCATTGTCTGGGTCGTATCATCTGGAAACGTACATCAACTTGCCTCGCTGAGGAGATTCATTCTTGAGCTGATGAATTATTCCAGAAGACAGCCAGTCATTCTTGCCTACCATTCCAAAGATCCAAACCATGAGGAGCTATTATTGTCTGCATCAGCAGAGTTGGGAGGCTTGTTGACCGATGGGCTGGTTGATGGGATCTGGCTTGTATCTGATACCGTACCGATATTGGAAAGCAACGAGATCGCTTTTGGAATATTGCAGGCCAGTCGGAGCCGAATGACAAAAACCGAATATATCGCCTGTCCATCATGTGGTAGAACACTCTTTGATCTCGAGGAGGTTACAGCGCAGATCCGATCCAGAACTGCCCACCTGAAAGGTGTAAAGATCGGGATCATGGGTTGCATCGTAAATGGTCCTGGAGAAATGGCTGATGCCGACTTTGGGTACGTTGGGACCGGCCACGGAAAAATCTCACTATATCGTGGACAGATGATCGTCCGGCCGAATATTCCCCAATCAGAAGCTGTCGATGCTCTGATAGATCTGATCAAAACAGAAGGTTATTGGGTAGAGCCTTAATGTTCAATTTTTTTGTACCTGAAATTGAATCTAAGCTTAGATTTAGGGCACTATGATGAAATCAGCAGGAATTCTTATGAGGTCTACCCTTTTCAGTATCGTTTTTCTATTGCTAGCAGTTATTGTCCGGTCACCAGCTCAGGACACCAGTTCCCTGAATACGGCCGAAGAACATGTGGCTTTTGCCCAGAGTATTTATTGGTCTGCGCTGACCCCCTCAGAAAAGCAGACCTTTCTTTTCGCCTATATTTCAAGTGCCTATGAGACTCGAAAGCTTGCCCGGGAAACGATTGCCACTTCGCCACGGAATACCCAGCGATTTAATGAAGCGATTGATAATTTATTCGTGATCTGGCAAAATTTGCTGGAAATGGAAGATAGCGGCACTGCTGCCATGGCAGAATTTGTTGGATGGATTGATCTCTTCTATGAGATCGATTCAAATAAATCGCGTCCCTTCATGGATGCTTTAAGATACGCCCACCAAAAGCTCAAGGCTGAAGACAAATCTGTGCTCGAGTTATTCTGGGGACAGCTTACTGCACCAGAGTCCAAACTTCCCAAGGATGAAGCACTTGAGCAGAAATCTATTGAACGAAAAATAGCGACTGCTGAGGCCAAAAAGAACATTGACACAGCAGCTGAAATTGATCCCCCCCTTGCCTACAAACCTCTTGGTTCTGTTTCTCAAACTGCTTTTGTCCTCACTGAGGAAGAAATGAATATCGTTTCTCTAGCTGTAGAGACTGAGTGTTTGAACAAGAATCAACCTGATATGCTTCAGGATCCGGTTTTTCTAGAGACATTGGCCAAGAAGCATGGTTTTGAAAGCATGGCCGCTTTTAATGGAAAATTTGTCCAGGCTCAGTTGAATCAGGAGCGCTGGAAATACATGAATAAACTCATTATTGAACAGGCATTTGACAAGAATTGCATGTAATAAGAGCTTTTGTTTAAATGATCTAAGGGATTCCGTAAGCAAACTGTCTCCGGTTCTCTCCATTTAACATCTAAATCATCACATATGAATTCACTCGCTGGATGCTTTCAGCGAGCATTACCCAATTCGTTTAGATTAAGGGAGTAAACAATGCTTGCACGTGTTTTAAGCAGTTCATTAATCGGAATAGATCCCTATTTGGTTGAAGTGGAAGTAAATGTTGAGGGACATGCTTTCCATTATAACACAGTTGGCTTGCCTGAACTGGCTGTGAGGGAAAGTAAAGAGCGGGTTATTTCTGCCATAAAAAATAGCGGTTTCATATTTCCACCCAAAGCTTATACCATCAATTTGGCACCTGCAGATATAAAAAAGGAAGGGTCTGCATTTGACCTGCCCATTGCCATTGGAATCCTCGCCGCACTGGGCGCTATCGTCCACGAGCAACTGGAGGATTATGCATTGCTGGGTGAATTATCATTAGATGGGTCACTCAGGCCCATAAAGGGGGCTTTACCTTCTGCTGTCGGTGTACATGAGCATCAACTTAAAGGATTGATCCTACCCGCTCAGAATGCCCGTGAGGCTGCAGTAACTGGTGATGTAGATGTTATTCCTGTCGCGTCTCTGTTAGATGCCATTTTATTCCTGAATGGTGAAAAACACATTGAACCGCTGGAGGTCGATGCGGAATTGTTATTCTCCAAATCGCAGAACTATCCTGTGGATATTGGTGATGTTCGGGGTCAGGCGCATGTCAAGCGCGCCTTAGAGGTTGCAGCGGCTGGTGGACATAATGTATTGATGATCGGGCCACCTGGATCGGGTAAAACAATGCTGGCAAAACGCTTCCCTACGATTCTGCCGCAGATGACTCTAGAGGAGGCCCTTGAGACAACTAAAATTCATTCCATTGCCGGGATGGTCCGCACAGAAGGATTGGTAGCAACCCGTCCCTTCCGATCACCGCATCACACCATTTCCGATGCCGCCCTTGTTGGAGGTGGACGCATTCCCCGCCCTGGTGAAGTGAGTCTGGCTCATCATGGCGTCCTTTTCCTGGACGAACTGCCTGAATTTCAGAAGAATGTGCTTGAAGTCATGCGGCAACCACTTGAGAACTCAGAGGTCACTATCAGCCGGGCAAGTATGAGCCTGACCTATCCTGCAAATTTCATCCTCCTCAGTGCTATGAATCCCTGTCCCTGTGGCTACAGCAGCGATCCCCGTCATGAGTGTTCATGCAGCAATATGTCGATTCAAAAATACATGGCAAAAATATCAGGTCCCCTACTGGATCGTATTGATCTGCATATTGAAGTTCCGGCCATTCCTTTCGAGGAATTATCTGCAAAACAGGATGGCGAATCTTCTGCGGTTGTCAGACAGCGGGTTCAATCGGCACGAAATATTCAGATTGAACGCTTCCAGAATGAGCCGGAGATCCATTCCAATGCCGATATGCCACCAAAAATGATTCGAAACATTTGTCATATTGATTCCATTTCTGCTGACCTGTTAAAGACCGCCATCACCAATCTTGGTTTAAGTGCCCGTGCTTATGATCGCATTCTCAAAGTCTCCCGCACCATAGCTGATCTGGCAGGTTCAAGGCATATACTGGCTGAGCATCTTTCCGAAGCGATCCAATATCGTAGTCTGGATCGGCAGCTGTGGATGGTTTAGGATTTGAGGGTTGAAGACTTGTTGGGTTGATAAGTGAAGCGGGTGTATACGTTTTGGCCTCAAAACCAGCGGTTATTTATGTAAAAGGTATCACAAGGTGCGCATGCTGATTTAATGGTCCTATGATTAACTCTGGTAAACGAATTTACTGGATAGTACCGAGGCATCTACAATCCCTAAGATATACTCCTGGAATTGTCATTCGATAAATTACCCTTACATTGATACCATGAGATTAAATAGGTACCCGATATGAAACGACCTAAGATTGCGATTTGGAGCGCTGTAATTTCTGCCATTCTGTTCGGAGCATCAACCCCAGCAAGCAAATGGATTCTGGATTCGATGCAGCCATTCACCCTTGCCGGCTTGCTTTACCTGGGCGCAGCAGTGGGTGTCCTGCCTTTGATAATTAAAGAGAAAGTATATAGATCACCTCAGTTGTACCCGGCGAAAACAAAGAAGTTACTCTTGGGTGCAATCTTGTTCGGGGGAATCATTGGACCAGCTCTATTATTGTTCGGATTAGCGACAGCGAGCTCTTCTTCGGTGTCCCTATGGTTGAATCTGGAACTGGTCACGACTGCCTTGCTTGGCGCCATCCTGTTCCGCGAACACATATCCATCAATTCAATCCTTGCAGTTCTTGGCACTGTACTGGCTTCCATGTTGCTCACTGTGCATGAAGGTAGCGCGGGAATCATCGCCGGTCTACTCGTGTTGGGAGCCTGTGTTGCTTGGGGCTTCGATAATCATTTTACATCTCTGATCGATGGGATATCACCCGCGCTCACAACTTTCTGGAAAGGTCTGATCGCTGGAACGGTTAATTTGATCATCGGGATAATAATAGAGCAGCCTGCGCTTGGTGCCGGTATCATTGCCTACGCTCTACTGATCGGCGTTTTTGCTTATGGCGTAAGCATAGTTCTGTATATCGGGTCATCCCAGCATCTGGGAGCAACTAGGGCACAGATCATCTTTGGTTCAGCACCCTTCTGGGGATTATTGCTCTCCACAGTTGTGTTGGGTGAGCCAATCTCAATCCTGCAACTTGTTGCAGCTGGCCTGATGGTCTTGTCCATCGCTATTCTGATCCGAGAAGATCATCACCATGGACATACACATATGGAATTAGAGCACGAGCATTGGCATTCACATAGCGATGGACATCATGACCATCATGGAGAAGAGTCGATCCCTGCATGGCATTCACATCCCCACCATCACCACCCAGTGACTCATGTGCATATGCATCTACCGGATCTACATCACAGGCATGACCATTCAAGCGAGTGATCGATCATCCACCTGCACATCTGGTGCACATAGTAAATCTTAAATCCACATAACAGGCTGTCCCACTGAAACATACAAGGATTTACATCAGGACTTAATATCCCTTGTTACCTGTGGTCAGTATCAGGGGTCGTGCTTTACCAATCTGTCGTGATGGTTTAACCTTATCAAGAAACTCTATATGTTTGACTGTCAGTGAGATAGCGCCATAATCCTCTTCCACTAATCCATGTAAAAGATAGGGTCGGACATTGCTGAGCATGCGACAGAATTTCCGGTACACTTCTGGAAAGAATACGGTCTCATAGATCGCTGTTGTATCTTCAAAACTAATAAACTCCATGGGTTCGTCATTTTTTGTATGCACCACTTTGCCCGTGATGAGCCATCCTATAACAGGGACTTCCCGGCCAACATACTTTTTAAGATCACAGGCCTGTACGTAGTGCAGGTGCTGCAGCAAACCCCTGTATAAATTCAGAGGATGGCGGGAGATCAGGAAACCAAGGACATCAACCTCGTGGATCAGCATGGTCTTTTCTGAATACCCTCCCACATCCGGAATATAGTAGTTGTCACACTCATTCAGCGCAAGGAGGGATACCGGTTTGTCGCGATGCATCTCCCGGGCATGACTCTGATACAGAATCCACATGAGTCTGGGCCGAGCCTCAATCCCCTCCACACCATCAAAACAACCTGCTTTGATGAGTGCGCGAACATCTGAACGATCCAATTCAGGCATGCGTCTTAAAAAGGACTCAAACGAGTGAAAGCGACCATTCTCTCTGCGCTCTGCAATAATGTGTTCCAGTGCCGTCTGCTTGATCCCCTTTAACTGCATGAATCCGGTCTGAACCCAGTCATTCATGCCTGTATGTCTGATCTCTGAATTATTGATACTGGGCAACAATACCTTTAATCCCATTCGACGAGCTTCCGAATAATAGCCAAATGTAGAATAATACCCTCCCAGGTTGCTCATTACGGAGGCAATAAATTCAGCAGGATAATGGGCCTTGAGGTAGGCTGACTTGAAGGAAACCAGCGCATATGAGGCTGAATGGGGCTTGCAAAAGGAATATCCTGAGAAGGACATGATCATTTCCCAGAGTGTTTCAATAACAGTGTCAGCTACACCATTCTTACGGGCACCAGCAACAAACTTCTCGCAGTAGTCCCGGAGCTTGGCCTCCTTGTGCTTCTTGGACATGATCTTGCGCAATTCGTTTCCTTCGTCTGCATCAAATCCGGCCAAACGCATGGCAACCTTGGTAACATCCTCCTGGTATACCATTATCCCATAGGTTTCTGAGAGTGTTTCTTCAAGTAATGGATGAAGTGGATCATATTCACCGCCATGGAGCCGACGAACAAATTCGCGGATCCATTTGTTGGCCGCAGGACGGATAATACTGGAGGCGATCACCAGGTTCTCAAAATCACCAGTTTTCATCTTGCTCAGCAGTTGTCGGGTGGCTGGAGATTCCACATAAAAGCAACCCATGGTGGCTGCCGTGCGGATCAGCTCCTGTGTTCTCAGATCCTCCAGAGGATTCAGCTTCCAGTACGGGATATCCACGCCGTAGTGATCCTGAATATCAGTCAGGATATCACGGATGACCGCCAGTGAGCGATTCCCCAGCAGATCAATCTTCACCAGGCCAAAATCTTCAGCCTGATCTTTCTCCCACTGAATAATCTGAACACCTTTGGGTGCCCGTTGGATAGGCACATAGGATGAGATCTCGCCGGGGGTAAGGACGACGCCACCGGGATGGACACTGAGATAATGGGGAAAACCGGCCAGATAGAAACCATTACGAATAATCTCTTCCCAGGGTTCCTTGAGCTCCAGATCGCTCAGGAGTGGGTTTGAGGCCAGTTCCTTGAACGGATCGCTGACATACCAGAGATGTGACAGACGTTTGGTCACAATGCCTATCTCGCTCTCTGTAAGGCCATATACCTTGGCCACCTCACGTATGGCTGCTCTTGCCTTGAAGGTCACATGGTTGCAGATCATGGCCGAATGCGAGTCGCCATAAGTAGCAAAGGTGTAATTCAGCACAGCATCCCGTGTATCCCAGGGAAAGTCCACATCAATATCCGGTGGATCCTTTCGTCCTGGCGACAAAAAGCGTTCAAAGAAGAGATTATGCCGGATGGGATCCACATGGGTGATCTTCAGGGCATAGGCAACAATACTGGCAGCAGCACTCCCCCGGCCGCAGGTAATGGGCGATTGCTGGACAATATCCTGAACAATGAGGAAATAATTTGAGAAATGCTTCTGTTTGACTGTCTTTAATTCATGTTCAATCCGATTTCTGATGCGATCCGTAATCATACCATAGCGTTCCTGTGCTCCCTGGTATACTCGGTTCTTTAGTTCCTGATAATCACGGGCATCATTTGATTCCGGGAAAATGAAATTGTTCAGATCCGGTCTCCACTGGCATTTGGCGACCACTTCTTTCGTTCGATTCAGCGCCGCTTCGGCAAAGGGAAGCACGTCCATGACCTCTTCCCGGCTATGGAGATAATAGTTCAGTGGTATCACTTCAGATTCAGGTAGACGAGACAGCTTGGTATTCAGGTCAATGGCGCGCATGATACGATGGAGTTGATGGCCTTTTGACGTGCCCATATATGTGGGGATGTTGGCAACTGGACTCAGGCCCTCTTCTTTGGCCCATCGGTAAAGGCTATAGCTCCCTGGACCCAGTGAAACATAAGTGTCCTCTGAAGGATAGGTCTTCAAAAGATCCCGATCCGGGGTAATGAGCACCAGGCCATCCAGATGATCGGTCATGGATTGGCGGAGGTCAAAGTCCTTATCAGCATGCCTATGGGTGATGAGCTGGCATAAATTCATGTATCCGGTGCTATTCTTGACCAACAGCACTGCTTTGCGTCTATGTGCATCATCCAGGGTCGCCCCAACGATCATATCCAGACCATGTTCCAGCGCTGTCTGGTACAGATAGATCATGCCATACAGATTGTTTGTATCTGCAATGGCAAACTGCCGATAGCCTTTTTTGATCAGAAAATTGCATAAATGTTTTGGGGACAGGGTTCCCTGTAGCAAGGAATAGTGGCTGTGGACCTCTAGCGGAATCATCTAATGAATTAATCCTCCACCCAATTCTGTACATTATTTTGGATATATCGCCGAATATTGTAAGCGGATTCAGCATTTCGAATGATGTGGTCATAGTAGCGTGGTTGCCAGGTGAAATTTGGATCGATTTGACGTGCGCGTTTGGTTACGGCGGATTTGTATGAACGAATAATTGTCGGTAATGAACCGGATTTGGGTGAAATGGATGACATATGGGCATCTACGGTGTTTTCTGATGGTTTGGTTATTGTAGGGTCATTGCATGCAACAACCCTACAATGGTTGCCACCACCATTATCCATTTTACACATTCCAACCACGTCATTAGGTTTGTCAATGGTCACAATCCCATGCATATGATCAGGCATGATGATAAATGAATCCAAACTGGTATATTGAAAATGTTGGGGGATATCCTGCCAACAGGTTCGGGCAATTATCCCCAAATCGGATAGATACATCACCCCATCCTTGATTTCACCA
>JAIPJF010000017.1 GCA_021734325.1 Fidelibacterota bacterium | reverse complement strand
TACCCATACTACATGATATTCCAATCGATAGGAACTGTGTGCTGTTATCCTTGTCTTCATTCAGCATTTAATGTACCTCCGGAGGCTCATTCATCCACGGGTAAACCCGTGGTATTCTGTCTCCGACCGCATAAAAAAAACGTCCAGTTACACCGGACGTCAAATTAAAACAGCTATCAATAAATTATAATTCGATTTTATCCGTTAGGAAATAGTGTCGTGGGTTAACTGGTACATTGTTAACTCGAACTTCATAGTGAAGATGAGGTCCTGTGCTACGCCCAGTACTTCCAGAGTATGCAATAAGGTCGCCACGTTTGACGTTATCTCCAGGTTTAACAACATATCGACTTAGGTGGGCATAGATCGTTTTAATCCCATATCCATGATCCAAAATAACTGTATTACCATAGCCCGTTTTTCCATTTCTAGCTTTGACCACTCCATCAGCAGTTGCATAAACGGGCGTGCCTGTAAGAACGCCAAAATCCTGACCATCGTGCATTCTGGGCTTGCGAGTCCAGGGATCTGCGCGAACGCCAAAACTTGAGGTCAAATACCCACGATTCACAGGCTGTATTGAAGGAGTCCTGCGTAATCGGTTCACGTCTTGCGTAAGTTTAGAATATATCTGCTCATAGCTATTTAGTTGAAGGGTGATTTCACGCCCCAGACTTGCCAGGTTGCCTTCAAGAGAATTGACGTTTAGATCAGTGAGAGGCATCAAAGCACCATAATCTTCACTGAAATCATTAACGGTACCACCATGACCACCGGCTCGGACATCATCATCGACTGAGGGAAGATCAGCGTACACTCGTAAGGCTTCATCCCGCTCTACTAGTGTAGTTAATTTAACTTCAGCATCTTCAAGTCGAACCTTCATATCCTCCATGACCCGAACTAATTCTTTATTCTGATTTTTCAAATTATTGACCTTCAGGTCATATTGAGTATCAGTCAGGGTGGAAAATGTAAATGCTCCTAGACCCATAACCACGAAAAGAGCGATAAAGCTAACTGAATACACCAAGGATTTGGAGAAGAAAAGCTCATTCACCTTGTTTTTCTTATCATTGATAAGAAAAAAACGATATCCCTGGCCAGTATTTATGATATTGCTAATTTTTAGTCCTGCCTTATTCTCATTCAAACTTTTGTCTACTTATGAGACTGCGAATTATAGCCTACACATCAATTGATAACAAGCATTTTTCGCGCTTGATCGTTTTCGCTTTGCACAACAAAAAATCGCACGTACTGATCGATCACGTCCCCTGATTGTCAGGATCAGTTTCTGCAGCCTTAGCTTCCTTTGCTTTTATCGCTAGATCAAGGTCCTTGATTGCAGCAGTCAGGGAAATGTATGTTTCATGTTCGGTCAACTTGGCAATTTTTGGTTTGGTCTTCAAACCGATTACCAACTCACCAAGCTCAGCCAATAATTTTGTGCGATTCCTGTTAAGCTGGTGAAGATCGAGCTTGATTTTTCCCTGCTTCGTTAGTTCTTCAGCTTTCTCAGTGGCAATTTTGCCATATTCCTCAGCCTTTTCCATAGCAGAACTACCAAATTCCCGCAACCCTCGCATCATATCATTCATCAATTTTGAAGCACGATCAGATTTTGGCTTTTCGTCAGGGGTGTTTTGCTTTTCTTCAGTCATCATATCACCTCAATTTTATTCATCAGTAGGGGTTAATACTATCGACCCGTTACTAAATCAAGCTTTAATTTAACATTTACCTGAGCAAAAAACACTCCCTGATGGAAGATAGACTCCTGAGCTCGTTCAGTAAATCAATCCCTGGAGAAGAATCACATTTGATTAATGAAAGGGCAGTACCACCCGTCTGGCGGGTCAATGAATATTCAGCAATATTTATGGAGTATCTGGCGAGTAAGGTGCCAACCTCTCCTACCACACCGGGTACATCCTGATTGAGAATCAGGATCAACGATCCATCGAGGAGTACATCAACATGATACTTATTGACTCTGGTTAATCGTTGGCTACCCTGTATATCTGTATATCCCATCAACTCCCAGTGAGTATTGTCAGCTGATTCTACAGAAAGTGATAGCGCATTCTGGACATTGCTCAACTCAGGGTCATGCAGGGTGCTCAAGGAAATTCCCCTTGATTCAGCAATGGACTTGGCGTTGATCAGATTAATCGTTCCGTCATATCGATCCCTCATGACGCCTTCAAAAGCTGAATATAAAAGGGGTGTGATATGCTCAGGGTCACCATTATAACTTAATCTAATGGACTTGATGGCACCTTTTTGAAGGGGGTGCATTAAGAGGCCAATTTCCCGCGCCAGGGTTAAGGTCTTGCTGATTGATTTCAAAATACCCATATCAGCTATGGGAAGATTTATTGTATTGCAGAGACGACCTTCTAGCAAGAAATCTCTTAATTGAGTTGCGATCTGAACTGCAACATTCTCTCCGGCTTCATGAGTGCTCGCTCCCAGATGTGGGGTGAGTACCGTATTTTTTGCGTGTAAGAGCGGGTTATTTTCCGGGGGTTCCGATGTGTAGACATCAAAAGCAGCACCTGCTATGACATTATCTTCAAGTGCCTGAGCTATAGCCACCTCATTCACCAATCCGCCCCTGGCACAGTTAATTAGCATTGCTGATGACTTCATCTGTGCTAATTCAGGACTGCTGATCAGGTCCAATGTATCCTTTGTTCGAGGTAAATGAAGCGTGATAATGTCTGAGTTTTTCAGGACTTCTTCCAAAGATAGGACTGTTATATCTTTTACAACCAGCTGATCCTGGGATACATACGGATCATAACCAATCACCTTCATTTGCAGTCCAAGTGCCCTGCGCCCTACTTCTTGTCCAATACGACCAAGACCTACAATTCCCAGTGTTTTACCATAGAGTTCCGTCCCAACAAGTGCCTTTCGCTCCCAGGTTCCGGCTTTCATCGAACTATCCCCACGGGGAATATTTCTTGCCAGCGACATCATCAAGGCGATCGTGTGCTCAGCAGCAGAAATAGTATTCCCACCTGGTGTATTCATTACCACAACACCATGAGCGGTTGCTGCCTGTATATCGATATTATCCACCCCGACACCGGCGCGTCCAATCGCTTTTAATTTTGAGGCTTTGGCGATCGCTTGAGAATTTATGTTTGTGCCACTCCGGATAATCCATCCATCAACCTCTGGTAGAGCAGCATCTATCTTTTCCTGATCTTTATCCAGTATCTCAACAACTTCGATTCCCGATGCTTCCAGCACAGATTTTCCAGAGGCCGAAAGAGCGTCCGTAATTAGTATTTTTTTCATAAACCAGAAATAACCTCATCTAAAACGTTGAGTACATCATCAATATCTTCTATCTGCAGATCACCCATATGAGCTATTCGAAAGGTTTTCCCCTTGAGATCGCCATAGCCACCTGAGATCAAGTAATTCCGCTTCTTCATCTCCTCCGCTAAAGCGATGAGATCGATCCCCATGTCATTTGTGAAGCAAGTAAGCGTATCAGATTCATATCCTGCATGAGCATATAGACCGAATCGCTCTTTGCCCCACTGCCTCACTCGGTTCGCCATTTCTCTATGACGGGCAAATCGATTCTCTATTCCTTCAGCTTTTATCCTATCCAATTGAACGGATAAGCCGTAAATATGAGGAATACTTGGGGTGACAGTGGTTTGTGACTTCTCGCCTGCTTTATGCATTCTAACAAAATCAAAGTAATACCCTTTTTGTGACTCAAGAATAGATTTACTTCGCTCGAGGGCACGATCAGATAGAGACATGACAGCAAAACCGGGGGGCAAAGCCCATGCTTTTTGCACGCTGGCAAGGGACATATCTATCCCCCACTCATCCACCTTGAGAGGTGCTCCCATCATCCCACTCACCGCATCCACCATAAGCAATGTATCAGGATAGTTTTTTAGCACTTCACCAATTTCGGCTATGGGATTCATCACACCGGTCGAAGTTTCATTAAAGACGACTGTAACCAAATCATAGTCTCCTCGGGAAAGCGCAGAATCGACCTGATCCGGAAGGGTTGGCTGTCCCCAATCAACGTGAAACACATCCTGGTCCAACCCAGCAATTCGGGTTAAATCAGCCTGTCTCTCAGAAAAAGCACCACATACAAAGTTTGCTACTTTCTTTTTACTAAGGTTACGTACACCAGCTTCCATCAGACCCGTGGCTGAGCTGGTTGAGAGCAGAACGGACTGCTCGGTAAACAATACTTCCTTGATCCCAGAGACTACTTTTGATTGCAACTCACGATAATCATTGGTCCGATGCCCAATGGGGTATTGTGAAATCGCTCTAAGAATTTCCTCATCAACGTGTGTGGGTCCAGGTATAAATAGTTTTGGTTTCATGGTTCCTATTCCTCAAGTTCTCTAAATACCATTCCAGTGGGTAGTTTTGGGAAGAAAAAGGTGCTCTTTTGAGGTAATCGAAGGCCCCTTCCACCAATTTCAAACAGGATGTTATTATCAGGATAATTCATGATCCACCCTACCTGACTCCCAGTGCGCATTGCTTCCCAAAATCCATCAATATCCCGATGATATTCGATATACCGATGGTGCTCAATGTCTTCTGATGTCATCTTTATTATATCTTTAAGGATGATCTCCTCGAGGATTACAGTATCTACCTCGGCAAGAATTGGATCATCCAAGCGATGTCTTAGCTCATTGTAAGCAGATTCCTTTAGAAGCAGCGAGCAGGGGATCCCACTTTCATCCGTCATGATTAAACGGCGATGATTGTGTCCCAACTCAACATCCTCCGAATCCATTTTTTCCAAATCAAAATAATTCATTAATTTGTCCATCAATATCTGATAGGAGAATTCTGGTAGTCCCCTCAAACTTCTATGGGTTGGATAGACTTTCAGACCTGAATCCTGAGAGCATGAAAAATATGCCATGATATAATTGGCATCAATTTCTGAAAAACCTGTCTCAGCTTGTCGCTGGTTTCTGTATTGTCTCATGGTCTCATATCGATGATGACCGTCAGCAATAAATACAGGTTTTCCCTCCATAAGAGACTGCACCTGAGAAATCACATCCTCATCTTCAATGAGGTAGCAGATATTTTCAACTCCCGTATCCTCATTAACACCATCGAATTTGACCACAGCTTTAGAGATCGCTTCGTCCAGTATTCTGGATACAGCATTCTCAGCATCCTGATATGTAAAAAATATTTGCGAAAAATTTATTTTCGTGGTGGTAGTAAGTCTCAGCCTGTCCTTAATCGGCCCCATATGTGTACGTTCATGTGCCCTGACCGTGTCAGCGCCATATGGCAGGATAGGCATCAGTGCGATAAACCCCTTCCTTAGGTGCTGTTCACCATCGGGGCCTGTAAAAAACTGGTGAAGCAAAAAGAGGCCGGGTTGCTCCCGCTTAACCAGTATCCCTTCTTCATGCCACTTTTTAATAAGATCTCTCGTCCCTTCATAAAATTCATCCTCAAAGAAGTCTCCCTGCTTCTCTTCACCGAGAATCAAGCGAGCACTGTTATAACGAGACCTGGTAAGGAAAAATCTCCTCTCTTCAGGGGAAATCACATCGTAGGGTGGAGAAATTATATCGGAAAGATTCGGAAAAATGTCGGGGTTGTAAATTGTTCCACAGAATGGGAGAATGGACATTTGGTCACCTCAATTGATTTTTCGCGCTCAGCATCATGGAGAATTTAGACGCGGACATCCCGAACACAATAAACCAATCGTCGAATAGCTGTCAATTTGATAAATAATTTGCGGCGAGGAATTTTTTCAATTTTATCGAACTCAAAAATAAATTTGCGCTGAATTTCAGCTTTGTATGAATGACCTGGAGCAATTCAGTAATGTGTTCAATCCATATCAAAACGTTTCATCCATGATGCCTCCTGGATATATTCGCGCCATGAATATTGTTAGCATCACTCCCAAGAGTCCCGCCGAATACAACGGCATCCTTCCAGGAGAAGAACTCATTTCAATCAATGGCAGAGCAATTGGCGATGAGATTGATTATGAATTTTATGCTGCCGATGAAGCGCTCGATATCGTATTACAAAGGGATGGGATTGAACGACAGTTGCATATCAGGAAAAGTATTGATGAGGAACTAGGACTTGGCATGGAGCCCATGAAAATACGCTCATGTGCAAATAACTGTGTCTTCTGCTTTGCTCATCAAAATCCGCCCGGTGTTCGAGAAGCACTCAATTTTAAAGACGGTGATTTCAGATTTAGCTTTTTATATGGTCATTATATTACCATGACCAATATGGGTCAGAAGCAGCTCGATCGCGTTGTTGAACAGCAACTAAGCCCGCTATATGTAAGTGTCCATGTGACCAATCCTCAACTTCGCAGAGAGATGCTTCTCTATGGCAAGGACGATCAGATTCTTGATAAGATCAAGTTCTTAACCGATCACAAAATTGAATTGCACACTCAGATCGTTCTGTGTCCAGGGTGGAATGATGGAGATATATTACTGGAAACAGTTAGAGATCTGGCACAATTCCATCCCGGTGTTAAAACTGTGTCGATTGTACCTGTTGGTTTAACAAAATATCGCGATGGACTACCACAACTCACATCGTTTACAAAAGATTCGGCTTCTGACTTTATTGAGTGGTTCCAATCCCGGGAGGGTGAATTCAAGCTTCCAGACATTGACCGCTTTGTGTATTTGAGTGATGAGTTTTTCATTCTTGGTGGAAAACCCATCCCCGATAATGATTATTATGGTGAGTTTTCCATGATAGAGAACGGTGTCGGCCAGTGTCGGGATTTTTCCAATCGATTCCTGGCAAGTCAACCAATGTTACCTCAAAAACTCAAGCGACCTACGCGTTTGATCTTTGTAACTGGCGTTCTCGGGTATCAATTTTTATCAGATACTATTAGCGCCTCTTTGGACACGATTGAGAATCTTGAATATGAGATTATCCCTGTAAAAAATGATTGGCTGGGACCAGAACTGGTGACAGTGACCGGTCTTATTTCAGCGCGGGACCTCGTGACTCAGTTAAAGTCAATTCAGGCGGCGGACGCAGTTTATCTATCGTATAGAATGTTTAGCGACGAGGGAATCACATTGGACGATCACACACGTGAGAGTATTGAAAAAAGATTGGGTCTGCCGGTCTATATCCATCACGAAGACATGCTGGAGATACTTTCACCATGGGTCTGAGGTTACCGATTGTAGCAATTGTTGGCCGACCAAATGTTGGGAAATCGACATTATTTAACAGAATCGTCGGGAAACGACTCTCCATCGTACACGAGCAGGAAGGGGTCACACGAGATCGTGTGGCGACCGAGACTGACTGGGCAGGTCATAACTTTTTTCTTGTCGATACAGGCGGCTATATCCCCCAAACCGAGGATATCATAGATAAGGAAGTGCGTAAACAAGCCGTCCTGGCGATTGATGAAGCTGATGTAATCATGCTAATGGTCGATACGATTGTTGGCATTACATGGGAAGATGAAGAAATAGTCAAGCGTGCTCGTCGAGCCAAAAAACCTGTCATTCTGGTCGCGAATAAAGCCGATAATCGTGATCTGGAAAATCAGAGTCATGTCTTCTACCAGTTGGGATTGGGTGAAGTTTTTCCCATCAGTGCACTGAATGGCAGGAGTATTGGCGATGTCTTGGATCAAGTTGTATCCACTTTTGGTGAAATTCAGGTTGAGGAAGAAATAGATGAAAATGTAATCCGCTTTGCCATTGTGGGTATGCCAAATGCTGGAAAATCAAGCCTTACCAATGCATTGTTAGGAATTGACCGGCAAATCGTGACGGATATCCCCGGTACCACAAGAGATTCTATAAACACGAGCTTCAGATATTTTGGTCAATCGTTTGAAATGATCGATACAGCTGGATTGCGCCGCAAAGCAAAAGTAAGCAATTCGATTGAATACTATAGTTCTGTACGCACGCAACAGGCAATAAAAAGTGCCCATGTTGTGATCGTCCTGATAGATGCTGAGAAGGGATTTGTTTCCCATGACGCACGCGTTATGGAAGAAATTCTGGCAGCGGGGAAAGGAATGATTGTCGGGGTCAATAAATGGGATCTTATTCAAAAATCGACCAATACCATGAGAGATTTCAAGCAAGCCCTTATTGATGATATGTTTGAGCTACGACATTATCCGATCCAGTTTATTTCCACGCTTGAGAGACAACGTATATTTAAATTGGTTGATCTGGTCAAGCAGATTCATGAGGAACAACAAAAGAGAATACCAACCAGGCAATTGAATCTATTCCTGGAGGATGTTGTTGCCAGAATGCAACCTCCGTCACCTCATGGGAAAGAAATAAAACTAAATTATTGTTCCCAGGTTGCTGTTGAACCGCCGGTCATTGTAATTTTTTCAAATTATCCTGACCTAATTAAGACCTCCTATAAGAGGTACATTGAGAATCGGTTCCGGGAAATGTTTGGCTTTGAGGGAGTCCCCATCAGAATCGCTTTCAGGAAAAAGTAATTCATGCGCTTTTCAGTCTTATTTTTACTGGTTCTATCCACCCTTTGGGCACAGGAGGTAGCTGCCCATAAATGTGGATTCGCCGTGCAGCGAGGTGAGCGCATGGCTGCAAAATCGGTCAGTGATAGGAATTTTGATTATCTCGATGAATCAATATTAAGTCCAAGTGGTAATTTCCGGATTCATTTTACACGAACAGGTGTGCATGCAGTTAGCGGGTCAAGCGTTATTGGAACACCCCTCTTCATCCAGGAGGCAAGTATAGCTGCTGATTCCGCATATAATCTTCTGGTCAATGAACTTGGTTTCCTACCTCCTCTCCCCGATGGCGGGGTAGATGGTTCAGAGCTTGATATCTATGTTGTTGATATGAAAACAAATTGGGGATCCATCTATTACGGCATGACCTCATTTAATCCCACCTATTCTGAACCGTATACCGGACAAGCGACCTATCTAGAGGTTGACAATGATTATATTGAATCAGCCTATGCAACGAGTGGTCTGGAAGCATTACGAGTCACCATTGCCCATGAGTTCTTCCATATGATTCAGCTAAGATATGCGTTCCCCTTTGCCCCAGTCAGTTCTAATGCCTACTGGTATGAAATATCGAGCACCTGGTTTGAAGAAAAATGTTACCCTGAAATCAATGATTATCATGCTTATGTTGCTGACAATTTTAGTCAGTCTGCCTTTCCAAATCTCAATGATGATTCCCGCAGTTTTTTGTATAGCTACGGGCATGGATTATTTGGACAGGTTTTGGATCAGGAATACGGAATAAAAAATGGAAAGCACATCATGCTTTCGATCTGGGAGCATCTGAATACGAGAGAGGCTACCGATAATCTGGCGCAAGTGCTGAGTGCTTCACCGTGGGGATCGAGTCTTACTGATGCCCTGGGAAAATACGCTCTGTACAATGTCTTCACCGGTACACGGGCTTTGCCAAGTCGATATTATAATGATGCTGGCCAATTACCAGAGATCAGAACTTCAGATTATATTTTACCGAATGACTATCCAACCCCTTATGATTTTGAGCTAGAATCGATGCAGATGGATTTTAAAAGATTTTCAACTCAGACCCTGAGTAATTTTTATTTATGGGGGTCAGACCTGACCCAAGATCAGAGAGTGTACCTCACCTATCACAGTTTTGACAATGGCTCGTCCCTGAAATCCCCAGTAGTAAATGATGTTTGGATCAATTGCGACAGCACAAACAGTCAAGATTATCTTATTCTCCCCATGGTAAATGGGGACAGAAATTCTACTGTCGGGTTTCGCTTGACTTTCGGGGGGAGTACACTCACACTTAACAATAGAATTCAGACCCTGTGGCCTAACCCGGTGGTATTAAGAAATGACCCAGTTCATCTTAATCTTATGCTGGGATCTCCCGGGATGCTGGAACTGAAGGTATATAACCTCCGGGGGGAGATTATCTATCAAAAGGAACAATTCAGTCCTGAGGGAATTCGAATAATCGATCTTGAGTTGCCGGAGTCGACATCTTCAGGAATTTACTTTATCCAGCTTATCTCGGGTGACTCTGTATTAAGCCGTAAATTTACAATCTTAAAATGAGTACTTCTGCTTTCAATCAGGTTGTTGAGCATTATCAGCACCAAATTAAAATTAAGGCTTCAAAATTTATTGCCGATATCTTTCCAGTTAAAACTGAAGATGAGATCGAATCCCATATTTCTGAAATTAAAAAACGTGAGCATAACGCCAATCATCACTGCTATGCATGGCGGCTAGGTGTCGGGGACAGTGAGATCTGGAGAGTAAATGACGATGGGGAGCCAGCAGGGACTGCAGGCAAACCGATATATCAGGCACTCGTTGGTGCAAATATTACCAATGTGCTGGCAATCGTTACACGGTATTTTGGGGGCACAAAACTTGGGAAAGGCGGGCTCATTCGTGCATATAGTGGCCTGATCCAGGAAACAATGCCCCTTGTGAAGGTAAGATCATTTATTCCAAGCAAGCTCTTGATCTGTGAATGTGATTTTGAACATGCAAATTTGGTATATCGTCTGATGGAGAATTATGAGGCAAAGCTCATAGATCAGAATTATGGCTCAGATGTGAGCATAAAGCTCAGAATCAGGGAAGATCAGGCAGATCCTTTCTCCTGGGAGCTTCATGAACTTTCAAACGGAACGATCAAGGCCAAACCCTTAAGTTAATTATTCATAATTCAGGATGATCGGAATATGACTGGAGTTTCCGCGTTAAACACTGACTCGCATCTTTACTGGATGGAAGAAGCCTTTCGAGAAGCAGAGAAGGCATATCACGAAAACGAAGTTCCCGTCGGTGCAATTATTGTGTACAAGAATAGAATTATTGGGAGAGGACATAATCAAAGGGAGACTTTGAAGGATCCGACGGCACATGCTGAGATTCTTGCCATAACAGCTGCAGCAAACTATCTGGAAGATTGGAGATTAAGGGATACAATTTTATATGTGACCCTGGAGCCCTGCCCCATGTGTGCAGGAGCAATTCTAAATGCCCGTATTCCGCAGGTCGTGTTTGGAGCAGATGATCTCGAGCATGGAGCTTGCGGGGGTGCTACTCAACTTTGCTCCGGCAACTTTCTTAATCATAAAGTGGATATTTTTGGCGGAATTCTGGAAAATAAATGTAAGGGTATATTGGATAGTTTTTTCAGTAAGACCCGGTCCCCAAATAATCTATCTGGAGATCTTAAGTGATTGCCGCTCAAAGCAGCATTTTTATATTCATTTGACTTTTTAATGGAGAGGTGGCAGAGTCCGGTTGAATGCACTGCACTCGAAATGCAGCGTACCTTCGGGTACCGGGGGTTCGAATCCCTCCCTCTCCGCACCCTACGCACGATCCCATATATTCGAGCCCAAATGGAGTTATTGCCTTGCATGAGGGTTCGATTCGTAACGAAGTGGAGAAAGATGGAGGCACAGCCGAACATCCATCCCAGAAACCCGCAGCATGCGGGGAAAACCCGCTTTTGGAGAATCCGTTCTTTCCCTGTCGAAACACAGTGAAGACGGATCTGCATGTCTGCACTGTAGCTTTGGCATGCAGGTAAAAAAGTCTATAAACCAAACTAATTTCTCGAAACTCAACAAATAAAAACCAAATGATACGTGACAGAGAACAGGTGTACATTATGTCTTTTATCTGGCTTGTTCGACTTTTTTGCTCTAAAAGCCCCAGGTTACGGGCTTGGTTAGATAATCAGAAGAATAGATGAATGAGTTGTTTCACATTTGCCATAAAAGGTATCGAATGATAATCAGCATTACTCCAGGGGTTAATAAGGCCGATGGAGGAGATAATCATTGAGACCACTGCTATTGGACCCAAGCTTATTCTTATCTTCCGATTTTCTAAATAGTCCTCAACGCCAATAAGATAGATCATGAAAAAAGGTAAAAGCGGGACAAACCAGCGAATACTGTAGCTCCATCCACCATAATTGGTTGTATAGATGAAGTAATAACTGAGGAAGACCAATACCGAGACTAAGAGCAATCGACTTTCCCTTTTCAGGCGCTGTCCCGAGAATCCTTCTTTGATCAGAAGTGGTATCGCAATAAATAAAAGCGGGTTGTATAAAAGGAATCCCCGGAGCCCCAACAGGCTGGATAAACCATATTTTATAGAATCCCATCCTGAATTTGGCTGCATACCACTTGGCTGCACACCACCTCTCCATATGGTTCCTTCATAGTCGAAATATTCCGGAACGATCTGAAGAGGAAGCAATGTATGCCCTATCGAATAATTAATCCAGAAATGTAGAATCAGTGGTATCAGACCGGCAATGAAATAGGGAAGCATTTTTGTGCTAATTTTCCATCCATCAAATAACAATAGACCAAAACTGATAAAAAATATGCCCGTTGGAATATCCATGGCACCTGCCAACCCAAAAAAGAAGCCTGAAGCAAAAATTGATTTCCTGGATTTTTCTGATTTGCTTTTCAGGTAGAACATGAAAGCGATCATGATGCTTGAGGCTGCCAAACTATGGTTATTGAATGTCGCCGACCAGGTTAACATTATAGAGCCAAAGGCGAAAATGGGAACCAGGATATCGATTGTTCTGTGCTTCACTTCGAGATATGACAGCGCCCTTTTAAAGGCGAGTACACTAAATACCCAGAACAACTTGATGGTGAACAGGATGATTAAATAATAGGCCAGATTCCATCCATAACTCAGGCGTAGGCCAATTTGATATAGTGGCCAGTAAACAAGGGCAGCGATAATAGATGGAAGGGGCGGTTTATCAGAATAAAAATGCCCATCAACAAATACTTTATCCCCTGTATCAGCAAAATCGCTGTTATCGATTTTGAAGTTATGCTCTTCGACCAGGGATTGAGTCAGGGCCATTCGGCTGGCTTCATTCCACCCGTTGATACGCGGATTGATAGTGATCAAACTGATGAGTATGAGGTAAAGTAGTGTGCGTTTCATTAAAAATTAAATTTGTCTGAAAGTCTCAAGTTTTTCCAAAATCTCCGGGATAGCCTGTTCTCCCTGAAGAAAACCTTCAGTTATAGCCCGTTCCGCATGATGAAAATCAAAAAGTTTCAGATCACCAAGCCTTGGTTGTATGAGAATATCGGGGGGATGGTGCTCCAGATTGGTCTCTTCGATCTTTTTCTGCATGATGTTCAAAGAGGAGCCCAGTACTTCAAATATATGAGGAGAGGATTCCTGGGGGCTAAACCACTTGTCGATTTTGGTACTCATAGCTTTCCCTTTGGATCCATACTGCTTCATCCAGGTTTTTACAACCTCAATTCTTTTCTTTTCAATGCCTGCTAAATTCCGCTCACGCTCTTGACTGTTTTCCTGCATTCTATCTTGATTGATCCGCTCAGAGTTCAGGTCAACTGCGATGACGAAATCAGCACCCATAGCTCGACAGACATCTACTGGCAAAGGATTGACTACACCACCATCCACCAGCCAGCGGTCATTAATTTTCTTTGGTGTCAATAATCCTGGTATAGCCATACTGGCCCTTAAGGCATCGGTAATTTTCCCATCAGAAAGAACGACCTGCTCGCCTGTGAGCATGTCTGTGGCAAGCATGTGAACAGGAATCCTGAATTCTTCAAAATAGGTGACATCCATATACGTTTGGATGAGATCAACAACACGTTGCCCCTCAATAAACCCTGATCTTGGAAATGCCAAATCAAGATAGGACAGGACTTTTTTCCAATCCATTCCCAGGGCAAATTGCTTTACACTTTCCAGGGCTCCACCGGCATACGAGGCAGCAATATATGATCCGGCACTCACTCCTGTCAGCAGAGATATTTCGATACCATGCTTCTCCAGGGCTTCAATCACACCAATATGAGCCCAACCTCTTGAGGAACCACTTCCCAACACCAGACCTATTTTTACAGATGACATCAGTGACCTCCTTTAAGGGCACCTTGCTTTGTAATTTGATCCAATGCGTCCTTTCGTACTCTGATCTTGACCATTAGATGATCTGCTTCGTAGGTAATATCCAGCACTTCTGCAATCAGGCGAAGGGATGCGAGAAATTTTTGTTGTGAGTGATCCAGTTTTAAAGTTGTTTCTACAAAATCAGAACTTCGGAATTCAGATATCGCCACTTCCAACTGTTTAATGTTTATCTGTTGTGAGACGGATATCAAAACTGATTTCTCACTACCTCTCTGTGCACTTCGGAATATCTGGTGGTCTGTTACCAGATCGATTTTATTAAAGACAGTCAATGTCTCATTCTCAGCTACACCAATATCCATAAGTACTTCGTTCACTGTTTCCAGATGCCTCTCATACTGTGGCGAGCTTAAATCGATAATTTTCAATATCAGATCAGCGTGTCTTACTTCTTGCAGTGTGCTTTTAAAAGATGCAACCAGGTGATGTGGAAGCTTATGGATGAATCCAACTGTATCGCTCAATAAAATTTCTTGCTCCAATACAGTGATCTTACGGACGGTAGTATCCAAGGTGGCAAAAAGCTTATCCTCCACCAATACATCTGCACCTGAGAGTAAATTCATCAGTGAAGATTTCCCAGCATTCGTGTAGCCGACCAAGGCAACCTTGAACATATCCTCTCGATTTTTCCGCCTGGTGTTCCGCTGCTTCTCAATCTTTTCCAAATCAATCTTGAGCGTAGAAATCCGATTTCGAATAAGACGCCTATCAACTTCGATCTGGGTTTCACCCATACCACCTCTGGTGGATGTCGCTCCCCTCTGACGCTCCAAATGGGTCCACGCTCTCGTAAGCCTGGGGAGTAAATATTGTAATTGTGCAAGCTCTACTTGTGTTTTCGATTCCTTGCTACTTGCATGGCGCACGAATATGTCAAGAATGAGGCTGCTTCGATCTATAACCTGGGCATGATCGAGCATTTTCTGTAGATTTTTTGTCTGCGCCGGTGAGAGCTCATCATCAAAGATTACGAGATTCACTTTTAGCATCTCAACGGTTGAGACTATCTCCTCCATCTTGCCCTTGCCAACATAGAGGGCAGCATGAATCTGACTCCGTTTTTGGACTATCCTGCCCACAACATCAGCACCTGCTGTATTTGCAAGCAGGGTCAGCTCATCTAAATTCTCCTCAACCTCAGTTACCGTTTGTGAGCCATACACAACACCAATTAATAGTGCTTTATCCTTTTCAATTGTTGTTTCAATCATTCTGACGCCATGTAGATTTTATCCTCGCTAAATATGTCTCTAAAATCATGAGCCCGAATATCATTAATAAAAATATCGGCCATAGGGGAACACCCCTCTTTGTTTTCACGATCTCTTCAATAAGGGATGCTCCATTCTGAATTTGGGAAATATCTGATTCATTAATACCATCATTTTCAAAATACGCCTTGCTCTCATGGGTAGAGATATTCACAGCCACAGCATTCATAATTTGTCGACCCTGCATAAATCTATATATCCCCGGAAGATCAGTTCGAGTATAGTGGATTACATAATTCGAATCGGGTGCTTGAAAATCAACAGTCCCATCAGGCCTTTGAATGCTAAAAAGTGTGGAACCATTTGACTGAACTGTAGGAAGAAAGTGCAAAGTATCTCCGATGATTGCATTGAATGGGTCGAGAGCCGTCTGTTCATGTTGATACTGGCAGAGTTGGAATATGAGTGTTGGAAATACACCTAGCAAAGGCAGATTATTAGCCTCCACATCAAATTGAGTATTGAACCACACTATTCTTCCACCCTGAATACCAGTTGCTCCCAAGAAAGGCTGATTATCAGAATATCGTATCCAGGTATCGTCTAGTTCCTCTGATGCAATGTTCAATCGTTTATATACTTTTAGCCGGTTTTCCGAAATTACCTTTTCCAGAGCATTTGCACTCAACCCTTTCCGTGCTGATTCAGTATAGACAAGACCGTATGGGAATTGAGAGCTCTCAACCCTGGGAGGACTTGAAAAATGGAGTAATTGATTCATTCTTTCCCCGCCATTCCCAAAAAGAAGTACCTGTCCACCTAATGAGGCAAAGGTTTTCAGTCTGTTCCATGTATAGTCTGCAATTTGACTTGCGTCATCAACAATGACCGTTCCGCCTTGACTCAAATTTAAATCTTCAAGACCGGCATAGCTTAACAATTGAATATCGAGATTCAGATTCCCATTATTTATTGCGGACGCAATAATCCTCCAGTAGTCAGGGGTCCTTGGGGAGCGTAATATCTGAACGGGAATGCTACCTCCTGCTTTTAGCACAAAATATTGATGGTTATTGAAATTGTTCTCATCATTTTCAATTTCAACGTGACCTTCCTGAAAGCCAGGTTCTTCAACACGAGTACTTAGTTCAATGTAACTATTTTCTTCCGTTACGATCGATTGATTTACTCTTCTGTCATTAATATTTAGCTCTAATGACACTGCCGGGTCCTCACCAAGTATACCTACATTCAATCCTAAGGTATAGCTATCCCCTTGTCTAAGCGTTCGAGGGGGTAGCTTTACTGACAAAAGTCCAAAATCACGTAGCGCATGGTATTTTAATAAGTATTTATCCCAATTATTCAGTGGACTCAGCTTACTCACAATATCTTGACCGTCTCCCACCCAAATAATGGTTTTACTCCTAAATTGATCCAGATCTATTTGCTCGCCCAACTTCGACTCAATATCATCAGGAGTTATGTCTGAATATCCTGGCACAATCTCCAAGAAATCCTCATGCAAAATCAAATCATTCAGCGCGCAAAAGTAAACTTTGATACCATGTGATTCCATGGCAGTCACCATTTGTTCAAACCATGTATCGGATTGCGTCGTGATATTTGCATGATTTGAGGCTGTATTATCGATGGCCACGACTAACAAATCCACTGCATGTGTACTCAAATTCCAACTCCGCTCAACATTTAAATGTGGACGAGCAAAAGACAAAATGATCAACAGGATTATTAATGTTCTTATAATCAATAATATCAGCTGCTTAATATTGAATTTTCGCAAGGCATCCTGTTCAAGCAGTTTGAGAAAGATGAGCGAGGGAAATTCGAGTAGTTTACTTCTCTGCTTTGCCAGTAGATGAATTAATATGGGAATGAGGGCGAGCGGTACAAACCACAAGAATATGGGACTGAGGAAAGTCATCAGTACACCTAAATATTAATCATAAAAGACTTGTCAAACTCAGTAGACAACCTGCCAGCAGCGGAATTGAAAAGTTATCATCAATCCTTATTGGAGATGCTTCCAATAAGGTGAGGGCGATTGATATAATTACATTCAGCAATACTTGTTGTGGTATAAAAATGGACAGAATAATCAATGTTGAGAGAAAAAATGCCGTACTCCCCTCAAAGGATTTTGAGAGAAATTTATGCTTCCCGAAAGGGATCCCGATCAAAGCAGCAAGTGTGTCAGATACGGATAATATTAGTAATGAAGTGACTGCGACCTCTTTAGAAAAAAGGAAAATACTCAATACAGCACCGGTAAAGACATATGTGGCACCTGTCAACTTCTCATGCTCATGATTTCGTATGGCTGATCCAAATATCAACATAAAGATCTTTCTTATTTGGGAAAAATGAAGTCGCAGGTATTCCGCGAGCAGAAATCCAAAGGCAAGGATCAAAACCCCTCGGAGCATCACATCTCTGGTGAATATGAACCAGTACAACAAGGGTATTGCGGAGCTACTGATGTGAATAGCTTTGCGTACTATCTCATGGGTGCGAAGTTCAGATAGGGCCATTTAATCTCAAGAAATTTGACTTAATAGTTTGAGATAATTTTCACCTGGAGTATAGGTCTTGTTAAAAACGGCCGATCCGGCGACAAATCGATCGATCCCCATATCCTTAAGGGATCCGATGGTTTCAAGATTAATACCTCCATCAATTTCGAGCAAAATTCCATTCTCTGCAAGCCGTGGCAAGTACAGGGGAATTTGTGAGAGAACACTGGGAATAAATTTCTGTCCCCCAAAACCAGGGAATACTGACATAATTAACAGTTGATCCATTTCATCCAGATAGGGATCGATCAGCGAAATGTTTTCATCTGGATTGATAACCAGTCCGGCTTTTACTCCAAGCGAATGAATGGAGCGTAACGTATCTCGTGTGGATGGACAGGTCGATGGGTGAACGAGAATGATATCAGCCCCTGCTCGAATAAAACTTTCAATATATTTATCCGGGTAAGATATCATGAGATGGGCTTCAAGTAGCATATTACTGGTTTCTCTCAGTGCCTTGACAACCAGAGGTCCAAAACTCAAATTCGGAACATAATGGCCATCCATTACGTCTAAATGCAGAATTTTTCCACCGGCATCCTGGACTGATTGTACTTCAGCACCAAGACGGGAGAAATCAGCTGCTAAGACGGATGGTGCTATTTGTGGAGCTGTCAAGAGACTCATTAGAACCCTTCTGTAATGATAAGATCAACAGTAACCATTCTTTCTTTGGGAAAAACCTTCCCAGAAGCAATGGATTGCGAAACAACTGTATTTGGAAGCAATTCATCACTTTCAGTGAAGGTAATTTCTCCCAGAGTAAAACCCCTCTTCTGGAGTACCCTCTCAGCCTCATCCAATCCCTTATTAAGCAGATCGGGCATCGTTTTCTTCAGGTTCCTCTTACCCAGGCTCACAGTGAGGTAAATGGAGTCACCTGGGGCTACGGGTAAACCAGCAGCAACAGATTGTTCTATCACAACTGTTTTCTCATACAGATCGGATGAATCAGTATACACTGCAGAAAGCATCAAACCCAATTTCTCCAATGCAATGGCGGCTTGTCTTTGAGTTATTGCGATAAGATCAGGCATCTCAAGTTTGGCTGGAGGAAGACTGATGGTTAGCTGAATTTTTCGATTCTCCTTAACCATCTGACCTGCCTCAGGATATTGATCCATGATAAATCGATCTGGAATATCCCTTCGATAAACGGTATCCTTCACTGCGAAGTGCAATTTTCTTTCTGTGAGGATTTTTTCAGCTTCGGTCAAGTCTGTGTGCGTCAGGCTCGGGACCCGGATCTCATCATTCCAATTCACATATAAAGGTAAAATGATATTATTAAATAAAAGGCCAATTAATAATCCAATCACCCCTAATATGAGTATATAATCTCTGACTATTTTCATGACATTTTTCTAATTTTCACTGCAAACATTCCATCCATTCCATCACGCCAGGGTAATGTAGACAATGCACCCCTCTCATCAATATAAGGTTTGAGCTTTTCATCCTCTATGGGCTCAAGCTGAGCATCATTAAGATTTCCTAAAACTGAGTCAATCAGGTCCCAGTTTTCGCTCGGCTCAAGGGTACATGTTGCATAGATCAGCATACCACCTGGCTTTAAATATTTCCAGGTATTCAGTAGAATTTTGCCCTGAATGACTGTCAGCGCAGCGATATCATGAGGCTGTCTTCTCCATCGTGCATCTGGTCGTCGGTTTAGGACTCCGGTTCCGGAACATGGTACATCAAGAAGAATTTTATCAGCTTCAGTGAAAGCATCTGCACTCGCATCCAGTTCGACGATGGATACTTGACTCAACTTTAATCGTTCAACCGTCTGCCTCACTCTCCTCAGCCGCGAGCTGCTGGCATCGCAGGCAATAATTTTGGAGCCGCCTCTGCTCAATTCAGAAAGAAAGGCCATTTTTCCTCCTGGAGCAGCACAGGCATCAATTATCGTTTCCCCTTCACGAGGGTGAATCAGATTGGCGACCAACCCCGCTGCCAGGTCCTGGAATGAAAAATAGCCCTTGTGAAATTCAGATGTATTTAATAAAACCGCACCGGAATCAATCAGATAGAATTGTTCTAGAAGGTTTGACTTTTGATATTGAACCCCTAATCGCTCAAAATAATTCTCAAAATCCAAAGCGTCAACCTGCTGGATATTTCTTCGGATCCATGTTTGTGGTGATGTGTTATTGTGCCTGCATAAAGCGAAGACTTCATCTGTTTCATACCGCGCTAGCCAATTTCCTACCATCCACACAGGATGAGATGTTTCAATGGCGATTTTCTCTGTCGGGTCATTGATCTTGTCGAGGATCTCATCAAATTCTCTCGTTTGAATCTGGCGTAAAACAGCGTTGATCAATCGACTCGCTCCCTTTTGACCAACCTTTTTTGATAAATTTACTGTTTCGTTTATTGCGGCATGTTCAGCTGTTTTCATAAATTTTAGCTGAAAAACACCCAGACGTAGTAAAACTTTGATGGCATATTGTGCCTTGAGATAACGACCAGTATATGCACTCTGGATCCAGGTATCCAATTGGAGCTTCATGCGGGTTGTCCCATATACAAGCTCCAGAATCCATGCCTTTTCCTGTGCAGAGAATTGGCTGTGTGACAGTTGGTCACTTAGAATTTCATCAATTGAGCGGGTACTATTCCTTTCTGCATCCAGAAGCGTACGATAGGCAAGCTCACGAGGAGTATCAGCCAAAATGATCTCCTACTCGCACTGGGTTCCCGAGCATATATGCAACTGCCTGCATGGCTTTTTTACTCTCAGGTTGCACTGTTTGAACAATAAGCGAACCCTTCCCACATCCGATGGCAAAACTCTGGGGTGAAACCCACGTCACCAGCCCTGGCTCACCTTGAATCTTCGAAACCTCAGTTCGAAGAATTTTCAGGCGTACCCCATTTTTGTAAGTATACGCCCCCGGTTTTGGCGAAAAGGCTCTTACCCGATTATGACACAGTGTACAGTCTTCCTTAAAATCGAGTAATTGAGTTTCTGTGGTCACTTTCGGTGCCGGTGTGGCAAAAGTGTCATCCTGTTCAATTGCATCGGCCACACCTTCGGCGATTTGATCAACTGTTTGCATAACAAGCTTAGCGCCCAGTACGCTCAGTTTTTCATATAAAGATTGTAGATTATCCTCTGGGGCAATTGGTATTTTTTTTTGGGAAATAATATTTCCTGTGTCGACTCTAGATTTCAAGAAAAAGGTAGATACACCTGTTTCTGTGTCACCATTTAACAGTGCCCAATGAATGGGGGCAGCCCCTCTGTATTTTGGCAGAAGGGAAGCATGTAAATTAAACGCCCCAAACTTTGGGATTAGAAATACTTCCTTGGGCAATATCTGAAACGCCACAACCACAATGACATCTGGTTGGTAGGCAGTTAATTCTTCGATAAATCCAATATCATCCAAACTCTGAGGCTGGATCACAGGTAATTCTAGTTTGATTGCTGCATCTTTTACTGCGGAGAGTCGAACGCTCCGACCTCTGCCTTGCGGTTTATCAGGTACGGTGACGACAGCTTGAATCTTGTGTGGACTCTCGTCTAATAATTGGAGTGAGGGGACAGCAAAGTCAGGGGTACCCATAAAAATTATTTTAAGTGGAGAGCGTTTGTTCATAATGGGGATAGCTAAATGTGATTATCCGACATTAAGCAGATCAAAGTTCATAATTTTCTGAAGCTTCAACCTCAATCTCTCCTCGAGAGATCTGATTTAACGTTTTTTTCAAAAGTGATCGCTTCAAGGTACTGAGGTGATCAACAAAGAGAGTACGTTCCAGGTGATCATATTCATGCTGGATCACCCTCGACAGAAAATCGTCAACCTCTTCATCCACGTGTTGTCCATCCAAGGTTTGATAGCGAATTTTTATTCGTGCTGGACGTGTAACAATCTCTCGAACTGTGGGGATACTCAAACAACCTTCTTCGATATCCTCAGTTTCTTTCCCATATTCATAAATTTCGGGATTGATGAAGACACGTTTTTTTTCAGACTCATCAATGGGGCTGAGATCAATGACAAATAAACGTATCGATTTTCCGATCTGTGGAGCTGCCAGGCCTATACCTTCAGCTGCATACATCGTTTCAAACATGTTGGAAACGATCTCTCTGACTGAATCATCAATATTTCCTATCTTCTCCGTCTTCTGACGTAGGATATCTTTCCCATATGTTTGAATCTCGTAAAGCATTATTACTTGGTTTTTACGGTTGTAACTGCCGATCTACTTACATGTAATTTTGTATCGGTGCCTGTTTTTACCAACAGAACATCGTTATCTTTTATACCTTCGATGGTCCCATGTATGCCACCAGATGTGATGATATGATCACCCTTTTTAAGTTCAGATCTCATTTTATCTGCTTCTTTCTGGCGCTTGGACTGTGGTCTGATGAGTAAAAAATAGAATACACCAAACATTAATATTATTGGTAAAAAACTTAAAATAGGATTCCCTGCTTCCCCACCTGCCGGTGCGGCCATTAATAAAATATTCGTAATCATAGTTCCTTTAAAACTCCTTGCTAGTTAAAAACCGAGCTAATCTAATTGGGCGCTGACGGCAATCCAAACAGCATCGTGGTAAATGTGATAGGCTTTTATCGAGGATCACTCCACCCTATCATGAATGAGTAAATGATGTCTAGAGAAAATTTAAACAACTCTCCCACCAGAATCCAAAACTTCTGGATTTGTAAACAATTGCCTCGATGCTGCAGGGTGCCGGTGCTACTGCGATTGTTGTTTCCATAGTCTTATAACGGATTTCCATCTCAACCCATAAAGTCTCCATAGGGATGTTAGCTTTGGCGGCAATTGCAGCTGCGGCTCCAAAAGCAAATCCGATATCTTCATTCTTACTATTTCTATGCCCTCTGATCACGAGCTTCAAAGTTCTGCCATACATATAATCATCAACAACATCAACAGACATCAAAGTTGGGGCTGTTCTATTCCGGTCAAAATATTTCTCTACTGTAGATGAAATATACATGTCCTGAATTTGAGCATTTATGAATATTGGGAATACCAGTATCACTGACATAATAACTTGAAAACTAATTTTCATGTGACAATTCCTTTATCTAACCCAAAAAAATGAGTGTTGTATCAGCTTTGCACTTCCTTTGTGCAATAGGCACATTGCGCAAATAATTTATTCCTTGAAATCCTTGTTACTGCATAAATCGTAATTATATTAAACAGTAATGATTACTATTAACTTTACCCTATATGGAGAATGAAACAATGTTAGTTACGAAACCTGCACCACAATTTACAGCAACTGCGATTATGGGAGATAACAGCTTTAAAGAGATCAGTCTTTCTGATTATAAGGGAAAAAAAGTTGTGCTGTTCTTTTATCCTCTTGATTTCACATTTGTCTGCCCGACCGAGATTCTCGCTTTTGATCATCGTCTCCCAGAATTTGAAAAACGCAATGTTCAGGTTATTGGCTGCTCAGTTGATTCAAAATGGAGTCATTTTGGATGGAAGAATACAGACACAAAGAATGGCGGAATCGGAAATATTCAATATCCCATCCTTGCTGACCTGGATAAAAAAATAGCTAGAGCCTATGATGTTCTGGATGGATCCACACCGGCCACCGTTCTCACTGATGAGGGAGAAGAGGAAACAACTGTTGGAGGAGAAAAGGCTTTAAGAGCTTCCTTTCTAATTGATGAGGATGGCATAATCCGTCATGCAGTCATCAATGATTTGCCACTCGGCAGGAATGTTGATGAAATGTTGCGCATGGTAGACGCTCTGACTTTCAATCAGGAGCATGGCGAAGTCTGTCCTGCAGGCTGGCAAGAAGGTGATGAGGGCATGAAGGAAAACTTCCTTGGCGTTGCCACCTATCTTGAGAAGAACGCAGATAGATTGTAAACTTCACTCGAGTAGAAATAAAAAAAGCTCCGAGATCTTCGGAGCTTTTTTATTTCACTATGTAAAAAGACATTATACTTCCATAATGTCCTTCTCTTTTAATGCTACAGCCTCATCAATCTCTTTAATATATTTATCCGTCATTTCCTGAACATTGCTGATAGCGCGTTTTGCATTATCCTCTGAAATCTCATGCTCTTTCTCGGCCCTCTTTAGATGATCATTTGCGTCACGTCGAACGTTCCGAATCCCAATTCTTCCATCTTCAGCAATATTGTGCACGTGGCGGATTAACTCTTTCCTGCGTTCATCTGTCAAGGCCGGAATCGGGATACGGATCACGACCCCATCATTCGTCGGATTCAATCCAAGATCTGCCGACATAACAGCTTTTTCAATATCGGCTGTGAGACTCTTCTCCCAGGGTTGAATAACAATCATTCGTGGTTCAGGAACACTTAGATTGGCTACCTGATTCAAAGGTGTCGGATTACCATAATAAGGTACTTTGATATGCTCAACCAGAGTGATAGAAGCACGACCACTTCGCAAACCGCTGAACTCATTTTTTGTGTGTTCAACGGACATTTTCATTCGATGATCTACATCCTTAAATAATTCATTTATCATTGTTACCTCCCACAACCGATCCGATGTTTGATCCCTGTATGACTTTTAACAAATTTCCACGAATTTCCATATTAAATACATGTACTGCAAGTTGATTTTCACGACAGAGAGCAAATGCCGTCTGATCCATTATTCTAAGATTCTGACTGAGAACCTCATCGTAGCTTAATTTCGGAAGAAATGTTGCTGTTGCATCCTTTTCCGGGTCTGCAGAATAGATACCATCAACTCGAGTGCCCTTTAAGAGAACATCAGCTCCCATTTCAACAGCCCTCAACGCCGCCGCAGTATCAGTTGTAAAGAAAGGATTCCCGGTACCGCCAGCAAATATTACCACTTTCCCATCCGCTAAGTGCTGCAGGGCTTTTCTTTGGGTGAAGGGTTCAGCGATCTTATTCATTTCAATGGCTGTCAACACACTGACCGGAATCCCACGTCGCTTAACTGCATCTCCCAGAGCAACAGCATTGATCACCGTGGCAAGCATGCCCATATGATCAGCAGCTACCCGGTTCATATTTTTGGCTTTTGCGGAAAGCCCACGGAAAATATTACCGCCACCTATTACAATACCGACCTCAACACCTAACTGTACAACGGCCTCAAGATCAGTCGTCATTTGGTCCAGTACCTTTGTAGAAATAGAAAGAGCCGAATCACCTGCAAGCGACTCGCCACTTAATTTTAGTAGTACACGCTTGTAGATTGGTTCGGCTGACATTTTTTCGCCTGATCTATAGAATTTCTATGAGCTGGTGGTGGATTCTCCAACAGCAAAGCGCTGAAAGCGTACAATGGACATGTTTTCACCCAGAGAAGCAATAGTCTCATTTACGAGATCGGCGATATTTCTCTCAGGATCCTTCACGTAGGGTTGCTCCAGCAAAACAACTTCCTTGTAATACTTCTCAAGACGGCCAGCAACAATTTTTTCAACAATTTGCGCTGGTTTTCCCTCATTCAGGGCTTGAACTTTAAATATTTCAGATTCTTTCTCGAGATCCACAGTTGAAACTTGTTCCCGTTTCACTACTTCAGGTGCGGCAGCAGCAACATGCATGGCAATATCATGACCCAAAGCCTGAAATTGATCAGTATTTGCTACAAAATCTGTTTCACATGCAATTTCAACAATTGCTCCGAGCTTTCCACCAGCATGAATATAGCTGAAGATCAGTCCTTCATTGGTCGCGCGACCCACTTTTTTAGCAGCTTTGGATGCACCTTTTTTACGCAGTACATCGATCGCTTTTTCCATATCCCCATTGGCTTCCTGAAGTGCTGTTTTACACTCCATCATTCCGACGCCTGTTTTCTCGCGCAGCTCTTTAACCGCAGCAGCTGTAATAGCCATTCTCACTCTTCTCCGGGTTTAAATATATGTGTTATTATGCAGTAGCTTCTTCAGTTTCCTTCACTTTGGAAATCCCTTTAGCTTCCAAAATGGAATCAGCAAGGGTCCCCATAAGCAAACGAATAGCCTGAATAGAGTCGTCATTAGCAGGAATTGGAATATCTACTTTACGTGGATCAGTATTCGTGTCAACTACAGCAATGATCGGAATCTCTAATCGTAAAGCTTCTGCTATTGCAATAGACTCCTTCTTAGCATCTACAACGATGACCACGTCTGGAAGACGTCTCATATCCTTGATACCACGATGCTGGGTCTGAAGACGAATTCTTTCGCGGGAGCGCATCAGTAATTCTTTTTTTGTCAAAGTTTCTGCAATACCGCTGGTCTCATCTTTCTCAAGGAGATGTAAGCGTTTAATCGATTGCTTTATGGTCATGAAGTTTGTCAGAGTACCACCAAGCCACCGTTCTGTTACATGAAACATACCGCAACGGTCTGCTTCCTCTTCTACAACAGTTTTGGCAGACTTCTTGGTGGCAACGAAAAGAATGGAGCCACCCTTCTTCACAGTTGAACTTACCAGATCAACAGCTTTGGTAAGTTGCTCAATGGTTCTGTACAAATCAATGATGTGCACACCATTCTTCTTTGTGAAGATATATTCTTCCATATTCGGATCCCAATTGCTGGTCATATGACCAAAATGGGCGCCTGAAGCCAATAAATCCTCTAATGAAATATTATGCATTAACTCTCCTGAGAATTTTAACGTTTCGAGAACTGGTACGCTTTACGAGCACCAGCCAAGCCGTATTTTTTACGCTCTTTCTTGCGAGCATCACGGGTAAGTAGTCCAGCTTTCTTTAAGGCAGGACGTAATTCATTATTGTCACCCTGTAGAGCCTTAGAAATGCCATGACGAATGGCGTATGCCTGACCAGAAAGACCACCGCCATTGACATTCACGGAGATGTCATAGCGATTTGAGTTCTCTGTCAATTCCAAGGGTTCACGAACGAGCATCCTCAAGGTTTTCCGACCAAAATATTCATCTAATTCGCGGTTATTAACTTTAATAATGCCTTTACCGGGCTGCATGTATACGCGCGCAATCGATGTTTTCCTTTTCCCAGTGGCATAAAATGTATTCGTATTGCTCATTCAGTTAACCTATTTCAAGTGGTTTGGGTTGTTGTGCTTCGTGTGGGTGTGAATCACCGGCATAGACTTTCATCTTCTTGATTTGCGCACGGCCCAAACGATTATGTGGCAGCATACCTTTCACTGCAAATTCTATAATTCTTTCAGGGTGGGCTTCACGCAGTTGTGCAAGAGATGTAAACTTAGCTCCGCCAGGATAACCACTATGACGAAAATAGGTTTTCTGCTCTTCTTTATTGCCTGAGACACGAACTTTCTCAGCATTGGTCACAATAACAAAATCACCACTATCAAGATATGGCACATATGTTGGTTTGTGTTTTCCCCTGAGGATCTGAGCGATTGAACTTGAGAGTCTCCCAAGAGTCATCCCAGTGGCGTCTACAATCCACCATTCACGCTCAATATCACCCGCCTTAACATTATATGTTTTCAATTCAATTCCTTCTTTTTCATAACTCCAAGCCACCTACGGTCCGGAAAAAGCGACGTAATCTAAACGACGCCCTGTGGCATGTCAAACATAATTTCCCAGGTAAAAAATCTAGGATTTTCAGTGATTTGGCGCCGTTTTGAGACGAATTTCGAAAGTAGTACCCTGCTTAGGGATAGACTCAACCAGAATATCACCCTGGTGATATTCTCTAATAATTCTTTCAACGAGACTCAGACCTAGTCCCCACCCCCGTTTTTTGGAACTCCATCCGGGCCTGAAAATATTTTTATGGTCACGGAAAGGAATACCCTCACCATTATCTGTTACAAATACACTCGTCCAGTCTCCACTTGAAAACACTTCCACACGTATCGTCCCCTGATCCCCTTTTATGGCATCAACAGAATTTTTTAGCATATTTTCGATAGCCCAGCCAAATAATTCCCGATGTGCCATCACATAAATACTGTCAGGACAAATGAATTCGACTTCAATTGACTTACCCCATTGAGGGATCCGACGCTGGACATAGGTCAGCACAGGTTGGATCAAATCGTAGGCGGAGAGCCCTTCCAGATTTACGCCTGCTCCAATCTTCGAGAACCTCTCTGCGACCTGATTTAGACGCTGTAAATCCTTATCCATCTCCTCGACAATTTTCCTGGTCTCGTCTGAGTGTTTGTTTTCTCTGAGCAATTCTATCCATCCCATAAGTGAGGATAAAGGTGTCCCCAATTGATGGGCCGTTTCCTTTGATAATCCGACCCAGATCCCACGACGTTCTGCATTACGTATGAATTGAAAACCGGCAAAACCCAGTAAGATAAACGCCCCAATGATTCCAAATTCCAGGAAAGGAAACCATCTAAGAGCCTGGATTAATTCTGAATCCTCATAATGGATCAGCATAACCGTTTTCGCTTCAAACTCTACGGGGACTGGTTCATTTTTACTATCCATCCTCTTTAGACTATTCTTTAGTAGCTCGTCTCTTTCCCTGGGGTCAAGAGTCGGAGAGAATTTCAAGGTGTGATTTTGAATCACCGTCTTGCCACTCTCGTCTTTCTCGGTGATAATCATAGGAAAATTAACAGCCAGAATAACCTTTTCGATAACCTCCTGGAGCTTATGACTTTCTGGTTTCCCGAAATGAATTCGCATTATCTCCTGTTTGTTATAGATAACGGGGATCGGTCTATTCAAGGCATCCATACGCTTGGCGAGGGATAAGAGAAAATCAATCTGGGATGATTCTACCACAGTATCTGGAATCTCAATATTACGATGTGCGTACACGATCTGTTGCCCTTTTTCAACGACTGTAATGATGACAGGGAAGCTAACATTTCGAATTACCTGGTTAAATGCGAAATCCATACTCGTAACATCAGCTGACAGTGCACTTGCGTAGAGCCTGGCGTTGTAGCTGAGGAATTGCCTTTGTTCTTCCTGGTATGCCCTGCTTTGAAGGTCTGCAGCCAGAGCGTTGGCAAGAAGATTTGAGTTATATCTCAAGAACCTTAAATTGTCATCGCGAAGTTTGGCAATTACCCAGTTTGTGTAAAGTAAGGAAACGGTGATAATCAGAATTGCGAGAACAAATAGTCCCAGTTTGATATTCGTTGTGGATCGAAATTCGCGCATCTTATTCGACATATTGAATATGATATCCTAGCTCATCAGTATCTTAACGATACGTTCTGCTGCATGACCATCACCGTAGTGACTATGCCACGCTTTGGGTTCTGGAAATTGAGCCATGAGTTGTGAAATGTCTTCCAGATTGTCTCCCACCAAATAGTTCCAGCCGTCCCGAACGGTTTCGAGCCACTCAGTCTCGCCTCGGACGGTCAAACAGGGGGTCTTATGTAAATAGGCCTCTTTCTGAACCCCACCAGAATCAGTTACGATCATTTTCGCATATTTTTCAAGTAGCATCATATCCAAATATCCCACTGGATCTATCAAACGAACATGGTCAGACACTTTTTCAATCAACGACTCTGCGCTTTTCCTGCTTCTGGGGTGTACTGGAAAGATAACCGGCAGTTTGGATGCAGCGACTTGCTCCAGAATTTTGGCAATGCGTTCATTATTGTCAGCATTGCTTGGACGGTGGATGGTTAACAGCACATATGATTTTTTTTCAATTGCCAACCGGTCAAGAATGTCTGATTTCGTTTCAGCAACTTCCGTATACTCCATCAGGGCATCCACCATCACATCACCGACTATGTGGACACCATTTACAATGCCCTCTTTCTTAAGATTATCGACTGCAATTTGTGTTGGAACAAAGAGAAGGTCTGAGAGGACATCTGTAACAATGCGGTTTATCTCTTCTGGCATTTGCCTATTGTATGATCGCAAACCAGCTTCAATATGAATTAATTTCAGATGTAATTTTGAAGCAGCCAATGCACCAGCGATCGTTGCGTTGGTATCCCCATATACAATGAGAGCGTCTGGTTTCTCATCTAAAATAATGTTTTCAATCCCAACCAACGATGCTGAGGTTTGAGCAGCATGCGTTCCAGAACCTACGCCAAGATTATAATCAGGTCTGGGTATCCCCATTTCCTCAAAAAATATTTTTGCCATATTATCATCATAGTGCTGCCCCGTATTAACCAATATCTCCTTAACACCCTGATTCCTCAGTGCTTTGGAGACTACTGAAGCCTTAATGAATTGGGGCCGCGCCCCTATGATGGTCATTACTTTCATGTTCTCACGATTCTTTTATTTTTAGTTTTCCATCTATGGAGTCTGATTGAAATTATGATCAATCGGTCTCACTGTATAGGGACGTCCCTCTTTTACTATATCTGTAAAATACCAATAACCATTATCCCAGATATCTTTTTCTGATTCGATTTCATCAGAGACATAGACAAAAAGCTGCTTGGGCGGTGTTTTCTGCTTAAAAATGTTCAGGGTAAAGAGATCAGCATAATTCACAAATTTGGCGACACTCAAAACCTGGATTAAAAATTTGTTCAGGCTGGGAGTATGACACTTTATTCGGTGGCATGCTTTTTCTATCCCATAGGATTTTAGATGGTCAAACATATTGATAAATATAGAATTATCTTTTTGGTTGGCAAGTAGGTCCACGATATACAGATCCGTATCCTGTCTTGAAAATATAATGTAGCCCTGAAGAATATTTTCTTCATAGTAACATAAATAATGATGGGAGATATAGGGATTTTCATTGATTCGCCACTTTAAATAATCAGCGGTTCGATCTACGGATATCCCATATAATTCCGCATTCCGATTCCATAATTGCTCGATCTCTTCAAGTGGCGAACGTTCGATTGGGTAAAGTCGAATATCATATTTTGTTATTTCTGTAGGTATCTTTGAGCGCATGACTATAATTTTACTAATCATATGAGCGATTGAATTATTGAGCCAGTTTCTTTTTCTGAGAGTAATTGGCAGTTTGGAGGATATTTCCTTTGCAAGCTCTCTGCGATCAAGCCAATAGCTATATGTGACCCAATCGTCGAAGGGTACATAACCTAGTTTTTTACGCACCTTCCCCGGTGCGCCCCTCGCGACATGACCAGTCGTTGTAAAAAAGATCTGGAAGGATTTCTTTGCTATTTCAAAGCAATCTCTTTCATGGTGAAAATACATCCCCTTACCGCGAAAATCAGGATGGCTCATACAATTTTCCGTTTTGCCGGCTTTAACCTTCTTCCCCCAAAATGAAAAGGGAGTCGGAATGAGGCTATATTGAGCAATTAACTGATCGTTAGGTTCACGGGAGTCATCAAAAACCAGCCAGATGCTCCCCATGCCATCCCATGTCTCGAGCCACTCCCATGCATATTCTTGTTCAGTTCTGTCAATACCGGTTATTAACTTGTAGAGACGATTGATATGGACATCGTCCCCCGCTTGAAATTTTCGGGTAATTTTAGTCATTTGATGAATCTGGATTCAGCGGAACATGTAGACCACATTCAATTTTATCAATGCCAGTCCATCTCCCACTACGCTCAGTTCCCCCTTCATCCACCGGGTTTGTGCAAGGATAACAACCGATACTGGGATAATACTGATCATGGAGGGGATTATATGGCAAGTCATACTTTCTGATATAAGTCCAACAATCATCACTTGTCCAATTAAATAAGGGACTAATCTTAATCTGGCCCCGACCATCAATCTCGATTACGGATGTACCAACTCTCGTTGGACTCTGATCCCTTCTAGTAGCAGAAAGCCACACAGTATCTTCCTTCATGAGGTTTAATAATGGCTCAACCTTGCGATGGTAACAGCACAGATCAGGATTCGTTCGATATGCTTCCCTGCCTAGTATTTCATCAAGGTCCTTTTTAAATCTTGTACTGGCCAATCTTTGAATATTAATATTCCATTCGGCCATGATCTTGAGTCTCAGCTTTAATGTTTCCTCAAAGTGGAATCCAGTATCAATGAAATAGATCGGGAGATTCGGGGCGACATCCTTTACAAAGCTGAGTAGTACTATCCCGCTGTACCCAAAAGCTGTGGTCATCATCAGGCGGTCACCCAACTCTTGTGAAGCAATAGAAATTATGTCACCAGGTCCTTTACCCTCCAAAACAGGCAGTAATTTGGCAACGACTTCTTCTTTATTCATATCTCTATGATTTCACTGTACTCAACTAGCTCACTAACTTTGAGAAGCAGACCTAATTCTTGACTGGTTTTTCGAAGAGCGCTGAAAGAATATTTTGTCTGAAGAATTTATCCCAGACCTCCTCCCGGAGGGCATATTGCCAAAGTTTTACTTGATTATCAAAATCTGTCAAGGGATAATCAGTACCAAATATACATCTATCCTTAAGATAGGTGTTGGCTGCTTGAATAAATTCCGGAGCCATATACTTGGGTCTCATTGATGCGAATTCAAGATAGATATTTGGATGCCTCTGGGTAACTGCCAGTACAGAAGGACCAAAGCCATTGCCCCCATGGGACATGATTATTTTCAACTCCGGAAAATCAACTGCAATTTCATCGAAGTATTGTGGTTGCGCTTTCCATAAATAGGCACTTCTGGAAAAATGTACGCCAGAGTGAATGATCACAGGTATACTGTGGACCTCACAATAACCATATAATGCGTAAAAATCTTTGTCATTCACATTTTTTTCACAAAGGAAACTGAAATCAATAGCTGCGATATTTTCCGCCTTTAATCTGATTATCTCCTCTAGTGCCACACTTATTCCCTTTTTTAAGTTCACCCCGCCAACTGGAATCAGCTCTTTGTGCTCTTTGCTTAGTTTTAAAATCCTGGAGTTTTCTTCTGGTGTACTTCCATAGATCAGCAGTTTTTCAATACCTGCCTCATTTGCATGAAGAATGAGCTGCTCAACTGATAAAGCTTTCAGACGGTCCTGCATATGATACTTTTCGACATAATCCTTTATTGCAGGATTATGATCAGGATCCCAAAACTTTATAAATGTTTCAGTTCTTAGCCTTGCTCTTCCATCAATAATCTTCATTTAATCCACCTTGCTTTAGGCTTTGTCATTCCTTCAACCCACCCATCTCCTCATATACATTGATGAATGCCGTATAATCATATCACCGTATTTTTCGAGCAGGCAATCCAACATAAACACCATCGGCAACACAGTTTTTATTTACAAAACTCATCGACCCTATGATAACATTATCCTCAATCTTTAGACCATGCTGGATGACTGCATTGGTCCCTATAAAACATTTCTTACCAATTTTTGCTCCCCCAATTTGTTCCTTTTTGGTGTCGAGATTGTTGGTCATCACTCTGGGACAGATATAGGTATCGTTTCCTACTTCTACTCCCCTCGCCAATATGCTATCATATCGAACGGTCACTCTATCACCAATCGTACAGGCTCCAGAACTCGAAACTCTTGAATCAATATAGGAATTTTTCCCAATCACTGTGTTTGACCGAAGTTCAACGTAATCCTTTACGACGGTACCCTCACCAATAACCACATTTTCGTGGATGACACAAAAATTACCTATTTCTACCTTGTCACCTATGCTAACCTTATCATGAATAATATTGAAATTACCAAATTTTACTTCTTTTCCGATGCTTGCATTTGAGTGAATAATAGAATTCTGATGTTCCATAATGATTCCTGCCTTTATTATTAAATTCTCCCGATAACAATTCTTGAAACAGATTTTTCGCAGTCCTGATCAGAGTAATGTTTCAATCCAGATATTTATTACTCTCTCCTGGAATTATTGAATTCTCAAAATGTTTATCCCCTTGTTCCCCTCAGGTTCATCACGGCATTGAGAAGAACTAGATCGAGGGCAATATAGTGTTTTGTCTATTCCTATCAAAAGCGAATCCATGAAATATCGAAGCTACGAGCAAGGGGTCAATCTTTCTTTTCGAGTACAATGAGAACCCATTTACCGTCTCCCGGAATAATGTTATCTAAAACCCTCAAAACTGGAACCATCATTCTAGATTCGGGAATTAATTGTGCTGCAATACGAGTCAATCGTTTTGCGAAAGATTTTTCGAGATTAACCTTCCAGGTGCTGGGAATAAGATTAAGAAAGGATCCCCTATCATAAGAATGTTGGTGGCCGAAATGGGGGGTATATTGATCACAATGCATGCACAGTACCTGCTGTAAATTTTCACGAAATGGTACAGTGATGATGACTCTTTTACGAGCCACCCTGCATAACTCTGATATTGCATGACGATCGTCAATGACATGCTCTACCGTCTCCATGCAAACAACATTATCGACACTACTGTCTTCGAACTGACATAGATTACCGTTTCTGAAATCCAATTTTACGACATCGGCTTCCAGGACTGAATTTACCAAATTCACTCGTTTCTCATTTATCTCAGTACCAAATATTTCGCGTTTATCATTTTGGGCAAGTTTTAAAAAATCTCCCAGATAAGCCCCTACATCAAGAATGCTCCCCTCTCCAACCTGGTGATAACACAAATTAAATCGATAGGCGTCCACAAGACTAAAGGCATGTCCCGGACGTGGTTCTCCCAGCGCTTAAAAAATCCATCCGATAAATTCTGTGACATATAATTCTCTTTCACTTGATATTAAAATATTTCAAAATTTTAGCCTAAATCAAGATGCAGGTTCTTATCAGCTTTTCCAGTAAGCGTTACGATCATCAAGAATAAAATAAAAAATAAGCTAGCCCCTGTCAGGCTGTAGATTTGAATCGTTCGACTAAAATCCATGGAATTTCGTGTCAAATAAAAACTTGCAAATGTTCCCAGTGTATAGAATGCCTGCCAAATCAAGCTTAAGTATTGCTTTCCCATGACAGCGAAAACAGTACTTATGGGACTGGAAATGAAACGCATAAAATAATAGGGTACCATTATGGAGGCCAGGCGGCCGGCGATAACCCATGATTCGCCAAATACCAATCCAAATAATTGTTCTCCCCATAAGAAGATCAAGCAAAGCGGAATAACTATGATTACTGACAATTTAACTACTGTTGAGATCAGCAGGGGCATCATCGGTTTTCCGATTTCTCTATAATTTGCAATCTGCTGGTAATACACCTGACTTACGGCCGTTCCCAGGGTATTTAATGGAATATTGAGCAAGCGGATTCCAATGGCGAAATAACCTGCCTCTGCTACCGAAAAGTAGCTTACGAGAAGGATCGGTGGAAGATTTCTGGCAACCGTGTTCAGTAGCATATTCCAACTGGAATATAAAGGGAAATTTATATGCAACCGGGCCTGTTCCTTAATTGCGGAAATACTCACGATCCCTGGTGCGATACCCTTGCCCGATCGGAAAAACTTATAGACATACCAGACCACACTCGAGAATTGTCCCAGCACATATCCAATGAGCAGACCAAACCCATTAATGAGTCCCATAAATGCGATTGAGAGTTGCATAGTAGATGAGCCAATCCCAAAAATGGATCTGGCTACAGATGGCACTTTAAAATTTTTCACTCCAGTAAACCAATAACTGAAAGTGCTGTTGGCTGCTTCCAGAAGAAGAATTATCGGAATAAAAAATAGTAGCTTATGCTCAGTGATAGATTTAAAGAATTGTTTCATTACATGAAGGTCAAGGTAGAATAATAGGCTGATACAGAGAGCCGTAATGAACGCCAGTCCTAGAGCCAGGACGAGGAGGTTAACAGCATTCCGGTGACTGTTCACCAATGGTAGGGCCATCTCATAGCGTAAAGTTGAAACACCCCCAAGTATCAAGGCAATTGAAAGAATATACTGCAATTCACCAAAATCCTTTGCAGTGAACAGTCTTGCCAGCAAAGGCGCTGAAAGTATAATGCTTAATTGTCCAATGGAGGTCCCAAGGCTTAGCGTAGCGACATTTGATGCAAAACTGCCTGAGGTCATCAAGCGCTGGAAAAAGGTTGTAGAGCCGGTTTCCGTTTTTTGTGCTTTCACTGATTAATTCCAGGTATCAATTATCTATTGGGATTCAAGGCTTTGAGTGTAATCGAGCAAATCTATTCCCATACCAGTCCAGTGATCACCTATCTCTTTAACTGTAGTGAACCATGGATCCAACTCTCTGAGATAATTCAAGGTCAGTTGATAAAGCTGCCAAAAAGCCATTTCTTGATATCGGTTTGGATGCCACAACAGGTTCAATACACCACCTGTCCCCTGGACTTCTTTGGTAATTGATTTTATATAATCCAGAGCTGAATTTACATCCAGCTGCATCCCTTTCTTCGGAAATATCAAGGCTCCGTCCTGAATTGAAAGAGGGATCTCAAGGAGATCGAGACGTTTTCCACTGCCACCATCTGTCAACTGGAATGGATAGGATGTTCCCCGGCGAAAACCAACATAATTGTTGTAGCCCATTGTGCTGTCATACTTGAATCCGGCTTTATCCTGAGCAACATGCGTTTTTTTTACATCATACTTTAAATAATGCTGACGAACGCTTGCAACTGGATGGCCAAGCGCTATTTCAAGCTGCGCCTTCTGATCTGTCAGCTCCAGAATGTCATCATGGCTCCTCCAGGAAGGATGAAGCCCTATTTCCCACCCCCCCTTGCTCATAATTCGAAGCATATCAGCTATGACCTGACTCTTTCCCTGGAAGTGAACCTTTTGATCCAATGTGTAAATGCAGTCTGTGATATGCGCCTTCCCTACTTTACCAGGGGCAAAGAAAAATGTTGATCGTGCACCTAATGAATCCTCAAACTCCATCCATTTCTCAAATTGACAGAGATCGTCTTTCCCCCTGATCCATCCCATTATACTATGGATCGTTCGGGCAGGGATTTTTCTGGCAACGAAGGAAAATGGAAATGCCCTAAGATTACCAAGCATATTCCCAATACTTTTAAAATTTTGAACTGCGTCTCGAATTGAAACAGCATCCACATCATGTGTCAGACAGACCGCGAATTCTTTTCCACCAGGCCATGCCGGCTTTTTCCCACCGTCTGACACCCATTTCATATCGATAAGAGGCTTGGTCAGTTCCCCACTCCTTTGCATCGGATTGAATGTGTAATCTGGGACATAGTCCGGGTGTGATTCTGGCTCGAAAGCACCTGTTAAAAGCGAGTGGTAATCGCTAAAATCAATTTTATTCATATATTCTCAATGCAGGGTCTCGTGGTATGAAAGCTAACTTCTCACCAGAAGTCTGTTATAAAGATCCATTGTGGCATCAATCATGGCATCTGGGTCCAGATTGGAGATTGTTTCCTGCCCCCCTGATATCAATTGATTCCGAAGCTCATCATCGGTTAGTAAGGTTTCGATCGATCCGGCAATATCATTCACGTCAAGGGGATCCACCAGTAATCCATTTTTTCCATCTTGGATCAGTTCCCGGCTACCTCCAACATTTCCTCCTATGACTGGCACTCCATTGGACATTGCTTCAAGAAAGACAAGACCGTAGCCCTCCATAAGCGACGGCATAATGAAGATAGAGGATTTTTGATAATAATTTGTCATTTCACTGGGATGCACCCAACCGTCAAACCTCACCTGCTCTTTTAGTCCCAGCCTACTGGCTAGCTCTCGCATTTTTTCAATATTCTGATTCTTTCCCAGCACTCTCAATATTAATTTTGGATTCCTTGCCTTCATCATGGCCATGGCTCTCAAAACGTTTGGCAGCCCCTTCCTTTGGATATTCCCTCCAACAAACAGAAGGGTCTTTGGAGAATCATCGGATACTGTGGTACCTGAATTTGAAGCTGCCTTCAATACTGGCTGAATGTATATCGTTTGAATCCTTTCATGATCAATGACATAGCGATTGGAAATAGTATGGGCAGTGGACTCAGAGTTGGCAATGAGCATATTCAAATTTCTTAGTGCTCGCCGCTCAGCACAACTAACAAAGGAGTAATACAAGTACCGCTTCACCCAATCCACATAATCCTTACGATAATACCAGGGTACCCAGTGGTGCCGAGCGAAATAATCATCATGAAGTGTACCCAGTGCAGGAATCTTCCCAGAATATCCCAGAGCTTCTCGCGCATCGGTAAAATGGACTATATCAGCATCAATACTGCGCAATTGTTTCCGGTATGCGCGGGCTAGGCTGAACCAGCCACCGTGGGTTGGGTCCCAAGACGATGGTCTTATCTTTATATAATTGGCATCCAGGTCCGCCAGAGGATCCCCTGGGGAGATGATAGTAAGCTTAATGCCTCTCTTTGCAAGTCCTCTGGCTAAGAGCGTCGAGTAAGTCCCGAGTCCTGACCAATAATTGCCAAATTGCTGTGTGCAAAGAGCAAGGTGCATTAAGGTTTCCTGAATTTATTCAATATTTGGGCTTTATTTTGATATAGAGCATTCCCAAGCAAGAGGAGAATTATAAGACCAAATATACTTCTGCTCAATGCGACTCCCGCTGCGAATTTTTTTGACTCAAAGGAAAAAACAACCAAATGTTGGCCTGAGCTTAGTGGAACCGCTTGAAAAGTATGATTGGCCCGCAAAATATCCACATCTGACCCATCTACGGTTGCACTCCAACCTGGCGGGTACCAGGCCTCACTTAAACAGAGAAAACCTGGACCTTCCATGGAAACTTCAATTTCGTATCGCTGAGGTTGCCAGGACGTGATTTTGGCTGTACCACCATTACCCTTTTCCATATCTGGGATCAGTTCGTGCAATATGACAGTCTTTCCCACATCGAAGCTGTCAGACTGCAATATCTCGAAGGTTTTTTCCTTTGTATCAGCTAGGACATATTCACCGACAGCATAAGCTCTCGGTAAAAAGTCATTAAATCGATAAATGAAATTCTGATCATCTGTAAAACTTTCAATCAAGGACGGATGATTTATCTGCTGACGGCTGATAAAATACTTGGTATTCGCAGTGCGTAAGAAATTAAAGCTATTGAATAGCCGGGCATCAATGATTTCCTGGTATTTTGACATTTTTGCCGCATGGTAGCCACCAATTGAAGAAATATCAAAATAGGCGTATTCATTGGTCGTGATAAGGTTCAGTGGAAATACACGGTATAGTTCATGATCTGATTTCAGGAATTTGATCGCATTCGTTTCTCTAGGGACTCTTTCCGAAAGAGAAGATCTTTCAAACATTTCAGGTATCACCATTCTTCCCTGAATTACCAGATCCGTGAATAAAAGTAAAGGAATTGTAATAGCCATTGTTTTTACGGATAGGCGCTTGTCAAAAGCCGCCCACAACAAGGTTAATGAGGCGATCGTCCAGATACACGCCAGCATCAAATCACGATGGAACATTCCAAACCGAATTCTATAAAATGCCTGTGCCTGTGCCGTCGAACTATATTGACCCATACGATCTCTTGCCAGATCAGCGTTCCTGTATACTCCATCCATGAATGCTGCGAGGTCGTTTTTAAAAAGAATTGCCAACAATAATACTGCACCTGTTCCAATGAGCAACTTCTGCAAGAGAGCTACAGTCTTTTCAGTGGCATCCAATTTGACTCTTTCCAGAATTGCTTCCATTCCCCATCCTGCCACAACTGCGATTCCCATGATGGTCAGGATCAAAATCATGGATGGTTCCCTGAATTTGTTGAAGTATGGCAAATAGGCGAGGAGGAATTTGGATAATGGAGCAAAATTTCGACCCATTGCGATTAAAAGGGTTATCACGATGAGTCCGACAAAGAACCAGAAGTCCTTCCGCTTCCGTCCCCATGCAAAACCGGCGATGGCCAGGATGACAGTGACAACACCCAGATAATGAGGATAAGATGTAAAAGGAGAATCACCCCAATAGGTATTCCCACTGTGTCCGCTGAACGAGGGGATAATAAAAGTAAATAATTCATCCCAGCTAAACGACCAGCTTGTTGCATACCCAAATGACAATCCAGCACTGCCCCCGCCCGTACCATCTCCGGCACCACGAATTGAGTAAGGTAGATATTCCTGCATCGGCAATAGAACAACAGAGGCCATTAAATAGCCCACCCCTAAGGAGATAGCCCACATGCCTGCAAATTGCCCGATGCTTGACCAGGACTCTTTTTCCTTGATGCTCCAACCAAATCGGTAGAGTGTGTACAATCCAATAAGCATTAAACCATAGAAGGCCACCTGTGGATGATAGCTCCCGATCTGAGAGCCAACTGCACCTCCAAGGAGCACAAAATATACCCACTTCCGAGATTTTACCGCCATTCGCAACGCATACAGAATCAGGGGAAGATGAATAAAGGTGACAATACGATTTGTGTGTGGGGTGCCCAGCACTTTGGTCGAAAATATGAAGGCCATGGATCCTGTAAAGGCAGCGACATAGCTTAATCCATACGATCGTAAGAGCAGTAACATGAATATGCCACCAGCCAGAATATTAAATGTAAATCCAACCGCTAATCGGTTCCGGAGAGATTGTGGAATTATTTTATACAGCGTCTCCAGGGTATACTGCAAACGGTATGTTCCTGATGCCTGGAAGGGCATCCCGCCGAATATGTAAGGATACCATTGAGGATTTTCGCCAAATTCAGCCTTATATTCAGTCCGATTCTTTTCGAAAATGATCCCTTGAGATTTTACATCTGCGATTGAAAGTTTTTCACCCTTTATAACTGGTTCCTGATATAGAAATATGATCGCAGTGAATAACAGCACGACCATAAGCGTCCATATCTGCCACGTTTTCATTGAGCTTTCCATTCACCACTCCATATCCATATTTTTTGGTCAGGCATGTAAATACGTATCAATTTGAAGCCCGTATTGCTGTACTCGCTTCTCCCAGCTGTAATCCTGAGCAACCCTTATTCTGGCCTCTATTAATTCACTTTTCCCTGCAGATTGAATTGCTTCATCCATTTTTGCCAGAAATGAATCATCATCCTCCGCTAAAAACAATACATTGATGAAATCATGCATCGTTTTAGAAGATATCGCAACGATCGGCTTGCCAACAGCTAAATATTCAAACATTTTTAATGGTAAAAGCCCTTCACCCACCTGCCCCTTGTCAAAGGGCATGAGACAAACATCGAAATTTGCCAGGTAGTTGGGGACTTCAGTTCGTTGCTTCATACCAAGAAAATGAATATTTTTTTCTTCCAACAGGCTCTTAAGCCTGGAATTTTTTTCGTTCAGGCCAATGAGAACAACACTTGCTTCGGGATTTTTTTGCGCCACTTTTCTGATCAGATCGATGTCTATCCAGGGTCCGATGGATCCTGAAAAACCAATGATTGGTCTTGAGAGGTCCTTTAAATCTGATGGGACGTTTACCTCTTCATGCAGGGCAGCGTTGAAGCGCTCAAAGTCAACACCGTTGGGTATCTCAACGAGCGGTGTGTTCTCCACGCTGCGATCTGAGAGCAGTTTCTCTGATACCCGAAAAACGATGTCAACTTTCCGAATTAAGTGATCTTCGTCAGCAATAATTGTCTTTGGATTCCCCATCTTTGCCATGGGCAGGAGCGCAGGCCAGTCGTCAACACAATGATAAATGGCTACCTTTTCATTTAAAGTAGATACAATATCTGCTGTTTGATGGAGAAATGTCCACAAAACAGGTCGATCAAAATTAATGACTCGTATGGCTCTCTTGATTTTGTATTTCAAGAGAACTTGATTAAGCCATCCAAAAAATCGAAACTGATTTCTCCAGGGCAATCGGGGAAAAGGAGTCAATACCCAAAGACTGTCTTCAATATTCCTGAGTGATCCAAAGGGCGCAACGGGCCAGGTTTTTTGCATAATACCGAGGAATAACTTTCCAAAAGAGTAGTTGGCTTCCACATAGAGTACACGATTCTGCTTCTTCAGCTCCTGGGTAATATATTGCTTCGAAGTCCAATATCGATCTTCCAGCATCTGATTGGAGATAAGGATAATATCCTGTCCCTGAAGTATGTTTTTTCTGCGTTCAGTCATTTTTAACCAACTGAAGTGATTCCACGAGTAACTTGCCCAAGCACTCCTGGTTCAATTCTTTCCTGAATAATTCCAATCCATTCCTGCCAACCTGCAATCTGAGCGGCTTATCCTCTTTAATCTGGATAATTCGATCGACCATAACCTGTATCTCTCCCTCAGATAAAAAGGCAGTTTTTCCGTCAACCAAAAGCTCCCTGGCTGCCGGACTATCCAACGAAAGGACTGGCTTCCCCACGGCCAATGCCTGAAAAAGTTTGTTTGGGATCACACGGTAAGACTTGTCTGAGTCTCCAAATATTCCCAAAACCAGATCAGCAGCATCTATCATTTTTCCTAATTCTTGATACTCAATGTGGTCAATGAACGTGGCATTCTTCAAGCTCAGTTCTTCTGACTGTTTCAGAATATCCGGCTTCAATTGTCCATCACCGACAAATGTAAATTTGATAGTTGGATCATTCTCCAATGCTTTAGCGGCATCTATGATTTTGGATAAACCATGGAGGGGGATAAATTTTCCAATGAATAAAATTTTGAATTCTCTGTCATCTGTACTCCCCTTTCCTGGTTTAAATATATCCTCATCAGCCCCAACCCATATGCGTTCAAAGGTTGTATCTCTGATCCCCAACTCCTCTTTGAAGTAGCTGATATGCGCTTGGGTGTCCAGGATAACCAGATCAGAAAGTTCACAGGCTACTTTATCCAGACGTTTGAGAAATCTCCCCTTCAAGGATGTCCCTGACATAAAGCCTCTGTCAGAAACGACTGTGTCATAAAGAGAAACAAGGGGATTAAATACTAATTTTGCTCCAGTCAGCTTTGACAGTAGCCAGGCACTGAATATGTCAAGCTGACCAATATAGCCTACCATGATGATATCTGCATGGGGTTGGGTGATGAATTTAATGATTAATCTTAATTGAGCGAAGAGATAGCGAATGGCGAAGCCGAGTGTGAAGCCAAATGCGGCTCCTTTGTGTTCCTGCAACTCCCATAGGGGAACATGGCATTCATGTACAGTAATACCTTGACTTTCCAGGCTTTTGATACATACACGATTCCTGGGATATCGACTTTCGTATGTACCAAAATAGCAGACTGACATTGCGGAAAAAGGTAGTGCAGTATTAGTTTTCGGCATGGGTCCTATCTTTTATGACAGGTTCCGGGCGTTTTCTGCTTACTGTCATCATTTCCCCGAGGAGACCCAGGGAAATAAATTGAATACCAACAATGATGAGTAAAACGCCTGATAGCAGTAAGGCCATATGTTTCTGGAATGATGCATGAAGGACAAATTTCAGATAGAGAACATAACAATCTATGAGCACACCGGCCATGAGTGAACTCATACCGACCATTCCGAACAGATGCAGGGGCTTTTCGATAAATTTTGAAATAAATACCACGGTAATGAGGTCAAAAAATCCTGAGATCCTCTTAAATCCATATTTGGACTGTCCAAATTTTCTTGCGCGATGCTGCACGACCTTCTCTGTGCAACTAAAACCTTTCTGTTTCGCAAGAACAGGTATATACCTGTGAAGATCACCATATAATTCAATATTTTTAACGACTTTCCTGGTGTAAGCCTTTAGACCACAGTTAAAGTCATGAATGGGAATTCCCGAAAATTTTGCTACCGTAAAATTGTACAATTTTGATGGCCATCTTTTTCCAATTGGATCATGTCGAACCTTTTTCCAACCTGAGACCATGTCCCATCCAGAGTCAAGAACAGCGATCAGATCCAGTATTTCAGCTGGATTGTCCTGAAGATCACCATCCATCGTGATCACATAGTCACCGTTGCATTCTTGAAAACCTGTGTTGAGTGCAGCAGCCTTTCCATTGTTTCTTTGGAATCCAATCGATATGATTCTTGGATCATCTTGACTCAATGCCTGCATAATTTTATAGGAAGCATCCTGACTACCATCATCAATGAATATGATCTCATATTCATAATCAGTGGGCTCAATTGTCTCTCTAATCTGCCTAGAGAGTTCGACGATGGATTCTTCTTCATTATAGACAGGAACAACTATGCTTATTAAACTCAAGGTACCGTCCTTATTATTTCTAATGTTACGCTTCGCGATTTTCAGATTCCACTTCAGTTATTTCAAGCCATTTGCGCGCATGTAATAGATGTAGGCTTCATTTGACTTTCCAAGATACTCCAAAACATCTCCCATATGCATCAAAACCTCAGGGTTGTCAGGGTTAATGGACAACGATCTATCGATAAAATCTCTGGCAAGTTGTACGTGACCAAGCTTAAAATAAATCCACCCTGCCGTATCCAGATAGGGAGCACTTTCAGGATTGACTGCTAGCGCACGCTCGACATATTCTGCTGCCAGCCGCAAAGTATCTTCGCTTACATCTCCTTCAGTTAACATATACGCGTAGTTATTTAAGGCCAGATCATCATTCTCATCAATTTCAATTAGATCGAGATAGGTTTGCAGTACATCTTCCCTTCGTCCCAAATGTTCCAGTGTGTTGGCAATCATATGTAAAGTCTGCTGATCTTCTGGCCGAAGTTTCAAGGCGTTTCGTTGGGCATCAAGTGCTTGCTGATAATGGAGGGAATCTCCGTAGCTGTCAGCAATTTCATAGAGTATGTTTCCCATGAGCCGATGCAGGAAGAAATCCTCAGGAAAGGCAGGGAGATAATTTTCAAGCACTTCTTTGGCCCTGGTTACGTCATCAACATCCAAATAGGTCCAGATCAACATCGACACAGCATTCCCCTGCTCTGGTTTTACAGCTAATATTTCCTCCAAAGTTTGTCGGGCATTAATGGATTCTCCAGCATCTATCAGGAGTTGACTTAATTTGAGCTTTAACTCCCAGGATTCAGGGAACTCCTCTACAACATCACTCAAATAATCTACAGCAGCCATTTCACCGTGCATGACCTTAACCAGATCTGTTTTCATACTTTGAAGCTCTATGGATCGTGGGGCAACATTGATGAGGGAGTCCATCAGGGCTTCTGCTTCAAAAAAGCGGTTCATCCCAAGGAATAGACGTATCTGACGTCCAACCAAATCTGTTTGGGTAGGCATTCGTTTAATCAGTTTGTCATACAATTCAGTAATTCTTGTATAATCATTTGCATTTAAGAAAATACTTTCGGCACGTTGCAAGGCTGCCACCCTGTCAGTATCCAATTCCCAAAGTCTGATCAAGTATTCCGCTTCACGAATACTATCTCCCAACACGTGATATATCTGGGCAGTTTGGAGAATCGCATAGTCATTATCATATTCTATATCAAGCACGCGCTCAAAATAACTTAGTGCCAATTCATGTTCTAAATTCGATTGTGCTATTTCACCAAGGAGTTCCAAAGCTTGAAGATCATGGGGATTAAGAGAAATAACTTTCTCAAGTGTTCCTTTTGCCAGCGCCACTTTATCTGTCTGGAGGTATAATTTTGCTAAGGATAACAATATATCAAGGGTTTCTGGATCAAATGATAATGCCCTTTTATAGGCACTTATCGCCTGAGATAAATTTCCAGCTGCCTCTAAATCCATGCCCTCCATGAATGCTTCAATGGCTCGCGTGTCATAGGTACGAACAGAATCCATTGCGTGTGTCGTCGACACGGAACTCGCAGCGATGAGTATTAGAATCGAGCAGATTAATCTTTTTCTGATCGTATTAATTACCAGGGTACTCCTCAGCAGGTAGAGCATGCTCCGGTAGCAGTGTCCCGAAATATCGCAGTATAAGATATAATGCAGATATGCTTAATATATAGAGAAGGATACCGGTTAAATATGTCGCACCAGAAATCATGCCAATCGGAAGAAAACCAAACAATACTGCCGTTCCCCCTACCACCAGGGCGTAGGGTAGCTGGGTCTGAACATGGTCAACATTGTCAGCTCCACTTGCCAGCGAGGATAGTATTGTGGTGTCAGATATTGGTGAACAATGATCGCCAAAAGTCGCACCGCTTATTATCCCTGAAAAGGTTGCCCAGAACATCACTTCATGCACACCTCCAAAAAGTTGAACTGCCAGCGGTACAATCAGGGGGATTAAAATTGACATGGTTCCGTATGATGTGCCTGTAGCAAAACTGATCAAAGCTGCGATGATAAAGGTGATGGCTGGCAAAAACGCCGGGGAAATAAAATCTCGGGTATGATGAACGATGAAGTCTGCAGTATGGATGTCGGTACAGACTGAGCCTAGACTCCATGCCAAAACAAGAATAATTGTTGCTAGAAGCATTGTCCTGGCACCTTCAAACCAAGCCTCGAGGGATTTCTTCAGGGAGAGCAATTTTTGGCTTAAGGCCATTAGAATCGCAATAACAGCAGCAATATAACTTGCCCAGAGCAGGGCTTGGCTGGAATTGGTGCTATCCATGATCACCAGTATCTTTTGCAATAATCCAGAATTCTCAGGGAAGGAATCCGGCATACCAGTTATGACCATACCAAGCATGGTCATAAAAATAACAATTAAGACTGGAATAACGGCATTGTACCATCTGTGCGGGATATTCTCAGGGATGGCGCTCTTTAAGAGGGAATCATCGGACAATGGATTCGCCCCCGGTCTCAGCACAGCCCCTGAATTAATCGCCCTCCTTTCGGCAATGAGCATCGGCCCAAATTCACGTTTCATCAACGCATTCATAAAAACAAAGATAATGGCCAGTATCGCATAATAACTAAAGGGGATCGACAATAGAAAAATGAGGTAGGCATTGGTGTGTATATCCAGCACCTGCAGCTGACCGTCAAGGAGAGACATGGCGAAAACGATCCAGGTACTTATCAAACCAACGCTGGCAACGGGGGCAGCAGTTGAATCCACTATATAACTAAGTTTCTCCCTACTGATTCTCAATTTGTCGGTGAATGGTCTCATCGTGTTGCCTACGAGCAAGCTATTTGCATAATCATCGAAGAAGATGAATAGACCCATCGCTGCGGTGGTTACCTGACCCCTAACTCGGGTTTTTGCATATCGGGCTGCAATTGCCACGACACCTGCCAGCCCCCCATTCTTCTGAATGATCCCAACCAGACCACCGAATCCAAAGGTAAACATAAGAATGGTCGCATGCCCCGAATTTGCTACAGTATCAACAATATAGCCATCCAGTGAGTGAAGGAATCCATTTACAGGGTTATAGCTGAGCATGATAGTAACGCCCACCCAAATTCCAGAGAACAAGGAAATCAGCATCTCTTTTGTCAGGAGAGCCAGAATGATTGCCAGAAGTGGTGGTAGAAGGCTTAACCAACCAGGGATCACTGATAATTCTTTTTTTAAGATAAGTCCATCTGAGCTGCTAGCCTCAATCAATGCATCCTTGCTAAGATGCATCATAACATTCCCTTCATTGCTTGTTAGAATTAGCGGACCGTCTGGCAAACCCTTTAAAACAATTGGATTCTGGTCTGATACTTCTGTAAATCCAGCCCAGTTTACTTCAAAAGGGACGTTGGAAAGAATTATTCTCGGGAAGTCAATAGTTTGAGCTGAAGCAAGACTAAATGACCCTTGGGTGATACCAATAAAAATGATAAGATACCATCGATTTAATTTACTTTTGATTTGGGCACCATCCCTTTCTCATATTGGATGACCTGATTGCCACCTCTTGCTTTTGCAGTATACATGGCAGTATCAGCTGATTGAATCAATTCCTGCATATTGCTACCATCCTTAGGATATTCAGCTAAACCAATACTGATCTTAGTTGTGATCCTTACATCGTTCATTTCGTAATTATGATCATGAATGGCAGTGCATATTCTCTGTGCACTGGCCATGCAGGATTGAGCATCTGTATTTACCATTATAACGACAAATTCTTCCCCCCCGTAGCGACCGGGGATATCACTGGTACGGATAGAATCTCTAATTATCTGCGCTGTTTCTCTTAACACAAAATCCCCCATGAGGTGGCCATGATTATCGTTGACCGACTTGAACTTATCAAGGTCAAGGAACAGAACGACTAAGGAGTTTTGATATCGTCCAGCACGGGCTAACTCTTCTTCGAATCTCTGTTTGATAGCCCGAAGATTATATAAATGGGTAAGTGTGTCGACCGTGGCATAATTAGTCAGCCGTTCATAAAGTCGGAATCTGTTGAGAGCTGCACCGAGACCTTGGCTGATCATGCCGAATATATTTATTTCATTCTGCTTGATGGGGTGCTCGTCAAGTGACTCAAGGATTAATACCCCTGGGGAATTCTTGATCCTGGCTAATGGAAAACCAACAACTTGCTTATACGGGTATTCATCTGTGTCTCCGTCATGATATATCCCTACCAGACTCTCTTCATAACTTTTTTTATAAATAAAGTACTGCCCACTGTTAATTGACTGACTTACAAGTGAATTATACAGGGGATAGCTCATTCCAAGCTGGAGCCCAATGCTGTCACCTTCAATATAATCAATCAGAAAATATTCTGGAGCTTCCTCGGATTTCAGGACAAGAACCGCTCTGTCAAACTGGATAAAATATTTGCCAAATCTCGATATTTCATAAAGATAATCCTCTTTGGTAGCCGCCATATTCAAATGCGTATTCACTTCCAGCATGATTGCAAGCTGGTCACTTCTACTTTTAAATTGATGTAATAATTCAGAAGCTACTGAAGCGGATCCAAGGCTCATCGCAAGATCATCAAATACCTTAAGATTCAGAGAGGAGGGTTCGAGAGCAACAGGGATGATAGTGAAGAGGAATCCGACCAGGCTATCTTCGTAGCCTATGGGCGATATAAGCGAGGACTCTGACTCTGCAGGAATCTTCTGAGCGAATATTTCAGAATTATCCTTATTTGCAATCAAATGGCTACAGAATTCTTTCTGTGTTTGCAGGATTACAAAAATGGACATTTCTGGAGAGATCGTTGTAACCAGGTGTCCCTGATTCGTTTCCAAATCCCTTAGAGTGAAACTCCCCCGCTCATCAAGTAAATAAACATAAACGAAAGTGCCTGGATAAAGAGTATTGATGACACTCAACGATTTCTTCACTTGATTCTGAAAGATCGGTTTTGTATCCAGGTTGGCTACTTCAATATCGGCCAACGTCATTTTCGGATCCTTCCCTGCTCATCTTCTATTGGTAATCCGATCAAGACCCAATCCTTTTAAATATTCATAATTGTACGTCTTTACAGACAGTTTTGCTATAGAGTTAAAGTTAAATATGAGGAGTATCAAAATCAATTGATACTCCTTGGAATCATGGGATTAATTTAATCAGACGATTGAGGACAATTTTGGACGATATTAACTATTTTTTATCGCTTACCAGCTTGAGAACTGACCCATCAGAATTGATTTTTCCGGGTTGCAGCTGTAATGAATCATTTCCCAGTCCTATACTATCAGGACGATTTGCGTAGACCGCTGTGGGATTAATTTTTTTCTCTGTAAAATTACTATTTGAGGAACCCGGTCCAATTGGTTCAATCCATATATTCAACCCAATTGCAGCCACAAGCCCTGCAGCAACTGCAAAACCTGCGATACGACTGTATGGGGACTGATAGAATCTCTCCCAAACACTTTCTGTTGACTGCTGGTGAGCTTTATGCATGAGCTTTTCAGTAAAATCGGGGGAAGCCATAATAGGCGATAGCTGGTGGAGTCGGTCGAGGATAATATCCAATTCCTGGAATCTTGATTGACATGAGGAACAAATCGCTAGGTGGGCGTCAACATGGGATCTTATTTTCATTGAGAGTGTTTGGTCTTGATACTCAGTGAATTGTTCACAAATATAGCTACATTCGTTATTCTGCATACTTAATATTCCTCAATGTGTGTAACGCTAGCAATAGCAATTTTAAATATTGATTACTCCCTTAGGTAGCTCAACGTTTCCTGCAATTTCAAACGTGCTCTATTGACACGCGATTTGACTGTTCCCATGGGAATGTCGAGTATTGTACTTATGTCCTCATAAGAAAGTTCCTGAATATCTCTCAAAATAGTGATTGATTTGAAAGGTTCAGGCAAGGCATCAATAGCCTTCATAATCTCTTCTCCGGCATAACTATTAAAAACAATGCCTTCTGTATCTTTATCAGAATCAACTGGATTAAATTCATTGTCATCAAACGATAGGTCTGACATGGTGTATGTCTTGCGACGCTTTCGTTTTCTCAGTTCAGATCGGGCCAGATTTCCGGCAATTGTATAGATCCATGTTGAGAATTTTGCTATTTCCCTGTAAGCGTGCTTCTTTTTGTACACCTTTAGGAATGTATCCTGAACAAGATCCTCAGCGTCGGTCATGTCATTCAGGAAACGATATACAAAATTGACCAGACGATCTTTATAACGGTCAACCAATTCGACGAAAGCGCGCTCATCCCCTCCTTGAAATTCGGCGATAAGCTGCTCATCACTCATTGAATTGTGTTCAATCATCATCTACACTGATTTTGAGATCCAACTTGAAAATGAGGACAGCATATCCATGGTGCCTAATCTAAACTGGTGATCAAGATCTGCCAACGATACAGTGGCTGCTTGCAATTCTGCCAGATTATAATTTCTGGAATACGGTTCCAATTCCTTCAGGAAATAGTAAGCGGTTATCCCCTTGCCAATTGATTTTCTGGCCTCGTAGTTTTCATGTAAGGCCATGAGTTGCATCAATCTTCTGTAAAGGAGTGACACTAAAAATGGTAGCCCCTCTTTTCCTCTACGATCAATCTCAAACAATGTCTGAATTGCCAATTTTCTGTCCCGCACTGTCACTGCATCAATAAATTCGGATACCTGGGCATTTTCTAATGCACCAGACACTTCGTCGACCAATGTTCGGTCAACCTCCTTCATATTGTTCTCAAGATAAATTGATAATTTCTCCAGTTCATTATCAATGACGGCAAGTTCGCCACTACTTTGTTCAATTAATCTGAAAATTGCTTCTTCCTTTAGCTTGAGCGTATGTTTTGTGGCCAGATCCTTAACAATCCTTGGTAATATCGATGCGTCTGGCGGATTAAGTGGCACAAGCCTCCCGATCGATTGCATGGCAGTGAGCCATTTTGCTGATCGATACTCACTAATCGAATAATGGATCAAAATGACTGTACCGGGCGGTGGTGAACCTACAATCTCTGCTAAATTTGTTTTAACAGATATTCCAGCATCCTGAATCTCATGCACAAGAGCCAGGCTCGCAGAAGAGAACAAACCTCCCCCGCCTAGGAGTGAGCTAAGATCTGAAACTGATTTAAGGTCAGTTCCCCAGCGTTGCTGCAGATCGGCACTGTCACCATATTTCAAAGTATAGGCAGAGCGGAGGTGGTGCAAAAAATGCCTGTATAGATAATAATCTGAACCTGTAGCAAAATAGACTTGGGAAATTGTACCTTCCTTCAGGTCATTAATAACCCGGGAATAGATTGCATATTGTTCAGCACTCGATGCCATCTTAAAAGTATAAAATCCCCATTATTGCTAATCCAAAACAATACCAGGCAAAATAGTGAAATTTTCCCTGTCGGAGTATTCGGAGAAGCCATTTCAAGCTTACAAAACCTACAACAAAGGATACTATCAGACCGATAAAAAGAGTGATACTTTCATCTGTAGTGATACCGACTTGGAGTAGGTCTTTAAATTCCAATCCTGTTGCGGCCACAATAAGTGGCAGGACCATGATGAAACTGAATCGTGCAGCTTGTTCCTGCTTGACCCCTAAAGCCAATGCCATGGTTATGGTCGACCCTGATCTGGATATTCCAGGGACAAGCGCCAATGCCTGCGCTAGACCGATGAGAACAGCTCTTTTGAAATCGATGGGCTGCTCTGCTTTTTTATAATATTTGGTTGATAGAAGCATCGCCCCTGTAAGGAGCAATGCCAAGCTTACCATGAATGGCTCTGAGAACAGCGCGCTTATCTGATCTCTTAGCAGCAAACCAATGATACCAGCAGGCAGCATTGCTATGATCATCAAAATGGATAGCTTGAATTCAGGATTATGCTGGTATTCTGAAGACCAGGTCTTCGGTTTAATAATAAGTGGGAAAAATATACTTGATAAGTGGAGGATATCTCGCCAAAAGACCACCAGCACCGCCAGAAAAGTTCCTAAATGGACGACCAGTTCAAAGGCAATACTATTGCCAATTGCATGCGAACCCAATAAAGCCTCTCCGAGGACCAGGTGCCCTGAACTTGAAACCGGTAAGAATTCTGTCAGACCTTGAATTACAGCCAATATGGCGGCATTAACGCTACTCATTCACTCATTCCTATCACTGATATCATCCTGCCAGTTATTCCTCTATCCCTACGATGTGAAAAAAATAAATCTTCATCACGATAGCTGCAATAATCCAATATCTCAATTTTGTGACCTGGTACGCCTTGCCTGATTGCCGATTCACGTAAGTAGGCATTATGGTCAAAAAATATTTTCCCAGATCCTTGATGACCCTTCAGATACGCAGGTGGGAATTTCGTCCTGAACTCTGGTCCAACCTCAAAGTATTCCCTGCTCAAACCAGGACCGATGACAAGATTCAATGAATCAGATTTAACATGATAATCAGTGATCATCATTTTGATCGTCTTCCCAAGCAGATCAAGTTCTGAGCCCTGCCAGCCAGAATGGACAGCAGCGATGACGGGATTATGATCTGCCCATATCAGTATGGGCGTGCAATCAGCAGTTAAGATACTCAGATAAACCTTTGTTGAGCTGGTGATCATTGCATCACAATCTGGATATTCTCCTGTCGTCTCTACCTGTCTAACGCAATCCCGGCTTATCTGCACTGCCTGGGCAAGTCCAGATTCAGGAACGCCAAGGGCATCAAGGAAAAGACGCCTATTTTGATTAACGTTCAAGGGTAGATCACCACGAGATATTGACATATTAAGGCTTTGAAATGGCTCAGGACTTACACCGCCTTGGCGGGTGGAGAATCCCAGCTTAATGTGTGGAGGTACTTTAAGTTTTTCTGGTTTTAATATTCTCAGTCTGTCTCTGATGGTAACTCCAAATCGATACTATCCGTCTTTGTGCTGTCCATAGAGAAAAATCCTAAATTATCAAAATAGCCCTCGAGCTTAAACTCTTTTGCCTCATATTTCATTAGAAATACCAAGTTATTCTCACGTCTGGTGTCCCCTCCCCATTGAATCTTATGGACTATTCCTTCATAGGTTGGGGAATTGGATAATACTTCCCATAGATTGCCTCTTATTCCACCAGAATACCCAGAAGCATTTAGGAGCATACCCATGGCATCATACCCCATTAAATCGTATTGAGCTGGTTCTGCATTAAAAATGCGCCCATATTCGTCCGAAAATTCAGGGTCGAGTCCCCTGAATTCCAATCGATCCCCGGCAACAATGGTCAATTTTGGGAAATATTGTGCATTCTTTTTCAACGTCGCTTTATCAAGCCAATTTTCATCACCCAATACATAAGTTTCTAGATTATTGTAAGCAAGTTGGGATGCTATAAATGGGATGCTCCCTTTGTGAATGGGAAAGAACATGCCATCGATATGTGAAAGCGATATGTGAATCGAGTCGGCTCTCGTAGGACGCTGCTTCTTCAGAATTGGCTGGAGCTGCCGTTCATAGATATTGATAGAGTCACCTTCTGAAATCAATCCACTCATGAGTGAGTCCAACCTTAGCGAATCAGCTTGCATTTTTTCATACAGTTCTTCCAGCCCTAACTCTCTAATTTTGCGAAAGTGGACTTTTGATAGATCTGTGGGCTCCCCAACATACCAACCCTGATATTGGATCAAGCCGCCAAGTTCATCAACACGTGCAGAAAAATTATCAGCGAATTGCTGACCGTATTCGGTGGAGGGAGCAATAATGGCAAAAGTTTTCAAACCGAGTGTCTTCACTGCATACTCAGCGAGGGCCATTGCTTTCCTTTCCCTGGTAGCCCGAAACTGAAAAATATCTTCTGAAAGATTTGTCAAATGATTTTCAGTTGCAGTAGGGGCAAGAATTGGAATATGAGTATCGTTAAGAACTGCAGCTGTCCCCTTAATATTTTCGTTGGTCAGTGGTCCGATTTGGGCGATTATCTTCGGGTTTGCGCTTACTAAGCGGGCAATCTTGATACTTTCAGATAAATCTCCTGCATTGTCATAAATATGCAACTGAACCGTTTGATCTGTGCTGTCCATAAACGTCATTGCAGCATATTTGATTCCATTCAGCATGGGTGATGCAATGGAGGAAAGCGCTCCTGAAAGCGGTAGAACCACAGCAATATGAATTGTATCCATCTTGGTCGTACCAATATTGCCATAAAGGTTGATGGCGCGCTTCCGAAGATCATCCTCCTTAATGAAAGGTCTTAAATTAAAGAGTATATTTATTGCTTCGCCCCTATTACCATCACTGAGAAACCGTTCAGCCACAAGAAGAGCCAGGAATTGACCTGTTCGATCGATCGATTTTGTTGCCAATGCGTGCAGATCTTGCTCATCGCAGGCAGTCCCTATTACTGACTCGGTATATTCGCGGGCTTCTTTACGGATTTTTTTACTATTGGTAGTTATGGCGGCATTTGCAAAAGACCAGGCAGCCTCTCTTGGGTCGCCGAGGGAGAGATATATTTCACCAATTAGAAATGAAAGATCGTCAAGATATTCACTCTCTGGATAAGTAACAGGAAATTGTCGTGCCAGCATCAGGGCTCGCTGTCCATATCCCAGCTTGTTATAACAGCGGATGCGCATATAAGATGCCGCTGATTGTTGGGGGCTGAGTGAAATATCTTCTTCTGCGAGCTCAGCAAATATGCGCAGCGCCTCCCAATAAGCACCTTGATTGTAAAGTGAAACACCCTCTTTAAAATCGGGGCGTGCGCTCAGGAGGATTAAAGGGAATAACAATGAAATTAACAAATAACGCATCGATTTATTCCACTGTTACACTTTTTGCTAAATTTCGCGGTTGATCAACATTACAGCCACGCTCGACTGCGATGTAATAGGATAATAATTGAAGCGGTATCACATTTAATATCGGGGCTGTGAATGAGAGAGCAGGCGGTACATAGAGCACGTGATCTGCAATATCCTTTATCCGTTCATCCCCCTGCGTTGCCAAGGCAATAACACGACCCTTGCGTGCTTTGACCTCTTCGATGTTGCTGATCAGTTTGTCATAGGTCTTGTCCTGAGGTGCAATGGCAACGATGGGCATTGATTCATCAATCAGGGCTATTGGACCGTGCTTCATTTCTGCAGCCGGATAACCTTCGGCATGAATGTAGGAGATCTCTTTTAATTTCAGAGCCCCCTCAAGTGCAACTGGGAAATTGACACCCCTCCCTAAATATAGAAAATTGGAAGCATCAGAATATAACTTAGCAATCTCAGCGATTTGATCCGCTTGTTTTAAAACCCATTCAACATTTTCGGGTAATTTCTGTAAGCTTTGACATATTGCCTTCCCATTTTCTTGACTCATCCCCATGAGTCGAGCAAGTTTAAGGGTGAGTAAGGACAATACTGTCACCTGGGAAGTAAAGGCTTTTGTTGAAGCGACACCGATCTCAGGACCAGCATGGATATAAACTCCTGCTTCTGTCTCTCGTGCAATTGAGCTTCCCACAACATTACAGATTCCCAGTACTTTTGCATCTCTTTGCTTTGCTTCCTGAATCGCAGCCAAGGTATCTGCAGTTTCCCCTGATTGACTGATAGCAAATACAATGGATTTTGCATCAACAAGGGGTTCCCTATAGCGGAATTCGCTTGCATATTCAACTTCGCAGGGAAGTCTGGCAAATTGCTCAAACATCATCTCGCCGATGAGCGCAGCATGCCAGGAAGTACCACATGCTGTGAAATAACGTTGATCAGCATGGAGGATGGCCCCTGTCATGTGATCGATACCACCAAGGTGGGCATTCCCTTCCTCTGGGAGGAGGCGACCTCTCATGGCATCATAAATTGTTTGCGGCTGACTAAATATCTCCTTGAGCATAAAATGCTCATAGCCACTCTTTTCAACTTCTTCAAGCTTAAATGTAATCTTGTGAATTTTTTTTGATATCTGTTCATCATCACTCGAGTATGTCTTGATCCCATCTCGTGTGATAACTCCAATTTCATCATTCTCCAAATAGATCACATTCTTAGAGTATTTCAATATTGCGGCAACATCTGAGGCAACAAAATATTCATCTTCACCTACCGCCATGATAAGGGGTGCGCCTTTGCGTGTACATACGATTTTCTCTGGCTCATCCGCATGAATGATCGCAAGTCCATAGGCGCCAACAACATAAGAAAGCGCTTCACGAACAGCGTGTTCGAGATTACCGCTGTATGCCTGGCAAATCAAGGCCGCCAGCACCTCTGTATCTGTTTCACTACTAAATATATAACCTGTATTCTCAAGTTCATCCCTAAGGACCTTGTAGTTCTCAATGATACCGTTGTGAACTACAGCAATTTTGCCGTCTTGACTGATATGAGGATGTGCATTTGCCCGACTTGGCATCCCATGCGTTGCCCAGCGAGTATGTCCAATTGCGACGCCGCTCTTCATCTGCCGAGGCGCGATCGTCTGCATCAATTCACTTACTTTCCCGGTGACCTTTTCTAGTTCAATACCACCACCATTGAGCAGAGCAATACCACATGAATCATACCCGCGATATTCCAGACGCTGTAATCCCTCCATCACAACAGGAACACCATTATTTTTACCTACATATCCGACAATTCCGCACATTATTAAGTATTTAATCCTTGATTATATTTCACACATGAATTTCAATGCTATTCCCATTCAATAGTTCCGGGAGGTTTGGAGGTAATATCGTAAACAACGCGATTCACACCGGCAACTGAGTTGACAATTTTACTCGAAACCTCGGCTAGGATTTCATAAGGAATTCTTACCCAATCAGCAGTCATGCCATCCAGACTATGGACCGCTCTGATTGCCAGCACATTTTCATAGGTACGCTTATCTCCCATGACACCAACTGTCTGTAGAGGAAGAATTACAGAGAAGGCCTGCCAGATCTTATCATACCAACCAGTTTCATACAAAGTCTCAATAAATATTTTATCGGCTGCCCTTAAAATGTTCAAACGTTCCACAGTAATTTCCCCTAAACACCGGACAGCCAAACCTGGACCTGGAAAGGGGTGCCGACCTATGATTTTAGGAGGAACACCCAGTATTCTGCCTACTGCACGAACTTCATCTTTAAAAAGCTCCTTAAAGGGTTCAAGAACTTTCAGGGACATCTTTTCCGGTAGTCCCCCAACATTGTGATGGCTCTTGATAGTTACCGCATAGCCCGAGGAAGAACCGCTTTCTATCACATCCGGATAAAGAGTGCCCTGAGCTAAAAACTCAATATCCGAATAAGTATTTGCCACTTCTTCAAATGATTCGATGAAGACTCGACCAATGATCTTTCTCTTTTTTTCCGGATCCTTTATACCCGCCAACTCGGACAGAAAGATCTGAGAGTAGTCATACTGGTATATCTTGATATGGGAAGCTTCAAAAAGTGATTTTACTTCAGCAGTTTCGTTTGTTCTTAGTAGACCATTGTTAATAAAGACAGGAATACAATTGTCCCCTATTGCCTCATGCATGAGAAATGCTAATACGGATGAATCAACCCCACCGCTCAAACCGAGGAGGACCTTTTTATCTCCTACCGTATCTTGAATATTTTTAATTGAAGATTCAATAAAACTTGAAGATGTCCAATCACGACTAAATCTGGCAATTCGGAAAAGAAAATTGCTGATCATCGTTTGTCCCTGGACCGTATGATTTACCTCCGGGTGAAACTGCACACCATAGATCGGTTTGGATCTATGTGCTAGACCAGCAATCAAACCGCCTGAAGATCTGGCGATGATATCAAATGATTCACTTATGGACTCTACATGGTCACCATGACTCATCCATACCTGGGAATTCTCCTCAACGTCCTTGAACAGAGCACTCTCAGTCGGGAATTTTATGCCCATTGGTCCATATTCCCTGGTCTCTCCTGGTGTAACCATTCCATTATAGTGTCTTGCTAATAATTGCAAGCCATAACACACTCCCAGGATAGGAATTCCCAGATCAAAAATATCTGGATCTATTTGGGGAGCTCCTTCCTCAAAGATACTATTCGGTCCCCCCGATAGGATGATAGCTCTGGGATCCATTTTGCGGATTAGTTCTGCTGTAATGTCAGAACGTTCAATTCGGCAGTAAACCTGCTCCTCCCGCACCCTTCTGGCGATCAATTGTGTATATTGCGATCCAAAATCTAATATGAGGGCGAGTTCATGCATGTTTTTCTAATCTTTTCCTAATTTCCAGGATCGTAAAGAATCCATAAACGATTTATTGGTTAATTCATAGTGTAGCGGTGTAACAGATACGAACCCATTTCGAACGGCATTTTCATCAAATTCAGGATTATCATTTTTGTATATACGGGTTCCGTACAACCAATAATATACACGTTTCCTTGGATCTTCACGTCGTTCAAGCTTTTCTTCGTATGTCCCACTCCCCTGGGATGTAATTTGATATCCCTTAAAAGATTCATAGGGTCCAGAGGGGACATTAACGTTTAGCAAGGTTCCCTGGGGCAATCCCTCTTCCAATATTTTGGAAACCAATACCCGGGCAACTTTGGCTGCATCTGAAAAATCAGTCTGGGTAAAGGAATCTAAAGAAATTGCCATTGCAGGAATATTCAGAATGGTGCCCTCATACGCCGCAGATACAGTACCAGAATAAATGATATCAACACCCACATTCGCACCCTGGTTTATTCCTGAAATAACCATATCAGGTCTGGGAATGAGTGAGCCATTGATAGCGAGTTTAACACAGTCAGCCGGTGTACCACCAATACCCCAGCCGAAGTGATGACCATCTCGATAAATTTCAGTCACTTTAAGAGGGTCAGAGATGGTTATGGCATGGCCCATTGCACTCATCTCAAAAATTGGCGCAACGATGTACAATTCGGCCATATCCGCTAATGATTCAGCTAGAGTGATAATCCCCTGAGCGTTGATACCATCATCATTTGTTAATAAAATCTTAGGCTTGGACATAGAGTATATCAAGAATTTCAGATATCTGCTGCTTGAGGTTATCCCTGGATACAATCAAATCCAGGAAACCTTTTTCAAGCAGAAATTCTGCTCTCTGAAAGCCTTCTGGCAGATCCGCGCCAATAGTTTGCTTGATGACCCTCTCACCAGCAAATCCGATCAAGGCTCCAGGTTCAGCAATGTTTATATCACCCAGCATTGCAAAACTGGCTGTCACCCCTCCTGTAGTAGGGTCTGTCATGACAGAAATATATGGGACTTTTTCCTCAGCCAATTGACCTAATTTTGCAGATGTCTTAGCCATTTGCATGAGTGAATAGGCGCCCTCCATCATCCGGGCACCACCTGAGGCGGAAACAATGATCAGGGGAAATTTCTTCTCCCTTGCAAGACCGGTGGCCTTTGACAGAAGCTCACCGACAGCAGACCCCATACTCCCGCCAATAAACGAGAAATCCATAACTGCAAGAATGACTGATTTTCCATTCAGCAAGCCCTCGATAACCCTGACTGCATCGTTCTGACCTGTTTTTTGTTGAGCAGCAACAAGCTGGTCACTATATTTTTTTTGAGCTTTGAATTTTAGCGGATCCTGAGGTTTAATATTCAGAAAATGACTTTCTCTCCCAGCTTCATCCAGGATGATATCTACATAATTGCCAGCAGGAATCCTAAAATGGTACCCGCATTTATAGCAAACATTGTTGCTTTGAATTAATTCCGCTTTATAAAGGATTTGTCTACAGCTTGGACATTTAACCCACAAGCCTTCTTTGATATCCTTCTTTTCCGAACTTTCGGTTTGAATATTTTTATCTTTACGACGAAACCAACTCATCTGCTTTCCCTTAATTGCTAAACGATCTTAGCCCCATTGACATAATAACCAATAAAGCGAGGATGACCAATTTGTAATTCTTTTTTCATCCTTGAAAAATGCATTCAATTGGAAACTCTGTTACCCGATCCCTGCTTTAAAACTGCGGGGGAACCCATTTTTTTGCCTCGTAAATGGCGTTATAAAATGGTTCCAATTGATCGAGATCAGGGATTTCTTTTGCCAGTCTGGACTCAGCAAGAAGGGCAACAGTAGATGCATCTGCCTTAACATTCAGGAATCTCTCTGCAAGGGGTTTTCCTTCGCCCTTCAACCATTCAGCAAGACCCCGATCAATCGTTCCAAAATAAAAATCTATTTTGCTGTCAAGAAGATCCCCCCATGGGCCGTAAAAATATTCCCGTTCCTTGGAAGGGTCCCAGTTCTTTAAATCATAATCGGCGAAGTGGACATAGTTTCTGTGAGAAAATACCACGCCTCTTCCATACCGTTTTACATCTGCACCCAATCCCCGAGCCATTGCATCTATAGTTGATATGGGGATCAAGGGCAAATTTAAAGATAAAGCAAGAGCCTTCATGTTCGCCAGACCGATCCTCAGTCCATTAAAACTGCCAGGGCCAATGGCAAGAGCGAGAGCATCAATACCTTCTGTTCTGGAGTGACAGAGCCTCAATGCTTGCTCTAAAAAGGGAGATAGCTTTTCAATATGGATTTGGGACCCACTATCCGACCATTTCTCAAGAATTTGTCCGTGATGGCTTACTGCAACTGAGCAAACAACAGACGATGTATCACAGGCAATAATCATTTTACAGACTTAGATCTCTGGGTGAAATAATCTTGATCTCTCTTCCATTTTCGTTACCACTTGCTGTCTTGAAGCTTAGTCCAATTGCATCTTCTGGAATTGCATCGGCAACAATATCTGCCCATTCGATAATAATGATTGCCCCGGAATTATAATAATCCCAAAGCCCCATTGCGACCAGCTCGCTCCCACTCGTTAATCTGTAGGCATCAATATGGACAATATTTTGCGTCTTTCCGTGGTATTCATTGATATATGTAAAGGTCGGACTTAACGCATACTCTTCTATTTGGAAATATTGTGTGATCCCCTGAGTAAATGTAGTTTTTCCGCTTGCCAGATCACCTGACATAGCCAGCACTTCACCCGGTCTTAACTGAGCCGCCAGCTTCATCGCGAGCGCCTTTGTTTCATCGCTACCACCTGTATGAAAGTGATACTCGAACATTACTTTGGATCCAGGCTGATAAGTGGAATGATCATCTCCCACATGCTAAGACCGCCATGTTGATAGGTATCTGCATATTTTGTTTGATATTTACGATAATTGTTAGGATAAAGGAAATAATACATCTTTTGTGCTATAGCCAAGGTATCTGTGCTGGAATTGGATGGTAATCGAATTCTTTCTGGGTTATCAATATACCATGCATCTTTTGTATTCGGTTTCAGATTTCGACCTTGTTTAAATCTTATGTTGGTTGATGCCTCGCGATCAGCCAGAATCTGGGTGGGGTGCTGCACTCGAATACTTCCATGATCCGAGGTGATGACAACCTTAAAATCCAACTTTGCAGCCGTAGAAATTACTTGCTTGATCCATGAATTATTAAACCAGGCTCTAACGATCTCTCTATAGCTCGCTTCATTTGGAAGAATTTCTTTTAACAAGGGTGAATCCGTCCTTCGATGGGCGAGAAGATCTACCTGATTAACCACCAGGGCAACAAGCTTTTGACTACTCCATGAGGCGAATTGCTTCGCGAATTGCTGTCCCTCATGATTGCTGATAATTTTTTTATATCGAGCCTCTGGCTTTAATGAAAGTCCTGATCGTCTGATATTTTCGTGAAGAAAATCCTTCTCATGCTGATTGAGGCCATAGTTTTCATGACTTGTCCACCAGTCAGAATGAAATCTTTTCATATCATCGGGAAATAGCCCGCTAAAAATAGCATTACGACTAAATTCTGTAGTTGTTGGAAGCAAAGAATAGTATCCATTGCGTTTGATCTGGTACTCTTCGTACAACAGGGGTTCAAGCGTCAACCACTGATCCCATCTCATGCAATCAATGATCAGAAATAATACCTTATGACCCTCTTCTAAAAGTGGCTTCACCGCTGTTGAAAATACATCTGGCGACAGCACTGGACGCCTATCGGAAGGCGCATTGACCCATGACTCATAATTGGATCTGACATATCTGGTAAAAAGGTCATTTGCTTCATGCTGCTGCTGCAACAGCATTTCGTCGAATCCAAGATCGGGGTAGTCGTCGAGTTCCAATTCCCATGTTGATAATTGGTTATGAATATTTATCCAGGCCTGGGAATCAGGATTACTTTCTATCTGCCGGGCAAGTTCACCAAATGCGAGCATGTATTTTTCGGAGACTGCGTCTTGTTTAATCTGTTGATTTTCAAGTATTTTCATGATGGCCAGGAGAATCTGGGACGGGTTCACCGGTTTTGTCAGATAATCTGATATGCGACTGCCAATGGCTTCTTCCATCAGGCGCTCTTCTTCATTCTTGGTGATCATTATAATTGGTAAAGCAGGAAATTCTGCCTTCAAGATCGCGAGTGTTTCCAATCCATCTTTTCCGGGCATGTTTTCATCAAGGAGTACAATATCGAAGCGCTGTTTCGCACACAGAGCGATGGCGTCATCGCCATTGGTAACGGTCGTAAGCTGGAATCCCTTCCCCTCAAGGAATAATACGTGCGATCGCAACAAATCAATCTCATCGTCGGCCCACAGTATTTTTCCGCGATTTAGTTCATTTGCTGACATGGGTCGAAAATATGTGCAGAAGATGTCTAGGAAACACTATTCTTTGGTATTCAGAATAATAGTGTTTTCAATAAACTAATTTCCAAATCGATAATTAAAATGAAATCGGAACTTCAACCTTACGATTGAGCGCCGAGCTATTTTCTTGTTAAAGTATGACTACCATCCCAATCATCGCCAGGAGGATTCTGCTTATAGTCTTCTATTCTACTGATATAAGTCAGACATGGATTGCTTTTCCGGCCAGGGAACATATCTTCATATTTTTCTGCAGCTTTAAACGCCTCAGATGCCAGGTCCCATTTTCGTGACCTGAAGAGTTGTAATGCTTCATCATATGCTGGTAGTAATTTCTCATATCCAGATGGCAATTCTCCCCTACGTGAAATTAATTCATAGGCGTGAACTGCTTCACTTTTTCCAACAACTTTTACAATATCTATGTCGCGCCATTCGAATTTATCTTCACACGCGTCTCGAGTTGCCTTTAGAACATGATTGTACACGCCATACTGTTTGGCGCTTTCCTCCAAACGGGCAGCAGTATTAACAATATCTCCCATCATGGTGTAGTTCATTCTTTGAGCTGAGCCCATATTGCCAGTCACCATCATTCCAGACGCGATACCGATCCTCATACGCATATTATGAACAACTTCCGGCCAACGATCACCCTCATTCAGCCATTTTTCTCTAAGACCATCGAGGTTCGACTGCATTTGTAGTGCAGTCAGACAAGCACGATATTCATGGTCTGGGACAGGGACGGGTGCTCCGTAGAAGGCGACAATAGCATCACCTTCATATTTATCAAGTGTCCCCAGGTTTGACAGCAAGACATCTGTCATCTTGGTTAGATATTCGTTAAGAAGTTCAACCAGCTCAGTTGCCGTGAGTTTTTCCGAAAAGCTTGAAAAACTTTGAATATCGGTGAAGTAAGCAGTATGAACAGACTCTTCTCCACCAAGCTTTGGTTCACGCTTTTCTTCATACAGTTGATCGATAAGATCTGGAGAGATATAGGTACCAAACGTATCTTTGAGAAAGTGTTTATCACGCTGCTCCTGAATGAATTTATACAAGACATTTGTCAGGTAAGTGAGGGCCATGACAAATAGGGGAGCCACAATAGGGATGAACATTGTATGACCAGCTGGGGGAACCTGAATACTTTCTGCATTACCTGATATCCATTTAAACAACCACCACGTATCCGTTGTGAACATCGTGATGCTGATGTCAAACAAAATGATCGCTTCAATTATTATCAGGAGTCCACCCCAAAGAGGATCAAAAAAGGCAATGATCAGGTAGGCCAATACTGCACATATAATGATCAGAAATATTTGATAGGCAGCTGAGTCAGAAGTAAATTCGATTGTGTTTCCCCATACTTGCACAAAATTTTGATCCAGTAATGTCTGAATGGCGTTCGCATGATATTCGAACCCAGGCATTAAAGTTGGGGCGCCCAGATAATCAAAAAACGCTGTTGATTTATAATCGTGCATGACTTCAACAGAGACACCAATTACACATATTTTATCTCTGAAAGGGCTCTCAGGTACCTGGTATTCGGGATCAACCATGCTCATCATCATGTTGAGAGAGCTATTTGGGTCAAACGTCCCCATCCAATCCGTGTCCTCTTCAAAAACAGGTAGATCAAAATCATCAGTATCAATAATCCAGGCCAGTGGAAATCTCTGAAAAGTTTGCCATGGCTCAGACTCCCCTATTCGGGCGTGAGATGCAGGCCCGTAAATGTTGGTGAGGAAACCAGGATAGTCTGAACCGTAGGTCGGGATCTTAATGGGACCATATTCAAATTCGTGCTTTTCCCAATTATAGCTTATTCCAGGCTCATCTGGTATATCGAGAAAATATTTCACTGCCTTAAGCCCCAGAGAAAGTAGCCACTGATCCGAATCGTGGCCCAAAACATTGAACACTCTGTATCGACGCGTGAAGTGATCTTTATCCTCATCAATATCCACCAAACCATGATCAGGATTTGCCTGCATGATTACATCATTGGGAGTAATCAATATTTCTGGGGGAATCCGGGATGGTTCATTCTTAATCGTGGAAGCCATCACAACTTCAGTACCTTTGGTCCGAGCATACTCTATGGCGTTTGCAATGGCCATATCGCCATCAACATAGTTATCCGGAAGGTGTCCATCGAATACAGTTAAAGCCACAGCTGTATGAGCATCACGGGAGTCAAATTGAACATCAAATACGATTACCTTTGCCCCTGCATCTGCCAGATTGGTAATCACTCTATTCCATATTTTTCCACGGGGATAGGGCCAGCCAATATCTGAGAGTATTCTATAGGTCTCATCATCAACATCAATAAGAATAACATCCAAACTATCGTTGGGATTTTCCTGGTGAGAAGCCCAGGATGACAGAGGACCTCGCAACTGAAAATTAAAATCAAGCATCTTGTAATTTGCTAAATCAAAAAGGCCAAGAAGCTGAATCAAGAGTACCAAAACTATGGTAATAAATGTAAATAAGATTCCTATGCCGTATTTTTTTAGCATGTCGAACCCCCCAATTTTATTGATACTTTTGCCTAAAATGTTGTTTCAAATCTAGCTGAGATCATATTGTCGGAGTAGTCAGTGTATTCACTGGCGTACTGACGTCGCTCATAACTTCCTATGACGCGTGACTTAACAATGGTCTCACCAATTGTTAATGCATTGAATGTATACTGAGTGTTTAGTTGCATGTTTGTCTGCGTTTTGGTTGATTTGGTCAGAATATCGCTTTCATAATTTTCATAGCTGGTATACTTCTGATCATCAAAAATTATCTGCTGGATACTTCCTCTGATAATAAGGGAGCTTGCAAAAAGTCTATACCCCGCACTCATACGAAATGTACTGAATGAGTTCGATTGAAAGTTCGGATTCTTCTCATCATAAATTTGATTCTTATTGCTGTTGAAAGAGAAGGTAGTCGTAAGAGGGAAGCCCCATTCAGACCTAATATTAAATCCGTAAAGATTGGAGGCTCGTAAAAGTCCCTCATACCCAATGACCAAGTTATTCATATCAGATTTCATTAGATTAAATGACAGAGTATTTCCGACCTCGCCTGTACGAAATAAATATGTCAAACTCACATTTGTGCTCAATAGTTCGTTCAATTCCCGCTCATCGATAATTATGGTAGTATCAGTGGTTGCATCCAGAGCCTGTACGATAGTTTTTATCTCATCTACGTTGTTATCTCGAGTGAAATATTTCATATTGGTGGTGATCGTTGGCAATCCCTGTCCTGGATTCAGTGTTATTCCCGCGCTGAAGGTGTTTTGAATCAACCTTGGATCTGTAAGCGGATCAAGGGAAGTTGTGTTATTCTTGTTTGATTCCCAGCCCAGGTTCAAATAAAGCATATTGTCTAGCATACGCATTTTGTCAGTAATTTTCCACCCATTCCATCCTTTTCCATCCAAACGTAGCACTGGACTACCCAGGGCTTTGTATCCGGGTCCCACATGGTGGTAATCTATATTGATGAAATGATTATAATAATTCAGTTTCAAGGCAAAACGTAACGCAAGAGTGGTCATAGCGGCTAAATAGTTTTTCTCATCGAGGCTTGCTATATCCACAGGTAAGGTAAGATTCTCATTCAATACAAAGAAATCAGCAAGTTTTTCTGCATCAAATTTTCCATCGCTCAATAGAAAATTCAACCCGGCTCCTGAAATTAAATCATCCAGATTAGCTAAAGGCATATCAATGGTGCCAGTTCCCAGGGTATCATCAAAAGTTGTGTCTGCAAGTAAGGAAAATGTATCCAATCGCGATCGTGTGAGGGGACCTTCAAGAATATTATTGTTATAAAGCGAGAAAGCCGCGCTCCCTTCCATAACAAAACGATGGTCATCGAATGCCAATTTAATGTCTGATCCGACAACGACGTTATCCTCAGGATTGCTTCCTGATAATCCATATCGAACCGTATGGAGACTATCGTCCAGTATGTATTGATCGGCTCCGAATGGGATTTCCACTGATCCAGTGCTCCCAAATAGTTCTTCTGAAAAGTGATCACCAGTCCACAGGCTAGGACGAGTTTTGACACTATTAACGCTATCACGAACATGGACATAGAAGAAGCCCACTTGGGCGAACTTTCCCGTACCAAAACTTGGTCGAATAGCAAATAGTCCTCTCTCAAAACTATATCCGGTTCTGTTCCAGGTCGAGGAAGAGCTATCAAAAAACGCAGATCCTGATATTGCTCGAGCAGTTTTTCCGCTGACCACATGAAGATTTAACCATTTAAAACGCATATCTATGTTGTGACCACGGACTCTTTTACCCCAAAGTGACAGGCGGTTCATCATCGCTGTCTCATCACCGTACGAGTATTTTAACCAGGAGGTCCGGACCTTGACTCCATACCTGTTTTGAGGCTGGAGCGTAGAATCCTCTTTACTTGTCAAATTCGCGAAGAGTTTTACCTTTGCCCAATCAAAATTAATGTTTGTAGCAAAATCTGAGCGAAATACAGATTGAGTTTCTGCAGTGTAGATGGGAATTGAGACGGTATCCCCGGCAATAACTGAAACAACACTCGTATCACTAAAGTTAACCAAATCTTGCCTGAAATTGAGATTTAGACTACCGGTTACATCCATCTCGAAGATTTGCTGGGCTTGACTACGAACTATAAAGTTCCAGGATGTGGAGGCCAGGCGAACACCGTAGATATTCGATACCTCGATAAAAATGGTATGTTGACCGGGACTTAATGCATCAGGTTTATAGGTAATCAGGTCGGTGGTTACCAATGAATAGGCAGTAACATTCACATTGTCAAAAAATACCCGCACCGAATTGATATCAACATTCTCAAAGGTGAAGAGGGAGACAGCAGCAATCATTGACTCGCCAAAAGGGAAAATCTGGCCAGGCTCAGGTGTCAGAATCACCATTTCGCCAAAATTCTCACTATTATTCTGAATATTTTGTGTAGCAACTGGCTCTTCAACGGGTACGTATTGAGGGTTTGAGAGGGGATCATCACTTGGCGGAAATGCCACCAACCCCCCATTTTTCAGATTTGCCACAATTACGTACTCAATTCCAGGGGCTCCAATCACCGCCCCAGCTAATTCTCCACTAAGTTTCAGCTCACGGATGGTCATGTTTTCCTCGAGGAAACCAATCTGGCCAGCAAGTCTATACAATATTTTCACACTTTGGATTTGGTCGAGATCACCTGTGTAGATCGCCTCAAAGGAAAGACTATTTCCCTCAATGGCTTCTCTTGGTGGGATATGAATAATTTCGCCCTGCTCTTGATAGGCGAATGTATTCAGTCCAAGTCCAAGCAGCAAAACTGTGAACAGATATCTCATTATTCTAGTTCAGGAAACGGGTTAATTATTCTGCGTACTCAATTATGATGAATTTTTCCGTATTTGTCTCTTCGTTTACCATGCGAATACGAAGTTCATGAATGGTACTGGTATCATCTTCCTGAGTTTCGTCACTATCTGGATCATCAGGAATTTCATTGTTGACGGTTGCGTTGACTTCCATTGAACCATCAGAACCTGAGCTAGCAGTGCTGTTCTGACCAACATTCTGAACCAGGCCACTTATTAAATTTTCAATCTCAACAATACCATTCAATACTGTAAAAATGTCACCATTCTCATTGCTTTGAACCCACCATTCTGTACCTTTTACAGAAGCCACAGAGGTAGGGGTTGCAATTCTGAATTCACCTTTTTGCTTTGTAACCGAAGCTTTTACGGTACCATAATCCAGTGAGATGGTCTTGGATATTTTGCCCCGTTCAACTGCAGCCAATATTTCGAGCTCGGAATTTCCCTTAATCTTCAGTTGGCTTTTATCATCGAGAAAAAAGATGGCTATAAAACCGTCATCGCCTGTTTTGATCCAGTCATGATTTTTAAGTTGAGTACCCATGACGGCATTTGGATTATAATCATCAGCATTGAATTTCTTGTGAAAAGTTCCACCCTTCGCTTTTGCAATAACACCCACTGATTCCTGGGAATACAACAAGGTGAGCCAGAAGGTAGACAGGATGATAAAAACAGCAATTTTTGATAAATATTTCATAATATACCTCTATTGAGTCGTCACACTCTCTATTTCATACACACCGTTAATGAGTTGAACCAGAAGAGACTCAAAGTCAGTTGCACTTATACCATTGCCATCAAGGGATATCTCAGCACACTCACCATAGCCTTCCAGCGGACCATTCACGCCAAAGAGAACATTGTATTGATTATCTCCAAGAACATTTCTTAGCTGTTGCTGACAAGGTGTTTCGGTTCGACTATTCGTTTCCAGAATATTAAAGCTTTGGACCTGACTTTGCTCCCATTTGTCATCACGATTTGAGATGCATTTCTTTTTAATCTGCCAGACATAAGTTTTACCTACTTCCAGTGGGCGTCCGATACCTTCATACAGCAAACTGGTCGCGTTGCCAAGCGGATAGAAATCATGGTTATCTGGATAGGGTAAGGAGGATTCACTATTAATGGCATCATCGGGTGAGCTGTGGAGCAAAGGATTATATTCTGCAATTCTAATGTAATAATCGTCACACCCAAAGGAAGTCCATTCAAAAAACGGATTGGCTCCACTTACCGTCTCTTCATCCCTTGGTGACCCAAGCGTAATTCCAGCTGGCACCCTGCTGGTGAGCACTGTTATGGATTCAAAATCATCTGTATTGAGTTCAAAACCACTAGGAGCCGTAATTAGAAACTGAAAAGAATAAGTTCCTTCTGGTAGATTACCGCCACTTGATGCAAAATCACTCAGGAGATCACGCATCGAGGATTCTGTAATACCTGTATATCGAGCATTTTTGACCCTGACAACATTACCTAGTTCATCAATAAGTGTATTATTGTCAGAATCGATATCAAATTTTGTATTATCAATTGTCAACGGTGCTTCAAGGTCAAGCGAAAATGAGTATTCCAGTAGCGTGGGATATCCCGAAGCTGCCGATTCAAATTCCCTCGCTGAGGTAGTCAATGAAATCTTGAACCCAATATCCCTGGCCATGGTATCACCGGGGTCAATTCTATAGCTAAATAGAAGCGGTGATCCTGGTCCAAAGTTTTGATTATAATCAAGTACGGAAATAAAATCCCATTCTGCGAGCGGTTGAATGGTGGTAATTTTTATTGTTTGTGCACTGATAAAGCTTGAGAGCAAGAGCACACCAACTATGTATAGCGTTTTTTTCATATTATCCTCCTCAACATAGACAAGATAACACACGTTACCAATCTAAACGTGCGCTATATCATCTTCCGTGAAGCATGAATTTAGTTCGAGAGATTGGTATAAACAACAAATCCATAGCATTATAATTATTTTGACCCTGAATTTTTTTGTATTGGATTTCTTTGAGTGTCCTCAACTTATGGTATTTAAATAGACCTGTATAAATAGAAAGAGCCCCATTGCAGGGGCTCTTCAAGGTTTCTCGACAACGTCCTACTTTCACACCCTCAAAGAAGGCACTATCATCGGCGCAACAGGCCTTAACTTCCGAGGTCGGAATGGGATCGGGTGTTTCCCCTGTGCTAAAGTCGTCGAAAAATCAAAAATCTCATCATTGACAAAAATTGGGAAAAAGTTGAGTAGTTCGCTATGCGGACTAAAGTTAGAATAATATTGATCAAGCCTCACGGTAAATTAGTACCACTCGGCTGAACATGTTACCATGCTTACACCTGTGGCCTATCAAACTCATAATCTTTAAGTTACCTTCAGTCCGGATTAACCGGAAGGGAGATCTAATCTTGAGTCGAGTTTCGCGCTTAGATGCTTTCAGCGCTTATCTCTTAGGATCATAGCTACCCAGCGATGCCGTTGACACGACAACTGGTGCACCAGAGGATCCCTCATTCCGGTCCTCTCGTACTAGGAATAAGTTCTCTCAAATCTCCTGCGCCCACGGCGGATAGGGACCGAACTGTCTCACGACGTTCTGAACCCAGCTCGCGTGCCGCTTTAATGGGCGAACAGC
>JAIPJF010000016.1 GCA_021734325.1 Fidelibacterota bacterium | reverse complement strand
TGGACGTGAAAGCGGAGGTATCATTGATCCTCGTCCTGCAACGACAGGACCGGCTTATGAAAATGTGGATACTGTTCCATCTGATGACTTCTTTACTCAAACCAATTTTAAAGGTGCCTTTGGCAGTTACAACTGGATGTCCGGGTATAGCTGGCTAGCTGAAAATGGAAGATTGGGCCATGTGGCTACCGACGAACAGTTTGCCACAAAACTTCCTTCCTCCTCACGATTGCTCGGTAATTACCCAAACCCCTTCAACCCCAGTACCCAGATCAGATTTGAGTTATCCGCACCTGCCAGCGTGAGGCTCAGTGTCTATGATGTAACCGGTCGATTAGTCTCGGAGATGAATATGGGAAATCTGGAACAGGGTATTCAACAGATCAGATGGAGTACACAGTCTGCATCGAGTTCACAGGTAACAACCGGTCTGTATATCTACCAGATAAATACGGGGAATGAGGTACTGACAGGGAAAATGCTACTCCTCAAGTAATATCTTCTTCACACACAGGGGTTTGCCACCCCAGCCAAAAAGGTCGCCGAAAGGCGGCCTTTTTTCGTTATACACGAAATGTCAGACGAAAGATACTCCCCTTCCCAATTGTGCTCTCAACTTCCAGATCAGCTTTGTTAATCCTGGCAATATGCTTGACAATCGATAAGCCGAGTCCCGTTCCACCAATATCCCTGCTCCGACCCCGGTCCACCCGGTAAAAGCGCTCAAATATTCTTTCCAGGTGTTCCGTTTCTATACCCACACCTTCATCAGCAACTTCCAAAATGATAGAGGACTTCTTTTGATAGGCACGGAGAATGATCACAGATTCCTGCGGTGAATATTTCAAGGCATTGTCCAGTAGATTGACCAGGGCATGGACCATTAATTTTGTATTGACCTTCAAAACGAGATCTGGATCTATTTCAGTTTTTATCTGAATATTTCGCTCTGCACTGAGCTCCTGACAATTGTCAATCGTGGATCTGAATAAATCTTCAATCTTTGTTGATTCCAGGACTTTTTCATCCTCACCCGAGAATTCTTCAATGCGCGAAAGTTCCAGGAGATCATCAATGATCCGACCAAGTCGGGCTGCATGTTTGGCGATGATTTCCAGGAAGCGTTCAGCATTCTTGGTATCTGTCAAGGCTCCATTCTGAAGGGTCTCCACATAACCCTGGATCGATGTAATGGGTGTTTTTAATTCATGGGATACATTGGCCACAAAATCCCTTCTCACCCCTTCAAGTTTTTGGATTCGCGTTAGATCTGTAAAGACTATTACTGCACCTGCTATTGTACCTTTTTTGGCGGGCATGCGACTTCCGATTACGTTCAGGATCAGTTCTTCAGGTTCATACACGGAAATACGACATTGGAGTGTGTCATTGCTGTTCAGAACCTGTGCAACGAAGTCATTTAATTCAGCATGTCTGATCATCTCATAAAGAAACCTGTTGAGGATCCTTTTGGGTTTGTACCCGAACATATCTGCAGCGGCTCTATTTGCAGAAAGAATCCTTCCATCCTTATCCAGAGCCAATACACCCTCAGTCATGCTGCTGAGAATCGCTATTTGTTCATTTTTCTGTTGTGTGATTGTCCGGATACGATCAAATATCTGAGCTGCCATCTCATTCAGGGATTTTGCCAGAGAACCGAGTTCTAGTACACTCGACTCAGGAACCTTCATCTTGAGTTTTCCCTTGGCAAACCGCTTGGCTCCTGTCTCCATGATCTCGATAGGTTTCGTGATGATCCTTGAGATATAGAAGTTCAGCCCTGCGATGATAAGTATGACAATCAAACCAATGAGGAGAAGATCGACTTTTAGTGCGCCCAGGGCTTCTTCCAGTGCCACTGTCGGGAAAGAGACACGAATGATCAGGTTCTTGCCATCCTCAGTCATGAGCCTGGCATAGTACAAATGGTCCTCTTCCAGAGTATAACTATGACGCCTGCTTAGTCCTTCCCCCCGCTCCAGCGCTTCGATTACCTCCGGTCGATCACTGTGGGTATCCATATTACCTGGGTTCTCCTTGGAATCAGCGATAACGATACCCAGACTGTTAATGAGTGTGATTCTTGTGTCAGTTCTCTTTCCAAGCGATTCACAAAGGTTATGCAAGGAGTCCGTTTCTCCTATGGTGTACCCCCCGATGATTTCCTGGACCAGTTCTGCCCTTGCTTTTAACTCTGCTGCCTTTTGTGCAAAGTAAAATTTTTCTATCGCTCGGGATGAAAAATATATAATCAGGATGATAGCCACGACTGCTATCAGGACATATGAGGTAAAAAGACGTGTGATTAATTTTTGATTTTTCAAGATGCTCCTATTGGGATACCATGCTGATGAGACATACCTTTTTCCAAACTATAAAATATATCATTCCGTGGTTCAACAACCAACACTGGAAGATGGTCAATCTTACTTAATAATTAAGGGACTTGTAAAGAATATATAGCTGGTGGGTTGAAAGAACTAGATGTCGCTATTCTCAATAAAGCGGTAACCTACTCCTCGGACCGTCTTAATAGAATCCCCGACAGAGCCCATTTTCTTTCTCAATCCAACGATCTGAAAGTCCACTGATCTATCAGTCACGGGGTAGTTATCTCCCCTTACCGCATCTATGATCTGGGCACGGGTAAAGACCCAATTCGGGTTGGAAGCCAGAAAGTAGAGGATTTGAAACTCTGTATTGGTTAGAACGATTGTTTTTCCTGAAATCAATACTTCCCGACGGCCTTTATGGATAAAGAGGTCCTCATATTCCAGGACTCCATCCCCCCCCTTGGAACCAGTCGTTCTCCTGATATTCGCTTTTACGCGGGCAGTGAGTATTCCCGGGCTGAATGGTTTTGTAATGTAATCATCAGCCCCTATCTCCAAACCACGTACGATATCAGCTTCCTCACCTTTGGCAGTGAGCATCATGATACAGATATCTTCAGTACGGGCATCATTTTTTAAAATCCGGCAGACATCCAGACCATCTATCCCGGGAAGCATCAGATCAAGGACGATCAGCGCAGGATGATTCTCCCTGGCCAACTCAAGTCCACTTTCACCTGTAGCTGCCCCCAGAGTATCAAAACCAACTTTATTCAGGTTATATCGAACAAGTTCCCGGATGTCTTCTTCATCATCTACGACCAGGATTAAATTATTGTTACGCTCACTCATACTCTAAAACCTAAGCCATAGTGTTAGATTTCAATTAGATTTCTGCGAGTTTGCTAATTTATTCTGAACTATTTGCACAATTTCTACTGCCCGTTTCACCTGGTATTCGTCAACAAATCGACCGAGAGAAAGACGCAGGGTCCCCAACTGGTAATTCAGATCTACTCCCATGGCTTCGAGTACCCCAGAGCCCTTCCCATCACCACTGTGGCAGGCTGCTCCTGCGGATATCGCCAGACCCTTTAGATTGTCCATGATTTGTAAGGCAGAAATATTGGGGAAACTGATACTCAGCGTATTTGGCAGGCGGTCAACTTTTGATGCGTTGATACGAATTTCCGGAAAAGCCTTTTTCAAGTCAGATTGAAGGATATCACGAAGAATCTTTATCTTTTTCATTTCCTCCTGGAGGGTTTCATTTGCTACCTCGGCGGCTTTGCCCAAACCCACAATATAGGCCACATTCTCAGTTCCGGCTCGTAATCCTCCCTCCTGTCCTGCCCCATGAATCAGGGGTGCGAGTTGAGTCCCCTTTTTCAAAAACAGCGCCCCTATGCCTTTAGGTGCGTAGAGTTTGTGCCCTGCAACTGTCAGGAGATCGCATTTAAGTTCATCGACACGAGTTGGTATTTTGGCAACTGATTGTGCTGCATCGGTGTGAAATACTGCCCCTGCCTCATGGGCAATGTCAGCCAATTCAGAAATAGGTTGGATGCTTCCTACCTCATTATTTGCATGCATGACCGAGACGAGAATCGTTTTGGAAGTAATGATCGTGCTCAAGTCCTGGCTACTGACAACCCCCTGATCATCTACCGGAAGATATGAAACCCTGAAGCCTTCTCTTGTCAGATAGTGACATACTTCAATGATTGAGGGGTGCTCCACAGCAGACACTATGATATGCATACCCCTATGTGCGTATTTTGCTGCCAGACCCTTAAGTGCCAGGTTGTTTGATTCAGATCCACCAGAGGTGAAAATGATTTCTCCCGGTTCACAGCCCAGGAGATTGGCAACTTGTGCCCTTGCTTCTTCAATTGCTGCCCGGTTGCGATTTCCCATGGAATGATTACTGGAAGGATTTCCAAAAGAAGTGCTAAGATATATCTGCATGGCTTCCAGCACCCATGGATCTATCGGGGTGGTGGCATTGTAGTCAAAATATATATCACCATTTGCCAGCAACATATCCTGCTCCAGTCTTTTTATGGAATCAGCTATTAAAAATAAGAGAAGATTGGTCGTTGATGCAGAATTATTATCCTTCTTAACCTTTCATGATCTGCCAGGTCTAAACACACAGAATTTTGAAATAAACATAGAAAGGAATTTAAAAAATGAATCACAAACTTAACAAACCTGCACTCATGCTCTTCCTGATTATGGTTTTTAGCCTTTCAGCTATTGCTCAACCCATGAATGGTCCAGCCAAACAGGGCAAGGGGCGAATGATGATGTCAGAAGAATTAAACCTAACTGCCGACCAGGAAAAGCAGATGCAGGAATTAAGATTTGATCATGATTCCAGAATGATTGATCTGAAAGCAAAATTACAGGCTGAACGTCTCGAAATGCGCAAACTCATGGCAGCAGATGAGCCCAATGAGAAGAAAATATATGGGCAGATCGAAAAAATCAGTACTGCAGAGGTCAAGATCGAGAAAGCCCGCATTGATCACAAATTGGCTGTCCGTAAAATTCTGACTGCTGAACAGCTAAAGATTTTCCGTAATGAGATGGGAAATCGTGATGGTCAATTTGGACACAATCGCTGCGAACCAGTCATGGAACAGGGTTTCCATCCTCGCAATAATCGTCCGTAGTCGTTTTTCCTCCCTACGTAAAATAACAGGCACCCCACTCCAGGATCAATCCTCGGAAGGGGTGCCTGTTTATTTATTACCATATACCCACAGACCCTTCACCACACCAGTAATTATCAATAGGACACCAAACGTAGCTACAATAGATGCACCTGTTGGTATATCTAGCATGACTGAAAATACCATACCGAGAAGGCTGCCCACGAATCCAAAAGCCCAGCCAAAGAAGAGTCTGTTTCGCACACCTCTAACAAAAATAAGCGCTGCAGTTGCAGGAATGATCAGGAAGGAGAAGACAAGGAAAACACCTGCTATCTTTACTGAGGAGGTAACCACAAAACCAAAGGTCATATAAAACAAAAAATCCCAGACCTTCAGATTAACTTTTTGATGATCACTTGCTCCGCTAATCTCAGAACTGAGCATAAATTGTCTCCTGTAAACCCAGTGAAATATTCCGATCGCGCTGTACAGCAGCAAAGTCTGGAATACGATTCCAGGGGTAACAAAGAGGATGGATCCAACCAGCAAATGGTTTAAATGGTCTGCCCCCTCCGCCGATTTTGAGAACAGGATGATCATAAGTGCAGCTGATACGGCATACACAATCCCGATAATTGCCTCCTGGCTTACTGACCGGGTCAATGATCGTGTATACGCAAAGAGGATCGCTCCCAAAAAAGTAAATCCAAGTGCGAGAAAATACATCTGTATGGAATCGACTTCCCAGCCCAGTAGAACACCTATCGCCATACCCAGGGCAGCAACCTGGGCCAAGGCGAGATCCACAAATATTACTCCCCTGGTAACTACATGTAAACCAAGATAAACATGAATCCCAGTAAGGACCAATGCAGCCAGGAGGGGCCAAAGCATGAGTTCAAAATAGGCATTCATCACTTGCTCAGAGCCTCCTTAAGTATTTCCAGATTGTAAGTCAGCATTTCTTGATAGGATTCTGTATTTTGCTGAGCTCCAACGGATTGTGCCATTTTTACAACTTGCACCCCTGTTTTCTGCTTGAGGTAATCAGTGGCTTTTGTACTAAAATATGGTTCCATGGCAATAACCGAAATCTCCTGGTCACGGATAATTCTGATTAATTGATCGAGATGTGTGGGCGTGGGCATGATTCCAGGTTTCGGTTCAATAAATACAACAGCTTTCAGTCCAAAATATTCATTAAAATATGGCCAGGTGTCGTGATAATAGATCAAAGATTGTCCCCTCAATATTTCATATGTCTTTCCCCACTTACTCTCCAAATCATCAATGGATTTCAAAAAAACTTCTAGATTTCTTTCATATTCGTTTGAATGTGCTGGATCAATCTCCTGCAAATTGACGGCGATAGTTTGTGCGATTAGCTTTCCATTTTCCGGACTTAACCAATAATGAGGATTCCCATTGGGGTGAATGTCCCCCATGCTGGCATCCACTTTACGGGTCGGGACATTTAAAGGTTTTACCCGGGCTGAACAGTCCACAATCCGAAGGTGGCGATTTCTTGATCCATCGATTATCTGTTCTGCCCACTGGTCCAATTCCATTCCAACCATTAAATACATATCCGCTTTTTTAACCTTAATCATAGAGGATGGAAGCACTTCCACATAGTGTGGATCCTGATTCCCACGGGCTATGCTTACAACGGATACATTCTTTCCACCGATCTGACGGGCGATATCCGCCATATCCGTCAAAGAGGCTACAACATTTACTTTGGCATTTAAACTATAGGCCATCAGAAGAATTAAAATAAATCTGGATTTCATGGTATCACCTCTCAGAATTTATGTGCTTTGTGGGGTCCAAGGGACCAAAGTAACTGTGTCTGGATAAGGAATTGAGGCTTTTCCGTGCCATGTTGAATTCCTTTTATGAAGAGCCTGAATACTGTCGATTCTTCTGCAGGACTGAATCCCATGAAGATTCCACTCGATGTATATTTCAAATCCTCCAAATCACTGGAGTAATCAAAAATTGTTCCGGCATTCCACACCTTTTTAAATTGATAAGTGACAAGTGTGTAGCCTGCCAATACTTCACTATGTTTCTCCAGAACCCCTTCATCCAATTCGCTAAAGGCCGTTTTATAAAACAGCTCTGATTCCCATATAAGGGAGCGGTACTTGTCTGGTCGCCATTTGTATTTTAAATCAAACCCGCTGACTTTTTGATCTGCATCATCCACCAGCTGATAGGTGCTGATTCCAGTTTCTATATGGGAGAAATTACCGAGATCAAAAAATATGGAATAGCGACCTGAAATAGCTGGCCCAGGTGACGATTCTTCTTCTTCGACAGCAACATGATGATGTGTGGAGATTCCTTCCTGGAGATAAGCCAAAGACAGATTGCTGTACCAGAGCAAAGGCATTAGCCATCTGGTCTCAATCCCTGAAGATCCCCATTTTTCTTCTCCCAACATTTGAGCGACAGGTTCCGGGAGTAGAATCTGAGGAAACATGTGCATGTGTAAACTGTTAATTTTGCCAAAGTCAGGACGCAGTTTTCCTGTTCGGAGCGCCAAGCCCAGGGGCAGTCCCCTTTCAATTGACAGTACTGCCTCTTCCACGCCAATGGGTTCAGAGTCCATGTGCTTGTGCAAATACACATCAACTCTGGCAAAAGGATTTACATAACCTTGAAACGCCAATTCAACGCTGGAACCATGCAGCTCAATTTCATCCGCTGCATAACTTCCCAGGAGTTGGCCAATAACACTGATGTCGGGATTAACACTTGTCTGAGCATTTAGACTGCCCACTAGTATCGCAAAAATAAATATATTGATAATACGCACTTACATACCCTTTTCTAAAATAAGGATTATTACTTACAGTTTTTAAGATACAGATATTAAGAAAGGGGTGGAGCGCGGGAACGATCAAATAAGGGGGTTTCATCGAGGGGTTTTTGTCCCTCACCAAACCGAATGATTTGGAATTCTGGTGAAGGCAGCTCAAAAATAATGGGATGGGCATCAACCCCCATGGTCAAATTGACAGGAAAACCTTTGCAGTCTGGTTCCAAATCATGATGAGTGGGATCCTGGCATTGGGATGTACACAAACCGATGTCGGCACTTCCATAAACATGGATATGATTAAAATGCCCACTGGCGAACAAGATGTATGCCATCAACCAGGTTGATAATATTATACGCATCCAATTGTTACCAGTAGATTTCATATTTGAATATACCTAATCACCACAATGTATTCAAGATTCAAATAGGTTTTGAGAATCCCGTAGAATAGACTAAAACCTTGAAATGCACAGTGCCTTTGTCAGGTTGATGATGACGCTTGCTCGGACTTTAGTTCAATCAAGGTGATCTCAGACGGGATGCCCAAACGCAGTGGGGGTCCCCAATATCCGGTCCCCTGATTGACATAGACCTGCATATCCCCCTGTCTGTACAGCCCTGCTACAAATGGATGGACCCTGGCCACAGCCAGATTGAAGGGAAAATATTGTCCACCGTGGGTGTGTCCGCAGAGCATAAGATCAACATTCAGATGCTCCATCTGAATCGCCGACCCCGGTTGATGAGCCAGCATGAGGGTCGTTATGGATGCAGGGATGCCCTTCACCGCTAGCTCTGGATCGCTCCTGTGTGATTTTAATACCTGATGGGCCATCAGATCCGTTACTCCTGCGATGGCAATTGCCTCGCCATTGATTTCCAGAATTTCATGTTCATTCTGCAGATTTTTCAGACCCAGTTCACTGACCTTTTGCTCCCAGAACTCGACACCAGCATAGTATTCATGATTACCGGTTACGAAATATTTACCATATTTCGCCTGGAGTTCTCTTAAAGGCTCAACATCCGTCGAGAGATACTCCACAGAGCCATCGACCATGTCCCCGGTAAAGAAGATTAAATCGGCTTCCAGTGCATTTGCCTGGTCAACAACTTTCTGAACGTAATTCGCTTTGATCGTCGGTCCGACATGGAGGTCTGAGATCTGGACTATCTTTAATCCATCCAGTCGGGGAGGTAAGTGCTTTAAATATATTTTCTTTTTGATTACAGAGGGAGGAACCCTGGCTTGGAATAGTCCTATTGCTCCAAGTGTCCCAGTTACACCAGCAATTCCCCAGTTTATTGTAACGAGAAAAAATTGACGTCGATGTGGATCAAATGATGACGACACTCGCTCTTCACCATTGAAGAGAATATATAATTTGCTTATGATGATACCTGCGAGCCACAGAATGTCACGTATAAAAAAGAAGACAAAGGCGAGTGAGAATAGACCGAGACTCATATAGCCGACCCAAAGCAGCAGATCGGTATATGAATTTTCAAGCCCCCTTACCCGCAATATGATCCCACTCAGAGGTGCCAGTGCAAGCAGACCAATGGTTGACCAGTACAGAATTAAACCATTACCTGTGATATCGAAGGGGGCAATTAATCGAAGGCCGACATAGCCATGCAAGAGACTCAACACCAAAACCACAACTACTAAAAACACGCTTATGTCCTTTTCTTCCCCGGTATGAACTAAATAAAAATGATGAATGAGGCAATAATATTATAGAGGAATTCAAACCGGTCCTGCAGAAATAATTTGCAAGGTGCTTTCCCCATTAGGACTCCTATATTGTGTCACGTATAAAAACCATTGTTGAGAATAGAGGAAGATAACATGTCCCTTTTGCGTCAAGCATTTATGAAATTCTGGAATCTCGAATTGTATTGGAAGGTTTTTATTGGTATGGGCAGTGGAATCATCTACGCCCTGGTCATGGGCGAGTCAGCCATGAATGTTGCACCTCTGGGTGATATGTTTATGCGATTATTAAAAATGGTTATCATCCCCCTTATTTTCTTTTCGATTACATCAGGTGTTGCAGGTATTGGAGAGAACAAAAGTTTGGGCAGACTGGGAGTGAAGACCTTTACGTATTACCTCATGACCTCCATGTTGGCAATTTTGATAGGCCTGACATTGACAAATATCATTCAACCAGGAGTTGGCGTTGATATTAGTTCCGGGGGCCAGGAGTTCGACCCATCCAGTTTGAGTCAACCAGGAAGTCTGGGGAGCATTTTTCTACGAATGATACCAACCAATCCCCTGCAGGCGGCGGCAAAAGGTGACGTCCTCGCCATCATTTTCTTCTCCATTATATTAGGTATGGCAATAACGGCATTACCAGAACGAGAATATCAGATCACCCGTGATTTTTTTGAAAATATGTTCAAGGTGATGATGAAAATGACCCAGGGCGTTATTCTGTTCCTCCCAATTGGAGTTTTCGGTCTCATTGCAAAGGCCGTGGCTAGCACAGGGTTTGAGCTCTTTAAAGCAGTGGGCTGGTATATGATAACGATCGCGCTGGGTTTATCCCTCCACATCTTTGTGATCCTCCCATTAGTATTCTGGCTCTTTACAAGAATCAATCCTGTGAAACATTTCAAAGCCATGGCATCTGCCATGGCGACAGCCTTTTCAACAAGCTCTTCAGGTGCCACATTGCCGGTAACGATGGATTGTGTGGAGAATAGAGCCGGTGTATCAAATAAAGTGACCAGTTTTGTGATACCACTCGGGGCAACAATAAATATGGACGGAACAGCGCTTTATGAATGTGCCGGTGTACTATTCATTGCCCAGGCTCTCGGATTTGATCTTAGTCTGACACAGCAGTTCATCGTGGTCATTACGGCATTTCTGGCTTCTGTTGGGGCAGCAGCGATCCCCTCTGCAGGTCTGGTGATGATATTTATCGTTCTGGATGCTGTGGGACTGGGCGACCATCCTCAGGCGGCGATCATTGTCGGAACCATGCTGGCTGTTGATAGACCGCTCGATATGTTTCGCACTGTAGTTAATATTACCAGCGACAGCATCGGAGCAGTCATCGTTGCCAAATCAGAGGGTGAAGAAGTTCTCACTGATATTAAATTGTAGATCAGATACCTACCATCCGGCCTGTTCAGCTCTGATTTACTGAACTTCTTTAAGCTTTGAACATGGATTATTCCGCGCTAAATTTATTCGAACGTATTATCTGAGCGTTCAGGTTTTTTATCATATTTAAGCTGCAATAGTGCTCGGCATTTTTTGAACGAGATCTTAAAAAAAGGGAACCTCATCTCCTTGCTGCTAAGACAGGCCTTTCCCGCCCTAGGGATCAAGGAAGTCTGATCTTTAAGGGCGGTACCCACCGTGAATAACACGGTTCAAAAATGTCACATTATTGCAGCTTTTATTTTCTTACTGATTGAATATTCTAATGGGTTTCAACTCCTCAGCTGGAATGAATTTGAAGATTTTTGAATAAAAATAGAATTCACTTTCAATTGCTTTGACAATATTTCCTGCCTGTCGAAACCCATGAGATTCACCTTCGAAGGGCACATAAGCGACAGGGATGCCCTTCTTCTTTAAGGCAGCCAACATGTCTTCTGCCTGATTGGGAGGCACCACCTTGTCATCCAATCCCTGGAGGAAAATGACGGGACAGTTGAATTGTTCTGTATGAAACAGGGCAGAGCGCTCCTTGTACAATACTTCTTCTTCCGGAAATTTGCCAACAAGACGATCCAGATACCGGCTCTCAAACTTATGGGTATCCCTGGCAAGAAGCGTAAGGTCCCCCACTCCGTAGTAGCTGGCACCGGCTTTAAATACATCGAAAAATGCCAGTGCTGACAGGGTCGTGTATCCACCTGCACTCCCCCCTTTAATGATGAGACGGGCATGGTCTACGTTACCCTGATCTGCCAGATATTTCGCAGCAATACAACAGTCTTCCACGTCGCGAATGCCCCAATTACCGTTCAATCGTTCCCGATATTTGCGACCATAACCTGTGCTGCCACTGTAATTGACATCAGCTATGGCAAAACCACGACTGGTCCAATATTGAATACTCATACTGATCGAAGATGAACTATAAGAGGTTGGGCCTCCATGGCTAATCACAATCAGGGGCGGCTTTTCCTCCTCGGGGGCTTTGAATTCAGGATTTGTCGGGGGATAATACCAGGCGTGGGAGAACTCACCATGGCGTACCTCATAGCTGATCAGCTCAGGGTGAGAAATAAATGAAGGTTCCAGATCAATTTTACTGCTTCGTCTGAGAATCTCCCAGCGATTGGGCTTTAAATTTAATGCCACGATTTCTGCAGGCTTTTCCGGTGAACTGCCAATAAAGGTAATTAAATCACCACGACCATGCACCTGCTCGATTTCCGTATAAGGTGATACAATATCCTCAGCTGCTCCCGTCATTGAATTGATCAGAATGAGATGGGATCCATTCTGGTCCCTGTATGCGGCCACAAGTCTTCCAGAGTCCAGAATCGCATAAGTACTCATTCCAAAGACCCACTGGGGCAGTCCAAATTCTGCATCCAACTTCAGGAGACAGCGAATCCCCTGGTCAGAATACCGGTAGATGTTCCACCACCCACTTTTGTCTGAAACATAATATAGGCCCCCATCCTCATCCCACTCTGGCTGGAATATGGATTCCTCAGGACCGCCAGCGATTGCTTCCAGCTTAGTCAGTGTGCCCTTCTCATCCAGATCAGCAAGCCATAATTGTGTACCATCCCAGGGCATGTTCGGGTGATCCCAGGCCAGAAAGAGGAGTTTTCTTCCATCTGGGCTCAAACGAGGATTTGAATAAAAATCATGCCCGGAGGTAATGGACTCCAGCTTCATATTCCCATCGAAATGAATCTTGACTATTGAATTCTTAACATTTTTAGCGTCACAATGATCTTCGGCTATGAGGTAGATCGAATTTCGTTTCTCGTCCAGGATGGGATCGGCAAAACGAACATACTCCTCCTGGGTAATCTGCTGCCTTTTCCCATTGCTAAGTATCTCGTAGAGCTGCTGATCAGCGTTTTCTATGTAAAAAAAGTCGGCCTGACTTATTGTGGAAGGCTCCCCCCCCATATTCGTGCACTCGGGAACGAACATCCCAATCGGCTTTGGTGATCTCAGAAGGTTTACCGCTTAGCAACCATTCCATCAGTGCCGTACGACCCTTTTCCTCTGGCCGACCCTCAGTCCAGAGTACCCTTTTCTGGTCGATGCTTAATTGTCCCAACCGGAGGCTTCCCTTGACTAAGTCCTCACCTGATATGCGCGAACGCCATGATCCGTAAGGTCTGATCAATTTTTGTTTCGCCATCGCTATCTATCACTTCCCACATATTGCTTACAGAGGTAGATATCAATTTGTCGGACAGCTTGTCCAAAATTCTCGATTTTAACAGACCTGACTTTCTCGATATCCCGAAAATAGGGTTCCAGGCGTGCACGTCGAAATCGATATTCCCGCCTATCGTCCACCACCAAAATGCCTGTTTTGCCAATTAGACTGTCGGGCTTTTCCCAGATATCAAATTGCAGAGCCGGTCGACCAATAATGTCCTGGGCATAGGTTCTGGGTTGATCCGACAAATAAAATTTGAGCAAAGAGCTCGCCTTATAGTTGGTGCTAAAGATAAAGTTCATCTCTCCCTTCGTTTCCAGAGAATCTCTGATGCCAGATACCTCCTCTGTAGCAGTTTTCCACCCACTCCACGTATTTCCCTCACCAAGAGGTACATTGGGAATTGCCACTACAGAGATGCCCAATCCGAGGAAAACGAAGGATGAATAAACACCAACCTTTAACCGTTTCACTCTAAGGGGATCCTGAAAGAGATAGGCAACACCGAGTATGATAAGGGACCAGTATGCAGGTACCAGCCAATTCATTTTTACCAGACTTCGGAAACTTACGACAGCAAAAAAAATGCTAGTGAACAAGCCACTACTTAATAAGAGCAGCAACTTGTCTTCCAGGTTTGAGAATAGTTGTCGACCATAGCGAATGATGGTCGCTACTACCAGAACAAATAAATAGGGAGTGAGCATGAATAGCTGTGATCCCAACAATTCACCGGCGAATCTAAATTCCCAGTGCCCCATCCCTGATGTGCGGCGTGAACCCTGAAAGGCAAAGGAAATCCAATCGTGGTTCGCATTCCAGATCAATACGGGTAAGAATACCAGGAAGGCCAGAAGAACACCCAGATAGGGATGCGGTGTGAGTAACCATTTTCGTTGTTTTTGAGAGCTGAGAGTAAATATGAGAATGGAAGGTATTAGCAGGACACCAGAGTATTTCCCGAGCCACGCCAAACCCAGGAAGATTCCGGCGATATACCACCACTTCGGATGCTCGGTCTGGATCAATTTCCAGATTGCATAGATCGTGGCTGTCCATGCGAAGATAAGTGGGGTATCCGGGCTTATGACAAAGCCATACAACTCAAAAGCGATACTTGCATTTAAGGCCAACAAAGTCCAAAAAGTCTGCTTTTCATTTTGGAACATTTCCTGGATCAATTTTGCCCAAAGTACATTGGTTCCCAGAAACCAGAGGACTGCAGCAAATTTTATCCCAAATATGGTTTGTCCAAAAATGGTGGTTGTCAGCCAGATGCTATAGCTGGCCAGGGGCGGATGATCAAAATATGAGAGAGCTAGCTCCCGGCTCCAGCTCCAATAATAAGCTTCCTGCGGTGTCAGGGGTAATAATAGGGCTAAAATTATTCTAAATAATGTGAACCCCAGAACAACTTTCCAGATCGAATTTGGTATGAACTTATTAAGCAGAGAATTCAATTCAACACCTGTTCTTTATCTGCAAATGGCTTTTTATGTAGTTCTTGAGTCCTTCGACTTCGCCCATGATGCACTTTGCTAAGGGTCTCATATTCCTGTAGGAAACAAATGTTATATGATCCGATGTTCCTCGCTTGAGGCTCAGAATGACTACGCTGCTAGCACCTAGATGGAATAACTGCTAATCCCGACCGCTATTATATTTCAAACGTTCGACAATGATGTTGCGATTTTTCTTGCCTTTGTATACTTCCTGGGAAACGATATTTTTCCTCCCAGGATAACCGACCTTTGAGAGCGTGGTTACCTGATCTTCATTTTCATCATTGGGACAAAATGCGCACGAAGCATCCTCTCCATCCATATGGGCAGTTGCAGAGCAGGAGCTATGGACCTTGTTTTCTCCGGTAAGAATGAGAGCAATACTCATGATGAGAAATGCCCCTCCAACAATAGCAATAGTCAAGATAAACGTCATGTTCAGCCTTTCACTTCGTAACCTTCATCCTTCAAGTATACACGAAATTTGTCCCGATGTTCACCTTGAATTTCAATTTTTTCGTTTTTTGTCGTCCCACCGGCACTTACCAGATTTTTTAGCTGTCGGGCCAGGTATTTTAGATCAGGAACCCCGACAATATCATAGAGGATTGTTGTGGGTTTACCTTTGCGTTTTTCCATGCGTAAACGAATGATCTTTTGTCCCGTAACCGGAAGAGATGTCGTCTCTTTTTCATCTGGATTAAAGGTCCAGCCCGAACCACGACTTATTCTTTTGGATTGTTTGGCATTCATTAGCAGATAATCTATTCAGTGACTCTTTTATTCAAAGGATGTAGCCTTGCGAAGGTTCAAAACCTTCGCAAGGCTATCCGGATTCAACTATTCTTGACAGCCTCTTCCAATTCCTTCAAAACACCCTTGTTGAGGATACTCGCCAGCGTTGGTGTTCCAATCTCCTGCAATTTATAGGTTACACGAGTGGAAGGTTTCTCGATATTAATGATTCTGCGTAGATCAATGGGAGTACCAATGATCACGGCATCGCATTCAACATTGTTGATCGTGGTTTCAAGGTCTTTCATCTGCGCTTCGCCATAGCCCATGGCCGGCAGAATCTGACCAATTTCAGGATATTTTTCAAATGTCTCTGAAATTTTCCCAACCGTCCAGGGTCTTGGATCTACCAGGCTCTCTGCACCATATTTTTCAGCGGCTACAACACCGGCACCATATTTCATTTCACCATGAGTCAGTGTTGGGCCATCCTCTATGACCAGGACTGCTTTGCCGTAGATCATGTCCTCGTCTTCAACAGAAACCGGGGATGCAGCATCTACAATGATCGCATCAGGATTCACGGTACGGATATTCTCTCGGATCGTTACGATATCATCGATATCTGCGGTATCTATTTTATTGATTACCACCACATCGGCCATCAACAAATTGGTTTCGCCTGGATAGTAGGTCAATTCATGTCCCACTCGATGGGGGTCAACAACAGTTATCATGATATCAGGCATGTAAAAAGGCATGTCATTATTGCCACCATCCCAGACAATGATGTCCGCCTCCTTCTCTGCTTCCCGTAAAATAGCCTCATAATCAACCCCGGCGTAGACCACCGTATTGTTCATGATATGTGGTTCGTACTCTTCCATCTCTTCAATGGTACAATCATGCTTCTTCAGATCCTCTATAACAGCAAAACGCTGAACGGTTTGTTTCACCAGATTACCATACGGCATGGGATGACGGACAGCGACGACCTTTTTCCCCATGGCAGTGAGGTGATCACAAACAGCACGGGTTGTCTGGCTTTTACCACATCCAGTTCTGGCTGCACAAATTGCAATAATCGGTTTTGTAGAGGGTAACATGGTCGATTTGGCACCCATGAGTCGAAAATCAGCTCCGGCGTAATTCACAATTGCCGCTTTCGACATGACATACTCATACGGGAGATCACTATATGCAAATACAACTTCATCGATATCATGATCGTAGATCAAATCTTCTAGATCATCTTCTTCATAAATGGGTATGCCATCAGGATAAAGACTACCGGCAAGCTCTTTTGGATATTTCCGGCCGTCAATATCAGGGATTTGAGTTGCCGTAAAAGCAACGACCTCGTAGGCCTCATTGTCTCTGAAAAACACATTAAAATTATGAAAATCACGTCCGGCGGCTCCCATGATCAATACTTTGATACGATCACTCATTTTTTCTCCTTTATGTCGTTTTCTGTAATATTCAGCCCGCTAATCACTCCAAGTGTACAAGCAAATTTCCAGCCAATGCTGTCCTTGCTTTAATCAATTATTATAATCCTAATTTTTAAAAAGGATACAGAATGTTAAGGATCAGTAGTTGTCCCTGCTATTGGGAACATTGGGGAAAAGGGGTCCCTCTTCCCGATAGGTGAAATTTGCCAGTTCCTGATTTGATTCCAGCTCATCAATGATCTTATTGATTTCGTGATCCATGGCGCCGAACTCCATGATGGTATACAATCTGTGGCGATACTCGGCAGCACCTGGAAATCCCTTCAGATACCAGCTTAGATGCTTCTTGATATAGTTGGTGCCTCTGAATGCACCCAGAGACTGTGTTTCCATATATAAATGGCGGTGACAAAGTTTCATCCTATCTATCAGACGAACCGGTTCAGGGACAACACCTTTATCAAGATACTCATTGATTTCATTAAAGATCCATGGATTTCCAAGAGCGCGACGCCCGATCATTACTGCATCACAACCGGTCTCATCCATCATCCGTTTGGCGTCCTGGGCACTCTTGATATCACCATTCCCAATCAATGGAATGCTGATCGCTTTCCGGGTTTCAGCAATCAGGCTCCAATCTGCTTCTCCGGTATAAAGTTGTTTGGTTGTCCGCGGATGCAGGGTTAGCGCAGCGATGCCGGCATCCTCAAGCGCAGCTGCTGCAACAGGCGCGATAATACAGCCATTGTTCCATCCTGAGCGAATTTTCGCAGTTACAGGAATGGACACCGCCTCCACAACTGCTTTGGCAATTTCATCCATAAGAGGGAGATCTTTCAATATGGCAGATCCTCCTCCCCGTTTGGTAACTTTTGGTACGGGGCAGCCAAAATTCAGATCGATGATATCTGGTTTAACCATTTCTTCAATATAGCGCGCGCTCTGTGCCAGCACGTCTGGGGTCTCACCAAAGATCTGGACACCGATGGGTCTTTCTGACTCTGTGAATTTCATCATATCCAGCGTTTTTTCATTCTCACGAATGATTCCATTTGCGCTGACAAACTCAGTGTACACGACGCCAGCACCGTGTTCCTTGCATAGGACACGAAATGGATGTCCTGTTACACCGGCCATTGGGGCAAGAATTGCCCGTGATTTAATTTCTATATTTCCTATCTTCCACATCTCCTCACATGTTATCCTGAACAAAGACTGACAACAATGGGTTTTGCTAGATGCTTTACTGTTCTTGATTGCCTATGACTTCAGAATATCGTGAAGTTTCAATTTGTAAATATTCTTTGACACCCGTCTATCGCCGTCTATATTTGCGCGCTTTAGAATGGGAGTTTGAAATGGCAAAATGTTGTGATATCTGTGGAAAAGGCCCGACTACGGGAAATATAGTGAGTCACTCACACAAAAAGACGCGCCGTCGTTGGTTACCTAACCTGCAACGTGTTCGTGTGCTTCATGAAGGTCAGACTACGCATCTGAAGGTTTGTACTTCCTGTATTAAATCAGGGAAAGTGACCAAAGTCGCCTAACTTTCTCAACCGCACCTAAGATTTTTTAGAAAAGTCCCAGCATCGGGACTTTTTTTATACCATAAAGCATAATCCCGCGTAGATTTTTTACATGTCTAATAACTATGATTACATCATCATCGGTTCCGGCTTTGGAGGCTCAGTTTCTGCCCTTCGACTTGCCGAAAAAGGCTACAAAGTGCTGGTCCTTGAAAAGGGGAAGCGCTACAGACCGGAAGACTATGCCAAAACAAATTGGAATTTTCGAAAATACTTCTGGCTACCCCAACTCAAATTATATGGTATTCAATGTCTGACACTTCTTAAGCATGTATTCATCCTCCATGGCGCAGGTGTAGGAGGCGGAAGTCTGGTATATGCGAACAACCTCCTCGTCCCACCTGATGAAGTCTTTGAAAAACCTGAATGGGGTCCTGGCAACTGGAAAGAGATGTTGGCCCCGCATTATAAGACAGCTCAGAGAATGTTGGGGGCGACACCGAGCCCTTCCCTTTCACCTACAGATGAAATGCTGGCGGAGGTAGGCAAAGATCTCACAGGCAAAGACACTTTCCACATTAATGAAGTCGGTGTGTTCTATGAATCGTCAGGAAAACCAGTTTCTGATCCCTATTTTAATGGGGAAGGACCGGAACGTGTAGGATGCACCCTGTGCGGAGCCTGCATGGTGGGTTGTCGCGATGGTGGGAAGAACACACTTGATAAGAATTACCTCTATCTGGCCGAGAAATTAGGCGTTGACATCATTCCTGAGACAGAGGTCACCCAAATACTCCAGCGTGGCGACGCCTACCGCATCCTCACGAGAAAAAGTACAGGATTACGTCACCCGGTGAAAAGTTTTTCAAGCAAAGGGCTGATCCTGTCCGGTGGTGTCATGGGAACCGTAAAATTGTTATTAAAGTGTAAAGCGAATGGAGATTTACCAGCGCTATCACCCATGCTCGGAAACCCCATACGTACAAATTCTGAAGCTTTGCTGGGAGTTAAGACCAGAAAAAAAGATGTGAACTATTCCAAGGAAATTGCCATCACCTCAGGCATTTATCCTGACAAGCATACCCATATCGAGGTAGTTCGCTACCCGAAGGGCTCTGATGCGATGGCATTATTGACAACTTTATTAGTAGGTGGAGGCGGATGGCTCCCCCGCCCACTCCGTTTCCTTCTCACTGCGCTGCGTCATCCTCTCAAAACCCTTGAATCTTTAAATCCTCTCCAGTGGGCTCATCGAACCGCTATCCTGCTTGTCATGCAAACGGTGGAAAATTACATGACCTTTGACTTTAAACGACGCTGGTGGCGCCTCGGTGGACGAAGTATGAATTCAAGCAAAGCGCCTGGTATCCCAATGGTACCAACATTTATCCCTGTCGCCAATGAAGTTGCCCGTCGGATGGCAGAAAAAATGGATGGTGATGCATACAGTGTCCTCCCAGAGGTTTTATTCGATGTATCATCCACTGCCCATATTCTTGGAGGGTGCGTCATGGGTGAGACGGAACAATATGGCGTATGCGACTTTAAAGGTGAAGTGCACGGCTATAAAAACATGTATGTTGTTGATGGATCGGTAATACCGGCCAATCTTGGTGTAAATCCCAGTCTCTCTATTACTGCCATTGCTGAATATATACTCTCCCAATTCCCGGAACGAAGTCAATCCCCTCATTATGAATGAGATCCAAACCACAGATACAATTGCAGGTATGCCCACTGTCTTCGCGCTGGAATGTCAAAACCTTTCCAAGCGTTTTGGGACAATTCAGGCACTGGAGGATGTTTCCCTTCAGGTCCCCACAGGAAGCATCTTCGGTTTTTTGGGTCCAAATGGCGCCGGAAAATCGACTCTCATTCGGGTAATTGCCGGTCTCATCCGATCTGATTCCGGTCATTTTAGCATTTTTGACCGCTCCAGCGATTTGGGGTACAGGGTCAGACAGAACATGAGCACGCTGGTGGATCGGGCTGATTTTTATAAAAACTTAAGTGCATTTCAGAACATGAAAATTCTGGGGAGACTCACTGGTCATGATGATGAGGATCGCATCAATGGTCTATTAGAGTTGTTGGGACTTTACAAGCGCAGGAAAGATAAGGTGAAGAACTTTTCCCAGGGGATGAAGCAACGTCTCGGTCTGGCACAGGCACTATTGCCCGATCCAAAGTTATTGGTCCTTGATGAACCGACTACCGGGCTAGATCCTCAGGGGATGCATGAAATACGGGATTTCATTGTCAAAATTGCAGCTGAACAAAAAGTCACAATCTTCCTCTCCTCCCACCTTCTCCATGAAGTAGAGCTCATCTGCTCTGACATTGCCCTCATATTTAATGGAAAACTGGCTGCTCAGGGATCCATGGCCACCATGTTCAGTGAAATGGAGCATGTGACCGTAGAGTTGGAAGTCGAAGACTCACAGAAAACTCTAAAATTTCTTGAGAGTAGTAAACTGGTGTCCGATGTGAAACAGCTGGCGAATGCAATCAGCATAGAAGTTCTTCATGGCAACATTCCAGAACTGGTTCGTGAGATGACCGCCCGGCAAATCAATTTCTATTCCCTCTCACAACGAAATCGACTGGAGAATTTCTTTCTTTCTCAAATGGATAAGCAATGATACTGCTTAAACTCACTCAGAATGAACTTTATAAGATCTTCTCATTGATTCGATCATACATTGGTGTTGTGCTGTTTACTATAATCGTACCCTTGATACTCTGGGGTTATGGCATGGGGACGAGCCACATCGAAGGTCAGATAGAAAACGCCGTCTCTGACATGTTCTTTGTGGAGGGATCACCAACCAACGGTTATACTGCAGCTTATTTTATCATGAACTTTTTCTGGGTTCATATTCCCTTTTTGATCGCTTTGGTGGGAGGAGATATCTTTGCTGGGGAACAGGCAAATGGAACCTTCAGGATTTATGCCACGCGGCCGATATCTCGTTTGAGTATTTTTGTATCCAAAACTCTGGCGACCATGATCTACACTTTGCTGTTTGTTATTTATTTCGGATTGCTCACATTGGGGTTGGGATTGGTCTGGCATGGTGGAGGTGATATGCTCGTTTTTCAGGATGGTGTCCTGATTCTGGAAGGCAGCGATGCAATGCGACGATTTATCATCGCCTATGGATTCTCATTCATGAACATGGCTCTGGTAAGTGCCATCGCCATCTTTTTCTCAACCATGGTACGTAATGCCATCGGACCAGTAATAGGTACAATGGCACTGATCATTTTTGCACTTATGATCTCCACTTTGCCCCTTGATGTCTTCAGAGGAATTCAACCATATATGTTCACTACCTATTTCTCAAACTGGGAGATGGTTTTTTATGATCCAATCCCCTGGGCTGATCTATTCAGGGGTTTGGGACTCATCATTTCAAATCTGGTTCTTTTTCTGGGTACAGCTTTCATCATTTTCCGCAGGAAGGATATCCTCTCGTGATCAATTATCGATTCCGCCTTACCCTCCTGGTCCTTTTGGGACTGCAGGCGACCGCATTTCCACAAAAACTTCCAACGAGTGATGAGCTGAATTCACTCATGCTGAAGAGTTGGTCACAGATCGAAGATTATGAAGTCGATATCAAACTTGCTCTGAATATCCCCGGCTTTCGAATGCCCACCCGCAATGTGCATTATTTATACAAGGCACCGGACAAAAGCAAAGTCGAGGTGAAAGGTTTTGCCATTGTTCCCAAGCAGGGTATTCAACCTTTCTTCACTTTCCTCAAGGACTCCCTATCACTGACTCCGGTTGCTGACACTACAATCAATGGAAGACCTGTGTTTGAGATACTTTTAGAGGACACGTTCATGAACCAGGCCGGACAGGTAGGTTTCTATATCGATCAGATGACTGGCAGTATTTACCAGGCCTGGGCAATCAATGAAGGGAAGCGGTTCTTCAATCTGGAATCTGAGTATTTAGAAGAGAATGGCATCGCCCTGCCTGCTACAACCAATATCCAAATGATATTTCCTCCGGATTTTAAGAATATCCAACGCCTTGGAAAAAGACCGACTGAAATGAAGGCATTTGAGCAAAGTATGAATGATGAATGGTTGGAAGGATCAATAAATATTCAGTTCAGTAATTACAAGGTCAATCAGGGTATTCCTGACTATCGTTTCGAGGATGAAGCGACAGATAAAATTCAAGAATGACACCGCTTCCTGGAAGTATCTTCAGTATCTAAAAAATAACTTCATCCGGCTGATTTGAGTTGAGTTTCAAATCGTCACAAATACATTACTTTGCTTTTAATGTATAAGGAGAATCTATTGCAGAAAGCAGTTGTCGCACTGGGCGGAAATGCACTTTCACCGTCTGATAAAGTCGATTCAATAGCCAACCAATTCAAGCAGACCAGACAAAGTCTGGATGCAGTTATTGACCTGTTAAATCAGGATATCATTCCTGTGATCACTCACGGAAATGGACCCCAGGTAGGCAATGCTGCTCTACGGGCTGAACAATTGGCTGATTCCGTACCCTATTTACCCCTCGGTATTAATGTGGCAGATACTGAAGGTGGAATGGGATACATGATTGAACAATCGCTGATAAATCGGTTGAGAAGAGAAGGAATTCAACGACACGTCGTTACACTGATTTCCCAGGTTCTGGTCGATGAAAATGATCCCTCCATTTTAAATCCCACCAAGTATATCGGTTCTGCCATGCCGGAGATCGATGCAAAAGCAAAAGCCAAACAATTCGGATGGACTATCAAGCAGCTTGATAATGGTCTCTGGAGACGGGTAGTCCCCTCTCCCGAACCGAGAGATATTATCAACTCAGATGTCATCAAGCAACTTATTGAAATGGGCCATATCGTTATAGCCGTTGGTGGCGGAGGTGTCCCGGCATTCAGGGACATAAATGGAAATCTGGAAGGTCTGGATGCAGTAATCGATAAGGATAAGGCCTCAGCATTACTGGCGAATCAAATTGGAGCTGATTTTCTCTACATTTTTACAGATATCGAACAGGTTGCCTTGAATTATGGCAAGGCAAATGAACATCATCTGTCTAATATTTCTCTTGAAGCGCTTAAAAAATATATGGCTGAGGGTCATTTCCCTCCTGGGAGCATGGGTCCAAAAATTGAGGCCAGCATTAGCTTTCTTGAAAACGGGGGGAAACGCGTCATCATCACCAGCATTGATAGTATCAAAAAGGATGCTAGTGGTAAACTGGGCACGATCATCACAAAATGATGGTCGCCAGTTCAATTGAATTACACACATGCAAAAAAAATATAAATAAGGAAATAATACATGAATATTCATGAGTATCAGGCGAAGGAGATCTTCCGGAAATATGATGTACCCGTCCCAAAGGGAGGTGTCGCATTCTCTGTAGAAGAAGCTCTGAAAGTCGCCAAAACGCTTGACTCAAATATTTTTGTGGTCAAGGCTCAGATTCATGCCGGGGGTCGTGGAAAAGCTGGGGGTGTAAAAATAGCCAAAAACCTGGATGATGTCTCCCAACACGCCAAGGATATCCTGGGCAAAACCTTGGTGACACATCAAACAGGTCCCGCTGGGAAAAAAGTTGCCCGCTTACTTATTGAAGAGGGCATAGATATTTTTCGTGAGCTGTATATGGGTATCGTTCTTGATAGACAGAGCGGAAAATATGTCTTTATGGTCTCAACAGAAGGCGGCATGGAGATCGAAAAGGTCGCTGCGGAGACGCCTGAGAAGATCATCAAGGAATGGATTGATCCTGGTATTGGGCTTCAGAGTTTCCAGGCACGCAAACTGGCTTATGCCCTGGGACTGGAAGGTGTTCAGGTAAAACAGGGATTAAAGTTCATGTTTGCACTGTGGAAAGCCTTTAGTTCGTCCGATGCATCCCTTGTTGAGATCAACCCCCTTGTGGTTACTGGTTCCGGTGATGTGATGGCCCTCGATGCAAAAATGAACTTTGATGATAATGCTCTTTTTCGTCATCCTGACATCTTGGAATTTCGGGATCTGAGTGAAGAGGAACCTTCAGAGGTTGAAGCTTCGAAGTACAATCTGAATTACATCAAGCTGGATGGGAATGTCGGTTGTATGGTCAATGGTGCCGGTCTGGCCATGGGCACCATGGATATTATCAAGCTTTATGGTGGTGAACCGGCAAATTTTCTTGATGTTGGGGGTGTAGCGAATCCGGAAACAGTGGCCAATGGATTCAGAATTATTATGAGTGATCGTAATGTAAAAGCAGTGCTTATAAATATTTTTGGTGGCATTGTTCGTTGTGACAGGATCGCACAAGGTATCGTTCAAGCTCTGAATGAGGTCAAGGTAGATATTCCAGTTGTCGTGCGCCTCGCTGGCACAAATGCCAAAGAAGGTGCCCAGATTCTGGCAGATTCAAATATGGATTTTATAGTGGCCAGTGGTTTGGCTGAAGCTGCAGAAAAAGTAACTGCCGCGATCAAGGAGTAGTGGAATGATTTTAATAAATAATAATACCAAATTAGTGGTTCAGGGCATCACTGGCAGTGAGGGATCCTTCCACACGGCTCAGATGATAGACTATGGAACAAATGTTGTCGCAGGAGTAACACCTGGTAAGGGTGGACATACCTCAGACTCGGGCATTCCGATCTTCAATACGGTTCAGGAAGCGAGAGATAAAGCTGGGGCAAATACGAGTGTTATTTTTGTTCCACCGCCCTTTGCAGCTGATGCTATCATGGAAGCTGTCGATGCTGATTTGGACCTAGTTATTTGTATAACAGAAGGCATACCAACTGCTGATATGGTAAAAGTTCACAGCTATATGGCTGGCAAAAAGACTCGCTTGGTGGGACCTAACTGCCCAGGAGTTATCACTCCTGGAGCAGGAAAAGTTGGGATTATGCCCGGATTTATTCACCAGGAAGGAAAGGTGGGAGTAATCTCAAGAAGTGGTACACTTACCTATGAAGCAGTCCATCAATTGAGTGAACGTGGGATTGGGCAGTCGACCTGCATTGGTATCGGTGGTGATCCTATCATTGGATCAAATTTTATTGATCTGCTAAAACTTTTTAATGAGGATAGTGGAACAGATGCTGTCGTCATGATTGGCGAGATTGGTGGTACGGCAGAGGAAGAAGCTGCCACATGGGCCAAGGAAAATTTTAAAAAGCCCATTGTTGCTTTTATTGCAGGTACAACGGCGCCTCCGGGACGTCGCATGGGTCATGCCGGTGCCATCATTTCGGGTGGTAAAGGCACTGCGTCTGACAAAATTGCTGCACTTAAATCTGCCGGAATAGCCGTTTCTGAGAGTCCTGCTGGGATCGGTGAACTTATGGAAAAAGTATTAAATAAATAAAGAAACAGGAATAAAGGAGTTAGAAAAATTGGGTAATAAAACCTTCGCAATGATCAAGCCGGATGCAATTGCTTCCGGCAAACTCGGCAAAGTGATCGATGCCACCCTGGCTGCTGGATTTCAAATCAGTGCTGGCAGATTGACTCTCATTACAAAAGCTCAGGCAAGGGAATTTTATGCTGTCCACCGCGAACGTCCCTTTTATGACGAGTTGGTAGAATTTATGTCCTCAGGTCAGACCTTTGTCATGGCCTTGAAAAAGGAGAATGCAGTTCAATCATGGCGTGATACGATTGGTGCCACAGACCCTGCTGAAGCCGCTGAGGGCACGATCAGAAAGCTTTATGCCGAAAATAAAGGCCGAAATGCAGTCCATGGCTCTGACTCTGATGAAAATGCAGAGAAAGAGATTGCATTTTTCTTTAGTGAGGCTGAAATTATCGCCTCTAATCTGTAATTACTAGTCTGTATCAGGAGGCAGAAATGACTCGACGCCCGAACTTGAACCAAATCGCTGGAAGCATCTTGATAATTGCCACTGTTAGTGGTTGCAGTTTGTGGGATTCATGGTTTGGACGCGATGAGATTAATGTTGGTGAATATGTCACCCTGGCGGTTGAGGATACCGCTGGTGTTGAGGGTGCTCGCTGGGTATTTGCTCAATTACCCGACAGCAGTAAAATCAGCGGATTTCTCCCTTCTGATACAGCTAATCAAGTATCTTTTAAACCCGATGTTCCTGGTGAGTACAATATCATATTAAAACTCACCAAAGACAATGAGTCTGAAGAAACTAAGTATAACTATGAGGCTGTGGTCGTTCAGGATAGCACCCTCCTTAATGCTCAGATTCCAAAATACTTGATAGATTCTGGCTATAACGGGGATACAACTATATCTGATACGCCAAAAGTGAGCTCATTAACCGATTCCGGTGACCAGCGCAGATATCTGGAGAAAATAGTCACTCCAAACAAGGCCAAGGCTGCGATTAGCCGGAAACCAACCATTAAAAAACAATCTGCAAAAAAGACGATTGCCAAGGAAAGCCGTGGGAATCTGATCCCCCGTGCAACGAAGACCTTCACCATTCAGGTCTCTTCCTGGCCCTCCCTGGAAGAGGCACAGGTTGCCTCGCAGGAGCTTTTGGATAACTACGGTATTGATAGTTATATCCAGCGTGCCTTCTTTAAGGACAAGGATGAAATCTACTTCCGACTGAGGGTCGGCAACTTTCAGGAACAGGCTGCAGCAGTAGCGTATGCAAAACAGATACAGCAGCAGACTAATTTGCCTGTTTGGGTAGATTATGTTCGCAAGGAAATGTAGACCCTCATAATATCATGCTAAACTTTCGGAGATCATTTTATGCTTGAAACCCAGCTGTATTTTAATTTTAAGGATATGTTCCGCGTACCCAGGCTAGCGTTAGGTCGCAGAACATTAGTCATGCTTGAGGCCCTCCTGGTCGCCTATGTGGTACATCTCTCAATGGCTTATGCCGCTTCACTTGTTGAAGGCAATTCTTTCGGTAGCATATGGAATCATTTCCATCTGATGCCGACCTGCGTTAGTTGTCTTATCACGACTACAATCGGCAAATTTTTTATCGCTTTATCTTATATATTTACAGTTATTACCATTGCTTTGGCAGCAACCGCCGTGGCAAAAATCACCATCAAAGAGTATAAGGGAAATTTATTCTATTCCTCCAAAGATGGGTGGAAATGGGCATTTAAGAATTGGTTCCCTGTATTCTTTGGTCCGATATCAATTGCAATCACTATTGGTTTCTTTGTTGTCCTGGCTGGAATTTTAGGTTGGTTGGCTCAATGGCCCGTGCTGGATATTCTACTTTATGGATTTCTTTTTGTCATATTTCTCCCTACCGCCCTGTTTCTTGTTTTCTCAATTTTGGCTCTTGCTACAGGGCTATTCATGTCCCCCAGTATTGTTGCCTGTGCTGAAGAAGATACCATGGGCTCAATGTTCAGCTCCTATACGCTGCTTTGGAACCAACCGGTAAGACTGATCACCTACACAGTTATAATTACTGCCTTGGCGTTTTTCGGATATCATATCTTTTATCTTTTCATATTATCGGCTTTCAAACTCATTCGTATGATCTTTGGCCATGAATTGATCATGGGTGACGCCTTTATTGCTATCAAACAGGTTGGTCTGGATCTTTTTGGGAATTTTAATTTCTTACCCAGTTATTATGAGATTCCAGCCTGTCTTACCCCGGCGTGTATTCCAGAAGCATGTTGTGGGGGCTGTGGTTCTGCTCCCATCATCTCAACTACCTTTACACAGGCAGTGAGCGGAGTTCTGGTAGCATTTGTTTCACTGGCAGCCTATTTGGCTATTCCTGCTTATGCACTTTCAACATTGGCCACAGGCTTTGCAACCTCCTTTATTGTGCTCACCAAGAACAAGGACGATCAGGACCTTATCGCCAGAAAAGATGCTGATGACAGAGCGGAAGAAGAGGCTGAAAGAGAAACTGAGGACGAGGAGAAGGCGAATACTGAGGAATCTCAAGAGGAAAAAAAATAGTTCTCAAGTTTTTGCTATTATTAACAAAAAAGGCTGAGAAAAATCTCAGCCTTTTTTATTTGTTGCTTTTTACCTATCTATTATGGAACCAATCTTTGTTTTGACGCATTGCCTTGGGGTTTCCCAAAATCTCACTCAGAATGATTCCCTGTTGTACGCTTGAATAAGGAGCCAGAATTTGATCCAATCTTATTTTGGAGGATTGATTCCCAATATCATTGGTAACCAATGCCGGTGCCCGCATACGTTCCTGAGGAGAAAGTGATCCTTCTGTAAATTGAGGCACCACAGTTTCCACTGCGATGTACGGCTCCTCCTCCAATTCAATTGCTTCATCATAGAACTCCATCTGAGGCGGTTCAATCTCCTCCTGAAACAGCTCTTTTTTAATCTGATCAAAGAAGCTCATTGCCTGCGAGGGAGCTTGGATCTGCTCCTTCCCTGGGACAGTGTTTGACAATTCGCTACCCTGAGCAGCTGCCATTCGTTTTCTCTGCTTTGCCCAGGCTGATATTGCCATGTATAGCACAAATAAAACGACTGGGCCGATATTCTCCATTAAATGGACCTATTTCGTATCAGGTTTATTTGGATCAGAGATATTCTTCCGCATGGATGAATCAGCCTGGATGTTCTCCATTCTGTAATAATCCATAATACCCAGGTGACCAGCGCGGAATGCTTCTGCCATGGCCTTGGGAACTTCAGCTTCTGCCTCAACCACCTTGGCCCGCATCTCCTGCGTCTTGGCCTTCATTTCTTGCTCTTGAGCCACAGCCATTGCTCTTCTCTTCTCAGCCACAGCCTGGGCGATGTTTTTGTCAGCGTCTGCCTGATCCATTTGCAGAGTTGCACCAATATTCTTACCAACATCAACATCGGCAATATCGATGGAAAGGATTTCAAAGGCTGTACCTGCATCTAATCCTTTGGCGAGTACATTCTTTGAAATGATATCTGGATTCTCAAGAACCTCTTTGTGAGATTTTGAGGATCCAATCGAGCTAACGATACCTTCTCCAACTCTGGCTAACACAGTTTCCTCACCCGCACCACCAATTAGACGATCTATATTTGCGCGTACAGTAACCTTCGCAATCGCGAATAACTGGATACCGTCCTTTGCGATGGCAGAGACTTTGGGCGTCTCGATAACCCGGGGATTAACACTCATTTTGACAGCATCAAGCACATCGCGCCCCGCAAGATCGATCGCTGCGGCACGTTGGAATTCCAACTCAATATTTGCTTTATCGGCAGCGATAAGCGCGAGAACAACCTTTCTTACATCACCACCTGCCAGGAAATGCGCTTCCAGAACATTCGTATCCAGACCCAAACCTGCCTTTCTGGCACTCACCAATGAATTGATGATCAAGGGTGGTGGTATCCTTCTCAGTCGCATACCGATCAGGGTGAGCAAGCCCACGTAGACTTGAGCGGCCGCAGCACTGATCCACAATCCGATTGGAATAAAATAGGTGAATAAAATCAGGAAGGCGATGAGGCCAACCAGGATGAACATTAAGGGTAGTGCTTCCACAATTCCTCCAGATTTATATATTAATTATTTTTATCCACGACGATGCGATTGCCATCAATACGACGAATCACTATCTCCGTTTCTTTTTCAATGTAATCTCCCGTGGTAACGACATCCAGACGCTTACCATCGATCAAAGCTGTTCCAGCAGGTCGAAGTTTGGTGATGGCCACTCCTGTTTTGCCAAGATAATCTTCCAAACCAATACTACCACTATAGCCCTCTGTACGGGTTTCGCTTGTATCTAAACTTATTCGCCCCCAGGCCTTGGTTCTCAGCATCCGCTTGATCATAAACCACAGACCGAATAAACCACCAATAACTGCTATGCTCAGTCCCCAAAGTGCTGAATTTATGTCCGTTGGTGTCGGTGCTACGGGAAGTAACATGGTGAACATGGCATAGATCATTAAAACAATTCCGACAATTCCGACCACACCGAATCCGGGTATGACAAAGGCTTCTATGCCAAGCAGAATAATACCGGCGATCAGGAACAGGACTTCTGTTACGCTAGCCAGATTGGCTATCAGGGATGTTGAGAAGAATAAGGCGAGGGCAAGCAGACCTACTGACCCCGGTACTCCCCATCCTGGACTCTGGATCTCGAATATGATACCCAGGAATCCAATTGTCATCAGCAATGAGCTAACGATTGGATCGGTAAGGAATCTTACGATCACCTCCGACCAGCTAGGTTTTACCTTTACAAGATCATGCTGGGCATAGCCAAAATGATCCAGAATCTCATCAAGTGAATTCATTTGGTAATCAGCCATGCCATATTTGAGAGCCGTTGATGTTCTCAAGGTCAAAAGCTTCCCCGGCTTGGCTCCCTCTACATCATCCAGAAAAAGGGTGTCACCTTCAGCCACGATGAGGGTATCAATATCAATACTTTCATCAACCATCGCTTTCGCAATATCTGGATTACGTCCCTTCGACTCTGCCGTGGCCGCCATTTCTTCCCGCATGTAGGACTGAGCCTTCTCCCCAGCTTTATTACTGGATATATCGACCACCGTTGTAGCTCCCATGGTGGCGCCTGATCGCATGACAATCGTATCGCAGGCAAGGGATATAAGTGAACCGGCAGAGATTGCCTTGGTGTTGATAAAGGCAATTGTAGGCATCTCAGAATTTAAAAGGGCATTTTTCATCATTGTGGCAGCATCAACGCGACCACCAAAGGTATCAATATCAAGAATGATGACATCGCCACCAGCCTGGTTCAAATGCGGGATCTGCCGCTCAAAAAAATAGGCCAACCCCATATCAATCGTACCCTTCACTTCCAGCACATAAACCTGTGGATACAATAGGATGGGCAGCAATAACAATAGCATTTTTCGTTTCATGATTGATCCCGTATACATTGAGTTTCTACACATAGATAGGTAAATTAAGATAACCTCTAAAGCCTTCGTGTAAAACTGATTTCACATCGCTTATGGATCTTCCAAACGCATGAGGACACCACCATATTTTGTATCGATTTCTATGCGAAGTGGAATGTGTGGTCTTGTGTTTGAGAGATGCAGCGCAAGCTGAATCCGATTCTCTCGTGATTTGTCCGTACTGCTCAAAGGGGTGAGTTTCCACCCACTTAATGCGAAAGGTGTGAAAAGTTTTGGTTTCCCAACCTTTTCTACAACCAGCATGAGCATTCCATAGGAACGACCATCCCAAAGCGAAAATTGTAGCGTATCTCCATCCCTGAATTGATATTGGGAAAGATCGTACAGTAAACTCGGCAGGTCCTTGAAATTTGTTTCCTCAACGACCTTCTCTGAATCGTTAATTTGAACTTGGTTGCTATCGCCAAATTCAACCATATAATTTCGATGATAGGATCCCTCGTGGATAGCCTTGTAGTGGGTCTTGAGTCTCCCGGTTTCGAGATGATAAGTACTACTAATCGAATCGGTAAGTGTCCACAAATTTGAGAGCCAGGGAGAAGAAGCGATCGTCAGACTACTCTTTAAAATGCCATCTACAAGAGTGTAGCTAAGTTCTGCTGAGCCTGCATAAATGACACCATATCTGACCTTGAAATCGTAGGATTGAGAGAATCCATCCAGGCCAGCAAGGGTATATATCAGCCAAATGATTTTGATCAAGTTCCTCATCTACCTGAAACTATACGCTATTGCCGAAATACTCAAGCTTTTTGTCTATACATTAAGTTGAGGCAGACTAAATTGATCCATGGCGGTTGCCCTTCCAAAACGATTTATTATCTTCACTTTTGTTGGGGTTTCCGGTATCGTCGTTAATAGCGGTATCCTATTCCTGCTGAAAGAGTACCTCCACCTGCCTCTATCCTTTGCTTCCCTACTAGCCATTCAGGTGGCCATTCTCAATAATTTTGTTTGGAATATGCGCTTTACCTGGGCAGACAGGGAGATGAAGGGCTTCGAGGCTGTCAGGGCAGGTTTATTGAGGTTCACGCTTGTGAGCTGGGTGGCAGGTGCCTTAAATTGGATAATTCTGCTGCTACTGAATCATTTTACCGGGCTTTACTATCTTCTGGCCAACCTGATCGCCATTTTTATTGCATCGGTACTAAATTATCTGTTGAATGATTATTGGACGTTTAAGTCCGAGTAGAAGTTAAGACCTATTTGCTGGCAAATTGTAGTCGGTAAAGTTTTTCATAAAGACCGCCAGCCTTTCTCAAAGCTTCGTGGTTGCCCTGCTCGACAATCTCACCCTGGTCCATCACCAATATTTTATCAGCATTAAGAATGGTTGAAAGCCGATGTGCGATCACAATCACGGTTCGCCCACGCATCAGTGTATCAATGGCAGATTGGACAGCTTGTTCAGATTCAGTATCCAGGGCAGAGGTGGCTTCATCTAATATCAATATTGCAGGATCTTTGAGCAGTGCTCTGGCAATGGCAATCCTTTGCTTCTGACCACCTGACAAGCGTGCACCATGCTCACCCAGCATGGTTTGATACTGATCCTCCAATTCCATGATAAACGCATGGGCGTTTGCCCTTACCGCGGCTTCTTCAATTTGGGACTGACTGCAATTCATCCCATAATTGATATTATTGAAAACTGTGTCATTGAACAGGATTGTCTCCTGTGATACAATACCGATTTGTCTACGAATACTGGCTCTGGTCAGTTTGCGTATATCATGACCATCGATACTTATGCAACCACCACGAATATCATGAAACCGGGGGATCAAGTCAACAACCGTACTTTTTCCTGCACCACTTGGACCGACGAGGGCGACAATTTCTCCCTTGTTGATGGTCGTGGTTAAATTTCTTATTGCCGGGATATCTGAAGTATCGTAACCGAAGGTGACAGATTCAAATCGAATTTGATCATGAAATTCACCCAATTCTGTGCTATTACTCTCATCCTTGATCGATGGCTCAATATCCAGCATTTGAAATACCCTGGCTCCAGCGGCGAGACCATTCTGAATATTTATATTTATCTTTGCCAGATTCCTTATCGGCTGATAGGATGCAAAAAGGATCACAATAAATCGTAAAAAATCTGCGCTGGTGATGGTCTTGTACTTCAGCACCTGTTCCCCACCGATCCAGAGAAGTAAAACTGCCATGGAGACACCCAACATTTCTGTAACTGGCAAAGAAAGGGATTGCAATTTTATCTGGCGAAACATCAAGCGATAGAGCTTCTGTGCTTCACCGCTAAAACGCTTTCGCTCTCCATCTTCATTGACAAAGGCCTTGATAATTCTGATACCTTGAATAAGCTCAGAAAAGCGTGTTGTTATTTCTCCAAGCTGGATTTGAACACGAACTACTTTTCGTCGAATACTCTTGCTGATGACATAGATAAACAAGGATGTCAGAGGAATGACAAGGATAGAGATCAGGGTAAGTTTCCAATCGATAATAAAGAGCAGGGAAAGGTAGGTGATTATGTACAATGGTTCGATCACCAATGGATGAAATGTAGTAGCCAGCGCTTGATTCACTTTCAGCACGTCATTCATGGCCAGAGAGATCATATCACCACTACGCCTTGATTGAAAGAAACTCAGGGGCTGAGTCAGAAAATGCTGGTAGAGACGAGAGCGGAGATCCTGAACCACTTTAGCCTGAACATATCCAGTGAACAATGCATTACCATAATAGGCGATAGATTTAATCAAGTAGCTGACCAAGATGACGATACCGAGCGTCGCCAAGGCATCCAGCTGGGAACCTGAGAAAAAGTATTCATGGGTAAACTGCTTCAAGCGTTCATTCAAATCAGCGTTCTGGACCATGTGATCAACAGGAGAGGCGACCTGCTCTTCTGGTGATGAGAAGATGGTTGTAATAAAGGAGGCTGAAAGCCAGAGCGTAAGTGAATGAAAAATGACATTCACAATTGAAAAACCCATACCTGCCGTGATATAGGCCCAGTAAGGTTTTACCAGTTTGATAATACGGCTGTACATGTTGCCCTTAGTTTAGGAAATCCCGCAAGGATTGGCGAGTTATTTTACCTTCCCTCAGGACCTTAAATGGATGGGTTGTAAGATCGATAACTGTACTCCCTGGCGACTCTGCCAGTGTCCCGGCATCCAATATCAATGATATTTCCGACCCAAAATAGGATCTCATCTCAGAAATGGTTCTGGCTGGTGGTAGCCCTCGTGGATTTACACTTGTCGTCGTGATTGGACTCCCTAAAAGGTGGGGAATCTCCCTGGAAATATTGTCACCGGGGACTCTCATGCCAATAGTTCCTCGTTCAGAGTACAATTGATCGGCAAATGGAAAATCACTCCTGCAAATCACGGTCATGGGACCAGGCAGGAAATATTGAATTATTTTTACAGCCTGGTTGCTTAAATCCCTGGCAATATCAAGGCAATTTTCCGTAGACTCCAGAAGCACCGATATGGGGGATTTGTCACGTTCCTTTAATTCATAGAGCCGATTGACTGCCTTTTCCGAGCAGGCATTCACACCGAGTCCATAAAGTGTGTCTGTAGGGTAAACTATTAGCTCGTCGCTTTTTAACGCATTGAGTATCAAGTCTTTATCAGCATTTGATAAAATGTTATTATTTACATTGATTATGGTCATGATTTTTCATGCATTTTGGACTCTTGTCGATCAAGATCACGCCAACGTTTATGAAACCAGAAATACTGTTCGGGATACTTTCTTACCTGAGCTTCCAATTTCCCAGTCAATTCCTGGGTCAGTTCTTGAACCCATTCTTCTGTCAGCGTATCCGGTACTTCATATTTAATTTCCTCTATATGTATCTTATACCTGCCGCGATGCTGAGTGCTGGCAAGGAACACCAATCTTGGTTTCATTCGATATGTGAGGATGGCGGCGCCCTTAGGCGTTGATGAGGGAATACCAAAAAAATCAACCTGAACCCCCTTTGCGCCTTTGAATTGGTCCCCTACCACTGCCAACCCATTATATCGCCGCAATGCATCTTCAAAGGCCGGCATCCCCGACCAGGAATTGATCAGCTTCAATTGATGGAACTCCCTGATCCAGGTCAGGAACCAGTTTACCATCGGATTTCTCTGAATCCGATAAATGGAAGCAGCTCCGGGGCCGATTTCGCCAACATAGCGCCCTGCCATTTCCCAGGATCCAAAATGACCGGTAAAATACAGGATAGGCTCGTTCAATCTTTGGGCTTCAAGAACATACTCGTCGATGCCTGGAGCTTCAACGATCGATCTTACCTTTTTCTTTCTCAACATCCAGAGTTTCAAGGTCGAGATAAATCCTTCACCCCAATGTTGATAGCAAGCTTTGATCAATTCCTCATACTCTGCAGCTTGTAATTCAGGGAAGGCTCGGCGAACGTTTCGTGCAACCGTTGATTTTCGTTTACTGAGAAAATGATAGGCAAGCCAGCCCAAGCCCCTGCCCAGACGCCAGGATAGTGACCATGGAAGTATAAAAAGGATGACATTAAAGAGGGATAAAGCGATAAACTCAAGAAAATATCTCAAGTATACAGGCAGGCTGGTCTTGTTCGATTTGGGAGCCATCATACCTTAGCCAGACAAAACTATAAGCGGGCAATATCCTGAACTGTGATAAAAATGATCAAACCCAGCAAGAACATCATACCGACTTGTTGGATGATCAACTTGACATTCAACGGTAAAGGCCGCCTAATAAGACCTTCAATACTTATGATGAGAAAATGGCCTCCATCCAGACCAGGTATTGGCAGAATATTGATAAATGCCAGATTCACACTGATGATGGCCATGAAATAAAAAATATCAAGCCACCCTCGACGAGCCATCTCACCGGCCATCTGCGCAATCATGATCGGTCCCCCAACCTGATCCATGGAAGTCTCACCAGTGATCATTGACCAGAATCCTCGGGCCATGAGTGTACCAAACATATAGGTACTTCTGGCTCCATACTTGACAGAAGCAAAAAATCCGAGGTCAACATGCTCAGTTACCCGACCAACACCTATCATACCCACGTCGAGTACACCATCTGCCGTTGGAACCGATTCCTTGATTACCAGCAGCGAGTCTGAGTGCCTGATACCATTACTTAACCATTCCAATTCAATTTTTTGACCTGGCATTCCGTGTACAATATTTGTCAATTCTTCCCATTTTTCAACAGATTGACCATTGATAGCAATAATCTGATCATTGACCTTCACTCCAGCTGCTTCAGCAGGGAACACCGGTCTATCCTCCGTACTTACGAGGGTTCCAACCTGTGTTCCTTCAACGGGCTCCTCCATTCCGGTTGTGTACATGATGACACTAAAAATGACAAATGCGAGGATGGTATTCATAATTACCCCACCTGAAATTGCCAGTAACTGTTGCCATCTTTTTTTACTTTGAAATTCCCAGGGTTCGCCTTCGATCTTACCATCCAAAGACTCATCTATCATTCCTGACATCTTCACATACCCACCAAAAGGCGTCCAACTTAATGCATACTCTGTATCCCCCGCTTTGGGATGCCTTCTTGGGATCCGATATTCAATGCTTTCTGCATCAACTGCTCGCTGAAGGAACCAGGGAATGAAAAGTTTAATCCAGAGACCATCAAATTTATTTTTCAAACTGATGAGTCTCGGCGGCATACCTATGGAAAAGCGTTCCACTCTGATACCTACCATTCGCGCAGCCAGAAAGTGCCCAAGCTCATGAATCAGGATGAGAATACCCAGTGTAAAAATGGCCGCTACAATTGTTACTAACGTATCTATCGAAAAGAAACCCATATAGCTTCAGTTAACTCCTTTTTATAAATGACTTGGTCCAAACTTCCAGGGCTAAGATATCATCCAGGTCTGGGTGTTCAAGAAAATCATGCTTATTCATCGCCTGGTCAATTAACTCTGGAATTTGGGTAAAACCTATCTCACCGTTTAAGAATCTATACACTGCCTGCTCATTAGCTACATTTAAGACAACGGGTAGACTTCCACCTGTTTTTAGGGCTTCAAATGCTAAATTGAGACAGGTGAATTTCTCATAATCCGGTTTTTCAAAGCTGAGTGTCCCAATTTCTGCCAGATCCAACTGCTCCCATGACTGTGGGAAATGATTCGGATATGTTAGCGCGTACTGTATGGGGATCTTCATATCCGGTAATCCCAGCTGTGCTTTCACCGAGCCATCCACGAACTCAACCATTGAGTGGACGATACTCTGTGGATGAATGACGATATTTATTTTTTCAACCGGGAGATCGAATAGCCAGTAGGCCTCAATCACTTCAAGACCTTTATTCATCAACGTGGCAGAATCGATAGTTATCTTTCGTCCCATGGACCAGTTTGGGTGGTTAAGAGCCTGGGCGACAGTTACATTCTTGAAGTCTCCCCTTGGTGTCGTTCTGAAAGGTCCTCCCGAGCCTGTGATAATCAATCGCTTTACATCCGTGGGAACTTCACCGCTGAGACATTGCCAGATCGCACTATGCTCGCTATCAACGGGGTATAAATCCACGCCCTCGCTTGCGAGAAGTCCTTTGATGAGACCTCCTGCCATGACAAGGCTCTCCTTGTTTGAGAGGGCAACATTTACTCCGGCCTTAATACTATTAATCGTTGGTTCCATGCCTGCACTACCAACGATGGCATTGAGCATGATATCAACATTATTCCTTGATGCTAATTCTAAAAGTCCTGAACGACCGCTTAAAACTTCAATACCAGGGAGAGCCTCTTTTACAGCCCTGTATTTGGTCTCATCTCCAATGGCAACAGCATCAGGTAAAAATTCTTTTGCCTGGGCGATGAGAAGGTCAGCCTGGGAGTGGGCTGACAAGTAGCGGACACGAAAATTATCTGGAAAATCACGAACAACGCTTAAAGCGTTCACACCAATGCTGCCACTTGCTCCCAGTATTGAAAGATATTTTGTCCCCATATTCATTATTCCCTTTGTCCAACAAACCATTCAATATCAGCTGATAATGCTGCACCCTGCGTATTAAAGGGAACACTGGCAGTTAATCGCATTACATCACCGAACGTCCAGCTAAAATATGGGACTAGGAATAGTTGGGTGCGATCAAAATCTTGAAAATTAGCAGCATTTTCAACAAGCACATGGTGCATGGTGTAAATGGCCATAAGTCCAAAATCCCAAGGTGAGGAATAGCGCGTGTAAATACCGTGAATACTGATGTCACGCTGAGAATAGTCAGTCCCGAATATTTTATTCCAGGTAGCTCCCAGAGTTTGTCCGTACTGTGTATTTTCACCTGGAAATGAAACCTGAATACCGGTCCCAACCGAAAATTCTGGTTGAGATCCTGGCCATTTCCCCATTTGAGCCCACAGATTGTACTCAGGATTCGGGTAGATGCTGAGGCGAAACCCGGGAATAATTATTTGTTCAGGCGATGCTGAGCTGAACGAAGAAGCCGATGCCTGGATACCAATATAATAATCACTCCCCTGTTTATTGGGAAGATTGGCTATGAATGATGATAGCATCAAATCGGATTTGAATGACCCAAAATCATTTGCTGTGGGAAAGTTATCACTGGAAGACAGTTGGAGATGCATCAAATGCAGTAAGAAGATGAAGATTGCTAACTTGGCAGAGTATAAAGACATAGAAGGAGTCATAAAGAGGGAGTATTCCTCCTCAAGCCAATTATCCTCGAATTATCCCTCGTGAACTTTCCTTGATGAAATTAAGAATCTCGAAAATTTCAGGAGTGATATCCATGTTTTTCTTAATATCTGCAACCGCCTGACTCACATTGAGGTGGCTGCGATAAATTTTGGTATAGGCCTTTTTGATCAGATTTATTGATTCGTTCGGAAAACCTCTTCGATGAAGCCCGACCGAATTCAGACCGTTGTAGGTCAGGGGTGTATTGGAAGCCCTGATGTAGGGTGGAACATCCTTGGTGATGCGAAACCCACCTGCGATAAATGCATGCGGACCAATTTTTACAAATTGATGGATGGGAACAGCTCCGCCTATGATGGCAAACTCACCGATCTCGACATGCCCACCCATATTACATGAATTAGCGATAATGACATTGTCTCCAATGATACAATCATGTCCGATGTGTGAATATGCCATAATCAGGACATTATTGCCAATCGTTGTTTTCCATCTATCCGTCGTTCCCCGATGAATTGTGCAGTACTCCCGAACAGTAACATTATCACCTAGGATAGTTTCAGTATTCTCATCAGCATATTTTAAATCCTGTGGAATTTCACCGACCACCGCTCCATTAAAAAGGCGGCAATTCTTACCAAGGATCGTGCGAGCTCCGACCAATACATGAGCTTTTAAAATACAACCATCACCAATGGTGACATTTTCCTCAACGATTGAATAAGGACCAATCGTTACATTTTTCCCAATATTCACATTATCAGGACTAATGATCGCTGTTGCGTGGATTCGTGCTGTCATGTACTATCTGTCGACAATTGAAGCCATGAGATCAGCTTCAACCACCAACTTCCCGTCAACAAAACCCATGCCCTTAAGTTTGGCTGAGCGTAAACGAAATTTCAGGAGTTCAATTTCAAATATTATCTGGTCACCCGGTTCGATCAACTTACGGAATTTGACATTATTGATAGCGGAAAAGAAGACAAGTTTATTTTCAGGATCTTCTCCTGCATTCAATAAAAGTGCACCCCCGGCCTGCGCCATTGCTTCCAGGGATAACACACCTGGCATAACAGGTTTACCGGGGAAGTGTCCTTGAAAGAAGGGTTCATTCATCGTCACGTTTTTAATGGCGGTTATCTTCTCTCCAGGGATAAAATCAATGATTCGGTCAATGAGCAAAAAGGGATATCTATGGGGCAATATCCGCATAATTGCTTCCGTATCAAAGATGATCTGTCTTTCCCTGGGTCTCCTTTGAAAGCGTTTTGCCAGGATCTGTTTTTCGTATTCTTTTTTGAGTAAGCGAACCAGCTCAACGTTGGAGGCATGTCCGCTACGAGCAGCAGTGATATGACCCTGAATCGGCATCCCCAGTAATGCGAGGTCACCGATCAGATCCAATATTTTATGCCGAACAGGTTCTGTCTTCGATCGCAATTTTTTGCCGTTCAATATACCATTTTCGCTTTGTACGAGCTTTTTATCGATATTGAACAATTTTTGCAAACGATCCAATTCTGATTCTTCAATCTTTCGATCGATCATAACCAGGGCAGTATCAGCACTTCCACCTTTGATCAGGCCCTGCTCCTTCAGCTCCTCAACCTCGTGGAGAAAGCAGAACGTTCGGGCTGGAGCTATTTGTTCTACAAAGTCCTGTTCAAGAGAATAGAAGGACATATACTGGGTACCTAGCGACTGAAGCTTATAATCAATCAAGAAGGTCACTCTAAATTGATTCGAGGGCAGCGCATGAATATCAACACCCTTTTCGGGATCGGAATAGGTAATGGTTTTATCCAGAACCAGATATTCTCGCGGAGCGTCCTGCTCTTCAAAGCCTGCAGCTAATAGAATATCTACAAAGGGAATTGCACTTCCATCCATTACTGGTGGTTCTTTGTTATCCAGCTCAATGAGGATATTATCAATTTCCAATCCACTGATGGCTGCAAGTACGTGTTCAGTGGTATGAATCCGTGAGCCATTATGCTCAAGCGTCGTGCCCCTTGAGATATCTACCACATGGTCAATGTCAGCCGGGATAGGTTTTGCGTTGGGCACATCTGTTCTTAAAAATCGAATCCCTGTGTTCTGGGCTGCCGGCTTAAAAGTCATTCGAGTTTGTACACCAGTGTGAAGACCTATTCCAGCTATCGAAACAGCCTTTTTAATGCTTCTCTGATTTTCTCTTCTATCCTGCATTTACCTCAATCCTTTTATCCCCACTCACAGCGTTCACTTAGGATTTATTTACTTGTTTTTCAAGTGTTTTAACAGCCTTATACAATTCTGGTAATTTTTGAATGATAGATTCAATTTTCAATTCATCCCGATGAGGACGGGCTGGGAAACCACTTACCATCATTCCGTCAGGTACATCGCGAGTCACACCTCCACGACTTGCAATGGATACATCGTTACCAACTTTTAGATGGCCAATGACACCACTTTGTCCCCCCATTTGCACTCTGTCCCCTAGATCAGTACTTCCAGCGATAGCAACCTGTGCAGTAATGAAGCAATTCTTCCCAACGTGTACATTGTGGGCAATATGCACCAAATTATCCAGCTTTGTACCATCACCAATCACTGTGGGACCGATAGAGCCTCTATCTATGGCACAGTTTGCGCCAATTTCAACATGATTACCCAGGATAACGTTTCCTGTCTGAGGAATTTTCTGGATCGTTCCTGACTCTGTAGCAAAGCCAAATCCATCACTTCCCAAAACGGTCCCGCTATGCACAATACAGTGGGTCCCAAGTAAACTCTCGTCATAGATAACCACATTTGGGTAAATATGTGTATAATCGCCGATTGTTGAGTTTATCCCAATTACAACGTTCGCCTCAAGAATTACATTTTCACCAACATGAACACCCTCTGATATTACCACCCCTGGACCGATCTCTGCGGATTCAGGTATTTTGACTGACTCAGCGATGATGGCTGAAGGGGCAACTCCTGCTTTTATCGTTCGAGATTGCTGGTTAAGCAACTCCAGTGCTTTTAGCATACTTTGCTGGGGGTTTGAGGAGCGAAGCAGATTTGGATATTCTATCTCCATATCCTCAGGCACGATAAGGGCTGCGGCCTTAGTCGTTTTTATATACTTTGCATATTTGGGATTAGAAATGAAGGATATTTCGGAAGATGTAGCCACTTGAATCTCATTCAATTTTGAGATTTCCACGCTTTCATCTCCTTCGAGCTTGACACCGAGCCTCCGAGCAAGCTCTCCTAATTTTAATGCCAAAGGATAGCTAGCTCCTTATTTCTGGAGCTCCTTCAGTACTTTATCTGTGAGATCAAATTTATCCTGAGCATATAAAACATTGCCAGCAACAGTGTCAAAAATGAAATCATAACCACCATCCTCACCAACTTTTTTAATGGCAGTATTGATTTTTTTCAATACGGGATCGGCCAAAGCCTGTTGCTTTTGATAGAATTCACCCTGGGGACCCAATTTATCAACCTGAAATTTTTGTATGTCCTCAGCCAGACGACGCATTTCATTTTCTTTAATTCCACGGTTGCTCTCGGTCATTAGAAATTTTTGACGCTCATATTCCTGCTGCATGCTATCTAAGGTTGCGGCCATGTCGTAATATTGCTTCTCGAGTTTACGACCTTCAACTTCAAGCTTGCTTTGTGCCTCTCTAAACTCCTCAAATTGGGACAATATAAATTCAGAGTTTATGTAGCCGAATTTCTGTCCAAATGCTGCTACAGATAATAGCAACAAAAAGATTAAACGAATTGTAGCTTTGTTCAAAATGGTGTCTCCTTACCCAATATGTCTTAAAATTGTTGACCGAAAATAAAATGATACTCCGGTGACTTCCAATCAGGCACAGGATCACGATCAAAACCCCAACCGATATCAATGCCCAACATTCCCAGCGGCGGCATGATCACCCGGCCACCAAAACCCGCCGATCTCTTCAGATCGAAAAGATTACTCGACTCAAAATCATCCCATACGTTGCCAGCCTCAGCAAATCCAATAAGATACATCATGGGATTTGGAGACAGGAGGAAGCGCATTTCAAATGTATATTTGAAAGATGCCATCCCGCCAAAGTAAGCATCACCTTCCAATGTTCCAACAGATCGTTCAGCATATCCGCGCAATGCACTTCCATAGATCAAACCCGCTCCACCCATGAAAAAATACTCATCATAAGGAATAATATGGGTTGAATCCTGGACGAGGGGATTGATGACACCACCCTCCATGTAATTCCGCATTGCCAGTTTATCCTTCCAAATGGGTGTATACCATTCTAGGCTGGCCTTTTGCTTGAAGAAGCTTTCATTCCCCCCGAGGAATCCACCACTGTAAGTAGAATTGAGGGTGAGTACGGAGCCTGCCGTCGGAAATTCTGGAGCATTTCGAGAGTCACGGGTAATTGTTTGGGTCAGGCTGATTCCAGCGGTTTTCTCCAAGTGCGCTGGGTTGACCCTGTCAAAAATACTCTGATAGTAAATCTTGTCCAGGTCATAACGATCCTGTGTGGCCCTGAACATCCATCGCCCTCGGAAATAATTATCCGGCCATTGAAAACGACGGCCAAATGTAATGGATCCACCTGTAGTGTGCACATCGTAAGGTGTGGAATAAGTTGAAGAATAGCTTAGGTAAGAAGATGCGGTTCCCTGACTCCTGTCCTGATCAAACAAGCTTATTCCCAATAAATTGGGTGTATTAAACAACCAGGGTTCTACAAAACTGACCGAGAGTGCTTCGTAACTATACGCGCGCTGAAAATTGAATGACAGTTGCTGCCCGTTACCCCGAAAATTGGGAAATTGGAGACCCACAGTGCCAATAAAGCCATCGCGTTCACTATATCCTGCGCTGGCCGTTGCAGTTCCTGTGTTTTTTTCTTCAACCTCAAAGACAAGATCGATCTCATCATCATCATAGGGGATCACATCGGGTACAACATTGCCAAAATAATTAAGGATCATAATCTCACGCTGCGATCGCATCAGGGCAGTTCGATTAAACAAATCACCAGGAAATATCCTGAGCTCACGTCGGATTACGTTTTCTTTGGTTTTATCATTGCCGACAATGCGAATATGTCGAACGTAAACTGGATTATTTTCAGTGATATTTAATGTAAGGTCAACGGTATCTGCCGCTACTGGTAATTCAACCGGAAGGATCTGTGCATACAAATATCCCTTATCCATGTATGGGGCTCTAACACCCAGTTCAATGGCTTCCATAAGCTTGTCGGAGTTGTAGACGTCTCCCCTTGAGATACCGAGGGCACCAAGGATATCCTCAGTTTCAACCACTGCATTGCCAGAGACATTCACGTCCCCGTAATGGTATCTTTCGCCCTCATACAGATTGATGCGAAAAAACATCTTTTTCAGGTCTTCAGAATAATACAGACTATCCCCAAGCACTTCTGCATCTCTGAAACCAAGAGCATGCATCTGATCTTCAATCGCTCGTTCATCGGTGCGAAGGTTATCAATTGAGAATTCTGTCTCGGCCCAAAATTTCCACCACCGTTCCTCTTTAATCTTTTCCATTTTCTTTTTCAGTTTTCGGTCTGAAAGCTGGGTATTTCCACTGAAGTAGATGCCACCGACAGAGACTTTTTTATTCTCTGTGATCTGAAATTTTACGCCCCGTGTATTTTCTCTCACACCCTCAAAGGTGGTCGGGACTATTTCTGCGAGGAGATAACCTTTGTCGTAATAAAGTTTCTGGATGATCCGCTGACTCTCATAAACAATATAGGGGGTCAAAGGTTGACCCGGATGAATCTCCAAGGCTTCTTCAATATCATCCTTTTTTATCTTTTTGTTCCCTTCGAGAACCACCTTATCCAATCTGGGATACTCTTCTACTGAAATAATAAGAAATGCTCCAGCAACTTGTTTCTGCTCGGTAAGAATTTTGACATCCGAGAAAAGGCCCAGACTCCACAATTGCTTTACAGCATCAGCAAATGCCTCTTGATTCGCCTCTTCCCCAACGGCTAAACCAGATGCCGAGATTACGACTTCAGGAGTGGCCGTTTTCGTACCGATCACATCAATGCTGGCAATTTTTATGGTAGCAGCCTGTTGTCCCAAGCTCGCTGAAGCAATGAGAATAAAACCTAGCAGATATAAAGTATAATTTTTCATACGTTAACGAACGCTCTAGCTTTGAATTTGTTCACTGACTTGTCCGTATCTTCGTTCTCTTTTTTGATAATTGCTAATTGCTTCAAGAAAGTCCTTTTCTGTAAATGCCGGCCAATATACCGGCGTGACAAAAATCTCAGTATATGCCAGCTGCCATAACAAGAAATTGCTCAGTCTGAATTCACCGCTGGTTCGGATCAACAGGTCTGGGTCGCTTAGCTTGGCAGTGTATAAATAATCTGATATGGTCTTGTCCTCAATTTGGGAGGATGTTAATTTCCCCTCTTCAATCGCTTGCCCGATAGCACGGACAGCATGCAGAATTTCCTGTCTTCCACCATAGTTCAATGCCAAATTGAGGTTCAGTCCTGTATTCTTTGCAGTCCGTTGTATTCCATCCAGCATGCCTTTACGAGGTCCAGCAGGCATGGAATCCAGATCACCTATCACAGTAAGACGCACATTATTGCGATCAAGATCATCTACTTCTTTGGTGATTGTATCCAGCAACAAATTCATCAGTGCTGAAACTTCCATTTTCGGTCGGTTCCAGTTTTCACTGGAAAATGTATACAAGGTAAGGGTTTCCAAACCAAGCTCACCTGCGAGTTCAGTCATTTTTCGTACCGTTTTTACACCAGCCTTATGGCCGAATATTCGAGGTTGTGATTTTGCCTTTGCCCAACGCCCGTTCCCGTCCATAATTATGGCAACGTGTTTTGGTAGCTCCCCGTGTGACAGAACCTCGGATTTTAATTTTTCCAAATCGGTAGAAATTTTACGCAACGACTATCACTCCATACCCAAAGTTTGACGACCTTCAGGACTGATCAGCTCCGGTGTCCAACGCGGTTCCCATACGATATCAACCTTGGCCTCAGTGACCTCGCCTAATGCTTCTATGGCACTTTTAACATTTCCAGTAATCACTGTGTGCATCGGGCAGCCTACAGCCGTCAATGTCATTTTCACACTTACCTTTGTACCCTGAATTTGTATGTCATAGACCAAACCAAGATCAACCAAATTCACAGGGATCTCAGGGTCATAGACCTTGCGGAGAGCTTCATATATTTGATCTTTGCTCAGCATTATTCTGTCAATTTACTAAAGTATGTATCTGTTCAGCGATCTGCATGAATATCTGGGCTGCTTCTGATTCAGGGATGTAAAAGACCAGGGGTTCCCCCTGTTCTCCAGCTCTCATGACATCCTCATTCAGTGGTATTTTTGCTAGTAAAGGAACACTCAGTCTGGCGCTTTCCTTGTCACCTCCCCCAGATGAAAATATTTGCGATCTGTGACCACAATTCGTGCACACATGGTAGGACATGTTCTCAACGATTCCCAGAACTGGAGTATTAACTTTTTCAAACATATTGGCCCCACGCTCAACGTCCTTCAGAGCAAGGTCCTGGGGAGTTGTCACAATAACGGCACCAGTCAGGGCTACCTGCTGTACAAGGGTTAACTGAACGTCACCTGTTCCTGGTGGTAAATCAAGAATCAAGTAGTCAAGCTCACCCCAATTCACGTCAAATAAAAATTGAGAAACCATTTTTGAGACCATGGCACCTCTCCAGATGACGGGGGCGCTCTCCGTAAGTAAAAAGCCTAAGGACATGAGTGAAATATCGTGTTTTTTAACTGGCAGTAATTTATTTGCTTCTAGAACTTTTGGAACTTCCATAATTCCCATGGTAATGGGAAGACTGGGGCCGAAAACATCTAAATCCAGAATACCGACTGAATGACCCTGTTCCTTGAGGGCAGCTGCAAGATTTACAGCTACAGTTGATTTACCAACCCCACCCTTACCACTGGCCACAGCAATCGTATATTTCACACCAGGAATTGAAGGTGGAGATGCCGGATCCCGAGAATTTGAGGCCGCCTTTTGCGTGGGAATTTGAATCACTTCGATGCTTATTTTCTCAAATCCACCATCGCGTAATACTTTTTCAATGTTACCAAGTATCTGCTGGCGAATATCTTCCTTTTCGCTGGAAAATTTCACGCCGAGCTCAACATCTTTATCAATAACTTTTACATTTTGGATTAGTCCAAATGATACAACATCCTTACTAAACCCCGGGTACTTGACCTGCTGTAAAAGTGACTTAAGTTTATCCTCACTCATTGTATATTTATTCCTGTAACTTTCATAGCCTGCTAATATAGTTTTCATTTACTCAGATGCAGGATAAATGATGCTCACGAGTTAGAATTCCCCATCAAGTTGAAACTGGGCTATTCCAATTATTGTCCTCTATCCGATCGGTCATTTATTGCTGGATGGGATCAATTTTTGAGTCCCTTGCAGCCATTAAATGAACAGAAAAGGTCCCCCGCGGGAGACCTTTAAATTAAGCTGATAGTTCGTTGTCAGATCGACAGGGTAGAATCAACCACTTATTCTCTCATAACGAGCCATAAGTACTTCTTCTGTTTCCACAATACCTACTGGAATACAGTCTACAGGACATACTTCAACACACTGTGATTCATCAAAGTGTCCTTTACATTCAGTGCAAAGCTCTGGATCTATCTCGTAAAATTCATCCCCCTCAGAAATTGCTTCATTTGGGCATTCCGGCTCACAAGCACCGCAGTTGATACATTCATCAGTAATTGTTAGAGACATGAAACCTCCTGTGATTTTCCATCTCAATTTATTATGCCACCTTCTAGGTCTTTTATCCCCGATGGCGTTTTTAGTCCTACATCTGTGCACAGGGGTACACAGCTCACACTCAATATCTCGTGTGCTTAATCAAAGAACGTGCAAATATGATGGCCGGGAGTACGAATCCCAAACACTATTTGGCTGAGTCATTGTGAATCGTAAAAATATTTTAGATTTTTCATCAGGATTAAGATTTCAAAAACTATATTGCATCCATCAAGTTCAATATTTTTCGCCCAATGATCATAGCGGTCGGGGTAACACTTAATGAGGGAATTATGAAAATCGCCTACCTTGATGGAATTCGTCTTTACCGTGTACTCTATGCGGGAATTCAAAGTCTTCTGGATGAGCAGGACTATCTCAATAAGATCAATGTTTTTCCAGTCCCCGATGGTGACACTGGTACCAATATGGCTTTTACATTAATGGGAGTTATTGAGAATATTCAGCCCCATAAAGAACTGGCACTCAATGAATTAAGTCACCTGGTCGCCGAAGCTGCCCTTGATAACGCCCGTGGGAACTCTGGAGTCATTCTGGCTCAATTTTTCCAGGGGCTCAATATTGGCTTAAAACCCTACAGTGCTGTGAACACCTCTCAATTCGCAGCCGCCTGTAAAATTGCCGTCGATGAAGCATATACGGCGTTGATGAATCCAAGAGAGGGAACCATCCTATCAGTTCTCCGAGCCTGGAGTAATAGTCTCCTTGAGGAATCCAAGACCAGTGCTGACTTTCAGCATATATGGAGAGTCTCAGCGGAAGCAGCACAGAAAGCGCTTGATTACACTCCTGAGCAGTTGCAAGTCCTAAAGGATGCCGGTGTCGTTGATGCAGCCGGTCGTGGGTTCCAGAGCATTCTTGAAGGTGTCTTAGCCTTCATGGATACTGGGAATATTAGGCAATTGCCTGTAATTGACGCTGATTTTTCTAGTGCAGCTATTGAAATGTCCCAGCAAATCATGGACAATTTAAATTATCCATTCTGCACCGAGTGTATCGTCATTGCCGAGGATATCTCCAGGGATGAGTTGAATAAATCATTGCGAGATCAGGGTGACAGCATTGTGATAGCCGGATCTAAGCACAGGGCAAAGATACATATCCATACGGATGATCCTGGAGCACTCTTCGCCAGTCTTGAAAAATTTGGTGAAATTCAGCATCAAAAAGTGGACGACATGCGAGAGCAAAACAAAAGTGTTCTTTCAGAGCGGCGAATTGCACTCGTCATTGATTCTACCTGTGATATTCCTGCAGAAATATTGGAGAAACATCATATTCATGTCGTTCCAGTGAGATTGAATTTTGGGAATAAACAATTCATTGATCGGGTCACTATCACCAACGAAGAGTTCTACAAAAGGCTCTCCGAATCTCAGATACATCCGAAGACCTCACAACCACCCCCAGCTGATTTTAGGCGCATGTATCAGTTTTTAGCTTCCCATTACGAATCAGTTATCTCGCTTCACCTGCCTGCAGTGCTAAGCGGCACCATGCAGAATGCTGCGAATGCTCTGGACAAAATCAGTTTTAAGGGAACTAAAGTATTAAAAGATTCGCTTTCAGTGTCATCAGGGACTGGTGTGATTGCACTGGAAATAGCTGAGGCAATAGATGCCAATATGGAATTTGAGGATATCTCAGCACTGGCTGATAAAACCATCCAAAACACAGAAATTTTTATCGGGCTAAAGACGCTGGATGCTGTGCGCCGGGGTGGTCGCTTGAGTGAAAGCAAAAAGCGAATCATTGATTTCCTTAAATTGAATCTGGTACTTACTGTAAACAAAGAAGGATATTTAAAACCCTGCGGTGTAACATTTGGTAGAAATAACCTTTTCGGGAAATTTGAAAAATTTGTCCTGAAGAAAATCAAAGGCAGACAGGTTAAGAGAATTGGTATTGTCCACGGAATGAATCTTGAAACGGCAGAAACCTATCGAAAGACTTTATCAGCGCAATTCCCTGAGGCATATGTTTTTGTTTCCGATTTTTGCCCTGCCCTTGGAGTACACGGAGGTGTGGGTGCTGTTGGCATTGCCGTTCAATATCATTAAATCATTGGGATGATATCCATAGCACTGTGATTATATTCACACTCAATTATAAAGGGAAGATCAATGATTGAATTAATCATACTGGTTTTAATCGCATATGTGGTAGGATCGACACCTACAAGCATTATCGTATCAAAAACAATTTACCATACCGATGTACGGGAGCACGGTTCAGGAAATGCCGGTGCAACTAATGTCTTTCGCACCTTTGGTTGGAAACCTGCCCTCTTCGTGACGGTCGTAGATGTTTTTAAAGGCTGGCTCCCTGCCTACGTGGCAGGTCATTTGAATTCTGAAACGATTTTATTCAATGGCAATCCAGATGCACTCATGATTATTGCCGGATTCGCCGCTGTGCTCGGACATACATATACGATATTCGCAGGCTTCAAAGGGGGAAAAGGTGTGGGGACACTAGCTGGAATGCTTATCGCCCTCTACCCCATTGCCTTACCCATTTGCCTACTGGTATTTATTATCACTCTTCTCTCGACGGGAATCGTTTCTTTAGGCAGCATGTTGGCAGCCACTGCTCTCCCTGTCACACTCTTTATTATTGAGGGTTTAAATCCTGAAACACAGATTTCGATCACCTTGAGAGTATTTGCACTTTTGATACCAACGTTCGTGATCTTCACCCATCGTACGAATATCAAGCGAATGATGGCGGGAACAGAGAATCGATTTGAAAAGGCGAGAATTTTTAAAAAGAAGACAAGGATATAAGGCGAATTCCAGGTTCCACGGTTTAGATCTGACTCATTTTTTATATTGAGCATTAGCATTCAGAATACATGAGCCAATTCTTAATTCTTAATTCTTAATTCTTAATTCTTAATTCTTAATTCTTAATTCTTAATTCTTAATTCTTAATTCTTAATTCTTAATTCTTAATTCTTAATTCTTAATTGAATATCATTTGCCCCAGAAACCCTGCATTTTTTTCTTCACGGCTTCAATCTTTTTGATATCTGCCCGTGCTTGGGCGGCAAAGTATCCATCTGGCTCCATTTTGACAGCGGTGTAATAATCCTCCAGGGCGGCATCATAGTCCGTTCGGTTATTCTTATAACGTGCCTGTCCCATAAGAAAGTAAGGCAAACCAGATTTCGGATCATAATTTGCTGCCATGCTATAGTCTGCAATGGCATCCCAGAGTCCTTTGTGCGAGCCCCGATCATATTTTATTTTCCCCTGAAGAATGTTCTTACAAAACTTATCCTGCTTTGATCCTGGAGCATAATTTGAAATCTGCTTTGAAGCGATTGTTGCTTCTTTCCATTGATCCTTGCCCATGACCAATAGCGCTCTTTCATACCAGAGTGTGGTTGCAAGAGAGTTAAGGGAATCTTCATCAAAGCCGGAAGATAGGGCCTCACTATAATATTTGGCTGCACTTACACGCTTCCCTGCCTTAAAGGCACTTTCATATGCAAGTCGATATACTTTCCCATTGGCTTTACCGGCAACAATTATCTGTTCGTAATGATTTAGGGCAGCATCATATTCACCAGCTTTTTGGAGTTCAACCCCAGGTCTGATATTCGGGCCAAATACACCAGCGCAACTCCATAATACTGTCAGAAAAGCAATCAGAATTAGCCTTGTCAATATTTTTTTAATTCCAATCAAAACGACCTCAATTCAAGTACTAACTAAAAGCGAGGCATTTAATCCTCGCTTTACTTTTTGTATTCAATGTGACTAATTACCTAATACCAGGTTAATCGCCCCATAAATATTGATACATCCATTTTCTCGTTATAGAGAGCAAGTACGTCAGATGCATCGGCTGTGGCAGCGATCGAAACTTCTTCTTTATATTGGACCTTTACGACAGCGCTCACTCGATCGACATGAGCTTTGGTGTTATTTATAGCCGCTCCACTAGCAGCGAATGCAACCAGAAGTGCTTCATCGAATCGATTACGACCTGATTTTAAAATCACCAGGAGCTGCAATACAGTTTGACCATCTTCTTCATAGGTCTTCAGCTGAAAATCAGCATATTCAACGTCATAGCGATAGTTTTTGAATATTTTTTGAGCTTCTTTATACATGGCCGAAGTGGATTGGCCAAAGCTCATTGAAGCTAGAATTATTACGCTTAATACAATTTGGGTTAATTTGTTGAGTTGCACAGGTGTTCCTCCAATTAAAACATATTTAGATACGCAATATACTTTTTGCTCGGAACGAATCAAGCGATATGGATAGCTCGCGTACTGAATTCTATTGCCTTTTTAAAATGCAATTCCCCTGTATTACGGTTTCAGCGACCTGATTAATTCCATAATAATATGGAACCTGCTTATAGTTAAAGGCGCTCCAAATGACCGCATCTGCTGTATATCCAACTGCGATGGCACCAGTATTATCCGAAAGACCAAGAGCTTTAGCCCCACCGTATGTTGCGGCCTGAAAGGCTTCTAGCGAAGTCATCTTTAGGTAAATCACTGCCAGTGTCATGATGAATGACATGGAAAGACTCATATTACTACCGGGATTAAAATCAGTCGCAAGAGCAAGGGTAACACCAGATTCCAGCATTTTTCTTGCTGGCGCCCAGGTGCCGGTCCCGAGAAAAAAAGTTGTGCCAGGCAATAAGGTGGCAACGGTATCTGAAATGGCCAGGGCGCGAATGCCCTCCTCCGAGATTGCCATCAAATGGTCTGCTGAGAGCGCCTGTATACCTGCAGCAAGCTCTGCACCACCTGTGGAGATAAACTCGTCTGCGTGGAATTTCAGTTCTAGTCCATGCGCCTGTGCAACCTCGAGGATTTTCCTTGTCTCACCGACCGTGAACACACCTTCTTCACAAAACACATCACAAAAATCGGCGAGATTATCGCCAGCCACTTTTGGAATCATTTCATGAATGAGCAGGTTGATATAGCCGGTTTTATTATCTTGGAATTCATCTGGAACTTCATGAGCGCCCAAAAAGGTTGAGAGCGTGCGAATGGGCAGCCGATTTGAAGCTGAATGAATGGCTCGCAGGGATTTTAATTCTGATTCAGTCGAGAGGCCATATCCACTTTTGCATTCGACCGTGGTTGTTCCATGCTCCATCATCAATCTAAGCCGACCAAAGATCAAGTCACTCAGATCAGCCTCGGAAATTTCTCGCAATTTGCGGACCGAATTACGAATCCCGCCACCAGCTTTGGCAATCTCCTGGTAGCTCATTCCGGTGGCACGCATTTCAAATTCATCTTCACGCGTGGTGGCAAAAGCTGGATGTGTGTGCGAGTCGACAAGTCCGGGTGTAAGGAGTCTCCCCTTCGCATCCAGAAATCCTGAATCAGAAAATGATTGTGGGAGGTATTCTACAAATTTTCCTTCATTGATCAACCAGGTGCCTCCCTCTCTGACTTCCATTTTGTGAGAGTCGGGATTCCAGGAAATCCATTGCCCAATATTTGTGATTCCCTTTACAGGAATAGAATAAGGTGCGTTCATTACATCTACCCGTTAATCATTGGAAGCTTCACACCTCTAGCATTGGCAATCTCAATGGCTCGATCATAGCCAGCATCTGCATGTCTTGCAACCCCCATTCCCGGATCGGTGGTCAATACACGTTCCAATCTGTCATCCATCTCCGTGCTGCCATCCGCCACAATCACCATACCAGCATGAATTGAATACCCCATTCCAACGCCTCCACCATGGTGAACTGAGACCCAACTTGCTCCACCAACAGCATTGATCAAAGCGTTTAGAATGGGCCAATCAGCGACAGCATCAGAACCGTCAAGCATGGCTTCAGTTTCACGGTTGGGTGAAGCCACGGAGCCAGAATCAAGGTGATCACGACCAATGACCAGGGGTGCGGAAATCTCGCCATCCCGAACCAGTTTATTCATAGCTAGCCCCAATTTTGCACGTTCACCGTAGCCAAGCCAACATATTCGACTGGGCAAGCCCTGGAATTCCACCCGATCATGAGCCATATCGATCCATCGGATCAAAGCCTCATCTTCGGGGAATAATTCTTTAACCAGTTCATCGGTTCTGTGTATATCCTTTGGATCGCCAGAAAGTGCAACCCAGCGGAAAGGTCCTTTCCCTTCACAAAAAAGCGGGCGAATATAGGCTGGAACAAAGCCAGGGAAGCTGAAAGCGTCCGTAACACCAGCCTTTTCAGCCTGGGCTCTGATATTATTTCCGTAATCAAAGACTACGGATCCAGCCTTTTGAAATGCCAGCATGGCTTTGACGTGACGAGCCATAGATCGATAGCTCAATGAAATATATTTTTCAGGATCAGACTCACGCAAGGTATTGGCCTCCTCGAAGCTTATCCCATGTGGGTAATAGCCTCTGAGTTCGTCATGGGCAGATGTTTGATCAGTGACAACATCTGGAATAAATCCGCGGGAAAAAAGTTCTGGCAGTATATCCGCAGCATTCCCTTCAAGTCCAATACTAACGGCTTTGTTCTCAGATTTTGCTTCATGAATCCACTTTAAAGCTTCCGCTAAATCCTTTGTCGATTTATCCAAATAGCGTGTATCCAGCCGTCTTCGTATGCGGGAAGGATCGATCTCGACCACCAGGGCGATCCCATTGTTCATCGTTATGGAAAGAGGTTGAGCACCGCCCATACCTCCTAAACCGGCTGTGACCACAACCTTCCCGGCCAGATCACCTCCAAAATGCTGTTTTGCCAGAGATGCAAGGGTTTCATAGGTTCCTTGGAGAATTCCCTGGGTCCCTATATATATCCAACTTCCTGCCGTCATCTGGCCGTACATCATCAGACCTTTTTTATCTAATTCATTAAAGTGTTCCCAGGTGGCCCATTTTGGTACCAGCATTGAGTTGCTAATCAATACGCGAGGGGCTTGAGAATGCGTTTTAAAAACTGCAACCGGTTTTCCGGACTGTATCATTAAGGTTTCATCGTTCTCCAATTCTCGGAGAGATTTCAGAATGGCCTCAAAAGCTTCCCAATTTCGGGCAGCCTTCCCATAACCACCATAAACGATCAATTCATCAGGATTCTCAGCGACATCTGGACTCAGGTTATGTTGGATCATACGGTAGGCTGCTTCCTGATGCCATCCTTTACAATTCAGCACCTTGCCAGTTGGTGGAGTAATTATTCGTCCCATAGTGCCTCCTATTGTCCCATAACTCTGTGGATTTGATCAAAGTACCTTGGGTCCTTCTCATATGTATCAAAAGAGAAGATGATCAAATTCTTGAACCCCGCCTCCCGCGCTCGTTTGATCTTTGAACTGGAGCTCAAACTATTCTGATTATAAGTGGCGATTCCCATGAATATTCTATCCATTGGCAGATTCTCATTTTTCATCATAGACATGCTGTGTACAAAATCCTGATCACTCTGTGCATAATTCATTGGGATGACAAAATCCATACTCCCGCTGCTTAGCCAGGAGGGCCAATCCTGAAAGTAGCGCTTTCTAGCCACTTCAGGGTTCGGTTTGACAGCGGCCGACAATTTAGTATCTGGATTAATGCTGCTGATACTTTTATCGATACGTGTGATGAAATCAGTCAGTTGAGACCGACGGAACTCATTCCAATACACCCAATATTTTTCCTTATCCTCAGGATTGAGACGATACCAGTATGAACCATTTCCATTGCCTAAGGTGATTGGATCCACATTATAGGTCATTAAAAACTTTTTCCGACCTGCACGATTATAACCATAATCGCGATCCTGAAAGCGAATATAATCCAGATGGATTCCATCAAGGGAGTAGTTCTTGACGAGCTCATTGATCACGTTTAGCAGGTAGTTATTCGATTCATCATTGAGAGGTGATAGATAAACCCCCTCCCTCCCATTGCGACCGTTCTGCTCTACAAACTCAAGGTCACTTTTCCCGTGCCCGTTCACTTCAACCCATTCAGGGTGCAGATTAACAATATGTCGGGGATCACTGGGTAGTGTTTTTGCAGACCAGGATAGATACATATTTACCCAGGCATGAACTTTTATGCCCTTTGAATGGGCCAAGTTGATAACATCCACTAGCGGATCGTAATCATTTTTCGGCAACAAGTTCGATCTGGGAACAAATTCGCTGTTGTAATATGCGTCGGCTCTTCCGCGAACCTGTACGAATAAATCTGTATAACCATTCGCACTTGCGAAGGTCACCAGGCGTTGCACTTTTTGTGGAGACGTTATGGAATGTCTTACAACCCAGATTCCCTGGACAGGTCGAGCCTCTAGTGCTGGCGTAAGAAAAAGTAAAAGTAAAAAGGCAGGGATGAACCCTGCCTTCAAATATCTCATTTTCATCAAAATCTCAAATTAGAGTCAAATGATCATGACTTTTCGGCTTCAGTTTCAGAATCAGTCTCAGAGTCAGAAGCTTCTGGTTCAAGAGCAGTCACATCCAAGATTTCTTCTTGTGTACTTGTCTCTGAAACTTCTTCAACAGTGTCGGCTGCTACTTCAACTTCATTGACTAGTTCTGTCGAGACCTCTTCCGCACTTGCAGCTTCAGTCACTTTGGCTACGGGTGTGCTTGCTTTCTTCTTTCCTTTTTTCGACTCAGCTTTTGTGACTTTACCAGAAGGATCAAAGTCAACTAAAGTTAGGAGAGATACATCAGCTGCATCATTCTTCCGTTGTCCAAGCTTGATTATCCGGGTGTAGCCACCTTCGCGTTCAGCATATTGTGGGGCGATCTCGTCAAAGAGAATTTTCACAACGTCTTTCTGCGGAATCACTTTCAATACCATCCGTCGAGAGTGGATGTCACCTTTTTTGGCTTTTGTAATCAATGTCTCAGCCAATCGACGCGCTTCGAGTGCCTTCGGATGGGTAGTCTGTATCTGTTTATGAATAAACAGATTAGCCGCCATATTGGCTAACATAGCCTTACGGTGGCTTGCAGTTCTACCAAGTTTTCTACCATCTTTTCTATGTCGCATTCTAAAAAACCAGCCTATTCTTCAGCAATATATTTATCGATGTCCATTCCAAAATGTAAACCCAACTCAGAGAGTTTCTCGTTGAGTTCAGTAAGAGATTTCCGGCCAAAGTTCTTATAGCGGAGCATCTCTTGCTCTTCCTTGCTAACAAGATCAGAAATGTTTTTGATCTCAGCAGCTTGCAGACAGTTATATGAACGAACGGATAATTCAAGTTCATCAATGCTACGTTTGAGCTCATTACGTATACGCAATACTTCTTCATCAATTTCTGATTCAGGTTCAGTGATCAATTTGATATCTTCAGTTACAAAGATACGAACATGATCAATGAGCATTTTTGCAGCATAATTAACAGCTTCCTGAGGTGCCAAGCTACCGTCAGTCTCAACAGTCAGCTCAAGCATTTCAAGATCTTCATCCTCAGCACCCTGCAGTTGAATCACTTCATGACTCGCTTTTACAACAGGTGAAAATATGCTATCTATGAAAATCGTACCAATTGGATAATCTGGAAGCTTATTCTGCACAGCAGGGACATAACCCCTTCCGCGTTGAACTCTTAACTCGATACTGAGATCAGCTTCCTCATTCAGAGTTGCAATATGGTGATCCGGATTCAGTATTTCGAATTGTGCATCACCAGTATTGATATCACCAGCGGTAAAAACATGAGGACCTTTGAGGTTAAGCTGTACTTTATCAGGATTGGAATCAAGGAGTTTAAAACGAACACCTTTAAGATTCAAAACGATGTCAGTCACATCTTCCTTCACACCTTCAATGGTCGCGAACTCATGGAGTACATTATCCATACGAACACTTGTGATCGCTGCACCGGGCATCGAAGAAAGAAGAACTCGTCTGAGTCCATTTCCAATAGTGATTCCGTAGCCCCTCTCAAGCGGACCTACTACAAAAGTCTGGTGGTTTGATGTACCACCATCTTTAATTTTAAACGATGTGGGTATGTGAAAGTTAGGCATGGTATCCTTTCTTCACTGTTACTTGGAGTACAACTCTACAACGAGTTGCTCATTGTATTCATCATGTATCTGATCACGGGCTGGGGCTTCAACATAGATGCCTTCCATGTTAGCCTTATCCAACTTCAACCAGGGGTAACTTCCTTCACCCTGAACTCGGCGCATTGCATCATGAATAAAATCAAGTTTTTTGCTTTTTTCACGAACTTTTACCGTATCCCCTGCTTTCAATTGATAGCTGGGAATATTGACCTTCTTGTTATTCACAAGAAAATGGCTATGAGTTACAAGTTGACGTGCCTGGCGACGTGTCCGTGCAAAGCCAAGGCGATAAACTGTGTTATCTAACCGACTTTCCAACATCACCACCAGATTATGACCAGTAATACCTTGTTTTGTATTGGCTTTCTTGAAATAGTTGCGAAACTGTTTTTCAAGAACACCGTACAGGTATTTCATTTTTTGTTTCTCTTTCAGCTGCATGCCATATTCAGAGGGCCTGCGTCTGTAAGTCGGACCATGTTGCCCCGGAGGATAATTTTTTGTCGGAGAAGCAAATTTCGGCGATTCAAATGCCTGAAATCCCAGTCTTCTACAAATCTTCCCGCGAGGTCCATTAAAACGTGCCATAGTCTATAATTCCTTTAAACGCGACGTTTTTTAGACGGACGGCACCCATTATGTGGAATGGGTGTGATGTCTTTAATTGCTGTAATCTCCAGTCCTAGCGCGGCAATTGAGCGAATGGCAGATTCCCTGCCACCACCTGGGCCTTTGACTCGAATTTCAGCGCGCTGTAAACCGAGATCCATGGCTTCCTTGCCTACCTTTTCTGCTGCCAAAGAAGCAGCATAAGGTGTATTCTTACGAGAACCTTTAGCTCCGGCAGTACCGGCACTAGCCCATGAGATTACATTTCCGTTACGATCAGATATACTGATAATTGTATTATTAAAGCTAGCCATGATATGGACAATGCCTTCAGGCTCAACTTTAAGTTTTCTTTTTTTTCTGGATTTAGCTTGAGCTTTAGCCACTTAACTATCTCCTAACCCTTCTTCTTGATTCCGACATTACGCTTCCTCCCTTTACGTGTACGGGAATTATTCTTTGTATTCTGTCCGCGCACAGGTAATCCACGACGATGTCTTAAACCACGATAACATCCAATATCCATAAGGCGTTTGATGTTCATTTGAACTTCACTTCTCAATACACCTTCAACCCGGTACTCTTTTGTAATGATATCACGAATATCTCTAACCTGATTTTCGTTTAAATCCTGTACTCTGATTTCCGGATCAATACCCGCTTTCTCACAAATTTGACCGGCATAGGTAAAACCAATGCCATAAATGTAAGTTAGCCCATACTGGAGCTTTTTGTTTCTGGGTAAGTCTACACCTGCTATACGTGCCAAGTGATTACTCCTTAACCTTGTCTTTGCTTATGTTTAGGATTTTCGCAAATAACTAACACCTTGCCCTTACGGCGAACCACCTTGCACTTATCACAAATTGGTTTTACTGATGCTCTTACTTTCATCGATCTACGTCCTATTTAGTTATTTGTAGCGATACGTGATTCTGCCACGAGAAAGGTCATAAGGTGATAATTCAACTGTAACCTTATCTCCAGGGAGTATCTTGATATAATGCATACGCATTTTACCAGAGATATGAGCCAGTACCTCATGACCATTTTCGAGTTTCACGCGAAAAGACGCATTCGGGAGATTCTCCAGAATACTGCCATCAACCACGATCATTTTCTCTTTTGCCATAGGTTCCTTGCCCTAATCAAATATCGTTTCTTCAGCAGTGCTTAGCACCACTGCACCATCTGCAGTAATTGCGATGGTATGTTCAAAGTGAGCAGAATATTTACCATCCTGGGTCATAACTGCCCAACCATCTTTACCGGTGAAAATATTTTTAACACCAGCATTTATCATCGGCTCTATCGCCAGACACATACCTTCTTTTAATTCCACTCCAGTCCCGGCAATTCCATAATTTGGAACCTGGGGATCTTCGTGCAATTCCTTGCCGATACCATGTCCGACCAGCTCACGAACAACGCTATAACCGTGTGATTCACAGAATGACTGTATAGCGTGTCCAATGTCATTGAGATGGTTTCCTGGGATGCATTGCCCTATGCCGCGGTACAATGACTCCCTTGTCACGTCAAGAAGATTTTGATGCTCCTTTGAGATCACTCCAACAGGAAAAGTTTTCGCATGATCTCCGTAATATCCATCCACAATGGCACCACAATCCACACCGATGATATCTCCTTCGTTGAGCACCGTGTTATCTGGAATGCCGTGCACAACCATGTCGTTAGGAGACAAACAAAGGGTAGCCGGGAAATCATACAGGCCCTTAAAGCCTGGAATCGCCCCCTTGCTAAGAATATAGTCCTCTGCAATCCTGTCGAGTTCGCGCAGGGTAATCCCTGGTTGAACATGTTTCTCTACCTCTAACAGGGTTTCATGTACAACCTTCGCAGCACGACGGATTGTACGGATTTCATCCTTAGATTTGTACCGAATCATATCAAAAAGCGCAACAAAGGCAAGATTACATGCGACGACGGCCGCGTATCTTCCCTGATTTCATAAATCCATCATAATGACGCATCAATAGATGGGATTCAATTTGTTGCAGTGTATCTAAAGCAACACCAACCATAATCAAAAGGCTGGTTCCTCCAAAGAAGCTGGCCACATCGTAGTCAACATCCAGGAAATTTACAATAATTGATGGAAAAACAGCTATGAGTGCCAAAGCAATTGCACCAGGCAAAGTCACTCTGGTCAATATATTATCGATATATTCAGCTGTCCGTTTCCCTGGGCGTATTCCGGGAATGAAACCACCCTGCTTTTTCATGTTATCTGCGACTTCCACGGGATTAAAGGCAATCGCCGTATAGAAATAGGTAAAAAAGACAATAAATAGCCCGAAAATCGTGAGATAGAAAGGATGATTATAATCAAATAATCTCAACATGGAGCCTACCCATGGACTTTCTGCAAAGAATGTCCCTATCATACCGGGAAGCATTAAGATAGCCTGCGCAAAAATAATGGGCATAACACCAGCCGTATTAATTCTCAAGGGTATATGAGTAGATTGTCCACCATAAACTTTACGACCGACCACTCGTTTTGCATATTGAACCGGTATCTTGCGTGTACCCTGAGTCAACGTAACAACGCCGGCAACCACGGCAATTAGAATCCCGATTAACAATATTTCCGTGAAAATTGTGTGGACTTCATTCTGAACATAATGAATCTCTTTGAAAATCACCTGGGGTAATCGCACCAAAATACCAATCATAATGATAAGGGATATCCCATTACCAATTCCACGATCTGTAATCTGTTCACCAAGCCACATTAAAAAGATAGTTCCAGTAACGAGGGTAATTACAGTTAAGGCCATAAAACCAACGCCACCATCAGGTACAACCTTCATAGAGCTACCGCCAACAGAAGCTTCCATGCTACTCAGGAAAAGACCTATTGCCCAGGCTTGCATGCCTGCTATGGCAACCGTAGCATATCGTGTCAGCTGTGTAATCTTCTTGCGACCTTCTTCGCCCTCTTTCTGAAGTTTCTGGAAATATGGAATCACAGATCCGAGCAATTGTAAAATAATTGAAGCAGAGATATACGGCATGATACCAATAGCAAATACAGTGGCTTTCATAAAGTTGCCACCGGCAAAGAGATCAAACAGACCCAAAAAGCCCTGCATCCCCTGCTGTAAATTATCAATTGCGGCTCCGAGAACCTCAACATCAACTCCAGGCAGTGGAACGTGACTTCCCAAACGAAAGACAGCAATAATCCCCAAAGTAAAGAGGATTCTTTGTCGTAATTCGGGAATCCGGAAAACGGTTTTGATTTTTTCAATCATCGACGCGTTACCTTTCCTCCAGCAGCTGTTATTTTTTCCTCAGCAGATTTACTGAAAGCATCGGCAGTAATCTCAATGGCTCTATCAACAGTGCCATCACCCAACACCTTAACCAGACTATCAACTTTGCTGATCAGGCCTGCTTCAACAAGTGTTGTTAAGTCAATCGTCGCTGCTTCAACTCTTTCAAGATCCCGAAGATTTAGAATCTCATATTCTTTTCGGAAATGATTTGTAAAACCACGCTTGGGAAGGCGTCTGTGCAGTGGCATCTGGCCACCTTCAAACAGTCCAGCGCTCTTGGAACCTGTTCTGGAACCATATCCCTTTTCACCACGACCAGCATTACGACCCCAACCGGAGGCATTTCCTCTTCCGATCCGTCTTCTTTTTTTAACCGAACCAGCAGCTGGCTTCAAATCACCTAATTTCATTTATACTTTCTCCACCGTAACCAGATGTTTCACTTTGAATACCATGCCGCGAATGACAGCATTATCTTCGTGAATGACACTATGGTCAATACGCTTTAAACCAAGCGCTTCAACGGTTCTCTTAATTTTTTCTTTTTGGGTTATCAACCCCTTGATCTGGGTAACCCTGATCTGCTCGACTTTTTTTTGTGCACTCATTTTAGTTAAATAACTCCTGAATGGTAATTCCACGCTTGCGGGCGATCTCAGTAGCATCCTGCAATTGACCTAATCCGTGCATTGTGGCTTTTATCACATTATGAGGATTGCGAGTTCCAAGGATTTTTGCCAGAACATCAGTTATTCCAACTTGTTCCATGATGGCACGGATAGCACCACCGGCAATAATCCCTGTACCTGGTGAGGCTGGCTTCAACATTACGCGACCAGCTCCAAATTTTCCGATAACCGCATGGGGAAGGGTTCCATTAACAATGGGAATTTTTACCACACTCTTCTTGGCGTTTTCTTTGCCCTTGTTTACAGAATTCATGACTTCATTGGCTTTACCAAGACCGACACCAACGTGACCATTACCATCACCGACGACAACAATGGCATTGAAGCTAAATCGACGTCCACCTTTCACAACCTTTGCAACACGGTTGATCTTAACGACTTGCTCTTCTTTAAATTCGATTTCGCTGGGATTAATCGATTGTTTCATTAAAACTCCAATCCTTCGGCTCGGGCTGATTCTGCTATTGCTTTTATTCGGCCGTGGTATTTAAACCCATTACGATCAAATACGACCTTTTTAATACCTGCTGCCTTGGCTTTTTCTGCGATGACTTTTCCAAGAGCTTTGCTTGCATCCGTCTTTGTGCTATCTTTTTTCAACAGACCTTTAACTTCTTCTTGCAGATCAGAGCCACCCAAGAGTACACGATGCTCAGTATCATTTACAAGTTGAGCTGATACATGACGATTGCTGCGGAATACAACCAAACGTGGTACCTCTGCCGTCCCCGATATATGGGCGCGCAGAGCTTTTTTCTTTTTCAGCCTTTTAATATCTTTTGCTGATTGAGGATACTTCACAGCTTAAATCCTTTATTTTCCAACAGTTTTACCAGCTTTACGCCTGACATGTTCGTCTTTATAGCGAATACCTTTGCCTTTGAACGGCTCAGGTGGACGTACAGAGCGAATCTTGGCAGAAACCTGTCCAACCATATACTTATTGAAGCCACTTACAGAGAAAGAAGTATTACCTTTTTCAACATCATAAGTAATGCCATCGACAGCACCTATGTATACAGGATGTGAAAATCCAACATTGATGAGCAATCCATCTCGTTCAACAGAAACTGTATAACCGGTACCTACGACTTCCATATCTCGCTTAAAGCCTGTGGCGACACCATTTATCAAATTATTTACCAATGCACGTGTTAACCCATGGGCAGCCCGGGCATCTTTTTCATCAGAATCACGCGTAACAATAATCTCATTCCCAATTTGCTCTACCTTCACGAGGGTTTGATATTCAACAGAATCAACACCTTTGGGGCCCTTGGCCTCAACCATGTTTTTGCTGATTTTCACTTCCACTCCTGGTGGGACAACAACGGGCATTTTTCCAATTCTTGACACAATTAACCCCTAAAGATTACCACACATGACACAAGACTTCGCCACCGACACGCTCTTTTTTAGCTTGTTTGTCAGTGATCACACCACGACTGGTTGTCAGAATTGCAATTCCGAGACCATTGCGGACGCGAGGAAGGCTATCAGCAGGTACATAATGACGACGACCAGGACGACTGATACGAGTCAAACCACCGATAACTGGCGAGCCATTGGCTGTATATTTCAAATAAACACGTAATACATTCTGTTTGTCATCTTCGACAACAACAAAATCTTTAATATATCCTTCCAGCTTAAGCAATAGCGCCATGCGAAGCTTCAGGTTTGAACTGGGTATATCAGTCCAACGATGACCGGCTTGTAGGGCATTGCGGATGCGAGTTAGAAAATCTGCGACTGGATCATTCATAGACATAGTTGATTGGACTCCTTACCAACTGGCCTTAACAATGCCAGGAATTTCACCTTTTAAAGCCAACTCACGAAAACAGATCCTGCATAATCCGAATTTGCGTAAATAACCATGTGGTCTTCCGCAAACACGACAGCGATTATATCCTCTAACCTGGAATTTGGGATCTCTTTTCGCTTTGGCGATCAGGGATTTTTTAGCCATAATTCGATTTACTCCTATACCTGCTTTTGTCTGAAGGGCATACCCAAAGCTTTTAACAACTCATATGCCTCCTCATCTGTATGTGCAGATGTGGTAATACTTATATCCATGCCATTCACGCTCTCGATCTTATCATATTCGATCTCAGTGAAAATGATCTGTTCCTTGATACCAAGGCTGTAGTTCCCACGACCGTCAAATGATCTATTGGGGACACCATTGAAATCTCGAACACGAGGCAAGGCAATTGCGATCAGACGATCCAGGAACTCCCACATGATACGACCATGCAAAGTTACTTTTGCGCCTACAGGATCACCGGCGCGAAGCTTGAAATTTGAAATCGCTTTCTTTGCTCGGGTGACCACTGCTTTCTGACCAGTAATAAGGGTCAGTTCATTGACCGCAGCTTCTAAACGACGAGGCTCCTCTTTGGCTTTTCCCATCCCCATATTCAGGGTGATCTTCTTTAGCACAGGTACCTGCATTTTACTGGAATACTCGAATTTCTTCACAAGTTCGGGAAGAACTTCATCATTGTATTTCTTTTTTAATCTAGGTGTATATTCATTCATCTTCATTCACACCTTATCGATCAATGATTTCGCCGCCGGCCTTCAAAAATCGGACCTTGCGACCATCATCTAAAAATTTATATCCAACCTTAGCAGCTTTTCCATCTTGAAAGAGGGCGACATTTGAAATATGCATGGCCGCTTCCTTTTCAATAATTCCAGATGGAGCATTGGCAGACGTTTGGCGCTGATGTTTTTTAATAAAATTTACACCTTCAACCAAGACGCGCCTGGTTTTTGGGAAAACTGCCAGCACTTTTCCTGTTTTGCCTTTATCGGCACCTGCCAAAACTATGACCTGATCATTTTTCTTAATCTTCATTTCCTCACCCTCCTATAGCACTTCCGGCGCCATAGACACGATGCGCATATGTTTCTTCTCACGCAACTCACGGGCAACGGGTCCAAAGATACGGGTACCACGCGGTTCACCCTGTGCATTCAGTAAAACGGCAGCATTTTCATCAAAGCGAATATAACTGCCATCTCTACGACGGATCTCTTTCTTAGTCCTCACAACAACTGCTGTAGAAACTTCACCCTTCTTGACAGAGCTGTTTGGTATTGCCTGTTTGACTGTCACCACAATAATATCACCCACTGTAGCATAACGACGTCGACTTCCACCGAGAACTTTGAAACAGAGGACTTCCTTGGCACCTGTATTATCAGCGACTTTAAGTCGTGTTTCTTGTTGTATCATAGTTCTATCTCACTACTAGGCTTCGAGAGCCTGCTTAACGGTTTCGAGAAGTCTCCAGCGCTTGTCTTTTGAAATTGGACGACTCTCAATAATTTTTACTTCATCACCCACGTTGGAAGTGTTGTTCTCATCATGAGCTTTGAAATTCTTACTCTTTTTGATAAACTTTCCATACAAAGGGTGACGCAATCGGCGACTTACCTTGACTACAATAGTCTTATCCATGGCATTGCTTACAACAACACCCTGGAGGACTTTGCGCTTTCCACGCTCACTCATGCTTCTTTCCCTTTTTCTTCACGAATTCCAAGCTCAATTTCATGCAGCCTGGTTTTTATCTGTGCAATCTCTCTTCTAAGATCGCGAATCCGTGTTGGTTTTTCCAATTGCTGCAACGCTTTTTGAAAACGAAGATTTGCCATCTCTGTTTCATTGTCAGCAAGCTTATTCTGCAAAGCCTCAACTGAAAAATCGTATAATTCAGATGTCTTCATTATCAACTCTCATGAACATCGCGTCTGGCGACAGTTTTTGTTTTAATAGGTAACTTATGACCGGCCAGGCGGAATGCCTCTGAGGCAGCTGCAAGATCAACGCCGTCCACCTCAAATAAAATACGTCCGGGTTTAATAACGGCTACCCAATATTCAGGTGAACCTTTACCTTTACCCATCCGAGTTTCTGCAGGTTTTATGGTGACAGGTTTTTGTGGAAATATTCTAATCCACATACGTCCTGTTTTACGAACCTTTCTAACAATGGCAACACGAGTGGCTTCAATCTGGCGACTGGTTATCCAGCCTGCTTCGAGAGCTTTCAAACCGAAAGTTCCAAAAGAGACCTCGTTACCCCTCGCAGCATTCCCATGTTTTCTTCCGCGATGATGCCGACGGTATTTAACCTTTCTTGGCATTAACATTTTCTATTCTCCCTTAACCGGCGATTCCGACTGCTTCCCCGTTACAGATCCACACTTTTACGCCAATAACGCCGTACGTTGTGTGAGCCTCTACCAGGGCATAATCAATATCAGAACGCAAGGTATGCAGCGGTACACGACCCTCATGGAAGGATTCTGTACGTGACATTTCAGCGCCACCAAGACGACCAGACACAGTCACCTTGATTCCTTCAGCACCCATCCGCATCGTTGACTGAATCGCCTTTTTTGCTGCACGGCGAAAAGCAATTTTCTTCACCAGCTGCTCAGCGATATTTTTACCAACCAAACGAGCACTTAATTCGGGACGCTTAATTTCGTTAACATTTATCTGTATCTCACGATTAGTAAGTCTACGAATTTCCTCTCGTAAGCGATCAACTTCCTCACCCTTTCGGCCAATCACGATTCCGGGACGGGCTGTTGAAATTGAGAGAGTAATTTTTTTGCTGGTGCGCTGGATATCGATTTTGTCAATGGCTGCATGCGCAAGACGCTGGTGAATATATTTTCTTAATAGAATATCTTCATTCAGCTTATCGGCAAAATTTTTCTCGTCAAACCAGTTTGAACTCCAGGTTTTATTAAAGCCTAGACGAAAACCAACAGGATGTGTTTTTTGACCCAAAACGACTCCTCTACTCTTTCTCTGCGACCACAATGGTCAGGTGACTGGTACGTTTTCTAATTATGGTTGCCCGACCCATGGCACGTGGCTTGAATCGACGTTGTGTCGGACCTTCGTCAACATATGCTTCCTTGATAAAAAGCTTATCAGCATCGACTTCTGAGCCTTCACGGTTTAAAGCATTGGCAACAGCACTGCGCAGTGTCTTTTCGATCACCTTCGCCGCTTTCTTAGGTGTGAAATGCAACTTATTCATGGCATTTTCAACTTGTTTGCCACGAACTTCATCCAAAACCTGGCGTACTTTACGGGCAGACTGATGGATATGTCTGGCTTTAGCTATAGCTTCCATATCTTACTTCTTTCCCTTTGCGACGTGACCGCGATATGTTCGAGTTGGAGAAAATTCACCAAGCTTATGACCTACCATATTTTCAGAGACATAAACAGGGATAAACTTCTTCCCATTGTGGACAGCAAAGGTTAAGCCTACAAATTCAGGAACGATCATCGAACGGCGTGACCAGGTCTTGATCACAACTCGTTTCTTACTTTCCTGCGCAGCTTCAGCTTTAGCGAGGAGCTTTGTTTCAATGTAGGGACCTTTTTTAATAGATCTTGGCATAATAAATCAGACCTTATTTCTTCTTCCGACGAGCAACGATGTACTGGTTGGAAGCTTTATTCTTTTTGCGTGTCTTATATCCCTTGGTTGGTTTTCCCCATGGCGTTGAAGGATGACGACCACCTGAGGAGCGACCTTCACCACCACCCATTGGGTGATCAACCGGATTCATGGCAACTCCACGAACCTTTGGACGACGACCCATCCAGCGTGAGCGACCTGCCTTGCCTATAGAAATATTCTCATGTTCCTTGTTACCAACTTCACCGAGGGTTGCGCGACAGCGTTTATGAATCATACGCATCTCACCACTAGGTAGCTTCAAAGTGACATAATCACCTTCTTTAGCCATAATCTGGGCACCAGCTCCGGCAGATCTTGAAATCTGACCACCTTTTCCCGGTTTCATCTCAATATTATGAACGATGGAACCAGCAGGGATATTCTCAAGAGAGAGTGAATTTCCAACTTTAATTGCTGCAGAGTCACTTGATATGATCTCACTACCCACAACCATTTTATGGGGAGCCAAAATATATCGTTTCTCGCCATCTGCATAAATCAGAAGTGCAATATTGGCTGAACGATTCGGATCATACTCAATCGAGTCAACTTTGGCTGGGATATCAAATTTATCACGTTTGAAATCAATAATCCTATAATGCCTGCGATGACCACCACCACGACGACGGGAGGTGATACGACCATTATTATTGCGACCGCCCGATTTTTTAAGAGGGGCCAAAAGACTTTTTTCTGGGTCAGTCCTGGTAATTTCCTCAAATGAAGAGGTCGTCTTAAAACGCTGACCAGGAGTGATTGGTTTATAAGTTTTAACTGCCATTACGAACCACCTTACGCCTGCTCATCATGGAAGAAATCAATGGCTTCACCTTCTTTGAGGGTGACGATCGCCTTCTTCCATGCGGCGCGTGGGCCAGATGTACGAATAACGCGACCACCACTTCTCATGGTAGACCGTTTGACTTTTCCATTCATATTCATAGTTGCAACTTTTTCGACCTTTACATCGAACCGAGTTTCAACTGCCTGTTTGATATCAATCTTATTCGCTGAAATCAATACCTTAAAGGCATATTTTCTCTCAGCTTCCTGGATAGCAGCACTTTTCTCAGAGAGAATGGGTGCTATGACAATATCGTGACTCATACCTTTCTCTCCTACTCTGCCAACTGGGCATTTAGAATTTCGACCGAAGCTTTATCCATCAGAATTGCTTCGTTGTCTATCAAATCATATGCAGATACTGAGGCTGTTTCAATAATCGCGACATTCTTCATATTGCGACCACTTAGCATCATGCTTTCATCAAATTCGGCTGTCAAGATCAAAAGTTTCTTATCTGCTAAATTCAAGGACTTGAGTAAAGCCATCATATCTTTTGTTTTTGGAGCATCAAATTTGAATGAATCAATTACAAAGATTGAATCCATCTTGGCCTTGTCGGAAAGCACACTGCGACGCGCCAAGCGACGGACCTTCTTAGGCAAGGACATATTATAATTCTTTGGAGAAATGGCAAAGGTATGACCACCACCAACAAAAATAGGAGAACGGGTTGATCCGGCACGTGCGCCTCCGCGACCCTTTTGTTTCCATGGTTTTTTACCGCCACCACTTACTTCCGCACGACTTTTGGTCTTTACAGTACCCTGACGCAGATTGTTCAATTCAGCTTTGACTGCCAGATAAACAACGTGCTCGTTCGGCTCAATTCCGAAAACAGTATCGATTGCTTCAACTGATTTCTGGGTTGCTTCACCCGCTGATGAGTATAATTTTAATTTCATAATCAACCCCGATCCAACAGCTGAACAAAGCCTTTATTCGGTCCGGGCACAGCACCTTTGACCATCACGATGTGATTGGCGACGTCAACGGCAACGATCTCCAAATTTCGAACACTGCTTTTCTTGCCGCCACTTCGACCTGCCATTTTCTGACCGGGAAAGACACGACTTGGGTCCGAACTGGCCCCGATGGAACCACCGGCACGAAGCTGATCTGATTTTCCATGTGATGCGCGACCACCTGAGAAATTGTGACGTTTCATAACACCAGTAAAACCACGACCCTTACTTGTCCCTGATACGGTAACGAGGTCACCGACCGTAAACAAATCAACATCAAGGGCATCACCCTCTTTTTTATCCCCAACATTCATGTCACGAAATTCGTGAACCAAATATTTTGGGCTTGTATTGGCTTTTTGAAAGTGGCCAATTGCCGCCTTTGTGGCACGGGATTCTTTTTTGTCCTTGTACCCGAGCTGTACGGATGAATATCCATCCCGCTCTTCAGTTTTGATCTGGGTAATCACACAAGGTCCGCCCTGAATCACGGTCACAGGTATTACCCGACCATCTTCGCGCCAAAACTGTGTCATTCCCAATTTTTGTCCGATTAAACCTCGCATGTTACACCTTAATCTCAATGTCAACACCGGCAGGTAAATCCAATTTCATCAAGGCATCAACTGTCTTTGCAGACGAGTTGTGTATATCGACTAAACGCTTGTGAATCTTAGTTTGGAACTGTTCACGTGACTTTTTGTTCACGTGGGGGGACCGCAATACCGTCACGATAGAACGCTTCGTGGGCAGCGGAATCGGCCCCGCAATAACAGCCCCTGTGGACTTAGCGGTTTGTACGATTCTTGCCGTGGACTTATCCAGCAGATTATGATCATATGCCTTGAGACCAATTCTTATTGTCTGTGACGGCATTCTTGGAGTCCTTTTCTTAGCTCGTTTAAGCTTTTTTACTCGATGATCTCTGTTACAACACCAGCACCAACAGTGTGTCCACCCTCGCGAATAGCGAAGCGGAGTTCTGTTTCCATAGCAATGGGCTGTATCAACTCGATCGTCAAGTTTACGTTATCACCAGGCATCACCAT
>JAIPJF010000037.1 GCA_021734325.1 Fidelibacterota bacterium | reverse complement strand
CAAGGGTTATTTCAAGTAAGAATGGAGGAGCCTGATCTACTAAAGTTCGCTGATGTGATGATTATATAAATCCAACAACTCTTTTGATGGAAATCATCATGCAAAACTCATTATCTGACTTTTATATCGGAATCTGGGTCGCTTTTGAAGTCGGAAATGCGTGTTTTATTCTGGAGTACCACCACTTATCTTTGCGCGGTTTTCAACGAAAGGAAACAAACATAGACTTATGGCGCGAGAAGGATATATAAATATTGTAGTAGCGTTGGGGATAACTCTCATCCTCGCGACGATTTCATTCTTTTCGGGAGAATCGCTCTATTGGAAAATTCCCTCCATGCTCAGCGGTTTGTTTCTGCTCTTTACCCTTTACTTCTTCAGGGATCCGGAGCGTGAGGTAAAGCAAAACCCAAAGCATATTTTAAGCCCCGGGGATGGTGTCATTGTTGAGATCAAGGATGTGGATGACGAGTATGTCGGGAAAGCAATTAAGATCACCATGTTCCTTTCTCCCTTTAATGTGCATATCAATCGTGCACCCATATCAGGGAGGGTGTCATTCGTACAATACAAATACGGTGCGTTTAAAGCTGCCTATGCAGAGGATGCGTCAGAGGTGAACGAACAGAGCATTGTTGGATTGGAAAATGATCGTATCAAAGTAAAGTTTGCCCAGGTCGCAGGTGCAGTCGCCCGGAGAATCATCAACTATCTTCGTGAAGGAGATGAAATCAACCAGGGTGATCGTTACGGTTTGATCAAATTTGGAAGTAGAATGGATATTACGATTCCACGTTCAGCTAAAGTCAAAGTTGAGCTCAGGGAGGCCGTACGTGGAGGTCTATCCATATTGGCTGAGGTTAATTAATAATGCAGAAGCGGACAAATATGAAGCGTAAGCCACTGAGGGAAAATCCCAGACGACGATTTATCCCTAATTCACTGACCATTTTCAACCTTTTTCTCGGTTTTATGTCCATCCTCTCATCTTTAGACGGCAATTACTTTTGGGCAGCATGGTTTATAATTCTTGGAGGGATCTTTGATGGTTTTGACGGCAAAATCGCCCGTGCCCTTGATAGTACTTCTGATTTTGGGATTCAATTTGACTCCCTGGCTGATATTATAACATTTTGTCTGGCACCTTCTGTCTTTGTGTATATGGTCTGGGCTCAACCACTGGGGCAGATGATAGGTGGCTTTTATGCCTTCATGCCACTCATGCTGGGAGCTATACGACTCGCCAAATTCAATCTGGAAGCCAATGGGGAACAAAAGAATCAGTTCTTTGGGATTCCAACCCCCTTGATGGCCATGACCGTTGTGGGATTGTGGCTATTTCTTGACCAGATACATCTTTATCCCATTCTCCAGTGGAGTCCAAAGAATGCCGGCGGCGATGCCCGTATCGTTCTACCCTTTATCATGATCGTTTCAAGTCTGATGTTATCGAAGATCCCCTTTGCAAAAGCACCAAAGATGAGTCTGAAAGGCACCCGCCAGGAAAAACGGGCCTTTATCGCTGTACTGGCTATGTTCATCCTGGTATTTGTTAGCAAGGGCTTTCTCATGTTTCCACTTACGGTTTCGATGATATCGATCAGTCTGTTCAAATGGACGAAGACTCATCGCGATATCGAAAATGATATTGGGCTTGAATAATGGATCCACGACGCAGAAATATAAAGATAATTGTGCTGATGATATTCGCCGGGGCGATCATCGGATCTCTTCTCGGGGATGTAGCTGCCGCTTTGCTCCCTGAGAGCGTTGTCCGTGATTTTTTTGTTCTTGCTTTTGACTCCTCCAACTATGGCCTGGCAAAACCCTTTGTTTTGGATCTGCGAATCTTCTCATTAACATTTGGATTCACCATTCGTGTGAATTTTATGGGAGTGGTCGGTATGGGAGTGGCGTATTATCTTTTACGCTATTACAGGGTTTGATGAAAATAGAAAATAGAATAAGTGAAATGCATAAAGACTATGAGCAGTTGAAAAAACGCACACAGATGAATGAAGCAAAAGAGTTAACTGCAATATTCGTTGCCACTCGAAAACACTCATGGAGGGTTAATCATGATGCTATATTCTATTTTCAATATTTAAGTATTAATAAGTAAGGAGTAACTCATGAGTTTACCAGGTGGTTGGGAATGGTTAATCATCATTCTTTTTATATTGATTTTCTTTGGAGCAAAACGACTTCCTGAAATGGCCAAAGGACTGGGAAAGGGTATCCGCGAATTCAAAGGTGCATTAAGCGGTATTACGGATGAGATCGAGAAGGCAGGGAAAACCCCTGCCGACCCAAAAGCAGAAGAAAAAGAAGAAGAGATCAAACAGGATTAATACAACCTCAGCTGGACGGATCCACGTGCATGTTGATTCATCAAGCTGATCCTGCTTCAAAACTGGATGAATTGAATGGAACTCGAGGGAACTCGGGTTTCAACATTTATGGAGATCAAAAATTTATCCATAAAAATTATTCTCCAATCGAAACAATGATAAATGATGAGATTATAACCAAAGCCTTTAGTTGGGTGAGTATTGGTCATAAAATCATGAGGGATGATTTAAATAAATGGTATTAGGCTTTCAAAATCCAGGGTATAGCTGGTTACTGCTCCTTGTACCGGTTCTGCTTGCTGTCTATATATTCTGGAGCAGAAAGCGATTTGGTACGCTCAGGTTTTCCTCAATTCAACTGCTGGCAGGCCTCTCACGAACGAGTGGAATGTGGCGTAAGCATGTGCTCTTCTCTCTTCGACTCCTGGCGGTTGCGGCCCTTATTGTGGCCCTCATGCGACCCCAGGAACGGAATGCCCTGCAGGAGATGAATGCAGAGGGCATTGATATCATGCTGATCATTGATATCTCAGGATCCATGCGTGCCACTGATTTCAAGCCCAATCGCCTGGAAGCGGTAAAAAAAGTTGCCCAGGCATTTGTTACCCAGCGAACAAATGACCGGATTGGTCTTAACGTCTTTGCAAGGGAGAGCTTCATGCAGTGCCCCCTGACCACAGATCTGATTCGATTGAACGAGTTTATTGCCAATATCTCAATTGTGAACGAAAAATTTGATGGCACAGCGATCGGAATGGCACTGGCTGGTGGAATCAATAGACTGCGCGATTCAGAGGCCAAGAGCAAAGTGATGGTACTGCTCTCTGACGGGAGTAATAACGCCGGTGAACTTGATCCGATAACGACATCAGAACTGGCTCGTGACTTTGGAATTCGAATCTATACCATCGGTGCTGGAACCAGGGGGATTGCTGAACTCCCCGTCCAGACACCAGCCGGCATGAGAAATTACCAGGTCAAGGTGGATGTGGACGAGGAAAGCCTTACGAAGATTGCTGAGATTACCGGTGGAAAGTACTTCAGAGCAACAGATGAACACAGTCTGGCTGCCATCTACCAGGAGATATCCGAGATGGAGACGACCCAATACAGCGTGCGTGAATATGTGCAGCATGCGGAATTGTTTTACATTCCTCTGATGATCGCCTTGCTATTGCTTGTCATTGAATACGTTCTTGAACGCAGCATTTTCAGGAGATTTCCCTGATGATCAGATTTGAAACCTATCCCGATCTGATCCAGTTGCTGCTCTGGCTGGTCCTGCCGACCCTGGTGCTGATCGCCTGGTGGGCTCGGTCCTCACGAAAGCGCATTTTAAAAAAAGCAGGTGATCCAGATCTGATTGAACAGCTTTCCCATAGTGTTAGCAAGAATAAGCGCCGAATAAAGGATCTGATCAGATTTCTGGCGATCCTCCTTGTCCTGTTTGCCGCCTTCGGTCCCAAATTCTCTGATGAACTTACCGAGGTGCACAGGGAAGGGGTGGATGTGGTTATCCTTTTAGATGTATCAAATTCCATGCGTGCCCAGGACATTAAGCCGGATCGTCTTGAAAAGGCACGTTTTGAACTGCGACGCCTGCTGTCTTCCCTCAAAGGTGACCGGATCGCCCTGGTTGTATTTGCAGGACAGGCCCATTTGCAGACCCCATTGACCCTGGATTATTCTGCTTTCGAAATGTTTTTGGATATCTCCGACGAAAAATTGATCGGCGTACAGGGGACCTCCTTCGAAAATGCCATAGATGTTGGCATAACTGCATTCGATCAGGAGGATTTGCAACATCGCGCCATGATCATCATTTCTGACGGGGAGGATCATGAGGGGGATCTGGAAGCAGTCCTGGAACGGGCGAAGAAGGAAAACGTGGTTATTCATACTGCAGGGATTGGATCCTTCTCAGGAACACCCATCCCCATTATTGATGATCTCAGGCAGATAAAAGGTTATCGTAAGACCAGTACGGGAGAAACTGTCACAACCCGACTATATGCCGAGACATTGCAAACAATAAGTGAGGAAACAGGAGGTAGATTTGTGCATTTGAACACCTCCGCTGCCAGCCTGGATGATATTTACAATGATATCCTGGGGATGGAAAAGAAGGAATTCAGTCGTCATGAATACACCAATTTCAAGGAACAATTTCAATGGTTCGTATGGCTGGCACTCATATTCCTCATCAGCGATCTGTTGATCAGCGATCTGCACGGTAAGGAACGTAACTGGCAGGGGGATTACATTGATTAGCAGACCGTTACAGTGCCTCGTCTCTGTGTTGCTGTTTACAGTCCTTTTTTCACAACTTTCAATTGCGCAGACTGATGCGATTGAGGCTTTCGAAAAACAGGATTACGATGCGGCCATTCAGGTCTGGGACCAACTGCTTCTTGAGCATCCGGAGCTCAGGGGGATTCATTACAATAAGGGGAATGCCCGCTTCAGAAAGGGTGAGCTTGATGAGGCAATTGGCTCCTATGAACAGGCCTTGGGAGAACAAGACAAGGATGCATTGGCAGATATTTATTATAACTTGGGGAATGCCTGGTTATATAAACAGGATATTGAAAAAGCCCGGGAGTTTTACAAACAGACACTGAAGCTCCGCCCTGATGATCAGGATGCGAAGGCCAATCTGGAATTATTGAACCACATGCCTCCGCCTCCGCAACAGCAGCAATCACAACAGAACCAGGATGATCAGGAGCAACAGGAAAGTCAAGAGCAGCAGCAGGAGCAGAATTCAAATTCCGAGGATCAAAACAGCGCGCAGCAAAAGCAGGAACAAGAACAGCAGCAGGAAGATCAATCCCAGCAAGACCAGAAGGATCAGCAACAGGATTCAGGTGATGAGCAGCAGGAACAAGAACAGCAGCAGAACCCTTCCCAGGGGGAAGAAGGTGTTGATCAGGATGAACTCATGAATGCTCAGCAATTGCTGGACGCCCTGAAGGACAGGGAAACAGAGAACCTGCGAGAACAAATCAAACTGAAGACCTCTGGTACTGACCAGGAAAAGGATTGGTAGAGGTGCCCTCTTGAAGAAGCTCTCCATCAGTTTGATCCTGCTGATCACTTTCCTGATTGGGGCAGAGCCGAAGGTCAGCTCCAGTGTGGATACCAAACAACTGTTCATACAGGATTCCTTCACCTGGACGATCGAGGTGGAGGGGAGTGATGAGATGCCCCAGATCCGGCTTCCTGATATAGAAAAAATAGCTTTGCTCTCAGGACCGATGCAATCATCCAACTACACATATATCAATGGTGAAATGTCCAGTAAGAAAACCCTTACCTATACCTTTGTTGCTCTGGAACCGGGCAAGGTTACCATTCCCTCAGTCGAGGTATATCTCGGTCGAAAGAGCTATCGAACAAACACGGTGAGTCTGGAGATTTTAAGGCGCGGAGATACGCCAGTCGACCAGGAGCAACCAGAACAATCCGTATTCATCAAGGCCATACCCAGCAAAAACTCCCTGTATATTGGTGAACCAGTCAGTGTCCACTACAAGCTGTTCACCAAGGTGGGCGTATACAATTATAAGGTCGAAAAGCTGCCCGATGCTGTCGGTTTCTGGTCAGAGGAAATTTCCCAATCCTCACAGCCCAGATTGGTATCAGAGATCGTAAATGGCATTCGATATAACACCGCGGTTTTAAAAACCGTTCTTTATTACCCGACCCGGGCCGGAGATCTGGTGATCGATCCCTTGATAACAGAATTGGAGATCGAGGTAAAATCAACTCAGCGCAACAGACGTAGTATGTTTAATGATCCTTTTTTCAACGATCCGTTTTTTAGTGGAACCAGAAAAGCGACCCGAAATTTTGGATCAAATCCAGTTGAGATTAAAGTCAAACAGCTTCCAGAGCCCAGACCTGAGAATTTTAGCGGAGCTGTTGGCCGCTTTCGTCTCAAAGCGACCCTGGATACCAATGCTGTGATGGTTAATGATGCTGTCGGTTTGAACATCACCGTAAGCGGCTCAGGGAATTTTGGCTCGCTAATTCTTCCCGAGATCATCACTCCTGAAGGGGTTGATGTTTTTAAACCGGAACGGAGTGAGTCAGTAAGCATCAAGAACATGACGCACCAGGGGAGCAAGACAGTGACCTATTTATTGGTGCCCAGAACTTCCGGTCGGATTGATTTTCAGACTGTAAAATTCAGTTATTTTGATCTTGATGCACGCAAATACGTTACCCGTAATAGTGGTCCGATCCAATTAATGGTCTATGATGCTTCAGGAAGTCAACCCCTCGTTACATCTGGATATAGCCGGGAAGAAGTCGCCCTGATGAGAGAGGATATTCGCTATATCAAGGCGGCTGAAACTGAATTCACTTCCAGTCGGGAGAAGGTTTTCAATGGTGGTTTCTGGAGTATTCATTTTCTCGGAATACTGCTCGTTGGTGGTCTGCTCGGATTTCAATATCGGTCCAGACAACTTGAGGGAAATGAAAACCTTCGTCGTAGTTCAAAGGCCATGAGAACAGCCCGGGAGAAACTAAAACAGGCAAAGCACCTGTCTGATGATTCCCATGAACTGCGAACGCTGCTTCATCAATGCATCGCCGGATTTATCGGAGACCGTTTGAATGCGCCTGAGAATGCGCTGGATACGACGGAACTTGTTGGACTCTTGCGGACAAAAAAAATATCGGGAGAGATCGTAGCTGAAACGCGACACTTTCTTGAAGGGTTGATCATGGATCGTTTTGCTCCAGGAGCAGTACGAAAAGAGGCTGGTGAGTGGATCAAGCAAACAGAATCACTTCTTCAGCAGCTAAGGAAAGTGCTATGAGAAAGCCCATTGTTATTGCATTGCTACTTGGATTGACCATGAGCGCCGGGCTGAGCGTCGATTTTGAGCGTCTGATGAGTTCTGGCAATAGTTTTTACGAACAGGGAGATTTTAAAAAAGCCATAGGGGAATATGAAAAGATACTGGCTGCTGATGGCGTATCCGCTGCCTTGCACTATAATTTGGGTTGTGCCTATTTCAATCAAGAGAATTATGGGAAGGCCATCCTCCATTTTGAGAAAGCCAGACAACTTGACCCCCGGGATCCCGATATTCAGCATAATCTTAAATTCACCAAACTCTTCCTCAAGGATCGATTCGATCTCCCCGATCCCATGCCAGTCGTCGCCTGGTTCAATACCTTGAGGAAAAGTCTCTCCCTATCCGAATTAAAACAGCTTGAACTCATCCTCTTCAGTCTGACCATAATCGGTTTCCTATTGTATCGTCTGCTCCTCAGCCATTACTCAGCCAGGATATTTCTGATTACAAGTGTGACCACCGGGATCATGTCGCTACTATCGGCAGGCTGGTTGTGGAGCAGAACTGCCACAGATCTCAATCATCAGGCAGTGTTATTAAGTGATGAAGCGAATGTGGTCAGTGCTCCCGTCCCGGGATCAGGGACATTATTTGTGATCCACGAAGGCACGACGGGTGAAATTTTAAATACCACAGATAGCTGGTATGAAATTAGATTGCCGGATGGAAAAATGGGATGGATCGTTCATGAAGTTGTCGGCATATTTTAGTCTTCTATTACCTGTTCTTATTGTGGGGCAAAATTTTAATGATCTTGATGAGTCTTTTGATCCCACCACCTTAAAAGATTGGGGCGAGTCAAAGGTTCGCATCGAACAGATAAGATCAGTGAAAGACTATTACAAGGAACTTGGAGATACAAAGGACTCACTGGTTGCAGCTGATCGTTCAGAATATGTTTTTCGAGTACAATTGACTTCTACTAATGATTATGAGAATGCAAAAGCCATTGAAGAGCGAGCAATTACGATCTTTGATGAAGATATTATGATTCAGTTTGATAGCCCATATTACAAGATTCGTGTTGGGAGTATGAACAATCGTGAGGATGCCCAAAAATTACAGAGTTTCGCCATGCAAAAGGGGTATCGTCGGGCCTGGGTCATTAGAACAAAGAATTCATCCCCAACCAAAAATTAGATTGAGAGAAATATGTCAGGTCATAGCAAATGGTCCACCATCAAAAGAAAAAAAGCGGTCGTTGATGCGGCACGTGGAAAGATATTCACCCGGGTCGCCAAGGAATTAACCATTGCAGCCAGAGCTGGTGGTGGAGATGAGAGTGCCAATCCCAGGCTGAGAGCAGCTGTCGCCACAGCAAAAGCAGCCAATATGCCCATGGCTAATGTTGAACGGGCGATTAAAAAGGGGACCGGTGAATTAGAGGGTGTCATCATAGAAGAAATCCTCTACGAAGGATATGGACCCGGCGGTGTTGCCCTTATGATGGAAGTGGCCACGGACAACCGAAATAGAACGGTTTCAGAATTGCGGCACCTGCTGAGCAAGAATGGCGGTAATCTCGCCAATTCAGGTGCAGTCGCCTGGATGTTTGATACAAAAGGTGTTATACAGATCCCTGCAGCAGGAATCGATGAAGACGAACTCATGCTGATCGTTCTGGAGGCCGGAGCGGAAGACATGAGCAACGAAGGGGACTATTTCGAGGTCCTGACAGCCTCGACTGATCTGAATACGGTGAATGAGGCCGTGATAAAAGCCGGATACACAGTGGATGTGGCTCAACTCCAATATATCCCGAATAATTTTACGGAAGTAAGTCCAGAGGATGTTCCCAGCGTCGTCAAACTCCTGGAAATTCTTGATGATCACGATGATATGCAAAAGCTGTCTGCAAGCGTTGATTTTACTGACGAAATGCTGGAAGGATTGGAGTAAACCCTGAGGATCATTGGGATTGATCCAGGTCTGAGAATACTGGGTATCGGTGTTGTTGATTATGATGGGAACCGATTCCAGGCAGTCTACTCAGGTGTGATCAAGACCAATAGTACAGATCCACTGTCCGAAAAACTGGCCCAGCTTTATGATGGAATTGCAGACGTGATCAAAACCTTCAAACCCGATATCCTGTCAATAGAGGAAGCCTTCTATGGGAAAAATGCCCGGACTGCCCTGCTTATGGGGCACGTAAGGGGGGTTGCCATGGTGGCTGGGCATCACGCCGAATTGAATATAGCAGAATATGCCGCACGAAAAGTGAAATCGGCAGTCACGGGCAATGGGGCAGCGGATAAGCAGCAGGTGCAATTCATGGTTAAGCGACTATTGAAACTCAAGGAAGATCCGGAAACAATGGATGCCTCTGATGCACTCGCAATTGCTATCTGTCATGGCTTGAATTATAAGCTCGCGAAATTGGGGACATGATGTACGAATTTATCGCCGGAAAATTGAGTAGCAAGCAGCCCGATCATATCGTTATCGAAACGAACGGGATCGGATACAGTCTCAAGATCTCCCTAAGCACCTTTGAAAAGCTGCCGGGAGTGGGTGAATCGGTCAAAGTGTATACCTATCTTCATGTGAGGGAGGATATCCTGGATCTGTACGGATTTGTGGAAAAGGTGGAAAGAGAGTTCTTCTACACACTCATCGGTATCTCCAAAATCGGTCCCAAGGCCGCCTTGGCGATCTTATCCGGTGGATCTCCTGCTGAGATCAGTAGCTGGGTCATGGCTGAAGATGCTGCAACCATCGCCAGAACGCCTGGAATTGGCCCTACAACGGCCAAACGTATGATTCTTGAACTGAAGCCCAAGATCGCCAAAGGTCTCGGTAGTTCTGATCCTGGTGGCCTCACTGGACAATTGGGGGAAAGCAGTGTTGAGAATGAAGCCATCATGGCTCTGGAAGCGCTCGGCTATTCCCGCTCCGAGGTCTATTCCAAGATCCGAAAGATTTTTAAGGAAAGCGACTCTGACCTCACGGTGGAGCAATTGATCAAAAAGACCCTGCAGCGTTAGCAAAGAAAATCTGGCAACATCACCCTCCCAGTGAATCAATTCATACTGATCTTCCCATTCTAGCATAACTTTTGCAATAGAGTAGCTGCGATGACCATGACATACGACAGATTAATCATTGGTGGCGGAATTGTTGGTCTGGCCACTGCCCTGGCTCTCAAAACAAATCATCCTGATTGTAAACTGGCCGTCCTGGAAAAAGAATCTGATTGGGCTCAACACCAGTCAGGGAGGAACAGCGGCGTCATTCATGCCGGTGTCTACTATAAACCCGGGAGTAAAAAAGCCCAGTATGCCCTGTCGGGAAATCGCTCTATGGTCGAATTTTGCCAGCAGCATGACATTCCCCATGAGGTTTGCGGGAAGCTCATTGTTGCCACCAGACCTGATCAACTCTCGGCACTGGAAGCATTACATGAGAGAGCAATTGCTAATGGACTGAATATCAGCATGATAGATTCTGTTGAAGCAGCATCTATTGAGCCCCATGTGAATTGTATCAAGGCGTTGAAAGTGTCGACGACCGGGATAGTCGATTTCAAAATAGTTGCCCGGAAATACGTGGAATTATTACAGAATCTGGGGGTTGACCTGCACTTGAATACCCGTGTCAATCAGCTTGATGAATTTGACTGGGGATATCGTCTCCAGACTTCCCAGGGTGAATTCTCCACACGTTATTTGATCTCCTCGGTCGGACTCTTCTCAGACCGGGTCGCAGTGAAAGCGGGCGTGAACCCCGGTATGAAGATCATTCCCTTCAGGGGGGAATACTGGAAGCTCAGGGAGGAGAAGCGCCATCTGGTCAAGCATCTGATATATCCTGTTCCCAATCCCAATTTTCCCTTCCTCGGTGTTCATATGACCCGGCTCATTGATGGGAGTGTCCACGCTGGGCCCAATGCAGTGCTGGCATTTAGCCGTGAGGGCTATAGCTGGTCCAAATTCAATCTCAGGGATTTCTTTGAAAGTCTGACCTTTCCAGGCTTCTGGAAGCTTGCTGTCAGGTATTATGGTGAGGGATCCAGGGAAATGTACCGTTCCCTGTTCAAATCAGCTTTTTTGAAGAGTATCCAGGAGCTTGTTCCGGACATCTGCTCTGAAGATCTTGTCCGTTGTGATGCTGGGGTGAGAGCCCAGGCTTTGCAGAGAAATGGCAATCTGATCGATGATTTCCATATTGTCGAACGCAGAAACGGGATCTTTGTTCTGAATGCACCCTCACCGGCAGCTACGGCCAGCCTTGAGATCGGGAAATATATTGCCCAGCTTTGCCGGGTCTAGTGACAGCTCAACGAATCAGTGGCTGCTAAATCTTAAAAGACTCACTTTACCGTCGGCCCCAGTGGTCAGGACACTGTTTGCATCAAGCGGATAAACTGTGTTCATTAATCCATCGCTGATCCTGTATTTCCACACAACTTCACCATCAGAAGCATTCAATGAGTATATCCAGCCACCCTTTGTTCCAAAGAAAACGCGACCTGCTTTCTCCATCATCATGGAGGGTGCAAAGTCATACCCGTAACCTGCATTCACTTTCCAATTAAGGTTGAACACTGACGGCTCACTTTTTATGGCATACACGCTGTCTGTCATGGCTCTGACGAAGATGGTCTCACCTTCTTCAGACGCGCCGATCATTTCCCTGACCTTCATGTCCGTTCGCCGCCAGACTGATAAACCTGTCCTGATGTCAATTGCTGTCATGGCCCGGTCAGGAGCCACGATAAAGACCTTCCCATGGGCAACCACTGGCCAGCAGGCAGCCGGGGAGTACAGATCACCGGGTCTGCCATCGGACCATTCCCATGCCAGGCTTCCGTCACTGAGTTTCAGGGCATAGAATGAGCCGTTCCAGGCACCAAACATGATCTTGTTGTCAGCAATAATCGGTTTGGTTTCGATAAAACCCTGGAAATCTGAATTGGTCCATTTGATTCTGCCATTTCTCAAATTCAGGGCATGGAAGGAGCCATTTCCAGATCCCATATAGACTCGATTTCGATGTATCACGGCTGAAGAAAGGATTGGACTATTAAGCGCTGTCTGCCACTTGAGCTTGCCATTTTGAATCGAGAGGCAGGAAATTGAGGAGTCAGTGGCTCCAAATACGATGGAGCCTCCCTTGATCGCTGGCGTTGAATGAATGGCTCCCTTTCCCTGCCAGTTCCAAAGCTGTATACCGGTCTCCAGGTCAAGAGCACACACACTCCCATCTGTTGAGCTGATGATCACCCTGTCCATGACAGCTACGGGTGATGAGGTGAGAATGGAACCTGTTTCAACCTGCCAAATGAGGGATACACCTGATGAATCATTGGCTGAATAATCCGGAGGAGATAGCCGCAGAGAATCAGTGAAATCACGTTCTCCCAGATTCAATGTGTGCCACAGATTGAGACTGTCCGTCTCGGGAATTCTTTCAAATATTTCCGCTTTGTTATGATTGACCGCTATCAGCGTATACCCACTCGCTTGTTCATTCCTGGCCAGGGTCGATCGGCTCATGAGGCCTGGAATGCCTTCATAAAATACAGCCCTGTTGGCATGACCGTGTCCATGGAGGACGGCCTGGATGTTATAATCCTGCAATATGTCCCTGAGGACGTACCAATTATCAACAGAGGGATCAAGGGGATAATGCATGATGATGAAGATCCTCTGCGCTGGGTCAGCAAGGGTTTCCAGAATTGAGCGTATCCAATTCAGGTCATCAGGATCGATATATCCGTCTCCCATCCTCAGCAGGGGTCCCTGGTGGATCCCGATGAAGCGGTAATTTCCTGCTTCGAAATTAAATCGGTCATCACCCCATAACTTTGTGAACAGACTGGCACCTGAGGACGACCATTTTGTGTCATGATTTCCGGGAATAATGTGATAGGGAATATCAAGACTATCGAGGATACGTTTTGCAATCAGCAGATTATCACCTGTGTCTGTTTCAGTGATATCGCCTGAAACGATCACAAACCTGATATCATCCTGCTCATCGATATCCCGAACGATGTCTCTCAGGTAATTGGCTGCGTTTCCCGAGCCAATGTGGGTATCGGTCAACCAGGCAAAGGTGAATGATGTCTCATAATCAATTGCGTGAAGAATACCGAGACTCAGCGTGAAAAAGATGCAGGATCGGAGAATTAGGCGCATATACGGATCAATATAAGTGAAGTCCTGCCATGGATGAACAGACAAGTTGAGCAGGTGCTGATTTGTCGTGAAAGAGTGCCCTGATTCCGCTTTAGGATAACAAAAAACCCCGTAAGTGTTTTAAATTGTAGTTGATAAGACACAAAACAAAAACACCTACGAGGTGAAGATGCGCCAAGTTAGAAAACCCTCCTTCAAAATCAAAGCAAGTAATGAG
>JAIPJF010000015.1 GCA_021734325.1 Fidelibacterota bacterium | reverse complement strand
GTGCGATCAGGACTTCTGCTTCGCGCAGTTTCTTGATGATCTGCTCTGGTGTGTACCGCTTTTTTGACATACTGCTACCTCCATTAATTTAGCCATCAGACTAACTTAACTTCTGGTCCGCCAAATGGGGGGCATGCCATATTGTTTATCCCTATAAAAAACTCCGCATATTGTTTATAAGCGAATCCACAGTGATCATAATGCCTATATCCGGTCATTTTTTTTATTATCCGACTATCATCCAGACGATCTATCTGAGTTGAGCTCAATGGTAAGGGTTCACATCCATCATTTGTCTGAATTAAATATTGATCTTTTTTTCTTGTCCACTTAAGCCCGTCAGCGGGTTCACCAAATTGATTTCTTAAGAAGTCTGCGAACCTATCATCTGATTGCATATTGCACTCCATTTTAATATGCCTAACGCCTTACGTTTTAGCTGCCCTCGATAGACAGTAGAATTACAATATATTTTGTATCTTCGGACATGATGTTGATTATCAATCCCCCTCTGGAAGGTCAGCTACAAACGTTTGTTAGAAAGCCCCCCAACTGCCTTTCAGATATCATCCTCAGAAAAACTTTGCCTGTGGTGCCTTACTGTGAGAATAGAGATAATCTCAGTTTCTACCTTATAAATTATTCGATAACTACCGTCCACTAATTGTCTTACATCTGGTCTACCCAATTCAGGAACGATAGGTCCACTATCTGGATATTCACTTAATTGGGCTACTCGAGAGAATAGATGTTCAACCAGTTCAACTGCAGCAGTTCTGTTCTCTTCAGCAACATATTTGGCAATCTCAGTTACTCGATCTAATGATAACGGTGACCATATTATCCTCATGCATTTAGATCCTTAAGCACCTGGGTTTTTGCAGATTCATGCGACAAACCCTTGGCTGCAGACAATTGTGATTCAGCTGCCTGGATATCAGAAAGCAATTCTAATTTCTCTAGCATTTGTTCATATTCAGCAACTCCAAGCATTACTGCTGAACTTTTTCCGTGCTGAGTTATTACAATGGGTCTTTTATTCCTTTTCATCTCCTCGATGAAAGTTGTGACATTTGCGCGAAACTCTGATAGCGGCCTTATATCTTGATCTAATCGTATTCTTTGCATTTTAATTTTCTCCTATTGTACAATATACATGACGCTATAATGTACAATTAAACACTATAACCCAAAGGAATAATTTTGTGGGTCTTTCTAACGGATTTGCGCCTCTCTAGTGAGGTCACAATTGTTGTTTTGTCTGTGTTCATTCACTTTGTCACCGAATCTAGAGCAGGCGCTTGTTAGGGTGAATCATTTTAACAGCACAATTTTCCTGCTTTGCCACTTCTGCCCATTCGAAATCGTTAGAATATACATTCCCGATGAAACATCATGACCGTTCAGGTCGCTGGCATCCCAGAAATAATGATGTTCACCAGTTGGCTGATACTTTTTGAATTCTGAGACTGATCTACCGTTAATATCTCGGACTGTTATCTGGATATGTCCAGCTTTGTGAAGGACATAATCTACTCCGACTCTATTATTGAACGGATTGGGAAACACCCGCTGAACACGGAGTGAGATAGGAAGATTTGATGATTCCGGGAACACACTGGTTCCTATTTTAAGGGTATCAAGACCCATCCATATCTCGCGACCATTTTCACCTTCATGCTCCCAAACCAGACCCAGCTGAATCCAATTGAACAGTGTAAGCTGTGGGTTATAATCATTTCCCGGCAAATTTGAGATATTGTAAATTTTCCCTCCAAATTGACTTGTCGCATAAATCTCAAGATTGCCAGGAATTGAATCACCCTCAAAGAACAACAGCTCAGTTCGAACCTCGCGCCTCGCTACTGTTATTGGACTAAATATGAACGGATTCGTCGAGTTGAATGAATGCACCAGAGGAGCCATGTGATCACCAAATCCGATCCCCCAAACATCATTCACCAGAGTTTGATAAGCTATTTCGCCATAAACACCAAATCGGGGATTTTCGTTCATGCCAGTACTATCAATGGTGTATAGCTCGATCTTATTTGTATCTCGAAACTTAATACATTGCCAGATAGTCGAGCTTGTATCGGAGTGCTTTTCGTATAGTCCTATCCAAAACCCGCTATTCGCGAGAGGTGAAATATCTGGGTTAGCTACAATCCCAGTGTCGACAATACCACCAGTGCGGTAGAATAGGTTGTAATGCTTCAAGCTATCTTCCTCGACGAAGAGTAGGATCCTTCCTGAAAGCGCGGGGGCTGTGGTCCTCCTCATCGGGAAGGAGATGGATGAGATCTCCTGCGTAGCCTGCGAGTAAAGTTTATAAATCCAAAAGTCATTATCTTTCTGTTGCCACACGATATCTCCATCACTATTGACTACAGGATTGCACATAGAGTCAATTGAAGATGCGATAAGCTCTGGGCTACCCAGACTGGGAGCGAGCACCATTCGGTAAATGCTACTGGTGTCCACCGCCCAATTCTCCCAACAAATGAATATTGTCGAATCTGGATAGACGGGGACATCACTAATTTCGAAGTTTTTATTATCACCAGGAATCTGAACAATCGGTCTATTCTCGAAGCTTGGCTCTGCGGCTAGCCCACTAGTGAGAATCAGCAATACAATTGCTTTTATGACTGTCGAAAATAAAACCCTCATGATTGCACCCTAACGCCTTAGGCTTGAGCTGCGCATATTCAAGCTCTTGGTTAACCACGTGAACTGTATATTTATCATCATATTAGCTAAGCTCTCCCCACTTGGAACGTCAGCTCTAAGCCTTTGATATTTGCTAAAAGGGCCCCCGTATTAGGGCTTGAATCCTTTCGGAAACTTCCCACGGTGTTTAGGTTCTTTTTCAAACCAAGGAGGCCCCCATGTACTATTCCGGTATCGATTTGCACAAAGATATGTCCTTAATCACCACAATCAATGAGAATGGAACCATCCTTTCTCAACGAAAAGTCCCCAATCATAAAGCTCATATCATCACCTATTTCAATCAAGTCAGTCCAAAAGGCTCTGAGCACAAAGCAGTTGTTGAATCTACAGCCAACTGGTACTGGCTCAGTGACCTTCTAATTGGACAAGGCATTGATCTTACTCTGGCTCATGCCAAATACCTCAAGGCTATCTCCTATGCCAAGGTCAAAACCGATAAAGTCGACTCGCATACGTTAGCCAATCTACTCAGGCTCGACATGGTTCCTGAAGCGCATCAGATCAGTCAGGATCTAAGACCCGTCAGGGATCTCATGAGAGCAAGACTCTCCCTGGTTGTCAAGAAGACCAGCTGCCGAAACAGCATGCATCGACTACTTGCCAAGTACAACCTTATGTTACCTCGTTATCCCAAAGCTAGTGACTTCCTCGCACTTAAGGCTCAACTGCTACCAGAACCCAAGCTCCAGTTATCTATCCTGGAGGCTCAACTACAGCTTATTACCCGGCAGATCAAAGAGCTGGAACAAAGTCTCTATCCTCAACTCATACCCAACCCGGACATCCAGAGGCTGCTCATGATCCCTGGTATCGGTAAGATCCTGGCCTTCACCATCTACCTGGAAGTGGATGGTATAGAGCGGTTCACCTCTGTTAATCGCTTCTACTCCTACTGTAGACTGGTTCCCGGCTCGGATAACTCCAACCGGACCATCAAACACAAGACCAGCAAAGATGGGAATCGATACCTCAAAATGGCCTTCATGGAAGCCAGTGTGAGAGCTGTCCAATACTTCAAAGAGATCAAAAGTTTTCGTGCCGCCAAAGCGCGGAAGAAACACAAGAATATTGCCAAGGCACTTGTCGCTCAGGAGATAGCCAGGATCACTTATCATGTACTAAAAAGTCAGACTGACTTTAACCACATGTTCAAAGGCGTTCCCTTGAGCAGGATCAAAACAACGAAATGGCCGCGTCTGGCAAGCCCTGGTGCCTAACTGTCCCAGTGAATCACTGAGACTTGCTCTTTGATTGGGAAGCCAGACGCTGTTCCTGATTACTATCTGGAATGTCCCGACGATCAGTCGTCGGGAAGCCTTGATGTAATAATGTGCATCAAGGATAAGTCCTGAAAGGTGTTTGGACGCTAGTTCTCCGCATATTGCGGAGTCCCGTCCCCCGCGATAGAATAGGATACCGTCAGTCCCGCAGGAAGACGGGATCCAGTAGTTGTGCTAAAATTGAGAAAAAGCAGATCAATTATCTTTTATTGAGTGGGACCCTTTTTTTCTATTGACTAATCCCTTTTAAAAGGTGTTATACACATCTTAGTCTGGTGCACCAAGAAGGTATCCAGCCGTTAAACCCTTTAATTTCATATATTTTTTAACTTCGCTTTTATTATCTGCCAAAACTCTATCAATTTCAGAATCCCTTGGAGACTTCCAGACTGACCATTCAGCAAGACGACGAATTATCGAGCGAATTTTTTCAAAATCGCTTTCAGACAGTTCACGATAAAACAGCATTGCTTTTTCATCACCATCAATAATGTCGAGCTTCGCAGCAACAGCATCTTTCAAAATTTCAGCCCACGACATGATTGATTTACTTCTAAACATTCGTGACAATTTATTCTGTGTAGTATCCCTCGAATCCTTCTTCGAATCCCAGGCAAACAATGCTTCTTCAAATATTATGTTAAATAGTTGTACGGTGTTACTTACCTCAACTTCACGAAGATAACGAGAAGAGGCTAAGTCCTCTTCAAGTGGATACCTGTATAAGAAATTTGAAAAAAGAGACTTGCTTAGCATATCCACAGTAAGCGGATACTCGGTTGAACTCCTATTACTCTTTGATACTAATCCAGATACTTTATTCACTTCAGGGTCAAGCACTAGATTGTACAAAAAACTATAGAATCTTTTATTGGCCTCAGCTACTGTGAATTGTTCATTTGTCCTTAGATACTGTAGAAACCCAGATTCACTCTTTTTTTGTCCATCTTCTTTATTTTTGTAATCTTCAAATTGCTTCCCAAATTGGCTTCCCAATTTTGAAACCATAATCGACGAATAAAATCGAGTTTGCGCAAATTTATCATGTGCGGCAATATTCGTATTATTCAACACCTGTGGATCTGGATCTATATAGACTTTTATCTCAAATGTTTGTCGACCACCCCAAAGCATTGAGGCAATCTTGTGCTGCCCATCAAAGATAAGGACTTTGTCTTTATAAAATCTCCCTAGTGAAGGTTGCAAGACAGGATGCTTTTGGAAGTGTCTGTAAAGATTAAACACCTTTTCGATTATTAGATACCTTGGCTGTAAACCAATTTCTCCGTCCTCATCATCATCACTATTGATCACTTCTACTGGTAGAAGAGCAAAAAAGTAATGCCAGCCAGTGGTTGGGCATTTATACAATCGATGGGTTGTTTTGATATCATTTGCCTCTAATTCAATTTGATCACCTTCGATTTTGATATAACATGATTGACCATAACCTTTAATTTTGGCATCGTCTTTAAAATACTGTAATTCATCCTTTAATGTCAGTGTTTGACCTCTACTGAAAAATTCCTCCATTTTTAATTTTGTTCTAAAATCTTCTAATGGCAATCGACCCTTTTTAAGATTATGCTCCTTACACATCGGTGCAATATTATCTATTTCAGATACACCTTTCTCTGAGAATGCCTTGATGTGATCAAATTGAATCTCAAAATCATCATTTATTTCATGTCCAGTAGCGTAGCATTTCCTACCAAATCTCGCTAATATTAATTTTTTCTCTGAATCTGTTATCTGTCTGCTTAGTGTAATGGCCATCTTTCCTCCCAATTATTGAAACATTGATTGTGTATAACGCCTCTGCGCTTCTACTGCGAGGCTGTTACCATCAATATTTGTGTATTCACTAATCATCTATTTCATCACCGCTCAATTGCCGAGTCAGTAGCTAGCGCTTGTTAGGCAGAGAACAACCAGATGTATATTATTAGTCAATTTTCTGCCAATAATGGTGCTTCTTATCGTCAAAACAATCAGTTACTGGTCCCTCTATCCATAGCCACCAAGAGGATTGTGTGCCCCCGGTTTGCCGTAAAAACGTTGAATCGGTATAAAATTCCACATAATAATACTTTGAAGTATCACCCCATGACAACTCAATCATCTCAGATGAAATTGAGGCACCAGTACATTTATAGCGATCAATAGTAACTACCCAGCTTCCAGAAATATCTTCTTCTGATAAACTATCAACTTCTGACACAAAGTATGAGAAATTGCTTGAGAAATCACCACCCGCATGTAATTCAAGTAATCCTTCGGATATGTAATAATCAACAGAGTCTGTCTGAGAAGATTTGATATATTTCCAATCTCCGAGATAATCTTCTTCATCTTGTGGTATTAACCAACAGCCCACCAGGACAAAAATTGATATCAACAAGAGCTTATTCATATTGTTTTATCTTCTGCCTAACGCCTCACATCACCGGCAGCAAAAAGCAGAGCGAGGAACGAGCGGCGCTTTTTGCTGTCCGAGTGCATGTGATTGTTATGCCTTCTGTTCATCGCAAGGCTTCTCGCTTGTAATGAAGAATACCGTCAATTTCTCGTTGGAATACCATGCCCGCATGCTCAGCAATTCGGGCTGACGAAGTATTTCCAGTTTTTACTTCTGCTCGTATCGGTTCTGGGATTTCGTTTGCTAGTAAAGCAACCATCCGTTTCGCGACTCCCCGTCCTCTTGCTCTCGGGGAAACCGTCCATGACAGTTCCCATACACCATCCGCAAAATCCGCTCGAACAGTGCCGACAGGTTCGCCATTTCCTTCAGCGACGTATAGCCTACGATCGGGATTGCCAAGTGTTCTCGATAGCCACGAAACGTGATCACTCCTCTGGACTTCAGCCGTGTTGTGGCTGGCTTTTCTTGTCTCTGGATCATTGCGCCATTCCAACAAGATGTCCGCATCTTCCATGGTGGCTGGTCTGAGTGTAATCGTCTCGTTCATGCAGTTTCCTTCTTCTTGAGGCATAACTATTATTATGCTGACCCGCATAAAACCCTGAACATACCCCTTTTGGCCATATAAGCGAATTTTGACTGCTCCCATAATCCACTGAAACAGAGTGTGTTATACAGATTGTCGATTTATTCAGGGGTTTTATACGGACCCCTATAAGACCCCTAAAGATCATCAAGGGGACTCCTGACACTCGCCGGCCCACGATCCAATACATGCGTGTATATCATGGTCGTTTTCAAATCCTTGTGACCCAATAAAACTTGTACCGTCCGGATGTCATAGCCTGTCTCCAATAAATGAGTTGCAAACGAGTGCCTGAATGTATGACAACTAACCCGTTTTGACAACCCGCTTTTATCAACAGCCCGCTTTAAAGCCCTTTGAACGATGGAGGCGTTTACATGGTGACGACCCTGTTTGCCATTCTGACGGTCCTCCCATCGATTCTGTTGGGGGAAAACCCACTGCCATTTCCAATCAATGGATGCCTTCGGATACTTTCGATCCAAGGCGTCAGGCAATGGAACATGTCCATATCCCTCTGACAAATCATGCAAATGAATCTTTTTTACCTCCGATATATGACTTTCTAGTCTACTTTTAAGCGATCGTGGCAGCATCACTCTACGATCCTTTCCTCCTTTTCCCTGCCGGATAAGAATATCATTTCTCTCAAAATCGATATCCTTGATTCTTAATCTTAAACATTCACGTAATCTCAACCCACAACCATAAATGAGCACGATCATTAGCTTGGTTGAACCATGAAAATGAGAAAATATCTGCTTTACCTCATCTTGACTCAACACCACCGGTAAGCGAATAGGTTTTTTGGCTCGGATAAGTCCTTTTAACTCTCCGATTTCTATACCCAGGACATTTCTGTAAAGAAACACCAGTGCCGCCAGAGCCTGATTTTGCGTCGATGCACTGACCCTCTCTGAAACTGCCAGGTGGGTCAAAAATTCATTAATCTCCGGTTCAGACATGTCTTTCGGATGCGTGAGCTGATGAAAATGAATAAATCTGACAACCCATCTGCAATAAACACTCTCAGTCCTGGGACTGTAATGCCTGGCCTGCAGTTCCCGACGATATCGATCCATTAATTTCATAGGCTTCTCCAACGCATTATTCTTCTCATACCATCCATTACGCGGTTACGCAAGAACGCAACAGACGATCAATTCCAAATTGATTCTGATCAGATCTATTTAATAAGGGGTTAACGCATGAAAATTAGAATAAGTGCATTGCTTGCGCAACGAAATCTTCAATTCGAAACCAGGGATCAGCCTATGGAAAAATTTATTGCCTGTCAGCAGACAGGCAAACGGCAAGCATTTTTAGATCAGGCGATATCGATCCAAATGGGGGAGGAGACAAAAACTCCCGGCCAGCGCGAGCCCTCGCTGCTGATCTCCAGCCTCACATAGCCGGAATCTTCAGCAGTATGGGAGAGTTGCAGCTCAAATTGCCCCCTGTGGTCTGATCCATGGTAAAGGATGCTTTCTTCCAGTCGGGAAAGTCTTCCACAATAGAGGGTTACATCCATCTCTGCACCAAACTCATCAGAGCTGAGTCCCAACATCGTGATCTGTAATTCAGCACCTTTGGAGACCCCCAGGGTATCACCGATCTCTGCATGCTGATCCCCAAACTCAATCATCAGATCACCGACCGGTCCCGTGGTCAAAGCCGTGCGGCGGGTCTTCATGGCCTGGATCAGGTCATTCACACCCGTGGTCGCTGACTTGATCAGGGTCCTCGATTGTCCAAAGATCTGATCTTCAGAAAGTCCCAATGTCAGCGCCGGGAGCTTGACATGCCAGTTGCGATTGAAATTACCATGGCCATCACTGCCACCATAGACACCAAGTTTAAAGCCCTTGAGCAGCGTATCGATCCAGGCCTGTCTTGAATCCTGGAAAGACCCTGAAGCCGGTGTACCGCAAATGATCTGGACACCATCCAAACCAGTCCTTTCATGGTCAGCAGCTTCCCAGTGCCCACGATTCAGGAGCAGTCTGGTGAGCCAGGGGAATCGATAAACAGAATGGGCTCCCACAGACACCGTATTTTGTGAGCGATTCTCCAGAACGTCCTCAATTCCCAACTGGGAGTGAAGTTTTGTCCACTCTTCACCACCATCACCACTGCCTGGGAAATATTTTGAGTCATTGTAATGGAGGAAATGCACATTGGAACCTCTGGCATTGGAGACACTTATCTCTTCACCTGGAATGATGGTCAGGGGATGGGTGCGGTTCATCTCTTTTATCAGTTCACGACTGGACTTCCATTTGCAAAGCTCAGGATCATTTTTTGTATAATCCTCCGGATCATCATCCAGGTCATAGGAGTGGTCGGTAGCAGTAATAAAATTCAAGCCCATGAGCTGGGCAGCTTTCCTGATCACCCCCAGGGAGGCGCCAAACTCCACCTGGTCATTGGTCAGGGAGCTGTGCAGGTGGGTATCTCCTGATTGCCAGCCAGGGAGGAGGGGCATGGGTTCTTTGGAAAAGGTGATTCTAAGGGGTGGCTTGGGGAGCAGGGCGTAATTATCAATTTCCATACAGCGGTCTTTCCCATTCACGCTATAGCTGAGACGGGGGATGATGTCCATCTCACCTGCCAGGGTATCAGTTGTTTTAAGGTGAAATTCGATCTCAAGCTGCCGATCATGGACTTCCTGATCCAGGTCCCAGGCCTGGTCAAAGATGGTCTCTCCGCCATGCTGCACAGAAACCTCAACCCGCTTCAACAAAACGGGAAAGCGATGGGCATCCTTGATCACCAGAAAGAGGGTCGGTGTTTCTCCAGGTTGCAGTCGCCAGGGAACATCGAAGATCAGTTCCGGTTCACGTTTAAAATACCGGCTAAAGGGGATCCTGAACCTGAAATGAGATTCAGCATATAATCCGATCAGGGGCAGTGAGGGAAACAGATTATCAGGGATCAGTTCAGTCAGATAATTCATTAGTGACTATGTATGAATGGATGAGGATGAAGGCAAGGGTAAAAATGTTGAATTGTGAATTGTGAATTGTGAATCACCATTGTGTGTCATCCTGACCCGAAGCGTCATGCGCAGGGGGAGGATCTCAAATCTTTCCCTCAATCGGTAACAACCCATAAACTGAGATTCTTCACTTCGCGTTGCTCGTTCAGAAAGACTCGCAGGGGATGGGGCCTACCAGTGTCTGTTATTTGCCGACTCGGAGTCAATTGAGATTCTTCACTTCGCATTGCTCGTTCAGAAAGACTCGCAGGGGCTGGGGCCTGCCAGTGTCTGTTATTTGCTGACAAGGAATAGATCTCAATAAATCTACGAATAGGGATATTGAATAGTGGTAGCTCTAAACTTATTGCCTAAATTGAGCTTGGTATCCCAACGGGTAGGGGATAAAAAGTTTGCCATGATTTCAGACCTCGGTTATCTTCGCGCCACTAAATAAGGAAAGCGGGTTACACTATATGGGCAGCACATCGGATATAAAAAACAACTTGGTAATGGAATTCAACGGGAATCTTTGGAAAGTAGTTGAATTTCTTCATGTTAAACCGGGCAAAGGGAATGCCTTTGTGAGAACCAAGTTGAAGAAAATCCCAGGCGGTCAGATCATTGAACAAACCTTCCGCTCCGGTGAAAAAATAGATGATGTGAAATTACAGGCCACTGAAATGACCTATCTTTATTCTGATGAAAGTCATTATCATATCATGGACAACGAAACCTACGAGCAGATCGCCCTTGATGACGAACTCATGGGCCCGGTTAAAGACTTTATAAAAGAGAATGATATTATCAAGGTCCTGTTCCGGGAGACCACACCCGTCGATGTAGAAGTGGCCCCCCATGTTATTCTTGAGATCACTGAGACGGATCCTGGTGTGCGTGGTGATACGGCTTCAGGTGGATCGAAACCGGCTATTTTGGAAACCGGTCTAAAAGTTACCGTCCCCCTATTCCTGAATATCGGGGATATGGTGAAAGTGGACACCCGTACTGGTGAATATTTGGAACGAATTCGGGGGTAGGAGAAGGTTCATTTTGAATACAAAAGATATTGAGCAGTTGATCGATCTGCTTGAGAAATCAAGGATTTCTGAGATCGAGGTTAGCCGGTGGGGAAAAAGAATTCGCGTCTCCCGTCAAAACGGGAACACCTATGTGCAAAGTTCTGGAGTCGAAGCACCAGCTGCACCTGCAGTCGTTGCCCCCATCAAACAAGAAGAAGTCCCTGGCGAAGATGGCACTTCCTTACAGGGAATTGCAGTAAAATCACCCATGGTCGGAACATTCTACCGCTCGCCATCACCTGATGTCGATCCCTTTGTAAAGGTAGGCGACCACGTCAAAAAGGGTGATACCCTGTGCATCATTGAAGCCATGAAGATCATGAATGAGGTAGAAGCCGAGGTATCCGGCGTCGTACTGGATATAAAAATGGATAATGCCCAACCAGTGGAATACGGTCAAACCCTGTTCCTCATCGAACCCTGATCCCTCCCAGATGTTTAAAAAAATCCTGATAGCAAATCGTGGTGAAATCGCCTTAAGGGTGATTCGCGCCTGTCGTGAGATGGGAATCAAGAGTGTCGCCGTATATTCAGAAGCTGATGAACTTTCCCTGCACACAAAATTTGCTGATGAGGCAGTCTGTATCGGACCGGCTTCATCCACCTTGAGTTACCTTAACACACAGGCGATATTGACGGCAGCTGAGGTCACCAATGCAGATGCCATTCATCCCGGTTATGGGTTTCTGGCAGAGAATGCTGATTTTGCTGATATGTGTAAAAATCACGGCATTGAATTCATCGGACCTGATGGTGCCATGATCAATGCTATGGGTGATAAAGCATCCGCCAAGGAAACGATGAAAGCAGCTGGGGTGCCGGTCATACCGGGGAGTCAGGGAATTCTTCAATCCGTTGATGAAGCCCGGGAGATGGCTGCGGAAATGGGTTATCCGGTGATCTTGAAGGCCACTGCCGGGGGTGGGGGTCGCGGTATGCGCGTTGTCTATCGTCCGGAAGATATCTCCATGCTCTATGAAATGGCCAAATCAGAATCTGGTTCAGCGTTTGGGAATGATGGTCTGTATCTTGAAAAATATATTGAGAATCCCCGCCATATAGAAATTCAACTTCTGGGTGACAGTTTCGGGAATGTGTACTCGCTTGGTGAAAGAGAATGCTCCATTCAGCGCCGTCATCAAAAATTAATGGAAGAATCACCTTCCATTGTCGTCTCCCAATCCTTGCGCAAGCAGATGGGGGAAGCCGCTGTCGCCGGAGCCAAACGCGTGAAATACGTTGGTGCCGGGACGATCGAGTTTTTGCTGGATAAGCATGGCAATTTCTACTTCATGGAAATGAACACACGGATCCAGGTCGAGCACACAGTCTCAGAAGAAGTGACCGGGATAGATATCGTCAAGCAGCAGATCGCCTGCCATGCTGGAGTTGAATTACCCAAGTGGATGGGAAAGATCAGGCTGAGAGGCCATTCCATTGAATGCCGAATCAATGCCGAAGACCCGGGGAAAAATTTTCAGCCTTCACCATTCTTGATCGAAAGTCTGCACTTCCCGGGAGGGAAGGGAATCCGGGTTGATAGTCATATCTATGGCGGATATCAGATTCCGACCCATTATGATTCTATGCTGGCCAAACTGATCGTTCACGCCCAGAATCGGGAAGAGGCTATTGACAGGATGATCGGTGCCTTGAAGGAATTTATTATTGAAGGGCCAAAAACAACGATTCCTTTCCATATCCAGCTCCTGGAGAACAGCGAGATCAGGCGCGGGAAATTTGACACCCATTTTCTGGAATCCTTCACTTACGATCCCAGTCGGGAATAGTTTTTTTAAATGATCGGTGGGGTCGTTACAGATCCACCATCAGGGGATAATTCGGCGGGGTTTTTGCAATAACTATTCCCGTGGATATATTGAATATTTAAATCCGACTTTAGGAGAATCACACATGAATGTACCATCCGACCTTAAATACACCAGTGATCATGAATGGATCCGTATCGAAGGTGACTCTGTCACAATCGGGATCACAGATTATGCCCAGGGTGAATTGGGTGATGTGGTGTTTGTCGAACTGCCCAATGCAGGTGATGAATTCACCAAGGGTGATGTTGCTGCAACCATAGAAGCGGTCAAGACCGTAGCAGATGTCTTTATGCCAGTTAGCGGTACTATTGAGGCAAGTAATGAATCACTCGACGATGATTCAGATCTTATCAACCAGGATGCCTATGGTGCTGGCTGGATTCTGAAGGTGAAAGTGAGTGACCCGTCAGAACTGGATGCGCTTTTAAGTTCCTCAGATTATATCGCAAGTATATCCTAGCAGAAACAGCATGCACCAGTACATCCCGAATACAGAAGAAGAACAGCTCAAAATGCTCAATGAGGTTGGGATAGCCTCATTTGAAGACTTATTAAAGCGCCTGCCCCAAGAGCTGCGCTTTCGTGGAGAATTACCCCTCCCTCCGGCAAAATCTGAATGGGAGCACAAGCGTGATGTCCAACAGATCATTTCCAGGGACGGAAGTTCCTCCACCCATATATCTTTTCTGGGGGCCGGTAGTTATGACCACTTTATCCCTCATATCGTAGATGTTCTGGTCAGTCGATCAGAGTTCTATACGGCCTACACCCCTTATCAGGCTGAAGTGTCCCAAGGCACCTTGCAGGCCATGTATGAATACCAGTCCATGATCTGTGAATTGACAAGTATGGATCTGGCGAATTCTTCCATGTATGATGGTGCCAGTGCCATGGCGGAAGCCTGTTTGCTGGCTTCCCGCCACACAAATAGAAATAAGATTCTCATATCCAGGGCAGTCAATCCCATCTACCTTGATGTTGCCATCACCTATGCCCACAACCAGGGCCTGGAATTTGAGATGATTGATCTGGAACAGGCTGTGACCAGCCTGAAAGCACTTGATTCACTTTTGAATCAGGATGTGGCCGGCGTGGTGATCCAGAATCCAAATTTTTATGGGGGACTGGAAGACCTGGCAGCTCTTAAGTCAACCATTTCTGACCACAAAGTACTGCTCATTGCTGTGGTAAATCCGATTAGCCTGAATCTGCTTGAATCACCGGGAAAGCTGGGTGTCGATATTGCTGTCGGCGAGGGCCAGTCATTGGGGAATCACATGAGCTTTGGTGGCCCTTATCTTGGTTTCATGGCAGTAAAGGAAGCCCTGATTCGTAAAGTCCCTGGTCGTATCGCCGGTGAGAGTATTGACATACATGGAAACCGGGCCTTTGTGATGGTTCTCCGCACCCGTGAACAGGACATTCGTCGGGAGCGGGCCACATCGAATATTTGTACAAATCAAGGTCTGAATGCTCTGACGGCCTGTATCTATATGTCCACCCTTGGTAAAAATGGTCTGCGCAGAGTGGCAGAGTTATGCACCCAGAAAGCCCACTATCTTGCCGAAGGTATTGCAGCCATTAAGGGCTACAAGCTTGAGACCCGTCATTTTTTCAATGAATTCGTCATTGAAGTACCAGGTCCTGCCAAAGATCTAATTCGAGCAGCAACTCAAGCAGGTTTCTTTGCAGGTGTCGCCCTGAGTCAGTTTGAAAAGAATGCGACCAATAAACTCCTGCTTGCCGTTACCGAGAAAAGGAGCAAGACAGAGATGGATGCCCTGCTTGATTTTTTTAGGGGTTACTCCGAATGAGTGTCTACCAGGATTTAATGGAAACAAAGGCCAACAAGGGTGCTGGCTATCTCGTTCTTATCGATCCTGATCGCTGGTCCCTTGATCAGGTGAACGGATTTGTCCAGCAGATCAACACTTCGGGAGCTGATGCGATCATGGTTGGCAGTTCTCTCATCCTGGGTGAAGATCTTCAGAAAAAGATGAAGCGAATAAAAGAGGTCGCAGAACTCCCTGTCATTCTATTCCCTGGAAATCTCTCCCAGCTATCGCCCCATGTTGATGCGGTTTTTTATCTTGTTGTCATAAGTGGAAGAAACCCTCAGTTTCTGATTGGTGACCAGGTCCAGGGTGCACCGATGGTTAAGGAAATGGGAATAGAACCCATGTCCACCGGGTATATGCTCATCGAGAGCGGACGCGTTACCTCTGCTGAATTTATCAGTGGATCCAAGCCCATTCCCAGGGACAAGCCGGAGATCGCAGCCGTGCATGCCCTGGCAGCTGAATACATGGGTTTTAAGTTTGTGTATCTGGAAGCGGGAAGTGGAGCAAAATACTCTGTGCCACCGGAGATGGTCTACGCTGTTTCCAGGTATTCCAAAGTTCCTATTATTGTTGGAGGGGGAATCCATACCCCGGAGGAAGCCGCCACTCTCGTGAAGGCAGGTGCTTCATTCATTGTTACTGGGAATGTGTTGGAAAATGGGGAAAATGGCCAGCTTATGAAGCAATTCGCTGCAGCCATCCATACAAAATAATTTCATCCTTTTCCTCTCTCAGCCAAATTCCTAAGTAGTGACCCCTAATTTCGTCAAGGATATTGAGACCCTTCGACTCCGCTCAGGGTGACGCACTCGAGATTCCATTCCGTCCGACTTTTGACTTTCGACTCTGAATATTCAATATTCAATATTCAATATTCAATTAACACCTATATTCTTCCATGCCAAAATCGGAACACTATCTCCAGGATTTCCTGAACTATTTGCGAATTGAACGTAATCTGGCGGTGAATACCCAGCAAGCGTACATGGAAGATCTGGCCGATTTCTGGCAATTTTTAAAAACCCGGAATATCAATGCTCCCGGTGACGTCGATCATCAATCCCTCACTGACTATGCCCAGGATCTGAAGAAACGAAAAATGGCCCAGACCAGTGTGGCCAGACATTTTTCCTCACTCCGTGCCTATTACAAATTCATGGTCATGGAAGGATTTCTGCAAGATGATCCCACTCAATTTCTGGAATCACCCAGACTTCCTTCCAGTTTACCAAAAATCCTCAATGTGGAAGATATAGAACTACTTCTGGATGCAATTGATACGAATACATACCTGGGACTCCGGGATCGCGCCCTGTTTGAGCTGATGTATGCAGCGGGAATGCGCGTCTCAGAGGTGTGCAATTTAACGATCGAACAGGTTCTCATGGATGAGGATATCATTTTGGTCCGCGGGAAGGGAGATAAGGAAAGGATGGTTCCCCTGGGTGGTGAAGCAAAAAAATGGCTGATCGAATACCTTAAGGATGGACGGCCTGCTTTGAAGAAGGGATATTTCAATGAAGGAATCCTTTTCCTGAATAATAGAGGTCGACCTCTCCAGAGAAAAGGTGTCTGGTTCCTGCTTAAGCGACTGGCTGAGAAAGCCGGCTTAAAGAAAGCCATCAGTCCCCACACATTCAGACACTCTTTTGCAACCCACCTGCTGGAAGGCGGTGCAGACCTGCGTATCGTTCAGGAGATGCTGGGTCATGTTGATATTTCAACCACACAGATTTATACCCATCTGGACAGTTCCTATTTGAAAGAAATCCACAGCAGCTTTCATCCCCGGGCGAGGAAAAAATGATTCACCCACTGGATGCGTCAGAACATTTATCATCACCCTTCCCAGGCAACAGGAAGCCCATCATATCTGTTGAAACATGGATTGAGCAGCAATAGATTGCTTCAATGGGCTTAGAAAACACCTTCTATTCAGCATGGGATTGTGAATCCCTTGGCCAGCGACACCTCCTGCAGGATGAATATCGCAATGCATTCGAGATTGATCGTGACAGGATCATCCACTCGACTGCCTTCCGGCGCCTCCAGAGTAAAACCCAGGTCTATGTTACCGGCCAGAGCGACCAGTATCGCACCCGTTTGACCCATTCAATAGAGGTGGCTCAGATCGGTCGTTCACTTGTGAACTATTTGAATCGGAGATCAGACTTTCTCACCCCAAGCTACCAGATTGATTCGGCCCTGGTTGAAGCGGCCTGTCTGGCTCATGATCTGGGGAATCCTCCCATTGGCCATAAGGGTGAATCCAGACTGAATGAGCTCATGGATCCATGGGGCGGCTTTGAAGGCAATGCGCAATCCCTGCGCATCCTGACCGACATTGTCAGGGGGGATACCAGGGGGATAAGCAAGGGAGGGATGCAGCCGACCCGTGCCTTGTTGGATGCAGTTCTGAAATACAAGATCGTCGGTAAGGACAACACAAAAAGCGGAGCAAAGTTTCTTTATCCGGAACAGCGGGAAGTCCTGACCTGGGTCCATGATGATGCAGATCTGGACAAGAAAAGCCAACAGGGCGTGCAAATAAGATCCATCGAATGTTCCATCATGGATCTTGCCGATGATATCGCCTATACAACCTCTGATCTCTTTGATGGGGTCAAGCAGAGCGTCCTCACAGCCGAACAGGTTCGGAATTACTGGGAGGAAGAGCAGGTGTCTGTTTCTGATACCTTAAAAACGGATCTGGATGAGGTTTTGGAGGGGAGATTTCCCATGTCCCGGTTTGTCGCTGGAATTATTGGTCGCTGGATCACATCTGTTCATCTTGTTGAGCTTCCCGAACCTTTTATGCAGGTTCCCAGATATGGCTACACATTATCCATGGAGAATTCGGCACAACTGGAACTTCAAGCCTTGCGCGCTCTCAATTACAAGCTGATCTACAATTCTGACTATGTCAAACTGCCAGAATCAGCAGGTGTATCAATTCTGGAGGAACTCTTCACCTATTATCGTGATGCAGTGTTGGAAAAACGACCGGTTCTCAAGGACTTGGCGCTTCCCAGAGGCGTCACAGGTGAAAAAGATATCGCTGTTAAAATGAGGCATGTGTGTGATTGGATATCAGGAATGACTGATAACTACGCCATCCGGCTCCATTCCCGACTCAAAGCATAAGCTGACGGTAAAGGGCGTCCACCTTTTCCATTAGATCATCCAGGCTTCCATTATTTGTGATCACATGATCCGCCCGGGCTATTTTTTCCTCAATGGAAAGTTGTAGTTCATCTCTCCGATTGAAATCATTGTCTCTGATTTGACTCCGCTTTTCAACCCGTCCCTGCCTAAAGATATGGCTGGCAGTTACGACAAGGACACTATCTGTGATGGCGTCAACTCCGGCTTCAAACAAGAGTGGGGCATCTATCACGAACAGACGACAGGCACTCTCCCTTGCAGTTTGAATCCTCGCCAGGGTTGCCTTGCGTACTTCTGGGTGAATCAGCCCATTCAGAAATTTTTGATTGCCCGGTGAGGAAAAGGCTCTTTCTGCTAGAAGGCGGGTCTGAACGCTGCCAGATTCATCGAGAATATCAGCACCAAAGCGGGTACAAATCTGACTGATTATCTCGGGTGTATTTTGAAGGATTTCCTTCGCCAGGTCATCTGAATGGGAAACGACCGCTCCAAACTCTGCGAGCCGTTGACTGACCGTGGTTTTTCCAGATCCGATATTCCCCGTTACACCGAGAATATACATGTTAGGTTAAGGCTGCTTTGATTCGCTGGTAGATATCCTGGACATTTCCCATACCATCAATATGCCTGATCAGTCCTTGCTTGTTATAATGCTCTATCAGGGGAAGGGTCTGTTTTTGATAAACTTCAAGCCGATTTTTAACTGTGGCTTCAGTATCATCTGAACGATGGATCAATTCAGAACCGTCATAATCACAGATACCTTCTTGCTCCGGTGGATTGAACACCAAATTGTAGATATGGCCGCACTTGGGGCAGCTTCTTCTGGCTGTTAATCGTCTGACCAGTTCTGAATCTGGAACCTCCAGAACCAGAACATGATCCAGTTTTATGGCAGAATCCTTAAGAATTTGATCCAGACCGTCAGCCTGTGGGCAGGTCCTGGGGAAACCATCGAGAATATACCCTGGGTCCAGTTCAGGCTTTCTGAACTCTTCTGCAACCATCCTGAGGATAACATCATCGGGCACAAGATTACCGGCATCCATGAAACCCTGAGCTTCTTTGCCGAGCTCGGTTTCCTGCCGTCTGTTTTCCCTCAGTAGATCCCCGGTGGAAAGTTGACGGATGTGAAAATCTTTCACGATGAGTTTTGCTTGTGTTCCCTTGCCTGCCCCGGGAGGGCCTAAAAATATGATTCGCATGATTGTGGGTCTCCAATTTCCAGTAGACTACAACAAATCTTGTGCCGAACAGCGACAAAATCAGATCAAAGCATTAATCCGGCAATGGTGGCTGTTAACCAGGATGCCAGGGCACCACCGATCATCGCTTTCAATGCAACCTGGGACAGATCGCCTCGTCTCTCGGGAGCCAAAGCGCCAATTCCGCCAATTTGGATCCCTATGGAAGCAAAATTCGCAAAACCACACAACGCATATGAGCTGATGATCATTGATTTCTCAGTAAGCTGGCCGGTTATTTCCTGTAAATGTCCGTAGGCCACCAGCTCGGTGAGAACAATTTTTTCACCCATGAGCTGACCCACGGTAAAAGCATCTACATAAGGCACACCCATTAGCAGCGCGAGGGGAGAGAAAATCCAGCCTAGAACTTGTTGTAAGCTTAATCCAAAATAGCCCAGACCGTAATTCGCGGCAGCAACCAGGGCCACAATTGCTATCAGCATTGCCCCGACATTTGCTGCCAGACGCATGCCATCACCTGTACCGCGGGAGATGGCTTCCATCACATTCCCACCACTCTTTTCGATCTCAATATTCAGATCTCCCTGGGTCGGGGAGGCTTCGGTCTCAGGATAAATAATTTTTGCCAGCACCAGAGCCGCCGGTGCACTCATAACTGAGGCAGCCATCAGGTGCCCTGCAATATTGGGGACATCTGATAACCATTTGGCATAGATCGCTAAAACACCACCTGCCATGGTTGCAAACCCACCGGTCATGACTGCCATGAACTCGCTCTTGGTCATGGTTTTGATAAAGGGTCTGATTACCAGAGGTGCCTCTGTCTGCCCAACAAATATGTTGGCCGATGCGGAAAGTGTCTCGGAGCCACTAGTCCCCAGGGTCTTTTGCATGCCTTTTGCAATGTACTTCACGACTAACTGCATCAGACCGATGTGGTAGAGAATGGCCATAAAGGCCGAGAAAAAGATGATGGTCGGGAGAATCTGAAAGGCAAAGAAGAACCCCAGACTCCCCTCGTTGCCCGGTCCGACTGCCAGGGCGTTGAACAGAAATTCTGCTCCAGCATCAGAGAAGGACAGGAGTCTATTGATCGCCCGATCAAAGAAACGAAAGACCGGTTGCCCGATCGGTGTGGCCAGGATGAACAGGGCGAATGCCACCTGTAGTCCGAGCCCCCAAAATACCAGTCGAAAATTGATGGCTTTGCGATTATTTGACATGAGATAGGCTATCCCCAGGATAGCGGCAATACCCAACAGACCAACGATTCTTTGCATAATGTTTATTCCTCTGGGGCTTCGTAGCAGCTGCGGCAGCGTGCTTCGTAACTTTCAGCTTCACCTACTAAAATCTGTTCCCCCTTATTGCTCAACCTTTGAGTAAAGCCGGCAGGGTTGCCACAGACAACGCAGATAGCCAGGTTCTTGGTGACGTATTCAGCATCAATGATCAACTCCGGCATGGGACCAAACGGTTCAGCCCGATAATCTTTTTCCAGCCCGGCAACGATCACACGCTTCTTTTGTTTTGCCAGTGTTCTACAGACCTCAATGATGTCCTTATCAAAGAATTGTGCCTCATCTATTCCTACCACCTGGACATGTTTGGCCAGCGGCAGAATATCCCGGGCTAATTTCACCCGTGTCGACTCAAGTTGTTGCTTGCTGTGCGAGACAATATGGTCCTCACTGAATCGATTATCGATATCCGGTTTGAAGATGGCCACATGTTGACGGGCAATTTGGGCACGTCGGAGTCGTCTGATCAATTCTTCAGTTTTCCCGCTGAACATGGATCCGGTAATGACCTCAATCCATCCACTGTGATGGGGCGTTAAATGCTCCATGAATTCATCTCTCTCCTTGTTGTTTCAATCGCTTCGAGCTTGCTTAATGATTCAAATCTTGTTCACCAAATGCTGCGGGGAGTAGATCTGCTGAAGTCGTCTCTTTTGTTTCCCCTGACTCATCGACAAGTAGTATGGGAATATTTCCGCATAATTCCCAGATGACCTGGCGACAGGCACCGCATGGACTGACGCCATTCTTGCTTGCGACCACCAGACGGACGAAATCTCTTTCTCCGGCTGCAATGGCTGCGAACAGGGCAGTCCTCTCAGCACACATGGTCAGACTGTAACTGGCATTCTCAATATTACATCCAGAATAAATCCGACCTGCTTTTGTTTCCAGAGCCGCACCAACATGGAAATTTGAATATTTTGCGTAAGCCCCTTTACGAGCCTCCAATGCCGTATCGATTAACTTTTGCTTCATATGGGTCTACTTATTTGATATTTGTGATACAAGCTATACATCATTAGTCCGATTATGAATCCACCGATGTGTGCAATATAAGCCGTACCATCGCCAGGTGACATAAATTCAAATATAAATTGTGAAACGATCCAGATGCCGATGAACCAGGCTGCAGGAATTTCCAGAAACAGGAAAAAGAGGGTCCAGGTGAGAATTTTAGCCCGGGGATACCGGAGCGCATAGGCAGCCATAATTCCAGAGATTGATCCCGATGCACCGATGAGCAGTCCTGGTCCATGAACGCCAAAATATGGATCCAGATATACTTCTGATAAGGCTGAACCTATCCCGCAGCTCAGGTAGAAAAGGAGAAAGAACCTGGGACCAAGCGAACCTTCGATATTATCGCCAAAAATGTAGAGGAAGAGCATATTAAAGGCTAAATGCGCCCAGCCACCATGCAGGAATTGATAAGAGATCAAGGTGATAAGTGAGAGTGGTTCATGACCAATAAACGCAGCTTTTGAAAAAACCAGACCATCGAGGTGAAATAAGTGCTGGAGGAGAAAGAAGCACACATTCAAACTGATCAGACCATATGTGACAATCGGTCTGCGCAGATTGGGATTCATATCTTTCAAGGGAATGAACATGTCAGGGGCGTACAGAAAATTCCTGAATGAATGTCTGCTTATTCTCTGATGCATCGCTCACAACGATTTCAAATCGATGCAGCCCATCAGAGATGTCCTTTGGAATATGAAAGGATATCTCCTTTCGCAGGGGATTGTAATCGGGAAAAAATAATTTTCCGTCAAGCTTGGCTGAGAGCGAGGGATTTCGGTAGTTGATCACACCCGTATCCTCACGAATAGTAAAGACCAATCGTTGTCCTCTTCTAACCGTCTGATATGATTCCTCTGCCTTAACCTCAGGTGCCTGATCATCTCGGATCAGAAAGAATTCACCGCCATTGCTGATGAATAGAGCAGTGGCCTCTTCTGAATCTACGCCTTGAAGACGTTTCCAGGTCCCTTTTTGGCCAGGAGAAAAAACCGAATATTTACCAGATTTTTCAGCATGTTGAAAGAGTAGCTCCCCATTGAACCTGGGCATGGAGGGGGCCAGGGCATGTATCTGGATTCCGGTGATCTGATTTTTGGCAAAATTTCCAGAGGCTGTGTCAAGGTCTAGATAAAGCTCGTCCTCACTTTGATTGATGACCTTCAGGCTAATTCCAAATTCATTCAATTGAAAATTTATGCTATCTGATTGCTCGACGGATACAAATGGTTTTAAGGCGGCTGAGAAGATTGGATCATCGCCTATAAGCAGTTCAATCTTGTCTGATTTTGCCCGGGTCTTTAGTGATACCGCTTCCAATTCAGCCTCACTGCCGTTGATCTGAAATACTTCCCCGGTGTGTAAAACAGAATCGCCTGAGAGCCGATATGAAAGTGGATATATATAGGGTTGAGAACTGGCAAGACGGAGAACGAATTCACCATCCTTTTGAACCCATTGGCTGGTCATCATTGGATCAGCTTGCCCTGCAGGAGGGAGAAGCCACTTTATGCTACCACCATAACTTCCGAGACCTCGAACACCATCCACAGAACTGGACTTGGGGATCACCCAGCTCGTGGAGTGCAGCCTGTAACTGGTGAGTGAGACAGGGATAAACGTGTTGCTGCCAGTATAGAATTGATATCGTTCATAGTTATTCCCCGTGTAGCTGCGGGTGATAAGGAAGTCATCGTCTACCACTGCAACTTTCCAGGATGCATTGGCTTGAGGAGTAAATACAAATTCTGCAGAGTTTACATTCCGCTGGATATCGGCAACGCGAAGCTTGAGGGTGGAAACACGTTCAGGCTGGATGATTCCATTCAAATGATCTGGGGTGAATGGGAATTTTGGCTGCATGCCCGAGTCAAACATGGACATAAAATGCCACTTCCGTTTGCCTCGAGGTCCCGGGTAGACAGCTGTCACTGAATCTGTCAGGTCCCGGGGGACCCGATCAAACCGATAAGCATAGATGAGGGAATCATTTACAAAGGCATCTGCCCGATAGAAATTATATTTATTATAGGTGCCATCTTTCCTGTCATGGGCATTGATCGCCAGACGAAAGGGTCCCGTAGTCATGATCTGCTCCTCGGCATTGTCTACATCGATGATCACAGGGAATCTGCTGTTATTGATTCTGGTATCAGATCCATCTGGAATCAACATGATCTCATCCAGCACTGGTTTTTTGGTATCCTTTATCCCTGGATAAAAAAGTTGTGGATTGATCACCTGGTTCAAGGAATCCCGGATCTCAAAATGCAGATGAGGATGTTCTGTCCCACTGGTCCCGCTGTAGGCGATGATCTGTCCTGCCTTGACTCGGTACCGATCTGGCTCAAATCTAAATCGAACGGAATATTTGGCCGCCTGCTGTTGTTCGGCTTGGACAAGAGCCTCCATACCCGGAGTGAACAATTCAAGATGACCATAAATAACCAGGTGGCCATCATCCAATCTGAGGAAAAGCCCTCGACCATATCCATTATATCCGACAATGATCCGTTCAATATAGCCATCTGCAACGGCGTAGCAGGGGACCTCCATCTCACCCCAGGTCTTTATATCAATTCCGGCATGGAGGTGACCATCCCGATATTCGCAATAGGTCGCTGACAGACTTTGGGATGCCTTGATCGGCCAGTGATACTGCTGAGCAGTCGCAAAACTAAACAAAACGAGTATAAGCAGGGTATTTCTAATCATGGTGGATAAAATCAAACCCTCAGCGGAGGATGCAATGATTATTCTGACTTCCTGAGAGATGGATTTCGCGAATTTTAATTTCAGTATCTGTTTATGTAATTTATGAACAAGTGCATTGATTCTGGTATGGATTTCAGTTAAATCACGGTCGCCATGATATTACTGAATTCAAAACAAAAAGTTGCTGAGACTCCCTACAGTTTCCAGGATCGATTCAGAGATATTCAACGGATAGCTATCATCTATCCTGAAAAACAGCAGTGGCTGAGAATCGCACGATATACACTTCAACGATTATATAATCTCCCTGAAAGGTTTCATTTTCTGATCATGCGGCCGCCTGGCACTGATATTCGATTCAGGAGTACGAATTTTCAATATGGAGATATGCTTTATGCCCCTGTGGATGAGGAGCGAAGCGCTCTGCATAGCAGATTTATGGAATTTGATCCAAACATGCTGCTCCAACTCGAGCCACAACCTGATGCAAGATTGATCAGACTGCTGGAGAGCCTTCCTATTGGATTAAAAATTGGATTTGGTCCTGAAGATTCTGGACTGAATATTGTGTATATGCAGAACAAAACAAGCTTCTACGAAAAGAATCTCCTGAATTTAATTGCTTTGATTGAAACTTAGAGAAGTATGATCAGGTGTAATTATTGATTATGATTACGCTGGTTTTGTGTCTCTTTACATGAAACATGGTACTTCGCAATAGGAACGGCTATCAGCCGTCCTTCCTCTATCAGATCACCACAGATGACACAGACACCGTAAGTCTCATTGTCCACCCGTTCAAGAGCTTCATCGATATCAGTGAGATATTTGGATTGCCGATGTGCGAAAAGGCTTGTTTTTTCCCGCTCTGCCATGTCCGTTCCAACATCTGCCATGTGGTAGGATGCAGACGATAAATCACCTGATCCACCAGTGATGGTTTGATTCAATTCGTTTTTCTGATAATCGAGGTCTTCCGTGATACGATTTCGCTCATCTAAAAGTATTTTTTGGAACTTGTTCAGGGTCGTTTTGTTATACTTTTTCACCGCCATTATTATCCTTCTAGCCTTGCGTTAAGTGTTGCAATTTATCGCCTGAACATGATTTTCCTAGTAAATTAAGCATGCGAAAAACCTCTTGGCACCCCCTATGCCGCCGACTACATTTGCGCGCTTTATGAACACTTTAACCAACCAATAATGGGAGGGTATCATGGAAGATATTGTATGCCCAAATTGCGGTGAAGAACTCTCTGAAGAGAAATTGGCCAAATCTCTTGTTTGTGGTCACTGCGCAACAAATCTCAAAAATAAAAAATACATGGATTTTCTTGAGTTTCTCATGGTGGCAGAAATTGTAGATGATATTGACTTTTTTGATGAATCTGTATATGGGGACGAATATCTCCGTTTTGAAGAATCAGATTTTGATGATCAGGATTTACCTGATACACAGGCAGAGGAAATTGATTGGGATAAAGATCCTGATCATACTGAAGAGGAGTGGGGCGAGGATAATCCAAATATCTCAAGCAACAAACCCTGGGAATCATAATATTTGACCGGGCTAAACTGAGGAGTTATTATGGAAACCAAAAAACCGGCGGCACAACAGATTCAGATTCATGTTAATGAGAAAGTTGCAGATGGAGAGTATGCGAATCTAGCGATCATCACTCACTCTGCTGCGGAATTCGTGATGGATTTCGTCCGTGTAATGCCTGGTTCACCAAAGGCAAATGTTCAGTCACGGATCATCATGACCCCCAGCCATACAAAAGCCTTGCTAAGGGCGCTTGAACAAAATATATCAAAGTATGAAGCTGAAAATGGCGAGATCAAATTGCCTGATCCACTGGCATTCCCGGGTATAAAATCCGGACCGCAAATGGCCAATTAATCCGAACCAAAAATTCATTTTAAAAAGGGATCCATCTGGATCCCTTTTTATTTAATCACGGAAATAATTGCGGCTTTTCAATAAAAGTGTATTCCCAACAACAGAGACTGAAGAAAATGCCATGGCCATGCCGGCAAACATTGGATTCAGAAGGGTTCCTGTAAAAGGATATAGAATGCCCATGGCAACGGGAATGCCAGCCAAATTATAGATAAATGCCCAAAACAGGTTCTGTTTGATCTTCGAGATCGTTGCTTTGGAAATGCGGTGAGCATAGATCACATTTTTTAGTGAGTTATTCAGAAAGATGATATCTGCGGCATTGACTGCGATATCAGTACCGGCACTGAATGAGAGACCAATATCCGCTGCAACCAGAGCAGGTGCATCGTTGATTCCATCACCAAGCATTCCCACTGTGCTTCCTGATTCCTTCAGGCGCAGGATCTCGGCATGTTTGTCCGCCGGAAGCAATTCTGATTTGATTTTTGCTATTCCCACAATTTTGGCAATGTTCTCAGCTGCTGCGGACTTATCACCGGTTAAAAGGATGGACGGTATTCCTTTTTGTTTGAGTGCCTGTATCACAGATTTAGCCTCTGGTTTAAGGGTATCGGTGAAGGCAATCAAGCCACGCACTTTGTCCCCCTCAAAGAGAGCCGAGACAGTGTATCCCTTCTGGCTGAATTGAGTAAGAATCGTGGAAATCTCCGCCGGGAGTGAATCTGTATCTTCGACTCGCTTCAGTTTGACTATGGAATTTTGATATTTCCCCTTCAGACCAAAACCGGGAATTTCTGTTACTTCCTTAATAAGGGCTGGCTGGAGCGATCGACTTTTACCATGATCCAAAAGTGGCTTGGCCAGGGGGTGCTTGCTGACCTGTTCCAGACCCATGGCCAGCTGAATAAGCAGGTCATCCTGTTCCGGATAACAAGCGATCACCTGCGGGTCTGACATGGTCAGTGTACCGGTCTTGTCAAAGACCATGACATCGAGGCGATTAAATTGTTGAAAGGCATCAGCAGATTTGACGAGTATTCCACCTCGCGCTGCGATCCCGCTGCCTACCACCAGGGCAGTTGGTGTCGCAAGTCCAAGAGCGCAGGGACAGGCAATGATCAGGACCGAGATGGTCACATTAAAGGCAAAACTGATCCCGAAACCCAGAAACAACCAGGTGAGACCACTCAGAATGGCCAGGCTTAGCACTACGGGAACAAAGACGCCAGCTATTCGGTCGGCCAGTTTTTGGATCTCGGGTTTTTTTGACTGGGCATCCTCGACCAGCTTGATGATTTGACCAAACAGTGAATCTCGGCCGATTTTCTGAGCCTCAATTTCAAGGGTGGATTGCAGATTCATGCTGGCTCCAATAACATTGGCTCCTAAAAATTTTTCCACAGGCAGTGGTTCACCGCTGATGGAAGATTCATCTACGCTACTTGTACCTGAAATGATGACTCCGTCAACTGGGATTCGGGTATGGGGTTTTACTCTGATCTTTTCTCCCACATGCACTTCAGACAGTGGTAAAATCTGCCATTTATTCTCCCGAAACACCTCTGCTTCACTCGGCATTTGATCCATGAGACCTGTGATCGCCTCAGTAGTCTTGCCCCGGGCCATGGCTTCAAGCCATTTCCCAAAGGTGATAAAAAGCAGAATGGTACCTGCCGCTTCAAAATACAGGGTCTCGAAGCCCGCGATATGCCAGCCGAAGAGTAGATTCAATGCTGAAATCACCGAATAGCTATAGGCAGCGCCAGTTCCCAGAGCAACCAATGAGTCCATATTTGGTGCCCGCATATAGAGATGTTTAAATCCGCGACGATAATAGCCGGTGCCGGTGATTGCCAGAATAGTAGCCAGAGTGAATTGAATTCCCATGCTGATTCCAGGCGGAAAGATCGACTGCTTACTGAACATCTCCCACATGGAGTAGATCAGGAGAGGGATTCCAAAGACGGCCTGGATAACTAACAGATTTTTCCAGTTGGCTATGGCACGCTGCTGCCGCTCTAGTAATGATGAAGATCCGCGTGGCTCTAGCCGATATCCCATTTTCACCACTGCCTGCATGAACTTCTTAACAGGGATCGCTTCATCAGTGATAATGTTGGCTGATTCTGTGGCGAGATTAACAGAGATTTCTTTTACACCGGGAATGGTGGCAATGGCTGATTCCACATTGGCCACGCAGGCGGCGCAGGTCATCCCATCTACATCGAATTCATACTGCTGTGTTTTATTGTGATTTTCTGGCTTATTTTGGGTCATAGTTCTACTTCTTTATGGGTTTACTCATCAGCCTAATATGATTATTTATATCAGGATTTAAATAAAAGTTTTTTGATCGACTGCCATCCAAGGATTTCAATGCGTTAAACAACTGGAAGTTCATTCATTAAACATGATAACAATGGTCATATATATGTTTGACAGTTTTGACCCAGCAGTATATTGGCTCCGATGAAATCTCTTCTGCTATATAGAATCATTGCTTTTGCCCTACTGTTTGTCATGATAGGCTGCAGTGATCTCGGTGAGCCTGAGAGATTATTCCCGGAATCGAAGCTTGAGCGAGATACGATCGAATTTTCAACGATCACGATCGGCAGCAGCCAGACACTCGAATTCTATATGACCAATCAGGGGAGCGGTGACTTAAATGCCAAAACGACCTTGGTCCAGGATAGTAGTGCATTTTCGATCTCGCCTGAAGGTCAGTTCCTCCTCGGTTCAGGCGACACGCTTTACCTCGAATTGACCTTTACACCTCACAGCGAATCCGATTACACAGCTTTATTAATGTTGGAAAGCAATGACCCCTTAAACCCTGAATCGACCATTCAAGTGAGTGGCTCAGGAACACCATTACCTGTTCCTGTCCTTACCCTATCAAGAATGGAGATCAATTTTGGAACGATCCTGAATACGGATCAGGCACACGAACTACTTACCCTCAGCAATTCAGGGATGGATACTTTGCTTATAAACGCGATCACCTTTGATCTATCTGCCTATCATTCAAATGCCAGCACGCCCTTGGTGTTGAACCCGGGAGCCTCCCAGACGATTACCATTACCTTCCAACCGCTTTCAGCAGGGACCTTTAACGCGGTTTTATCCATCAGCTCAAATACAGCAAACTCTCCTCACCAGATTTTACTTCAGGGTTCTGCTGAAAATCCGGTGAGCTATGCCAGCACTATTCAACCGATATGGAATAGCAAGTGTGGCAGCTGCCACGGAAGCAATGCAGGATTGAATTTGAGTTCCTATACTCAACTGATGAACGGATCAAATAGTGGGGCTGTCGTCATTCCAGGCGATGGTGCCAACAGTAAGATCATCCAAAAACTCAAGGGAACTTCCGGGAGTCAGATGCCCTTGAATGCGACACCATTGTCAGCAAATACTATTGCGACAATTGAAACCTGGATAGATCAGGGAGCATTAAACAATTGACACACCTGACTAAATTGACAATCCTCATTTCACTTGCTGGTACATTGTATGGATTGCCACGCTTTGCTGTAATGGAAGAAGTTAGCTGCTCAAGCTGTCACAGCTTTTCCGGAGGTGGTGCCGCACGGACTTCCTATGGAAAGGATTTTATTCGCGAGACCCTGGTGATGAAGGATATGGTTTTGCCATGGACCAGTGTCGAAAGTGAACGTCCCTTTTATCTTGGATTCGATACCCGCTATCAGTTCGTATCACAGGAAGAGAAAGATTTGCGTCACTTCCCCATGCAGCTCGCCCTCTACGGTGGTGTTGAGTGGGGTAGTTTGATTCTCCATGCTGAAGTGAATCGTATTCTTGAAGAATTCCGATTCACCGGAGGGATACGCTATGAAGGCTTGATGCTGGATAGCTGGGTCTCCATCAGCAGGGAAGTACCTGCCTTGGGGTGGCGGATGGACGATCATACATTGTTCACACGGGGAGGTAATCTGACTCTGCTTGGATTGGAATCTGAAGGAATGCCTTATACACCTTATCTTGAGGCACCCACTTACCTTGAAATTGGGAGCGCTCCCATCAGCGGATTTGAAATTTCCGTCATGCTGGGAACAGCTTTTGTAAATTCCGGGGCACAGATAGATGGGGCAGGGTTTCAGCAGATGAAAATGACCTATCATCTGTCAAGAAATCTATTCGCAGGACAGACCAGCATTGCCTATCTGAAAGAGGCAGAATTATCTGCTTCTACAGCGTCCTGGGGATTATCCCTCGGACATCTGGACTACTTGGGTGAATTTTCACAATTGTCTGGCTGGTCTGCAAACCCACTCGACAAAAGTGCCGTGGTTCATCAGTTGAGTTATCGTCTTTTTCCTGGTGTGGATTTGATTGCGCGGTATGAATTCTATGATCCCGACCGTGATCTATTAACTGGAGCCATCAATCGATCCAGCCTGGGATTCGAATTCTTTCCACTACCTGGAATAGAGATCAAAATAGCTTATCGTCAGAGCAATCTGGATCTGCCAGAATCTGATCCAGCCCCCGAAGGACAATATCTGGGGCAAATTCATTTTTATCTTTAAATGTGACCCAGGCGTTCAAAAAACAATAGTATTTGAGTGATTAAATCAGATACTCACGTTTTCTGCCACTGAGCCAGTAGAATTATCGCATAAGGTACACCTCCAGAGCTTGGGATAAATAAGGAGTTAAAACTCGATTTTGGCGGCTGCTTGGTTATTTTTGATTAATAATGAATTAATCAAATTTCAGCACAGCTGGGTCTAACGCCCAACCAGATCAACGTGCTATAATGAAGGTCTGCTGTTTAATGATGATATAGCACTCAGGTGGGACCTCATACTCATCCAAAAACAGGGTGCATTTTGATGGCCTGCGCAGGGAAATAGCTTTGGATTTTCTGCACCTGGGAAAAGTATATTTCGAAAACGATTGTTCGGAGTATGTATCATACTTAAACTATCTCGCTAACCAATAAAACCCAACTCGGGAAGGGGATTTGAAAAATGAAACGAAGTAGTTTTCTTATTGCTACTCTGGTTTTCGTCCTTGGTTTTACAACCAGTTCATATGCTAACGTATATGCCACCAATCTGGAAGTAAGTACCAATGTGATACTCACTGGAGCAACAAACAGTACTGTCGATATCTCATTTGTTTTGAATGAAGATGCAGATAACGGCGTAGATGTAAAAATTTACAGTGGTGCCACTCTGGTGCGTACCATTTCGCTGGTAACAGCGACAAAAGGGGCCAATTCTGTGACCTGGGATGGTACAGATGCTGGCGGGGCTACCCTTCCCAACGGGGACTATACTTTTGAAGTTACAGCTGCTGATGATGGTTATACAGAGTGGACAAAAATCAGTGATCCATTGAAAACAGTCATGTATTCACCCAAGGGAATTACCGTTAACACCAATCCCCAGAGTGTCCACTTCGGAAAAGTTTATGTCTCAAATGGCTATGCTGGAACAAGTGCAAATCCTGGCGCCTTCTATAACGGTGATGGTGTTTTTATGTTTAACGCTGTACAGGATAATCTCGATTTTTCTGATGCTGGATTAGACTGGAGTTCCTCCAGTGATGCACCCGGTGAAAGCACTGTCGGTGAAAATGATAAAGTGTTCGTTTCCCATACAGGGACCGACGTAATTTATTCATTTGACGCCTCTATTAGCACCGCTTCAATGACGGAGGTCCTGGGCGCCAGCAATAAATACGTTGGTCAAGGGATCAACTCTCATTTTATTTATGGTACGGGAGCCGATCGCGTCATTTATACTGCCAGTGAGGCCTATGCTGCAGTTGATGGAATAACGATGTATACTTTGGGCACAGCTGATGCACTGCCAGCTGACTATACAGGAGAACATGTTGTTGCCCGTCCTAATGGAAGCTATTATCAAAATGATGTTGTAGTCGATAGCGATGGTAATATTTACATCTGTCAAAAAAGAGCAGATCCAGGCCAAGCATATCCTCTGCTTAAATATCCCCCATACACAGGAACAACTTTGACACTAGCCGATACACTTTGGGCACTACCGAAGACAGTTACAGGTGCCACAAGTCTGCTACTTGACGAAGCAAATGGGCACATCCTGTGGGGTGATTATTATAGTGGCAACATTTACGTTCATGATATGGCCACTGGCGCTGCTGTTGATACTATTATAACCGGGCAGAATCGGAACAATGAGATCGTGTTTGATGCTGCTGGTAATTTGTACTCAACTGATAATAGCGGAGAATACTGGAATGTCTTTTCAGCACCTGACGGTGCCAATGAATTCACAACGCCAGGCCTGGCTACCATCACAATCAAGGAGCCGAGTGCTGTATTGATCAACGAATTTGATACAAAAACATCCGCCGCAGAGTACATTGAGCTATTCAATAATACAGATCAGGCCATCGACCTGGCTGCTGATGCTTATGTTCTCGTCTTTGTGAATGGCAATGGCGACATCATCTATCAGGCAACTGATTTAACAGGTTCACTTCCAGCCAATGGCTTCTTTGTGCTTGCTGAGGCAGGCGTAACTGATATTGGTGGATATACTCCTGATCAGAACGCTTCCTGGTCCAGCATTCAGGATGGGACCGATGGCGTGGCACTCGTGAAGGGTGCTGAAGCTGGAGATTTTGCCAATTCCGCAGTTTACAGCATCTCTCTGGCGGCTGTTTCAGGTGCCAGCCAGCAAGATGCCGTTATCTATGCCGGAGGCGATTATCCCGATACTGGTCTGGAAGCTGAATTCAACAGGCTCGGTTCTCTGGTTCTGGTTGGATCCGCCGGATCATCAGCCAGAGTAACAGATGGTCAGGGCCTTGCTGATTTTGCCAATAGCGATTGGGAAATAGCGGCCATCCGGACTCCTGGTATGAGCAATGTACTACCTCCTATGATGCTAGATGCGTTTTCGTATAGTGATACGGAGATGGATGTTGTTTATTCTGCAGAACTTACAGCCGTAGATGTAGCTGATTATTCATTATTGGGTACTGCAGGTGTCACTTTTGCTTCAGCAACAATCGATGCAGCGGATGCAAAATTGGTCCATCTGGTCGCCTCTGCTGGAATCACTGGTGATGCCATCTTAGATACTCTTGTAGATGCTTCACTTCCAGACACAGTTGAATTGTATGCTGGAATTACCCCCATTGCATTTACCAATGCATTGAATCCTGGCGGCACACTTGAGCTGGGCGTTCCTGCTACTTTTGCCGGACTCGTAACAGCCAACGATGCATATAACAATGTCTGGGTCAATGATGGCAACGAGGCCTATCAGGGCGTGCTTATCTATGACTTTGATTTTGATGGCCTTGTAGCCGTAGGTGATGAGATCATGTTCACTGGAGAGTTGGATGTTTATAACAATCTCTCCGAGTTGAAGAATGCTGCGCTGCTTGGGACCGCATCCAGCGGGAATCCAACTTTTCCGGCCTTGATCACCGGTGCCGATATTGACAGCTCTCTGGCTGCAGACACGAATCCTGCAGAACAGTGGGAAGGTCAGCTGGTCAAGATCGAACAGGCTGAAGTGTTGTCTTATGATGCCACTGCGTATACCTACGAATTAACCGATGATGGTGGTGTCACCAAGTTCCTTGTCGGCGATAATGTGGACTACCATTTGGGTGTTGTCTCACTGACGGTTGGAACTGAGTATGATATTGTTGGTGTTGTTGACTATACGGCAGGTACATATCGTATCAATCCTAGAAATATGGATGATGTTGTTGATCTTTCAGAAACACCGGTAATTGTTAATGTTATGTCCAAAAGTGACACGGAAATTGAAGTCGCTTATTCAATGGACTTAGTTGCTGCCGATGTTGCCGACTATTCCGTTCTCGGGACTGCAGTTACTTTCGCAACTGCCACACTTGATGCCGTTGATTTAACTCTGGTACACCTGGTAGCTTCTGCTCCAATTACCGGCGATGGAATCATGGATACATTGATAGACGCAGCCAATGCTGATACAGTCATGTTGTATGCTGGTGTGACACCGATCGCTTTTACGAACGCGCTAAATCCAGGCGGTCAAATCGAAAAAGATATTCCAGTCACAGTTGCTGGTCTCATCACTGCTGATGACGAATACAACAATGTCTGGATTAACGACAGCACCGGTGCCTACAATGGCGTATTACTATATGACTACGATTTAGGTGATACGCTTGACGTTGGCGATGAAGTGGTTCTTGCTGGTGATCTGGATATTTACAATAATCTATCAGAGTTGAAACATATTAAACTGATAGACCATTTATCCAGCGATAATCCCACAATTCCTACACTGATAGATGGTGCAGCAATCGACAGCTCGCTGGCAGCAGATACCAACCCTGCAGAACAATGGGAGGGTCAGCTCGTTAAAATAGAATCTGCCATGGTGTTGTCATTTAATGCTTCGGATTATCGATACGAATTGACTGATGATGACAGTTTGACGAAGTTTCTCATCGGTGACGATGTTGATTATCATTTTGGGACCATCTCCCTAAACGTGGGATCAAAATATGATATCGTCGGTGTGGTAAGCTATTACTATGGTCATTATATCATCAGTCCAAGAAATATGGATGATGTCATTGAGCTAGATATTACTGGTCCAGAACTGGCTGGTATTGTTGCCGTTTCAGAAACTGAGCTGCAGATTCGCTTCAATGAACCTGTTGTTGCAGCAGATGCAACGGTACCGACCAACTTCCGTGTTGCTGATGATGCGGGTGCAGAAAACCCGACTGCAGTCACCGCCTTAAGTGAGACGACCTATCTACTGACAGTTCCTGCCATTGTTCCGAATTCACCTTACACAGTGACTGTGGGTGGAATTCATGACCTGGCAGGCAATGAAATCATGTCTGGCTCAACAATCGTTGTAACTCTGGATGTTCCAGGGTCAATTGAGGGTGACCGAATCATGAATGATTTCGTTGCTGGTACAGGAAACTGGCAAGATCCCAACTATTCTGGTTCAACCTATGGTATCCTGGATGCATCGACCTTTGCTGCTTCTAGTTCTCAGGCCTATGCTGGTACTCATTCAGGTGAATTGGTACTTCTGGATGATCCTGCAGGAGAAGGCGGTTGGTTCGTTAGATTGTGGAATCTCAATCGGGCTGATAAAATCCAGGCCAATTCCAAGATGTTCTTCTATCTCCGCGGTGGCAATGCCGATATGCAGGCTCGTATTGTCATCAAGGATGATGATGCTGGATACGACGCCGGTCCATGGCATGATATTACCTATGCTGAGGATGACTGGCAGGTTGTCTCGATAGATCTTGAAAACGATGTGCTGACTGGATGGGTTGGTGGGAATGGCGTTATTAATACTGCCAGTGGTAGTGTGGGTATTGACTGTATTCAGATCAAATGTTCTGAAGATGTAGATGCGACGCTGTTCATCGACATGGTAACGGAACGCGATCCCGATTATGTCGGTACGGACAAGTTTGGTCTTCCAACCGAATTTGCACTGCACGACAACTATCCGAATCCATTCAACCCCATCACCAATATCCGGTATGATATTCCAGAGAACACTCACGTGACTCTGGCTATCTACAATATTATTGGACAGCATGTCATTGATCTGGTGAATGAAGATCAAGCAGCAGGTTATTACCACATGCAATGGAATGGGCTTGATATGAGTGGAGCTCCCGTTAGCAGTGGGCTTTATATCTATCGACTATCAACACCAGAAAACACACTTTCAGGAAAGATGACCTTCCTGAAGTAGATTGTTTTTAGTCTAGCTTAAAAAAAGGCTGTCCCGTTTTTTGGGACAGCCTTTTTTATTTAATATACTTTTCATTCACCTCCACAGGAAATCCAGCTATGGTTGGAGCGTGCTCGGAGATCTCCGAGTTGTGCCACAAAACCACCCAATTGAATAACAGAGTCAGCTAAAGCAGCTATGTCACCTTATCCCCTGGATCTTAAAGCCGGGAGATATCGATTCTATTTACTTGATAAGTCTATGCAGTGTGAATGAGAATTGAATGTGAGGACTATTTCAGCAGGATTCTTGGATCCTTACTTGCCTGACTAATTTCACCGATAATGGAGGCTTGTTCCACACCATTCGCATGCAGGTCCCTGATCAGGGATTCAGCGCTGCTGGCCGGGGTGCTGATGAGCAGACCGCCAGAGGTCTGAGCATCCACGACGATCATCTCCATGACCTCGCTGACGCTGGCTTCAATTTGCAGACGTGGTTTGTAGTACTTTCGATTTGTCAGTAGGCCACCGGGTACCACTTTTTTCTCTGCCCACTCAAGAGCCCCAGGGAGGAGGGGAAGCTTGTCTGTGAAAATCTTGGCATCCATCTGACTTGAATCAAGCATTTCCAGAAGGTGCCCAACCAGGCCAAAGCCCGTAACATCAGTCATGGCATGAATGGGATAGTTGACAGCGATTTCGGCAGCATATTTGTTTAATTGGATCATGCTCTGAATCATGGCGTCGATCTGATCAGGAAGGGCGATCTTCCGCTTCAGTGCTGTGGCCACGATCCCAGTACCCAATGCTTTGGTAAGAATCAGAGCATCACCACTTTGTGCGCCTTTATTGCTGATCAATTTGTCCGGGTGAACGATACCAGTGACCGAAAGGCCGTATTTTAACTCATCATCCTTGACTGAATGTCCTCCGGCGAGAACCGCACCTGCCTCTTCGATCTTGTTCAAGCCCCCTCTGAGAATATCCTTGAGAATATGTTTATCCATAGTCTCCACAGGAAAGGCGACAATATTGAGGGCCGTGATGGGACGTGCACCCATGGCATAGATATCACTGAGGGCATTTGTGGCGGTGATCTGTCCAAAAGTATATGGATCATCTACGATAGGGGTGAAGAAATCCAGGGATTGGACAATAGCAATGTCCTCACTGAGTTTATACACAGCGCTATCATCATGGTGGTCAATTCCCACTAACAGATTAGGATGCGTCCCAATGCTGAGTCCACAAAGTATATCGTCCAGGTCCCCTGGACCAATTTTACCCGCTCAGCCGGCAGCCTTCACTTTAGCAGTGAGATTAATTTCTAAACTTTTTGTCATCACATGAAAGTAATCCACAGATTTGATGAGCCAACGGCAAATCAATATATGCAGGATTGAATTTAGTTGAAAATGCACCCTCCATAACCTATGCTCCATGATGCTTTGGCAGCTTCTTAAAATTATTGTTATTCTAACCACTGCAGCATTGCTCATCGCTTGTGATACCCAGCATGAGGGGCAGGCAGGTGATATCATGTATTTTATCCTTATCGATCGATTTATGGACGGAGATACGACCAACAATGCCGGCAACAATCCAGAGAGCTACAGACCATACCAGGGCATAGATAAGGAGTCCTTGAAATATTATCAGGGTGGGGATCTGGTCGGAATCACCCGGAGCTTGGACAGTCTCAAGACTTTGGGAGTCACCATGATCTGGATTTCTCCTTTTATTGATAACTCTGATACTGATTATGTCGGCTGGTGGTCCTATCATGGTTACCACCCGATTGATTTTTATAAGGTCGATGAGCATTATGGCAGCTTGAAGGATTTGAAGATTCTGGTTGATTCTGCCCATAGACTGGGACTCAAGGTGATCTTTGATATGCCCTTTAATCAAACGGCGGCAGACCATCCCTGGATAGGTGATGAGAGCAAAAAGAACTGGTATCACTGGGATGAGAATGGTGAGCCCTATGAGATTACCGACTGGTTCGATCAGGAACAGATAGAGCGCGGCGAGCTTCATGGATTGCCTGATCTGGCCCAGGAAAATCCTGAAGTCAGCGATTATCTCTTTGAGGTCTCAAAATATTGGATCGATGAAACCCATTGTGATGGATTTCGACTGGATGCTGTCAAGCATATCCCTCTGAGTTTTTGGGAGGACTTTAACAAACGCATTAAGGACTACGCCGGTGCAGATTTTCTTCTCCTCGGTGAAGTCTTTTGGGGTGATGCACAGCGGATCAAACCCTATCTGGGTGCTGGATTTGATATTTTATTCGATCTGCCAGGGTACTATGCCATAAGGAATACATTCAACAAGGGTGGATCAATTAAGGATTTCTCAGACTTTTATCAGGCCGGTTCTGATGCCCTGGGGGCTGTTCCGCTCGCAACCATCATCGATAATCACGATGTTGCCAGATTTAATGTCGGACTCGCTGAAAATGCCTGGGCAAAGCAGCTTCTGGCGCTGGGATGGATCATGACAACCCCCGGATTGCCGGTGATATATGCCGGTACCGAGCTAGGAATGTCAGGCTACCCCCCTATCAGTCCCAGTGGTGAGCCCCAGGATTTTCTCAACCGTCTGCCTTATCCTGCCCAATTATCGAAGATAGAACGTGAAAGAATATCCCAGTTCAAGAGTTTAACCCAACTCAGACAGCTGAATCCTGTACTGGGGTCTGGATCTTTTCATGAAATCTATAAGGACTGGTCTGTTTACGCCTACCTTCGATCCGATGGAGACGATCATGTGCTCCTTATTCTAAACAATGCCTCCACTGAGGAGTTTCTTTCGATCCCACTTCCTGGATCCTTAAAAATTGAGGAACCTGAAAGAATATACGGAACAGCGGTTTTGCGTGAGGAGAGCAATGAATATTTCTTTCGTCTGTCTCCGAATTCTCTCAGTGCCTGGCGTATAGGCGGACCCTTGGATGGCGATCTGACTGTCCGTGTGGCGTTTACAGACCGCCTTTCCCGAGACTATCGAATAGTCCGCTTATTTTATATTGATCCGGCATCGAGGATTGAACGCTTGCAGGTGGCCGGAGACTTCAACAACTGGGTACCCGGCGAAAATCCCAATCAGCGTCATGATGACACCATATTTGTCGATCTACCACTGAAATCCGGGACATATGAGTATAAACTGATACTCAACTCCCGGGAATGGATCGCTGACCCGAATGCAGGAGCATATTCCATGGACCCCTACGGGGGTCAAAATAGCATCTTGACTGTTTCAGTCCCTTGATCTTTCTGCTTGATATAGTTGATACACGCTGTTTTTCTTAAAACGCAATTAAGTCCTAAACTCTATTAAATATTGACTATAGATGACCTTGTGCAGTTGGTAAAAAGCAAGTGAATTATCTTGACAAGGGGAGGTGTTGAGCATAATTTTTAAAAGCGTAACTCAGATGAGGGTTACTAATACCAACACAGGTTTGCTTTCACGTTCTTGTCTTTTAAAAACTGGGGAGAAATCATTTGCTAGATTCGAATAATCAGGCACATCTATCCATCAGGACTTTTGCTGGGCTTCTGCTCGTTCTGGTGCTCTGGAATTGCGCAGCTCAAACAACCCAAACAATTATCAAATCTGAAACGCTGACGAATTACAAAGTCCCTGAATGGTCAAAAGAGGCCATCTGGTATCAGATATTCCCCGATCGATTCCGGAATGGGGATACTGAAAACGATCCTGACGTCAAAAGTCTAAGTGGCACCTGGCCATACGCAAATCCAGAAGGATGGCAGGTCAGCCCATGGGGCTCTGATTGGTACGAACTTCAACCCTGGGAGCAAAAAACAGGTGAGAATTTCTGGTATAATTCTCAACTCCGTCGTTATGGTGGAGATATTCAGGGGATTCTCGATGAGTTGGATTACATCGATTCTCTTGGGGTGACGGCGGTTTATTTCAATCCCCTCTTTGAATCTCCTTCGCTTCACAAATATGGCTGTAGCGCATGGCACCATATTGATAATAATTTTGGCCCTGATCCTGCCGGAGATGAGAAACTTTGGGCTCAGGAAAACCCGAATGACCCGAGTACCTGGCAATGGACCTCCGCCGATTCACTCTTCCTGAAACTCATTGACGAATTACATGCACGAGATATGCGTATTATCATTGATGGGGTCTTCAATCATACTGGTATTCCCTTCTGGGCCTTGAACGATGTGCGGAAAAATGGACCGCAAAGTGAATATGCCAATTGGTTCTCAATACTTTCCTATGATGATCCTGACACACCTGAGGATGAATTTGATTGGCAGGGGTGGTATGGAGTGAAAGATCTCCCAGAACTTGCAGAAGATGATCATGGTCCCGTTCAGGCGGTGAGAAACCATATCCACGATGTTGTCAAACGCTGGATGGACCCTAATGGGGATGGCGATCCTTCAGATGGAATTGATGGATGGCGTCTTGACGTAGCAGAAATGGTCTCAAAAGATTTCTGGCGTGATTTTAGAGTGTGGACTCGCGATGTTAACCCTGAAAGCTATCTTGTCGGTGAAGTCTGGTGGGAGGATTTTGGGAAAGATCAAATGTTCAACGCCGCTCCATGGTTGCAGGGTGACATTTTTGATGCAGTCATGAACTACAGGTTTGGAGATGCCTTGCTCCGGGGTATTGTTGATCAGAAAAGACAAGTAACGCCTGGCCAGATGGATTCTCTTTTATCCATCGTTCGTGATAATTACCCGCTCCAGAACCAGTATGCGCTCATGAGCATGTTTAATAGCCACGATACGGAGCGCTTATCCAGTATGGTCAGCAATCCTGATCGAACCATTGATCATCATGCAGGATCCCGCGACCATCGGCAGTTCTTCCTGGGCAAACCTAACGAATCGCAGCGCGCGCTTCAGCGAACACTTTTACTCTTCCAGTTCTCCTATGTGGGGGCACCCCTGATTTACTACGGTGAGGAAGTGGGCATGTGGGGTGCAGATGACCCTGATTGCCGGAAGCCCATGCTGTGGGATGATATCGAGTACAAAACCGAAGTGTCCCATCCCTATGGTGAGCCCTTCGGACCGTATGAAGTTCGCAGGAACGAAGATCTGTATGCTTATTACCGATCACTGATTGACATGCGAAAATATGAACCCGCACTTCAGACAGGATCATATCAGACACTGGAAGCTGAAGACAAGGGTCATTTTGCATTTCAAAGAGTACTTGGACCCGACACACTCATGACTGTCATCAATACTGGAGCAAAAGATTGGGCCATTGAGGAGCGGCTGTTTGGCAGTGAAGGATCAGCTGCTTGGACCCTACTCCTCGATTCCAATCTTTCAGACAATACCGATGTAGCGCCTCATAGTGGAAGAGTATATAAAAGAATAATCAACTAATGCATAGAGCAGGAATCAAAAGACAACATCTGCAGCTGGGGCTCCCGCTCCTCCTGATACTGTTGATGGTTTTTTCCTGCAGCCGTGATGATGAAGCCCTTGCTGTTTATGACGGAGGCATGGTAAGCAAGACAGAATTCCTTAACCACTATGAGAACTATCTATCAAAGACCGGCTTGAATGACAATCTGCCTGATCGAAAAAAAATATTACGCAGTGCGATTCACGAAGAGTTGATCCTCCTGGATTGGCACACAAAAAATCTGGATCAGGATCCCCACTCTCAGGAGATCCTGAAGCGACAGGAAGAACAGGCCATCCTTGATCAATGGTGGCAGGAGAAATCACTTTCCAGTGAAGAACCACGCCCGGAAGACCTGGCCAGGATGCTGGTTAATGAAAAAAGCCGTTATCATCTCCAGGAATCTGATTTGCCTGATCTGGGTGCAGCAAATCGGGTCAGGGAGGAGTGGATAGCTTCGGGAGATGCAAAGGTCCTGGACTTGGGATTTATCAGCCTGGAACAGGTTCATCCCAGACTTGTGGAATTAATCACAGATATGGATGAGGGTGAAGTGAGCTCTCCCATCAGAATTGGCGATGGGTACCGACTCATCAAACTGGTCGAGAAAAAGGCCCCTCCATTCATTCAACCTCAGGAGTTTTCAGCCACTCGACCGAGATTGACCCTTGAATGGAAGGCGAACCGCAGCGATTCCACCATTGATGCATACACCAACAAGATCGCCAGTGGTCTAGATATCCAATTTGCCGACGATGCCTGTATGAAATTGCTGAAGATAGTTCAAACGATACCAAAGGATCAAATTCAACGCATCCTGAGCGAATCACAACTGGCTGCAGAAAAAATCTGCAGCTCAAGAGGCGGAGACTGGACGATTGCTATGATTGCTCCTTACATCAATGATTCCCGAGATGAGCATCTGGCGTCAGTCTTGGATATTTATGACGTCCAAAACCTGATTGCTGGAATCCTGGTGCGCCGAGCATTAATAGAACAGGCGATGCAAGCAGGGATTCATAAAAACTTGGCAACCATTCAGTTGATTCAGGCCCGGCAGGATCTTTGGAGAATAAACACCTGGCAAACAAAATTTGCAGACACCGTTGACATTGATCCAGATTATCTGGCTGAGATAGAACAGGCTGAGCCTGAAATTTATCAGCCCCTCGTGTACAGAAATGTTGAGGTATTAGTATTTCCTGACACCAAAACTGCATTAATTTCCCTGGAGAAATTAAATAGTGGATTTTCGCCGGATGCATTGGTCTCAAGGATTGATCCTCCACCAGTATTTCCCAGTGATGGAAAACTTGGATGGGTCTCCGTATCGGATCTGGGACAAGCGGCTGGTCTTGTTTTTGCACAAGCTTTAAGGACGTGGACGGAACCTTGGAGTTACGGAGGGAAATCGTATCTGTTCAGAAGTACCAATGAAAGATCTGAACCAGTAAATAAAGAGGAAAGACGTGAGAATCTCATAAACCAGATTCGAGCGGCCGGGGCACCAGTCCAGTTGGAGCGAGCCCTGGCAGCCATGGAGAATGATTACAACGTCAAAATAGATTTAGAACGAGTAAAAGAAATTCCATTTATTAAACCATCAGGACCTATCAATGAGAGCTAAAATTTACAAATCCATTATCCAGCGATCCTTCGTGCTGGCCATCATGTGTAGTACGGCATTTGCTGGTGTCAGCGGCAAGATCGCGGGTATGATCAAGGACGCCTATTCAGGTGAGCCTCTTATTGGCTGTAATGTTGTGCTGGAAGGCACCTATTTTGGTGGAGCTACTGATATTGATGGATCCTTTGTGATCCTGAATATACCTCCCGGCGAATATACCATTAAGGCAAATATGATCGGCTATGCATCCGGTCGCATGGAAGGCATTATTGTAGCTATTGATCTCACAACTGAAATCAAGCTGGAGTTGAATAGCGAGCTTCTTGAGGGTGAGGAGGTTATTGTCACCTTTGAGAGACCAAAAGTACAGCGTGATAGAACCAGCTCTCAGGTCCATGTCGATGGCGCCATGATCAACGATCTGCCTGTTGAAGAGGTCTCAGAGGTCCTTGAACTTCAATCTGGAGTGACCAAGGATGCAGGTGGTGGTATTCACATTCGTGGCGGACGGTCCAGAGAGCTGGTTTACTGGATTGACGGCGTTCCTGTTTCTGATGGTTACGATGGAAGCCAGATAGTCGAGGTTGACAAAAATGCCATTCAGGAACTGCAGATGGTCTCGGGAACCTTCAATGCGGAATATGGTCAGGCCATGAGCGGAATCATCAATATGGTGACCAAAACCGGCGGGGATAAATTCTCAGCAAATTTAGATATGTCAATGGGCGGCTGGCTGGCAACCACTGATGATATCTTTCTCGGGCTTGACACCTACGATCCGACATCAAACCTAAACTTGTCTGCCTCTTTTGGTGGTCCAATATCAAAGAAGTTACGCTTTTATATTTCAGGCAGAAAGTATAGCAGTACCGGGCATCTCAAGGGCCTTCAAATTGTTGAACCTCAACCTCTGACAACAATTGATTCAACGACGAGAACAGAATTATACGATATTAATTTTTCTGATACCACCATGAGCATTTTCGATTTTATCCTTACAGAGAGGGATAGCTCTTCTAATGCCCCCATTGTGGATATGAATACCCAGGACAAGTATTCGATTAACGGGAAATTATCCTACATGTTGACCCCTTCGATCAACCTGCATGCAAATTACCTGATATCGAACCGGGAATACCGGGATTATGATCATTTTTATCGATGGAATCCAAAAGGTATTCTAAATCGCTTTGATGAGGGCAGAAGCGTCTCCTTAACCCTTAATCACTCACTGTCTCCACAAACCTACTATGCGCTCAAATTGGCGCAGTCCAATAGCCATTATCAGCATTACCTCTATGAAGATCCGTTGGATCCCCGGTATGCCAATCCTGAAGTATTAAGCATGCCTGCATATACCTTTGCTCTGGCAGGTACCAACATGTCCCATTTTGAACGAAATTCACAGATGGAGCTGGTAAAATTTGATTTTACCAGTCAATTTCATTCAAGCCATCTACTTCAATTTGGAGCAGAATACCGGAGACATCAACTGGACAGAGAGGATTATTCCATTGTTGCCAAGGTAGATAGTAATAATATCCAGCTGGTTCCCTTTCAACCTGATACACTTTCTACCTCAACGCCAAATCACAGCTATTATAACGAGAAGCCGGAAGAAGTATCCTTTTACATACAGGATAAATTGGAATACGATGATTTTGTTGTCAATATAGGTATCCGCTGGGATTGGTTCCATTCCCATGGTGTATTACCGGCTGACTCTCAGGATCCTGCCATTTATAATCCTTTGGATCCAACCCATGCCGATATGACTCTGGAGGAACGGGAAGCGATCTGGTACAAAGAGGTGGGCGCAAAAAGTTCCATTTCACCAAGGCTGGGATTGGCATTTCCGATCACCGATAAAGGGGTGATCCATTTCTCCTATGGGCACTTTTTTCAGATCCCCTCCTTTGAGTATCTGTACACTGATCGAGGGTTTAAGGTCAATACTACAGATGGGACCTATGGACCTTTTGGCAATCCAGACCTGAATCCCAAACGCACAGTAAAATATGAGTTGGGATTACAGCAACAGCTGACGAACAGTTTGAACATCGATCTAACAATGTTTTATCAGGACATTCGGGATTGGGTAAGTACCGGTATTATCCAAACGACCTATTTGCCTGGTGTGAATTATGTTAGTTATACCAATAAAGATTATGCAAACAGTCGAGGTGTCACCTTAACCTTGGATCAGGGAATTGGCAGTAATGGAAGCCTGAATATTCAGTATACCTATCAGATTGCTGAAGGGTCAAATTCAAATCCGGACGCAGAATTTTTGGCTTCACAAAGTAATTCAGAGCCAACAAAGGAGATGACACCTCTGGACTGGGATCAGCGCCACACAGCGAATGGGGCGTTGACCTTTCAGGTCTTTGGTGCTCGGTTGACACTTCTTGCAAGATTCGGATCCGGCTATCCCTATACGCCATCCTATGGCGTGTCTTCACGAACAGGACTCACTGCAAATACTGGTCTGGCTTCCAATAGCCGGTTGAAGCCAAGTACCTTTGACATGGATTTCAAAGCCAGTCGAAAAGTCTCGATTGCCGGCATGGATTTCGGAGTAAGTTTGAATGTAAATAATCTCCTGGATACCAGAAATGCAACTTCTGTTCATTCAGATACAGGAAGCCCAACCTACTCAGGTAGGCTGCAGTCGATTATCGATAACAGATACGGATTGAATACTGTGGGAGAATATATACAGTACCCAACCTGGTATTATGCGCCACGCGAAATACTGCTAGGTGTCAATTATTCATTTTAACAGCTTGAGGATGAAAAAGTAAAGTGATTAAAAAATTGAATTTAAATATCAGACGCTGGGGGTTTTTCCTCTTCATACTCGGGACAAGCTCAATTATCATGGCACAGGATATATCCCATACACCAACCGAGCGGCGCGGTGACCCAAAATACCGACGTAAGACCAATATCGACGGAAACCAAATCAGAGCCTCGATTTTCAACTACGGCTTTTCCGGTCGTACCAGTGGATCGGATGCAACCCAGATTCCATATGAGTGGCCAAAAAATACCAAGCAGCATTACATAGCACTTACAGGTGTCTTTTATGGGGCAGAAGTTTTAAGTGTTACTGAGGTACAAGTGGAACCTGATTCCGTTCGCCTGGACAGTAACTATATCAAGGTGATGATGACCCCCAATTACCGTACAGACCCACAAACTGGCGCTAGCTGGAACCTTGAACCTATTCCAGAGTTCCTGAATCAGGATTCTAAATCGATCGCAAAAAGTACGGATCCAAGCTCATGGCCAATAATCTGGCCGGACCGAATTGACGATGTGAATGATCCAGGTTGGCCAGGATCCTGGAACGGCTATTTTGGTCGCGATCAATTCAATGCAGACCAGGAAATATTCTACGAGTGTTCCGACAATAACTATGATGGGAAGAACTATTTTCCTGATACCACAGATTATTCACGTCGCGGATTGGGCCTGCTCACGCAGGTACGCGTTCTCGCCTGGAGTCAGATCACCATCAATGATGTCCTTTTCCATCTGCATACCATTACCAATGATGGGACCAAAGACCTTAAAAAAACAGGTTTTTCTCTCTGGCTGGCAGATCTGGTGGGTGGTGATAATGATTCCGATGATGACTCCCCATCCTTCGATCTTCTCAATAATATTGCCTGGAGTACTGATGGTGACGGTGTTGGGAATAAGTATTTTGGCTCCACCCCAGTAGGTGTGGTTGCCACTGCTTTTCTGGAAACACCAGGTAATGGGGTTGATGGTATTGACAACGATGGTGATGCAGATGAACACCCAGAGTTGCTGGCGGAGTTTTCAAACCTGGATTCCCTGTTACCGCTCTTTGATTTTGGAGATTTTACATTACTGGAACTGGAGGGTGGAGAAAAATTAGTCACAATTGATAAAGATTATTCCCGCCACATCTTCGAGTTCTCCGGACTGGATACTACCGTTATCAGCAACGGGGTGTCTCGGCATCTTTATAGAGGTCTGGAATTAGAAGAAAATCCAGATAACCTGATTGATGATGATCTGGATGGCCTGATTGATGAAACAGAGGATCTGCATCTGGATCGCTATACGATCAATGGCAGAATACCAGTTAGATATATCAATTATCTGTATTTTGATGTCGGGGATACCATTCGACGCGGTTTAATCGTTCCCGGAGGGAATGTTGAGGCCACTCAACATACTGTAGCCCCCATGATTGATGAAACCAGAGCGGATGGAGTGGATAATGATCGGGATTGGCGTGCTTTTACTGATGATGTTGGTCTCGATGGTCAAATACAGACTGCTGACCTGGGTGAAGACGACGGGATTGCAACCAGCGGTGTGGGCACCGGTTTGCCCGGGGAACCTAATATAGACAAAACAGACGTCTCAGAATCGGATCAGATCGGTCTTACGGCAGCTGCCTATATGTCCAGCGCGATTGGTATAACCGGTATGCAGGATTCAGAAATGTGGCGACTCTTCATGACACCTGGCTTGTTCTTTAATCCAAGCGTTCAACTGGAAGGTGACTATAACCTCCATGTAACCAGTGGATATTTTCCCCTGGCTGAGGGCCAAACAGAATCCATCAGTATGGCTGTAAATATGGGTGTTGACCAGGCTGATGCCATTCGAAATAAGGAAGTCGCCCAGAAAACCTATGATCTCGACTATAAATTTGCCACGGCACCGAGACCTCCAAATTTATCGGCTGCAATAGGGGATGGTTCAGTCACCCTTTACTGGGATGAAACAGCTGAAGCTTCTTATGATCGTTATATGGCAGATCTAGGCTCTGAGGGATACGATTTTCAGGGCTATCGCGTCTATCGATCAACCGACCCCGCTTTTGAAGATGTATTTATCATTACAGATGCTGATGGTGTTCCTACCTTCTATAAGCCCCTGATTCAATTTGATAAGGACGATGGGCTCAAAGGACTTCAGGAACTTGATATAAATGGAATAAAATTTGACCTGGGCGATGATACTGGATTGAGTCATAAATACATCGATGAAGATGTACAAAATGGACGAACCTATTATTACGCAGTCACTTCATTTGACGCTGGTGATGTGAATCTCTATGTTGCACCAAGCGAGTGCCCTATTTATATCCAGGTTGATTCTGACGGAACTGTGGTTAATGGTGTAAATACTATTACCGCAACCCCATCCCCAAAACCCATTGGGTATGAGGCTCCAGAAATTGATATGGTTCATACAGCTGGTTCAAGTTCAAGTTCCATTATTGTCGATATCGTAGATCCACTAAAGGTACCTGACGACAACACATACAGGATCACATTCAAGGACACACTGTTACCAGCTTCAAGCAGTCTCTATGATGATACTTTAACGACTCAGAACTTCACCTGGGAAGACATTACCGATATCAATAACCCGGACACCTTAATTCTTGAATCAACCCGATTTGCTGATGATTCGGAGAATCTGGTCATTGATGGAATGCGACTCAAGTTTCACGTTGAGCCCTATATAGAGTTGAATAAAACCTTATCTGGCTGGAACGATTCAACCATTTTTGAACCCAGTCTGAACGTCTACAATCTCGAATTTTCAGGTGTGGGTAAGAAAAAACCAAATGATTACCGGCTGGATTTTGGGGAAGTAGGCATAGATACTTCGATTAATTATAATATTCTGGGTGGTTTTGTGAATCTCCCAGCGATCGCAGTGAACTTCAGCGTGTACAACCTGACTGAAGATAAACCTCAACCCTTCGCCTTTTTTAATCTGATAAACGGAGATTCATTGGCTGAATCTGGCGATCCGGCTGACGGCGTGATGAACAGCACAACTGATGAATCTGACGTGGTTATCTTTCTTGACGAAATATTGGATACACTAGGCAATGTAGTGGATTATGATCCAACCTGGCAACTGACCTTTAAGCATTTGGTCAGTGATAGCTCAAGGAGACATCCTGTTGAAGGAGATCAGTTGACATTGATAATCAAAAAGCCCTTTCTGGCAGACGATGTCTATGAATTTAAAACAGCTGGTGCATATCTGAATGAGGAGCAAGCCAAAAAGGACATCAAAAAAGTGACTGTGGTGCCCAATCCCTATATCGCGGCAGCCAGTTGGGAGCCAAGTAATCCTTTCAATTCGGGACGTGGTCCAAGGGTCATCAGATTCAATCATATTCCCAAAGACTGCAGAATCAGTATCTTTACTGTCAACGGAGAGCTGGTTGATCAGTTTGAAGTCAATAATAATATGGATGAGGGAAGTACAACCTGGGATTTACTCTCCCTGGATAATCTGTCCATCTCATTCGGCCTGTACCTGTTTTATGTCGAAGACTTGGAGACAGGAGCTACTCAAACCGGCAAATTTGCAGTGATCAAATAAGGAATGATGAAGATGAAAAAAGATACTGCAATCAGAATATTCTTGATCCTGGGAATCCTAAGCTCGTACTTGTTTGGACAGACTGTTTCAAAGGTTGGAACATCAGCCGCCAATTTTCTTAAAATCCCCATTGATGCAGTAGCCACTTCTCGTGGTGAAGCAGTTGTGACCGGCTTTAATAATCCTGCAACCCTGTACTACAATCCTTCAACACTGGCTCTTATCACAGAGCCCACAGCGCATTTCAGTTACGTTGACTGGTACGAAGGGATCTCCTTGAACCAGGCTGCCATGGTGATACCCGTTCCCATCGGTGGCGTGATTGGTTTGAATGTCATCAGCCTAAGTTCTGGTCAGATGGAGATTACGACTGAACTGGATCAGGATGGAACTGGTGATTTCTTCGAGGTGAGCGATATTCAACTTGGGCTGGCCTTTGCCAGGAGTTTGACGGATCGGTTCATGATAGGTGCAAACGCCAAAGTATTCCGCGAAACCATTTATAACACCCACGCTCAGGGTTTTGGCCTGGATGTAGGTGGACGATATGTGACCCCCTGGCCAGGCCTGGTTCTGGGGTTTTCAATCAATAATTTCGGCACCAAAATGCAAATGACGGGAGACGATCTCCTGACGACAGTTGATCCAGACCCTCTCAATAGTGGAAATAATGACATTATCAATGCCTACTATTCCACAGATCGCTTTGACATCCCCCTGCGGATGATTATTGGAGCAGGGTGGCAAGTGATAGACTCTCAGGTATTGAGCCTGCATGTTGAAGCCGATGGTGTTTACCCCAGTGATAATTACGAATGGGTGAATATAGGTGCACATCTCGGAGTCATGAATGACCTCCTATATCTCAGCGCTGGAAGAAGCCACATGTTTCTGCCTGAGAATGATCCCCAAAACTCTCTGGGAGGGGGCCTGTCCACACGGATATTTGGTGGTGTAATGATGCAGATTGACTATGCCGTTCAGTCCCATGCCTACTTCAATTATAATGAACATTTTTCAATCTCATTGCGCTACAGGTGATAATATAGTGGGTAGAATCATAAGGATTGGATCAAGATCAGAGCTGGAAAGCAGCCTGATTTCTGGTACAAGAATTTTAGAAAGAGAGGACATTAGTCTTGTTTATTTTGATCTAAAATTTCATATTGACATGTTTTTAACAAACAAAAGGAGGTAAGTGTGAAACGCTTATTTACAATGCTGATTATGATCAGCGCCGCTATGACTTTTGGCTTTGGTCAAGTCATAGATGACTTCGAAACGGACATAGGAAATTGGGCTGATCCCAATTTCTCAGGGTCTACAGCGGGAGTTCTTGCTGGTTCAAGCACTACACTGTCGACAGAACAAGCCCATGGTGGTTCGTCCTCAGCAAAAGTTGAACTGCTGGATGATACCGCTGTATCTGGTGGCTATTTCATACGGATGAATAACCGGGTTGATCAGCTTGCTCCAGATGCCACGATTGGATTCTGGATCTACACAGCAGCTCTGGATCTTCAATTCCGTTTGGTCATCTGGGATAACGGAGCTGGCGGAGATGGATACGAAGCCGGTCCCTATTGGAATGTGAGTGCTGCCAATACCTGGGAATATTTTGAGCTGGATCTAGCGAATGATGCTGTGACCGGTTGGATAAATGGAACCAGCGCAATCAATTCAACAGACTTTGTGACGATTGAGAGCATTCAGTTCAATACAACAACTGATGCTGATGCTGTTGTCTACATCGATGACGTGGCCATTCCACCACCACCGCCCGGCTTGTTCTTCTCTCAGTATAATGAGGGTAGTGGCAGCAACAAGCTTCTGGAAATTTATAATCCCACAGATGCTGTTATTGATCTGACCGAGTATGCATTTCCAAATGCCAGCAATGCTCTTACAGTGGCTGGCGAGTATGAATTTTGGAATACTTTCCCGGCTGGTGCAACTGTTGCTCCTGGTGATGTATATGTCATCGCCAATGGATCTGCAGATGCAGCCATACTCGCTGAGACAGACTTTCAGTTTAACTATCTCAGTAACGGCAATGATGGTTTTGCACTCGTCAAAGGCGTCGAGGGTAACTTTGAGATCATAGACTGGCTGGGCAATTGGGACGCAGACCCAGGTACTGGATGGGACGTTGCAGGAGTCCCGGCTGCCACAGCTGACCATACACTGTATCGAAAAGCAGGGACTACCCACGGAAATACAGATTGGGCTGCATCAGCCGGAACAAATGCCGATGACTCAGAGTGGATCGTAAAAGGAATAGATGAATTCATGGGTACAGGTTCATTCCCGGAAGATTTTCGTCCGAGAGTGACCTTCAAAGTAAACATGGCTCATAAAATCCTCGAAGGGAAATTTGATCCTGCAGTGGATTATGTTGATATAGCCGGTACCTTGAATGGATGGGGACCTGCTCCGGGAGAATGGCAATTAGAAGCTTCTCCAGACACAAATGGCATTTGGGTCGGTACCTTCCCACTTGATCCAGGTGAGTATAAATTCAAGTTTAGAATTAATAGCTCCTGGGCTGCTGGATACCATGATGAAATTCCTGATAGAGATTTGATCGTTGGTGACCAGGATATGGAATATTTCGGGTACTTAAGTAATTTTACTATGTATCCTGTCATTTTCTTTGGTGTTGATCTGACTGATCAGTACAATCTCGGTAGATTTAATCCCTCGACTGCAAACGTAAATGTTATTGGTTCATTTACAGGCAATTGGGGCTACGGTATTGATTTGCAGCCTATGTCAGAAGATAGTCTTAAATGGGGTGCTTATATTGACGAACCAGGAGTTTTTACGGCCGATGATAACCTGGAATTCAAGTTCCGTATGAACCAGGCCTGGGATGATTATGCTGAATCCATCAGCAATCGGACCCTCAAGGTTACAGGAGGTCTTCAGGAGTATAAAGCCTATTGGAATAACTATGACTACAATCTGGCTGTGACATTTGAAGTCAATATGAATGCCAAGATTGCTGCCGGTGAGTTCGATCCTTCAACTCAAATTGTGGATCTTGCGGGTAATTTCAATGGTTGGGGTGGAAATGATCCAGCTTTCTGGGTCTTATCTGATGCAGATGCGGATGGTATATGGTCAATTACAGTAACCGACAGCTTTACTGTTGGTCAGGAACTGGAATTCAAGTTCCGTATTGACAGCAACTGGGATCTTGCTGAGTTTCCTGGTGGTGGACCAAATCGTAAATACATCGTTGCAGGTGGTGCACAAACCTATAGTGTATGGTGGAATGATTTCGATCCAGACTTTGTGGGTGCTCCTGTAACCTTCAAGGTCAACATGAATGCTCAGATCGATGCTGCTCAATTTACCGCAGGCACTGACAACGTGATGCTAACAGGTGTCTTTGGAGCGATTTTAATGGAGGATGGCGATGCAGACGGTATCTATGAAGTGACTGCCAATATTCCGTTAGGTTTGACCTTCTATCGTTTCCGTATCAATGATAATACACCTGAGACCCTGCCTACTGACAGAACAATCGTCCTGGACACTCCCGATGTGCCTGTTGTCCTTGAACCTGTCTGGTTTAGTAATGTTGAGGTGGTTCGTTCAGGTTCCGGTAACATCACCTTCCGCGTGGATATGACTGTACTCCAGGGATTGGGATTCTATGATCGTACCCTTGGCGATAGTCTTCAACTTCGTGGTGGTATCAATGGTTGGGGCTCAGATGCTGATCGCTCCAAGATTGATATGCTTCGTCAACCAGGTTCTGAGATCTATTTCTTAACCGTCCCGTTTATTGATAAGCCTGCCGGTGAGGTCTTTACATATAAATTCTTTTTGAATTTACATCAGATCGAGGTGGTGATTCAGCGAAATGGGCAGGGGATGATTTCCACGAGTATGAACTGCCAGCCGGTGTTGGTGGTGGTGATAGATACTTCGTCTGGAGCGGCTTAGATGGTGATACCGTCCTGCCTGTTCAGACTTTCCAGGACTATGTAACTGCAGGTATCATTCCAGAAGGTCAGACTGCCTATGCTACATTGTATATGGATATGACGGAAGCCATGACTTACGAAGAAAATGCCTTCGATCCTGCAACAGATAGTTTGTTCTTCATGTGGCAGGATGCATGGGGAGCCGAATTACAGGGAGTTGGCACCAATACCGTGCCTTCCACTCTTAGGCAAACCTATCTCTACCGGAGCACCGAGCACTCAAGAACACTTGGTGAAAATGTTCAAAGTGTCACAATTCCTATTGTTGGCCCAGCTCCGCACGCGATGATGTATACAACCAAGTATGTGAAGGCTGACGGTACTGAAGTCAGTGAACTAGGTTCAGGCTATGGTTTTGGACGTTATCGTACACAGTGGCTCAAACCTGAAACTGTGGGTGGATCAATCGCTCTCGTACAGGGTTTGGAACTTGTGAAGTTCAGCAACCTGGGAACACCTCTTGAGGTTATGCCTGAACCATTCGCAAATGACCTGACTTTCGTATTGCCTGTATCGACAGAGGTTGATAATCTACCAACCACTTTTGCTCTGTCGCAGAACTATCCGAATCCTTTCAACCCGACAACAACGATCAGCTATGTATTGCCTGAAGCCGTTGATGTTGATTTGATTGTTTTCGATATTACTGGTCGTGAGGTTACGCGTTTGATAGACAATCGCAGTCACAACGCCGGTCGCTATGATATCATGTGGAATGGTCTCAATGCCGATGGCAAGCGTGTTGCCAGTGGTCTTTATATTTACAAGATCATGGCTGGCGATTTTCAGCAGACACACAAAATGCTCTTGCTGAAATAATCGTTTAATGCGATTCATGTAAGCTTAGATAGGGTGGAGAGGTTTCTCTCCACCCTATCTTTTTTTATCCCGCTATATTAGGATAACAGGTGATTCCAGATGTTTCCAATGGTATCCATCTTGACGGGATTCGTGAGGAGGTTAAATTCTAAGACAATGATTATCAGGAGAACAATCAGGTATTCTACAATCACGGTATTTGTTCTCATGTGTCTTCAATCATGCTCGAGTCTGGATCTTACTGATGATTCTTCAGTAGCTGCAGGCAGGTTGACTGGCAGTCAGTTTACATTTAAAAATTTTATACTCTCAGTGGATCAAGCACCTGATTCGGTGAAACAAGGTCTGGTTGATGCATTCATCTCCAGGGCTGATTCCACAACAGGTATACCCTATATTGATGGTTCAGAGGCGTATTTTTTATATCTGGACACAACTGGTTCCACAGTATCCGTAGCCGGTGATTTCAATGACTGGAAGCCGTCAGCACTGCCATTCACACATCTGCCCGGGACCAGATTATTCTATCAAGCCATGAAATTTGAACCGGATGCACGTCTGGACTATAAACTTGTTTTGGGGAATGACTGGATCCTTGATCCCCTCAATCCCAATACCTGTAGCGGTGGCTGGGGACCGAATTCAGAATTATCCATGCCGGGATATGTCCACCCCCTGGAAATTCTTGACTTTGAGATTCCCCTTGGCAATATGAACACGATCAGTTTCTCAGATACTACCCTGGGCCGAACAAGATCGATTACAGTATACACACCTCCCGGATATGATTCAGGCACAGAACACTACCGGAGTATTTACATACATGATGGCGGCCAATATCAAGACCTTGGTTCCGCCAAAAAGGTTATAGATTATCTGATTTTCAACGAATTGATTCCACCGATCATAGCTGTTTTTGTTGATCCAACTGATCGTGATGAAGAGTATAGATACGATATAAAATTTATGGAAATGTTTGTAAACGAAATCGTTCCATCAATTGATGCCAGGTATCGGACAAGAACAGAAGCGAAGGACCGCGCAATTGCTGGTGCAAGTCTGGGTGGGCTGACATCCCTTTGGTTTACCTATCATCATCCAGAAACTTTTGGAAATTGTGGAGCATATTCTCCCGCTGTTCAAATCGGAGAAATAAGTTCACTTTATGAAAAAAGCACACCCTTAGCGGTGAAGATCTATTTGGATGCGGGGACCTATGAAGAAACCATTTATCGGAGCTCTGTCAGTTTTCGTCAACACTTGCAAAATGGTGGGTGGGACCATAAATGGAGGGAATGGCATGAAGGTCATTCGTGGGGTTCCTGGAGAGCACATCTGGATGAATCCCTGACCTATTTTTGGTCGATGCCTGAAAATGGATTTGACAAGCGTGATTGATATGATCAGAGTTAAGAAATATACAAATTTATTCCATACGATTGTCCCTCAGCGGATTCGAGGCAGTTATCTTTTTATCATGGTGATTCTGCTACTCGCCAGCCTTGGCTTTGGCGCTGAGAAAACCATACTGCAACTCTGGCATCCCATGCCAGCCCCGAGCCGAGCTGTTCTGAATGAACTGATTGCCGAGTACGAGGCCCAAAATCCGGAAATCAAGGTCCATCTCCTGTACAAGGAGAATGAAGAGGTCCGCATGGCCTATATGTCTGCCACGGCGTTCACAGAGGGTGGTCCAGACCTGTTGTACGGTCCCAGTGATTTCACCGGGGCACTTGTGGAGATGGACATTATCAAACCACTGGAAGATTTATTCACGGTTGAGGAACTGGCAGCTTTTGACCCTAAGGGTCTGACCTGGTATGAAGGTCATCTCTATCAGATCGGGGATGAACTTGGCAATCATCTGGCATTGGTCTATAACAAGCGATTATTTGCTGAAGTTGGTTTGGATCGCCCGCCTGAATCACTGCAGGAATTGATTGAATTCGGGAAAAAAATGACCATTGATAAAGATGGTGACGGCATTATCGATCAATATGGTTTGGTTTGGAATTTTACAGAGCCCTTCTTCTTCATGCCCTTCTATGCCTCCTACGGCGGCTGGGTTATGGATGAAGATCAGAATCCAACGCTGAATAATGAAGCAGCGGTCAAAGCTTTCAAATTTGTGCGGGAGATGCGGGATGTTCACGGAATCATACCAGCAGAGTGTGATTATGATGTAGCCGATTCGAAGTTCAATACGGGTGCAGCGGCCATGCTCATTAATGGTGCCTGGTCATGGGCAAAATACATGGATTCACCCTATGTTGATTTTGGATTGGCAGTACTGCCAATCAATGAAGAAACAGGTTTATATCCGGCTCCAATGGTTGCGACAAAAGGGTATTATCTGAATCCCTATCTTGATGGTGACCGCTTGGCTGAAGTGGTGAAATTGACCAAATTCCTTACTGGGGCAGATGCCCAATTCAAATATGCAACCCGTTTGGCCACGATCCCAACACGATTAGAAGTCCGGGAGCGTCCGGAAATTGCCAACGATCCGATCATCAGAACCTCGATCAAACAGGTTGATCTGGGCAGAGCCATGCCCATTTCCCCTCAAATGCGAGCCATCTGGGATGCCATGCGCCCCGCCTACCAGAATGTTCTCGGTGGCAGTATGAGCCCTGAAGAAGGAGCGGCTTATCAACAGGAATTAGCTGTCCAAAAAGTTACTGAGTTATACGAGGGGAGTGATGTCGATGCAGATGCAGTCAACATCACAGCAATCCTGGTGTACATCGGAGGTGCTGTACTTGTCATTTGGGCACTTTATAAGCTTGTCCTTGCCTTCATCCTACCCCTTCTCAGGGGAGTCCCTGGTGTTCAGGTAAAAGAATCTCGCTTTGGCGTGCTCATGGTTGCTCCGGCAGCACTCTTTATCTTTGGTGTTGTGGTCTATCCCTTTTTCTACAATCTGGTAATCTCTTTTTCCAATATGGGCCTTACTACGGTCAACGATTGGCAGGTCATCGGATTTGCCCAGTATGGAAAGGTCTTGACTGACAATCAGTTCTATCGTTTTTTTATGAAAACGATCATTTGGACAGTGGTCAATGTGAGTTTTCATGTCTTTTTTGGGGTCTTACTGGCGCTGCTGCTCAATCGACCCTTACCGGGCAAAGGACTCATCAGAGTCCTCCTGATCCTTCCCTGGGCCGTCCCAAGTTATATCACAGCCTTGACCTGGCGCGGAATGTTCAATATTGATTACGGTGCCGTGAATGTGATCCTTAAAAATGTGTTTGGCCTGGAACCCATTTCATGGCTGATCGACCCAACCAATGCATTTATTGCAGCGATCATAACCAATGTATGGCTGGGAATCCCCTTCATGATGATCATTGCTCTGGGTGGTCTGCAGTCGATTCCCCAGGAACTGTATGAAGCCGCATCCATCGACGGTGCCACTGCCTGGCAGCAATTCAAGAAGATCACCCTGCCTTTACTGAAACCGGTGATGATACCGGCAATTACGCTGGGAATTGTATGGACCTTCAATAATATCAATGTGGTCTGGCTGGTTTCTAACGGGGGACAACCGGGAGATCAGACCCACATTCTGGTAAGTTTTGTTTACCGGGCTGCTTTTAATCTCTATCGTTATGGCTATGCCGCTGCATTTAGTTTTATGATATTCCTCATGCTGGCTTTTTTCTCAGTGAAATTTATGCAGAAGAACAAAGCAACGGAGACAGCGTATTGATAAGTAAACGTATTTTATTAGTCCGATATATCGAGACCATTCGGAGCCATTCTGACAAGTCTTTGCGAGGGAGTCCCGACGAGTTTGTTGGAACGACCGTGGCAATCTCGCATGCGTACTTTACGCTGAAGTCGGAGATCGCCACGCTCTGCCGATCTGAGGATCGGCTTTCGCTCGCGAAGACTTCTAATTCAATTTCTGTGGAATTTACCGATATTGTGGCTAAATAGAGTAGGTCTCTAGATATGAAAAAGACCTCAGCATTACAATATATCATTATTTACGCACTACTGATGATTGCCGTTGCCTGGTCTATTTATCCCATTCTGCGTGTGATCACCATTTCGATTAGACCTGGGGACAATCTCCTAAATGAGAGCCTTTCCTTGATTCCGGATGATTGGACCTTTGAAAATTATGTCATCATCTTCCGTGATCATCCCATGTGGTCCTGGATATGGAATTCGATTCTGGTCACCATTACCGTCGTTATCACCGGTGTGGCCCTGGCATCAACAGCTGGATACGCACTCTCGCGCTTCCGTTTTCCTGGGCGGGATGCAAGCCTGTTAAGCCTGTTGGTGACCCAGATGTTTCCCGCAACCATGCTCCTATTGCCCCTGTTCATCATGCTGTCCAATCTCCACTTGATCAACACTTACCTTGGGCTCATCGTGATCTATTCATCTACGGCCCTGCCTTTCTGTGTCTGGCAAATGAAAGGCTATTACGACACAATTCCCTACTCCCTGGAAGAAGCTGCCCGTATAGATGGTGCCAGCAGATTTATGGCTTTTTACAAGATCATTCTGCCTCTGGCTTCCCCTGCATTGGTTATCACGGCACTTTTTTCATTCATGTCGGCCTGGACCGAATATATTGTGGCGGCTCAAGTACTCTGGTATGAAGAGATGTTCACGCTACCCATCGGTTTGAAATCGTTCCAGGCGAATATGAACACTGAATGGGGACTCTATGCTGCCGGGGCTATAATTGTATCCGTTCCGGCAATTGCTCTCTTCCTCTTCTTGACAAAATATCTAATAGGTGGATTAACCTTAGGATCAGTTAAAGGCTAACAAAAAACCCTCTTAGGAATTCAAATGTATAAAATGAAATATACCGTACTCTTCTTGTTCATCTTAACACTCTTTTTAGCCTGTGAACCCATATCTCCGGAAAACATATCCCTGGGAGGGGAGTGGAAACTGAAATATGACCCGGATCAAGTTGGCCTGAGAGAGGGCTGGTTTGGAAATGATGTTGACCGGACAGATTGGGAAATGGTTGCAGTACCTGGGAATTGGCCTGACATAGATCATGATGGGTTCGCCTGGTATGCTACAGAAATCAAAGCCCGTTCCTATGCTGCAGGATACAAGTGGGCCCTGGTCTTTGATTCAGTTGATGACAATGCTGTCATCTGGCTTGATGGTCGTCTGTTTGAGAAACACAATGGCTATGGCATCAAATTCTTTTCAGATATCGGCGACAAAATAAGCGATGGAAAACCCCATCAATTGGTTGTAAGGATTGAAGATACTGGTGGCGGTGGTGGAATAAATGGAGAAGTATATCTTCAGCCATATTTGGAGGAAATTGAGTTGGTAAGATCTGAAGCAAGCACACAGACGGCTCCGGAAGCACCAGAGTGGGCGAAAAATGCCACTATTTATGAAATTTTTGTGAGGTCACATAGTATGGCAAGATCTTTCAGAGCTGTTCGGGCAGATCTGAATCGTATTAAGAAGCTGGGAATAGATCTGATCTGGCTCATGCCTATTCATCCCATCGGTGTTAAAAACCACAAATTCGACGTTGGTGCACCTTATGCAGTCCAGGATTATTATAAAACGAATCCTCGATTTGGAACACTTGAGGATTTCCAGGATCTCGTTCAGCAGACTCATGACAGGGACATGAAACTTATCCTTGATATGGTATTAAATCACACGGCCTGGGACAATCCTCTCATTGATGAGCATCCAGAATGGTACACGAAAGATGAGCTTGGTGAGATCGTATCACCGAACGCTGACTGGTGGGATACAGCTGATCTCAACTATGACAATCCAGAACTGCGGAAATGGATGATCGATATGCTCGTCTGGTGGATTAAAGAGACTGGTGTCGATGGTTTCAGATTTGACGTCGCAGAATTGGTCCCCAATGACTTTTGGCTGGAAGCAAAAGCTGCATGTAAGGCAGCCAATCCTGAGATCTTTTTTCTGGCAGAAGGCGCCAGGCCTGATCTTCATCTCAGTGGCCACGATATGACCTATTCCTGGAATATCTGGAATCTGGTGACCAAAGCGGCTCAGGGTGAGGCAAGGGTCAGTCAGATCAAACAAAGCTACGAAGACGAAGCTTATCAATATCCCAAGAATGCCTTGCGCATGCGCTTCACTGAAAATCATGACAAAACCAGATCAAGGAGCTATATCGGTGATGCAGACCTGAATAAGACGGCCTGGGCCTTTATTGCTCTGATGAAGGGGAATCCACTCATTTATGCCGGCCAGGAAGTTGGCGCAAAAGAACAGGTCGATATTCATCTGGATCCTGTGATCTACTGGTCCAGAGCAGATCGGGAATTGGAGAAATCCATGGGGGAGATTCTGGCTTTGCGGAAAGCATGGATCACACCGGAATCCAATTTTGAGATTATCTTGGCTGATGATGAAAAACAGATCATTGCATACCGACATGGCTCCCTGCTGGCATTCTTCAATTTTTCCGATACGGACTTTGAATTTTCAGCTGAAGGAATGGATTCAGTCCTGTATGGGGCAATAAAAAGAGATAATGCAGGCCGCCTGACACTGCCTGCGAAAGGTTTTGGGGTAATTAAGTGAGGAAATATATAAATATTTTTTTGATTCAAATACTGGCACTGTCTGCCTTTGGCCAGTATGATGCAAATATTCTTTATTGGGAGCCGGCACAGCCCTTTCAGGGAGATACAGTCAATATCTACTATAACCTCATCAACGGTTCACTGCCAAATGATGTAAACCCTGTGCAATTGCACCTGGGGCATAACACATGGACAGGTGCAGTTAATCAATACACCATGACACAATTAAATGATGGATGGTGGATGTATCATCATAATATTCCGGAAGATGCGGAAGTCATAGACTTTGTGTTCCGAAATGTTGCTGGAACTTTGTGGGATAACAATGGAGGTAATGATTATCACATTCCAGTAGCTATCCCTGGAATGTGGACGCCCATGAACCCAGGACCCAATGACACCATTCGAATTCGTAAAGAAAATACCGTGGCAACCAATATGTGGTGGGGAGTCAATAGCTGGCACGAACCCCTGGTGGCCTATCAGCCGCCGAACACCATTGTCGGTGATGCCGGCCAATCTGTCGAAAGCACCATGAATGGTCCCGATCTCAACGGCGAATATTGGGTAGACATCGGCCCTTTCAATCAATCATCACAGGTGGTGAGTGCAGTTGATTTTGTTTTTAATTGGAATAACCGTCAGACCTGGGATAATAACAGCGGAGGAGACTATCATTTCCCCATCTCTTTTGTTTCCGGACCCGATGATCCCAGCGTAGCAATCACAAATATCGTCGATGAACAGGCGCTGGAAGCAGATCAGCTGATACAGGTTAGCGTTGAAAATGCCTATTATGTTGAACTGCTTCTGGATGGACATACCAAAAATATTACAGGTGGTACCAATTTTGACTACACCTTGAATACATCTGCTCTCGACCCGGGGAGGCATCAGCTGGTTGCTTTTGCCAAACGTGACAACCAGAGAGTGATGATGGATGTCAAAACGGTCTGGAAGACCCCTGATATTGTTGAGGAATCACTTCCAGTTGGCGATTATCTCGGTGTTCACGATCGTGGCGATGGGACTGTAACATTTGCCATACTGGCACCTGGGAAAGCATTCGTTTCACTCGTGGGCGATTTCAATGAGTGGGACGAAAGTGCAGGTTTGATGAAACTGGATCCGGCAAAAGATATTTTCTGGCTAAACGTTCCCCTTGCAACAGGAAGCTATGAGTATATGTATGTCCTTAATGGCGAGAAGTATGTAGGAGATCCATTTGCCACAGATGTCAATTGGACGGATGAGAGTGGGAATGAGAGTGGTCTTGCTCAAAATCAAAAAGCGATTGTCCATATTGGTGAGGAAGACTATGCCTGGACAGATGATGGTTTTGTCAAGCCACCAATGAAAGATCTGATTATCTACGAAACGCTTATTCGGGATTTTTCTGCTACTAAAAACCTGGCTGGCCTGACGGCAAAACTGGATTACCTGGAAGATCTGGGGATCAATGCCATCGAACTTCTCCCGCCGACTGAATTTCCAGGTGCCAGTTCATGGGGTTACAATCCCGCTTTCTTTATGGCCCTTGAGTCGACTTATGGTAGCCCCGATGACATGAAAAATTTTGTGAATGAAGCCCATAAACGAGGAATAGCTGTACTGGTTGATCTGGTATTTAATCATGCAGATGGCAGTTCTCCCTATGAACAGATGTATGGATCAGATTACACAAACTCTCCCTATATGCACGCTGAGAGTAATGCCTGGGGATTCCCCGATTTTGATCATGGTCGTCTTGGAACACAAGAGTTGACAAAAAGGACTGTCCAGCACTGGATAAATGTGTACCATGTTGATGGCTATCGTTATGACCATACGCCGGGTATCGGTTGGAGAGGAACAGCCGAATTTGGTGTGAGCTATTTTTCAAACGCCGCGCACAATGCCAACAATGGTACCTATCAGATTGCGGAACATTTCTGGGATGACATTTGGGAGCTGATTGACAATACTGCTATTGACTCTCACTGGCATGATGCCTTTCATGATCAGATGAAAGCCAATCTGCGCCAGGGCAGCTTTGAGGGCTCGAGCTATGGTGATATGGCCAAGACCCAGCGTGGCATCGATTTTGGTGCAGATGGTTTCTCAGATGCTGAGGCCTGTGTCAACTATCTGGAAAGTCACGATGAGCAGCGGGTGATTTGGGAAGCCCAAACCAATTCTGCCATCAGCTACGAGCAGGCATTGAAGAAAGCAGAACTTGCAGCAGAAGTTCTTTTTACCAGTGCTGGTATCCCCATGCTTTATATGGGGGCAGAAGTAGGAATGGATACTGAAAGAACCCTGGATTTCAATCCCGTTCGCTGGTTCTACCTTGAGGATCCCAATTTGGCGAAACTACATCAAAAATATAAAGATCTCATCTGGTTGCGGAAACGCTATGCGGCGTTGAGGTCCAACAACATCGATGTGGTGTACAAATCAAATACAAGCAAGGTGATTGTTCACCACAGAACCCTTGCAGGAGAAGCATCTGTTTTGGTTGCCGCTAATTTTAATTCAAGCAATCAGACAGTGAACCTTCAATTTCCTGAAGCCGGAATCTGGTATGAATATCTGACAGGCGAAACCCTGGATCTCGCGAGCAACATACAGGATTCATATACCATCCCTGCTTCGACTACCAGAATCTTTGTCAATGAAAAGCATTGGCTGGATGTTGACAGGAACGAGAGTTTACCGAGGGAGTATGCCCTGCATGGAGCGTTCCCCAACCCATTCAATCCGACAACAACTCTCAGATTTGACCTTCCCCAGGCATCTGTAGTTTCTCTGACAGTCTATGATGTCCTTGGCCGAGAGGTGTGGTCTGGTCCTGAAGGCCTTACAAATTATCAGGCCGGGTCATACGAGATCATGTGGAATGGCACCAATAATGATAATCGAGCCCTGCCTTCAGGTGTGTATCTACTTGAACTCCGGGCAGATGATTTTCGTCAGGTCCAAAAACTCATGCTGCTCAAATAGAACCGGTCTGAACGAATCCAGAGGGTTGAAATAACTGATCCGGATTATAAAATGATATCTGGATCAGTAACCCGGCCCTTGAGGGCTGGGGCAGAAGAGAATTCATCGGATGATAAGGCCGTTAACGGCCTTTGCTCAATTAACAGATATCTTTTTACCCGACCATGAATGGCCGGGCTATGGAGAGGGAATTTGCGTGCAAACCTACCATAAAATTTGGATGCATTTCGTTTGGTCAACATATAAGCAAGAACGTATCATTGTAAAATCCTTGATGTCTGAGCTTATTCCACATTATAAGGAATATGGCAAGATAAAGGACATACACGTTGATACCGTCAATGGTGCGATGGATCATCTACATATCCTGGTAGGGTTAAAGCCAAGCCAATCAGCATCAGAAGTGGCTAATCTATTGAAGGGGGAATCCTCAAACTGGATCAATAAAAATAGCTTTATTCAAGGTAAATTTGCATGGCAAAATGGCTATAGTGTCTTTTCCGTTTCAGAGTCTCAGATTGAAAAGGTAAGACGGTACATTTGTGATCAGGAGGATCATCATCGAAGAAAAAACTATCAGGAAGAAATCAGCGAATTTCTAAATTCGCACGGATTGGACATAAAATGATATATGGATCAATAACCCGGCCCTTGAGGACCGGGGTTGAAGATAACTAAACCGGATGATTCGGCCGTTAATGCCCTTTGTAAACCTGCCAGGTCCTATTTACCCAGCCCTGAAGGGCTGGGCCAGAGACAATCAAAAATACTTCCTACTCCCTATACTCCTGTGCTTGTTCAATTGCAGTGCTGAATCTGGGCCAACTCTTCCCTCCATGGAATTGGAGCCAGGCAGTTTGCGTGAAATCGCCTATACAGACAAGGGAGACGTAATCTGGGTCACAACCACAGGTAATTACAATAAATCTCCCTGGCATGGCCTTACGGCCTCAAAACAGGCATACTTTGAAGATGTCTTCATTTATGCCGATGGTGATCTCCTTCCCAGAGCAGAAGCAACGATCACCGTGGATCCGGTCAAAATGATTCGTGAATATCCTGCGAGTGGTATTAAGGAAACCTGGACCCTCCTGGACGATCAGCACACTCTACTCATCAATCTTGAAGCCAGGAAGGCAACGCAGTGGCGGGTTCAGCCTGCCATATTGGGAGGGAGTCATGATAGAGACTTCGATTTCAATACCACAGACTCTGAATTAAATATCCATTACAAACGATTGGCCAATTCCTTCTCCAAGTATAATTATCTAAACGTCAGATTTTCCCAGCCCATGGAATGGCGGGCTGCAGAATCTCCTGGATTACCCTTGTTCACAGCGTATCTGACACCTGCTGCCGAGTGTGAGGCCTCGCATAAATTGAGCATTACCATCTCACTCCTCGACCAAAATGAGAAAATGGACATCGATCCAGTTTTGATTATACGTGAAAGAGAGGATCGCATCCGAACAAGGCTGGGGGAAACAAGAGTTATCAGCAATTCCATAGACCTGGATCATGCAATAGTCTGGGCACACGCTTCGCTGGATGCGCTGATCATGAATCAAACGGGGAAAGGGATTTATGCCGGTTTGCCCTGGTTTGATGACTATTGGGGCCGGGATGTATTCATTTCCTTTGCCGGAGCCACCTTGGTGAGTGGTCAATTTGATGAGGCAAAACAGATATTACTTACTTTTGCTGGTCTGCAGAATAAGAATCCAGATGACCAAAATTATGGCAGGGTTCCCAATCGGGCACAACCCAATGATATTATCTACAACACAACTGATGGAACCCCCTGGTTCGTGCGTTCAATCTGGGATTACTACCGTTACACAGGGGATGAGGTCTTTTTAGCCCAATTGTGGCCAGCCATCCAAATCGCCACCACGGGGGCGATGAACAACTGGATGGATGAATCTGGATTGCTGGAACATGATGAGGCTGATACCTGGATGGATGCCCGCAGTCCTGATGGTGCCTGGAGTCCCCGGGGAGACCGGGCCATCGAGATTCAGTTCATCTGGCGTGATCAACTCGAGATCACCAATCGTCTGGCCGAAAAATTTGGTGATTCCGAACTGAAAGAACAAACAGAAGGGGCGTTATCAAGACTAACAGCAGGTTTGAAATTATTTCGTTCCGGCGATGATACATATTTTGTGGATCACATAAACAGGGATGATGCCCTGGATCAGCAGATCCGACCCAATGTGTTTCTGGTTCCTCCATTATTTGATGAAACCTGTGATTGGTCCACCTTTAAATATCTTGGCCCTCAACTGGTGACAAAGGATGGTGTATTTTCCCTGAGTCAGCAGGATGCAAATTTCCATCCCTATCATCACGTCTCAAACCTTTATGTCCAGGATGCCGCATATCATAATGGCATTATCTGGACCTGGAATTCTGCAGCAACCATCACCCAGGCCATTCGATTTCAACAGTACCATTATGCACAAGCTCTTTTTGACAATTTGACAGATCAAATCATCAATCGAGGGGCAATAGGAACTATCTCCGAACTCACAGATGCATGGGAAAGGGATGGTGAGCTAAAACTATCCGGTACCTTCAGCCAGGCCTGGAGTCTTGGAGAATATTTGAGAACCTTTTATCAGGATATTTTGGGGATACAACCTGATTTGACCAAATCCCGGATTCATATCAAACCCAGATTGCTTCGAGGAATGGAGCAGATCAGTTTTAATGTTCTGCTGGGAAACGACCATTGGGAAATGGTGTATAATGAATCCGCATCCAGCTTTGATATCGATATCGAAAGGGATACAAAGGAAAATTTAGAATTACTCCTCAATATCAGAGATAGCACCAACGCCAGTCAACTTGAGTTGACCTGGAATACAAAGCACATTCACCTGCGTTATGAAAAACAAATGGCGCAATGGACAGTACCTTCAGAGTACGAGGACTATAAAACCTCCAGCAAAGCCATTGATCTGCCCATCAACAGCCTTCCATTTTGTCAGCAGGATACAACGATCCAGGTTCCTGCTCTCATGGGTCCAAAGCACCGATTGTTAAAGAAGCAGGAAGTCGTATTCCAGGGGGGCACATATAGGCTGGTCATGGAACAAGCAGATGAAGAAGGCGATGATAGCGGGGACAATGGTCAGTACATCTACCCATCCAACTCCCACTTTGAGTCGGGAATTGCAGATATTATAGGCATGCAGATCAATCGGGGTGAATCCGATTATTTAATCGTACTGGAATACGCAAAGCTGGTCGATCCCGGCTGGCATCCTGAATATGGCTATCAACTGACCTATACAGCTCTGGGGATTAGTTATGATCCAAAAACGGGCACGCGTGAGCTGGGCAAAAACTCCCAGACTACTTTTAAATCAGGTTTCAAGGCTGATCAGATCCTCTACATTAGTGGTGGCGTCCTGCTGGTGGATGATCAGCATCAACCCATTGCTGAGTATTTACCAAACGATCCAAGCGGAGCGATCGGGAATGCCCGGGCAAATTTTATCCAGTTTCGAATTCCCGAAAATATTTTAATGGGAAAGCTGGAGGCAGCACGCTTCCAGATTGCTGTCGGTTGCCAGGATGATCATGGAGGGGCGGGCATAGGGGATTTCCGAGTTGTCAATGCTCAGGTGGGCGAGTGGTCTGGTGGTGGCAAGACAGGGACCTTGACCTCCAATGTCTATGATTGGCTCATTCCCTAGCTCAAATTACATGATTATGACATTGAATGCTGATAAAAAATAATTTGGAACAATTGATCCAGCAGTCATATTAACCAGCTGTGAGACGCACACACAAATATACCACCGTTTTGATTTTATCGCTGATGGCGGTCATGCAGATATTACCCTTTGTACCGGCAAATAATGTATGTACGGCAGCATGTTGTGAAGAATCTGTAACCTGCTGTGAATCAATGAATTCGAGTAATTGTGAGATGGGAATGACATCCTGTAACATGTCCCTTTTCGTACCGCTGATCTCGGCCCCATTGTTAAAAGTTGAGTCAAATATCCAGCTGGATATGGTTCAGATTGCACCCACGACCGGCGACAATCTTGTGTATCAGCAGGATTATGGCTTTGATGATCATGTCATCCTTACCGATTTATCACCACCTGGATTTTTCCCTCTCCTCATTTAGATATCTTTAATCATTAGGATAAACACCTCTTGATGTACAGAGGTGTATTTACATGTTTAGTAATTCCTGTATTGGAGATAGTATGTTGTATGGTTTAAAACATCAATCAGTTCTAAAATTCTGTACCCTTGTGTGCTTCAACCTGCTTTTTGGATTTAGTGGCTCTGCGCTGGCTGGACAAAACGAAAGCCCACAGACCACCTTCCCCTGGGTCGATCTTGTTAAAGGGGAGGCAGTCCAAGCACCCTCACGGATATCAAATCTGGATGAGTTGATCAAAATCGCTCTGAGTAACAATTCTCTGTTAAAAGCTGAATATGCAGCATGGCAGATGGGGTTGGAAGCTGTAGAAGCGATCATAACACTGCCCGATCCCTCTCTTTCAATGGGTTATTTTGTAGAACCTGTGGAAACAGCTCAGGGCCCCCAAAAGCTGAAGCTATCCCTTGGTCAATCCATCCCCTGGCCTTCAAAAACCAGCGCACGAAATCAGGCCGGATCAGCAGCAGCAGAACGATCATTTGAGGAGCTCTCTGATGCGAAACTAAGGCTTGTCCGGGATCTACGTCTGTTGTGGATCGAATTGGCCCATAGTCAGCAAAGTATCCATTTAAATGAGGAGAAGCTTAAGCTGGCAAAGGATTTGGAAGCCGTACACAGAAATAATTATGCCAGTGGTTCTATCGCACATTTTAAATTTTCGTCTGTTCAGATCCAGACCCTTACCCTGGCAGATCATCTGGAGAATCTAAGAGAGCAGCACTTCAGAACGATCCTGAAAATCGAATCGTTGCTGGAATTGGATCATCCTCTTCCAGGCACATTTTTTCCGGAAAATATAGCCATCTCCAATCCCTTGATGTTCAATACAGAAGAGGAAGCCAAGCATCCCAGACTGGGTGTGCTTGAGAAATATCTGGAACAGACTGGGGCAGAAGAACAATTGGCAAAGGCTGAATTCTTGCCTGATTGGCGTATTGGGATTGACTACATCATTACAGATAAAAAAATTCTGAATGGTGTCAAGGTTCAGGATAGTGGGAAAAACCCCATCATCGCCTCTTTCGGCATTTCTCTACCCATATGGAATTTTGGCAATAAAAGATCTGCACTCAGGTCTTCCCAGTGGAAGGGAAGACAAATTGAAGAGATGCAGAAGCAGGAAATAAGCGAATTAAAAAAAGAAACGGGGATTGCCACTTCCTTGATGAAGGATAAGGAACGACGCTTTTCACTCCTGGAAACCTTATTGGTACCCAAGGCGCAGGAGATCGTTGAAGTGATGGAGCAGACCTACGTGAGCCAGGCAACGGATATTGAGACCTACACGCGAGCAAAACAAGAATACCTGGATCTTAAACTCCAGTTGATAGATGCCTTGCGTGCAGTTGAAACTGAAAAAGTTAAGCTGGCATACTTAAGGGGAAAATAAAATGAGTACAAATGTTCAAAAGATTACAAAAAAAATACAAAGGTTCATCCAACCACTCTGGTTGCAGACTGCAGTCATTTTGATTTTAGGTATCCTGATCGGGTATTTTCTGTTTTCAGGTGGTACTTCGACTCCGGACAATCACATTCATACCGATGCATCTGATGGAACCGTTTGGACTTGTTCAATGGACCCCCAGGTGAGACTGAACGAGCCAGGACAATGCCCCATCTGTTTTATGGATCTGATTCCCCTGGTGACCAGTTCCGATTCCATTGATCCAAAACGACTTTCACTCTCTGCTTCCGCAGTTGAATTGGCCCAAATCCAGACAAGTCCCGTCAGGAGGGGGGAAGCATTCAGCACGAGACATTTATCCGGGAAAATCGATTATGACGAAACAAAAGTAAAACATATTGCCGCATGGTTTCCGGGGAGGCTGGAACGCTTGTACGTTGATTATACAGGAATTCAGGTCAAGAAGGGCGACCACTTGCTTGATATTTACAGCCCAGAACTGTATTCGGCTCAAAGTGAGTTAATCCAGGCTTACAATCGCTTTAATAACTCTGATCGAACACAGGAGAATGGGAAAATTGCCCAATCCAATTATGAGACAGTAAAAGAAAAAGTAAAACTCCTTGGTGTAAGTGATGAACAAATAGATGCCATCCAAAAAAAGAGACTCGCACAATCAGTGCTACAGGTAAATAGTCCCATCGCGGGAATTGTAACTCACAAGAATGCCTTCGAAGGAAAATATGTGAAAATGGGAGAACAGATCTATTCCATCGCGGACCTGTCCAAAGTGTGGTTGGTTCTGGATGCCTATGAGCAGGATCTGCCATGGCTGACCTATGGTGAAAAACTCACATTTACTTTACCAGGTTTGCCTGGTAAGAGTTTTTCCGCACGTATTTCCTACATTGATCCCCTGGTCAATCCTGAAACAAGAAGTATAACCATTCGAGCGGTCCTGGATAACAAGGAAGGCTTGTTGAAGCCTGGCATGCTTGCCGAAGCGGTAATCACAGCTTCCTTAAACGCCGAGGGGAAGGTAATCACTCCTAATTTGGACGGTGATTGGGTCTGTCCCATGCATCCCGAGGTCATTGAAACCCATCCTGGAAAATGCACAGTCTGCGGCATGGATCTGGTCCCTATCGAAGAAATTAGTGGAATAAGCGCAAGAGGATCTGAAGCCCTCCTGATTCCAGCCAGCGCAGTTCTGAAAACCGGCAAACGTGCCCTGGTCTACGTCCAATCACCTGGAGAGGAATCCGCATCCTATGAACTTCGTCAAATTGTACTCGGGCCTCGGGTTGGTGAAGAATATATAGTATTGAGTGGCCTGGATGAGGGAGAGTTAGTCGTATCCAATGGCAATTTCAAGATCGATTCCGCCATGCAGATTGCCGGGAAACAGAGCATGATGAGTGGATCGATGTCACCAACACCTCAACAGATGGGACATCATCATGAGTGAGCACAGGGACAACTTTATGAATCGTCTGATCAAGCTCCCCCTGGAGAATCGTCTGATCAGTCTCATCCTCTTTATGAGTTTATTGATATGGGGCGTACTAACAGCGCCATTTGACTGGAATATTCCCGGTGTGGACCGATCACCTGTTCCAGTTGACGCCATTCCTGATATCGGGGAAAATCAGCAGATCGTATTTTCTGAATGGTCTGGAAGAACACCCCAGGATATTGAGGATCAGATAACATATCCACTGACAGTGGCCCTTCTGGGAACACCTGGTGTGAAAACAGTCCGCTCCTTCTCCATGTTCGGCTTTTCAACCATATATGTGATCTTTGATGAGGAGGTGGACTTCTATTGGTCGAGAAGCCGTATTCTGGAGAAACTGAATGCCCTGCCCTCAGGGACCCTGCCAGAGGGGGTGAGTCCGGCTTTGGGCCCAGATGCAACTGCCCTGGGTCAGGTTTTTTGGTATACCCTCGAGGGGCGCGATGAGCAAGGTCAGGTCACGGGTGGCTGGGATCCCCAGGAATTGCGATCCATCCAGGATTATTATGTCAAATATGGTCTTTCTACCGCTGAAGGAGTTGCTGAAGTTGCCTCGGTGGGTGGTTATGTAAAGGAATACCAGATCGATGTAAACCCCCAGGCGCTCCGCCACTATGGAGTTTCGTTGCTGGAGGTATTTACCGCAGTAAAAAATACCAATAATGAGATTGGGGCTCGAACGGTAGAAATAAATCGTGTGGAATATATGATCCGGGGTTTGGGATTTATCAAAAGTCTGACCGATCTGGAATCCACAGTGCTCAAATCTGTAAACAATGTTCCCATCAGGATTTCAGATGTGGCCAATGTCAGCTTTGGCCCTGCACTGAGAAGGGGGGCACTTGACAAGGCCGGGGTGGAAGTTGTTGGCGGTGTCGTTGTAACACGTTATGGTGAGAACCCCCTGGCGACTATCAATTCGGTAAAGGAAAAAATAAAAGAGATCAGCCCGGGACTCCCCAGCAAAACCCTGACTGATGGCCGGATATCCAAACTTGCGATCGTTCCTTTTTATGATCGCTCAGGTCTGATCTACGAGACCCTGGGCACCTTGAATCATGCGCTCCGGGATGAGATCATTGTCACCCTCATTGTTATCCTGGTCATGCTGATGCATTTAAAGGCTTCCATCCTGATCAGTATGCTCATGCCGGCAACGGTTCTCATCACCTTTATCGGGATGAAACTTTTTGGTGTCGACGCTAATATCGTAGCCCTGTCAGGAATCGCTATTGCCATCGGGACCATCGTGGATATGGGCATAATCATGACCGAAAATATCCTTCAGAAGCTGGAAGTAGAGGATGATGGTGATTCAAATGTTACGAAGATATACAAGGCTGCCAGCGAGGTTGGGCCGGCGATTCTGACAGCTGTGTCAACCACTGTCATCAGCTTTTTGCCCGTTTTCACCATGGAGGGCGCTGAGGGAAAATTATTCAAACCGCTGGCTTATACAAAAACCTTTGCGCTCATCTCTTCGGTAATTTTGGCTATTCTCATCCTGCCGACCCTGGCCAGTTATTTCTTCTCCCGGAAATCTGATCGGCGACGGAGGATACACCTTCCCCTTATCGGCCTGGGAGCTGTCTCCATATGGATCGCTTTCGAGTTTCATCCACTCATCGGCATGATCCTGTTTGTTATTGCCGGTTTGCAGTTGATGAAACCCTGGTTAAAGAGATATCCCTGGCTCTATCACACCAGGACCCTGAATTATCTGCTGGCATTGGATATCATCATTCTTCTGGCCATCACCTGGGTACCTCTTGGACAAAACTACACCTTATTCACAAATATTCTTTTTGTCGCTGTGCTAGTGGGATCGCTGCTCTGGGGTATTAAGAGTTTTTCAAATTGGTATCCACGTATTCTCTCATGGATGTTGAACCATCGGCCAATCGCCCTGTTCACACCCTCTTTGCTTCTCATATTCGGGCTGAATGCCTGGTTGGGATTCGGGAATATTTTTGCCTGGGCTCCGGATTTTATGAAGGGAAGTAGACCTTATCAGAAACTGGCACATGCCTTCCCAGGACTGGGTCGAGAATTCATGCCGGCCCTGGATGAAGGCTCATTCCTGTATATGCCGACCACCATGCCCCACGCCGGTATGGAAGAATCACTGGATGTTCTTTCCACCCTCGATCGGGCCCTGTATTCTGTCCCGGAGGTGGAAATGGTGGTAGGTAAAATCGGTCGGGCTGAATCGGCCCTGGATCCGGCCCCGATTTCCATGATCGAGTCAATAATCACGTATAAATCTGAGTATAAACAGGATGATTCCGGGAATATTCTACGCTTTTCTGTCGACGCAAAAGGAGAATTTGTCCACGATGCAGACGGGGACCTGATTCCTGACAAAAGGGGTCAGCCTTTTCGCCAATGGCGTTCCCATATAAAAAATAATCAGGATATTTGGGATGAGCTGACACAAGCGGCACAACTACCGGGAACAACCTCAGCACCAAAACTACAGCCCATTGCAGCCAGGATTGTCATGTTGCAAAGTGGGATGCGAGCCCCCATGGGAATTCGGGTCCAGGGCGCGGATATCGAAACCATGGAAAATTTTGGGATCGAGCTGGAAAAACGCCTGAAAGAAATTCCCTCGATCAAGGCAGAAGCTGTGTTTGCGGACAGGATTGTTGGAAAGCCCTATCTTGAAATTGATATCGATCGCCAGGCTATTGCCCGTTACGGATTGTCCATCCGCGCTGTCCAGGATGTGATTGGAGTGGCAATTGGGGGGCGGAGTGTGGGCACAACAGTGGAAGGCCGGGAACGATACCCCATTCGCGTCCGCTACATGAGAGAATTCCGCGACGATGATGAGAGTTTCGAATCCATTCTGGTACCGACAAAATCAGGAGCGCAAATCCCACTCGGGCAGTTGGCGACCTTCACATTCACCCGCGGTCCCCAGGTCATCAAGAGCGAAAACACCTTTTTGCTGTCCTATGTCCTTTTTGATAGTCGGGATGGTTATGCAGAGGTGGATGTGGTTGATCAGGCAAAGGCGTACCTGAGCGACTTGATAGACCAGGGTGAACTTATTGTACCCCAGGGCGTCAGTTACAGTTTTACCGGATCTTATGAGAATCAGGTTAGAGCGACCAAGCGCATGCGGATCGTCCTGCCCTTGGCCTTGATGTCGATCTTCGTCATCTTGTACCTTCAGTTCAAACGCGCGTCAACAACCTTTATCGTTTTCTCAGGTGTCTTTGTTGCCTGGGCTGGTGGATTTACTTTGATCTGGCTATACGGACAATCCTGGTTTATGGATTTTTCCCTCGGTGGCATGGATTTTCGACAAATATTTCAAATTCATGGGATTAACCTCAGTATTGCAGTCTGGGTAGGATTCCTGGCACTTTTCGGGATTGCAACAGATGATGGGGTCCTGATTTCGACCTATCTGGATCAGCAGTTTGATCGGACCAGACCAAAGACAAAACAAGAGATTCATGAAGCTGCGGTCTTTGCAGGGAGCAAACGCATCAGACCGGCGATGCTGACCACTGCGACGACATTATTGGCCTTAATTCCGGTCTTGACATCGAGTGGGAGAGGGGCAGATGTCATGATCCCCATGGCAATTCCTTCCTTCGGTGGTATGCTGTTTGCCATCATCAATACCTTTGTCGTGCCCATATTATATGTTATAGTAGCCGAGCACAGACTTGGGAGGGGTGATCATTCATGAGTTCTGGGCGAAAAAATAAAAAAACGTTGAAATTTGTTTGGGAGATGGGGAAAAATGAAAGTGGCCTGGTTGGCGTTTGCTGCGATTTTCATTGCAGAACTCGGAGATAAGACACAGCTGGCAATCCTGGCAATGACCGGACGAGGGTATTCACCCTGGGCAGTTTTTGTCGGATCAATGTTGGCTTTTACTGTTTTGACTGGAATCGCAGTCCTGATTGGCGATTGGGTGCAAACTCGCATTCCCGTTGAATTGATTACCAAAATTGCTGGAGGAAGCTTTATTGTGATAGGTATCCTCATGTGGTTTGAAAAAATTTAATTATAACAGAAAGGTATCACACAAATGAATAAACACGATTTTGTTGTCAATAATATGAACTGCAATGGCTGTGTATCGACCATTCAACAAGCCCTGGATGCTGATAGTCGAATCCAGAAAATCGATATCAAATTATCAAAGAAAACGGTATCGGTTGAAGGGGACATAAGTGCTGAGGAAGCTGCTGAACTTATTCGTAATAGTGGCTACCAACCTGAACTGACGACACCTTCCAAAGGAATATTTGGGAAAATATTCTCAAATTGATCCGGAGCATCCTACATATTGTTGCACATTTCGCTATACCGGCAGGTGTTGCCAGTGGCATGGTCAAGTGGTTTACGCCATCTCGGAAATGGAGTTATTACTGGATACTGATGGTCTCAACAATGCTTATAGATCTCGACCATCTGCTTGCTCAGCCCATATATGATCAGACTCGCTGTAGCATTGGATTTCATCCACTACACAGCGTGTGGGCCATAGCCCTCTATATCATGCTGCTCATTCCAAAGCGGAGTCGAATAATAGCCTTGGGATTGGTCATCCACATTGGTCTGGACGGTATCGATTGTGCATTGATGTAGAATAGAGAGTATAACTATGTATATAAAAAGAAAAGGACCTAACAAATGAAGTTAATTATCTCCATGATATTTATTGCAGCACTTCTTGTCAGCTGCGGTAATAAAGATGAAATGGCAATGAAGACAGAGCAAACGAAGCCAATGCATCAGGCTCAGATGATGGATGCGGGCGGTGAGAAATTGATCTATTATACTTGCCCGATGGAATCCCATAAACATGTCCACAGCGCTGAGGCAGGCAATTGTCCAGAATGCGGAATGGCTTTGGTCGAGGGTGTTGTTACAAGTGTCGATAAGATGGAATATTATGGGTGTCCCATGGAAATCCACAGCCACATCAGAAAGGATACTCCCGGTCGTTGCGAAGAATGCAAGATGGAGTTAAAACCCATGCGCTTAAAGACCAGCCAGGGATAGTAATCTGATGGATTCAATGACAGGCATTATGACGAGGTAAACCATGGAAGAAATTTTTAAATCTATTTTGGATACACTCAATGTGGAACCGCTCTACTTAATACTAGGAGCAGTAATCGTTGTTTTTATCGTGTTCATGATGCTTAAAAAGCTATTCAAAATCGCCATGATGCTTGTCATTGTCGCCTTGCTTTATTTCGGCTATCTGTTTTTGACTGATGCTGGAGGTCTCTCTGGTGCAAAACAAAAGGGGAAGGCTGTCATCGAGAAAATAGATGAGGCAACTGAGGATGCTCGGGGTGAAGCTGTCGATAAAATCATCGACGAGCTGGAACAAAAGCGGAAGGAAGTCTCCAAGAAAAAGTGATCATCTGAGATGTTTGGGAGCCACCCCTTTAAGGATAGGAGCTTTTTCCCAGGTAAAAGGTTTTTAACTAAGATTTCTTGCTTTATGTGAACGCTCAATATCTTTCAGGTCGCCTCTGGGAATGGCGGCGATCAAACGCTTTGTATATGCCGTCTGAGGATTCTGGTAGATCATATCTGCATCGCCAAGTTCTTCAATCTTACCATCATTCATGACCACCATTCGATCAGACATGAATTTTACCACGGAAAGATCGTGTGAAATGAATATATAGGTCAGACCAAATTCATCACGCAATTCATTCAGGAGATTCAATACTTGTGCCTGAACCGAAACATCCAGCGCCGACACTGATTCGTCACAGATGATGAATTCAGGTTGGACAGCCAGTGCCCGAGCAATACAGATCCTCTGTCGTTGACCACCGGAAAATTCATGGGGATAACGATTATAATGTCCTGGATCGAGATTTACCCGCTCCAGCAATTCCTGCACGTTCTGCCTGCGCCTCTGATCGTCACCATGAAGCCCATGTACCTGCATGGGTTCCATGATCGCTGACCCAATCGTAATGCGGGGATTGAGAGAGGAATAGGGATCTTGAAAAATGATTTGAATGCGTCTGTGCATATCCCTCAATTCATTGCCTTTGATCTCGGTAATATCCTGTCCATCATAAATAATTCTACCGGCAGTTGGCTCCACCAGCCTCAGGATCGTACGCCCAAGCGTTGTTTTACCACATCCTGATTCGCCAACAAGTCCTAAAGTCTCTCCGGGATATACGTCAAAACTTACATCGTCAACGGCTTTTACATGGTCAACGACCTTGCTGAATATCCCTTCCCTAATCGGGAAATAGGTTTTCAGATTCTTGACGGTTAAAAGGGGCTCCTGGGCATAGAGCAACTTGTGACGCTGAGCAGTTTCTTCCTGGGTAATGATCAGCTCATTAATGGTTTCATCTACCGTTCTCTTTATCTCGACCATCTCACCAGCTTCATTTTCATCCATAAAGTCGGAAATTGTCGGCAATAGTTTTAATCTGTGGTCCAAAGGAGGCCGGCAGGCCAGTAAACCCTTTGTGTAGGGGTGCTGTGGATTTGAGAAAATGTCCCAGACCGATCCCTGCTCCACCACTTTCCCTTTGTACATGACAACCACGTGATCCGCGATTTCGGCAATGACGCCCAGATCATGAGTGATAAAGATAATACCCATATCATGAGTATCTCTCAGCTTGCGCATGAGATTCAGGATCGTCGCCTGAACGGTCACATCCAGGGCAGTGGTTGGTTCATCTGCAATGAGAATTCTCGGATTGCACGACATGGCCATCGCGATCATCACCCGCTGTTTTTGACCGCCAGACAACTGGTGAGGATATGCATCAATGATATTATCGGGGCGGGGCAATTCTACTTCCTTGAATAGTTCAAGTGTTCTGGCTCGTGCTGCTGCCTTGGTCATTTTTTGATGGAGGATCAGGGCTTCCATGACCTGGTCACCGCAGGTAAAGACAGGATTCAGGGAAGTCATTGGTTCCTGGAAGATCATGGCAATCTCATTGCCGCGAAATTCACGCATTTCGTTTTCAGGGATCTGCCTGAGATCAACCAGACCTTTGGTCCTGGAATGATACATCAGTTTTCCCCCCACAATCCTGCCTGGTGGATTGGGGATGAGACGCATCAGGGATAAGGATGTGACCGATTTTCCGGAACCTGATTCTCCTACAACACCGACTGTACGACCTTTATCCAGGTGAAAGCTGACTTTATCAACTGCCTTGACAGTATTCTCATCTGTGGTGAAGACCGTTTCCAGTTCCTGAATAGTGGTAAGCGTGTTTTCTGACATGTAAAGATCCGTATGTTTTGATATTTATTTTAGGTCATTAATTCCCAAGCCTGTAAAACGTTGAATATAAAAGGAAAGGTCTTAGGAAAAAGGATGAAGCCTGCGAGATAATTTTATTGGTACCGCCGCATTTTAAATTGATTATGTTGAGGGAACTGCTAATACGCTGAGATAAACCGCTTAAATGAGGGTGTGACCTTTTAACGAAATCTGCATCAAATATTTGGAACCATTTTTATTCTTAGAACAAAATATGTATATCTAAATAAAATAGAGGTAATAATGAGAACACGATTTAACACAGTTAGCGTTGGTATGATTGTAATACTTGCCATTCTTGCAGGTTGCAGTCAACTGATGACCAAACCTGCTGAGGTGAAAGCGGATAATGGAGCCATTCAACTCAAGAACATGGATACAAATGTTTCACCGGGCACAAACTTTTTCCGCTATGCGAATGGAGGTTGGATCGATGCAAATCCAATTCCTGAGGAATTCGGACAATATGGTGCTGGTCATGAAGTCTGGCTGCGCAACAATGATCAGGTTAAAGCAGTGGTAACAGATCCTCGTCTGGCAGAGTACCCTGAGGGGAGTATCGAACGCAAAATTGCGGACTTCTATAGTTCAGGAATGGATTCTGTTTCGATCGATGCCGCAGGGACCAGTTCATTGACTGCTGATTTGGATAAAATCAATGCCATGAAATCCAAAGCTGAACTCTCCCGCATGATCGGATATCTGCATAAGACCTCGAGTAATCCGCTGTTCGTTTTATACGCGGATCAGGATGAAAAAAATAGCGAAAATATGATCGCCAATCTCGCCCAGGGTGGATTGGGAATGACTGATCGAGATCAATATCTGAATGATGATGAGCGTTCAAACATGCTCCGTGATGAGTACAAGAAGTTCATGCAGACTGTCTTTGGTCTTCTGGGTTATTCTGAGGACCAGATCAATGCACATATTGATGCCATCATGGAAATAGAGACTAAACTTGCTGCGAATTCGATGACCAGAGTTGAAAGACGTGATCCTGAAAAAGGGTATAACCCCATGAGTCTGGATGAACTTGATAAGCTTTCAGCAGCTCTCAACTTCAAGACCTATTTTGCTGAGATTGGCGTAGCAGATCCTGGCCGGATCAATGTCCGTCAAACTGATTACTTTCAGTCGCTGTCCGATGTGATTAATGCCACTTCTCTTGACGAGTGGAAGATGTATTTGCGCTGGAATCTGATACGCGGGAAAATGGGAGGGCTGCCCCAGACCTACCGTGATGCCAGTTTCGCCTTTTATGGCACAGCACTCAATGGTACCCAGAAACAACAACCAAGATGGCGTCAGGTCCTGGGTGTAATGAATGGATCCATTGGCGAAGCCATAGGTAAGGCTTATGTGGCCAAACATTTTCCTCCTTCATCAAAAGCGAGGATGGTAGAGCTGGTTGAGAATCTAAAAGTTGCTTATGCTGCCCGTATTCAGAACCTGGATTGGATGACGGATGAAACAAAGGCAAAAGCCTTGGAAAAACTTGCCGCCGTCAAGGTCAAAGTAGGCTATCCTGACGTATGGACGGACTATAGCGCTATGGACATCAAAGCAGGCAGCTATGCAGACAATCTGCAGGCTGCTCGCAATTTTCATTTTCAAAAGGATATTGCCAAGATTGGGAAACCGGTCGATCGGGATGAGTGGTTCATGAGTCCTCAGACAGTGAATGCCTATTACAGTCCATCCCTGAACGAGATCGTATTCCCGGCTGGGATTCTTCAGCCACCCTTTTTCTTTCCCGATGGAGATGAAGCTGTGAATTATGGAGCCATTGGTGTGGTCATCGGACACGAAATGACTCATGGATTCGATGATCAGGGAAGAAAATTCGATGTAAAGGGAAATCTTGAGGATTGGTGGACCGAGGAAGATGGAAAACGCTTTGAGGAAAAAGCACAACTGGTGATCGATCAGTTCAATGATTTCTATATCACTGATTCAGTTCACGTAAATGGTGAATTGACTCTGGGTGAGAATATTGCCGATCTGGGTGGACTGGTGATTGCATATGATGCTTTGCATAAAGCTTTGGAAACGCGACCTGAACCAAAGGAAATAGCAGGATTTACACAGGATCAACGATTTTTCCTGTCCTATGCACAGATATGGAGAGGGTCTGCCAGAGAGGCTGCGCTTCTCGACCAGGTACAGACCGATCCTCATTCACCAAGGAATTTCCGTGTTCTTGGTCCAATCGTTCATACCCAGCCCTGGTATGATTCTTTTTCTATCACAGCCCAAGATCCACTCTATGTAGAGCAGTCTGAGCGAATCGCGATCTGGTAAAAAAAATGAGCACCCTGTCCCCCGATCAGGGCGGACAGGGTGCGTTTGCTCCTATAAAATATTTTATAAAATCTAATAAATAATAAAAACCTTGCTGGAATCCTTCCCTATTTTTGGGTATAAACATCATTATGTTTGGGTTTAAGGCAACGGAACACTATCTTTTCCTTACCCAATCGTAAAAAGAGTGTTTTATTGCTTGAGATCGAAGGGGGATTCCTAGGTATGGATATTCTGGTGGCTAGGCTTTCTATCAATTTCTTTTATCAGGGAGGATAGGGACACTATGACTACTCAACAACAATTGCTAAGTGGGGAGCTGAATAAAACTCACGATCCTGCTAATTTTGTTGAAAATTTTCATGGAGCAGAATGCTATGCGCTGATCGGGCAGGCAGGTCTGCTCAGTGAAGACAAGGTGAAGCTTATCCTGGATCAGGGAAAGGTCTCCGAGGGCCACAATAAAATACTGGATGCCCTGATGCGGATCACCTATGCCAAGATCGCCTGGAAGGAAGGAAACTTCAAATACGCAA
>JAIPJF010000014.1 GCA_021734325.1 Fidelibacterota bacterium | reverse complement strand
GATCAGGCATGATGATAAATGAATCCAAACTGGTATATTGAAAATGTTGGGGGATATCCTGCCAACAGGTTCGGGCAATTATCCCCAAATCGGATAGATACATCACCCCATCCTTGATTTCACCAAAATACTGGTATTTGCCCCTGGTACAGATTGTTATGAAATAGCTGGCATTGCTACCATAATCCCATCCCTGTAATCGAATGGACTTTCTTTCTGGCAATTGTCTCATGCGCTAACTGTGCTCCTGTCTGCCAGCATTACGGGCTCTGTCAATCCAAAGCCTACAATTGGGTAACCATGTCGGGCGCGCAGTTTGTCCATGGCCACGTTTAGGGACTCATGTTTGGCAGCATCCGGGTCAATGGATTGGGTGAAAAGGCTGGTCTGTTGAGCAGCCTGGATCAGATTCTCAAAGGCAATGGAAAGATAACGGACACGCGTGCGCCGTTCAAAAAGTTGTTCGAATATCTTGCGGGTTTGATAATGCATGAGATACTCTTTGTGCGTTGGCTCTGGAAAGCGAATGCTCCGGGTAACCACCTTGCTGTCCGAATAGCGGCAAAAGATGCGCATGCTATTGCTCTTCTTGTTCTTCTGGCGTAAACGAATACACCCCTGCTCGATGAGATAATAGACCACTCCCATGATCATATTATCGTCATTTGTGTCCTCACTGAAGGTGTACTCCTCTTTTATCTCCAAATGCCTTTCAGGGGGCAATACGGGGCTATTATCAATACCCAGGGCTCTGTGATGGAGGGTCAGGGCATGTTTGCCCATAACGAGAATAAGTTTATCGATGGGAACGGCAGCCAACATGCCAATGGTTCGCAGATTCAATTCTTCCAGGAGCATCCGCTCTGTTCCATGACCAATCCCAGGTAGCATCCCAAGCTCCAGGGGCTCAAGAAAGGCACGTTCATTCCCTGGTAAAACATCAAACAGCTCTGCGTATTGCCTGATGTAGCGAGCTGCCACTGAGGAAACCAGCTTATTCACAGAGATACCGATACTGGATGCGAGGTGAAAAGATTCATGCATATCCTTATAGATCTTATAGGCACTGTCCTTGATCCGACCAAATAAACGCGTCGTGCCTGTCATGTCAACAGCCAGCTGACCATAGCGAAGCGGCTCCACATAAGGTGAATATTGGGCAACCTGATGGGTCATGGCATTCATTGCCCGTTGATAGAGTTCAGGATTTGAATCAACGACAATGAGTTGATGTTCCAGCTTGAGAGCCTGCTGTAGGAGCATACCTCTGTGAATGCCTTCCCGCTGAGCCTCACTGGAAGCAGAAAGTATGATAGCCCGCCCTCCTGAACCGGAGGAAACGACCACAGGTCTATTTCGATAGCTGCTATGAACTGCCTGCTCTACCGTTGTGGGAAAGGAGGGGACTTCGATGTGAAGAATGTCTTTCATGAGAATTCAGAAGACAGGAGACAGAATTCAGAAAACAGAAGGAGATTCGGGGATTGCTGATTCGTGAATGCTCTGACCTATCAATTGAGTGATGGGAACAGCAGTATAATGAATGGGTTCCTCTTTTGGCAAAACGGGTTCGGGTAAGGCAAAAGCAGGTGTCTGCTGTCGAATTTCAGCAGGAACAGATCCCAGAATCACCCGGGCTCTACCCCGTGGGCCACGAAAAATCGTGGAAACCTGATTATTATTTAGTGAGGTGTATCGCATGCTTCTCTGGCTTTATCCTTTTGGGCTACCGCCGCCAATGGCGGGCTTAATCCTTTTTGAAGTCAGAATATTGAACATGGAGTGAAGAATGGTGAAGTAATCGGCTATCGATGGCGGTAAAAAATGAATTCTCATTGTCATTTTTGAATATTCCTGATAGCCGTGTTGATGCTTGTGACAAAAATCGAGATTAACTCATTGGTCTCATTCAACAGTGAATCAATAAATCCCGTTTCTTTCACAAGAGGTTTATGCTTAATGATTTTTAACCAAACATGACTCTCTCGTAACTCCTTCAATGATATTTTCATTTTGTGGGTGAAATCTTTACGTGATTCAGCACTCTGGGCTTCGCCATATACTGCAGCAGGTGCAGTACCGGAGCGAAGTAACTGATGCCCAATATGGTTTCCTATGCTTGTGGTGGGAAGATTTTCCACCAGCGTAAGAATCTTTATCGCGTATTGGATCAATCGATCCTCAAGGTCAAATGGGCCACGCCTCTGAGCCATCTTATTCTTCCCCGTTCTTCATTCAGATATTCTTTGTTCGATATTCTGCATTCATGACACTAGGTCTGATATTGCCTTAATAAACCCACGACAACCCCCTTGAGGGCAAACTCATCCGTTTCCTCAATATGGATGGGCTTGTATTGTCCTGAACGGTTGCATGGTTGTAAGGTCACCCCGCCTGGATGAAGATCCAATTTCTTGACCGTTGCCTCACCATTGATCGTAGCTACAACGATCTGACCGCTTTCTGCTTTCAACTGAGGTTTGACGATGATAACATCCCCATCCTCGATATTGGCATCCATCATGGAATCCCCGCGCACCCGCAGGGCAAAGTTATTGCTGCCCTTGAGGAGATAATTTGGTACTTCGACCGGTTCCGGGATTTCAATCGCTTCGATGGGAATACCAGCAGTCACCTGACCCAGAATATTGAGTACAACTGTCTCCCCTATTAAACCAGTGAGACGAATATTACGGGCCGTATTCGTCTTGTCAAAATTGATATAGCCCCTTTCACGAAGGATATTCAGCTTCTTTTGAATAGAAAAATTGGAACCCAATCCAAAATATTCCCGAATCTCAGCAATGGTCGGCGCCATTTGATGGCTTTGAATAAATCGTGAGATGTACTCGTACAGCTCGCGCTGTTTCGCGGTCAGCATGCCTGCCCTCCCACGGATTGTCCAGCGAGATGTGCAGTATATTTTTGTACATCACTATAGCGTATGGCAGGTAAAGACTGAGGAGGCCGGCGTGTACGCGATCGTCTCCCATTTGCAGGAGGAGGTATTTCCACAAGATCAAAGATCTCTATCGCATATTGGATCAAGCTTTCTTTAAGGTTCAATCTTCCTGCTCTGTGGATCATTTTTTCTGCCCCACTACTTCGCTCTGCTGTTTTGATTTGATATCCTGTGTCCATGTAACAATATAGGTGTACAAAAGGTGTATAACAAGAAAATGATGCATTTTGGAGAAAAAATATTACTGGGTGCTGCTGAAGGGTAGGCGACCCGGCTTCACCTTTCAGGTTTCGCCGTGGTTATATCCGATTTGAAAGGATAAAAAAGCCCCACAGAAACTGCAGGGCTTTGTAAAAGATGTATTTAGGTTCTATTCAAATTCAATCGAAACAATGCGACCATTCATATCAAAAACAGCGACACCATTATCATATAACCATACCTGGTTATTGTCAACGAGATAGCGTTCAATCGGTTCTCCATATTGACGATATATGCGTGCCTGGTCAGACCCTTTAATGAGAACTGGAGGCGCCTTATCTACTTTATCAGGATCCAGAACTGTCTGGGGTGCCATCTCTTTGACCAGCGCCAATTCAAGCTCCATGGCTTCCAGATTGGTGAGTATGGAATCCAGCTGGGCCTGCATAGCCGGTGTCACACCATTTCCACCTGCATCTACTGCCTTTTTTAATATTTTTATCTGCTTAACCAATACAGGTATCTGTTTCCCCAGTTTGGCTTGATTCTTTTTCAGTGTGGCAACATCCTTTTCCAAAGTACCGATCTTTTTTGTAGCGACCTGTTGGAAACGTTCATTCTTATCAAAAAGGGCTTTCAACTCCTTATCGACCTCAGTACTTGGTGGTGGTGATGAGCAATTCCATATCATCAGCGACATGAATGCAAGGATGACGATGCCAGTTAATTGTCTTTTCATTTTCCGTATCCCATATTTTTTATGGTAGTCAACATATTATAGATTCTGGAGTAATTCAATCTTTCGAATCAACTCAGCCCGACCTTCGTTGGTGGTAACATCAGCAGTAAACGCACCATCCAGCTTCTTCACCCATAGCAGCGCATCACTGAAATCACCCTGCGTATAATGTGACATGGCAACAAGCAAGATAATATCAACATAATTGATTCGCCAATCATGGGAGAATTCAAAAAGTGGTCTGAAGGAATATAACTCAGTCCCCTTCAGGATGGCGTTGGGGTAATTGCCAGCTGCATGATAGCTCAAGGCCAGACCAGCCAGCAGTTCAAAACGGACCTGACTACTATCGACAGTGATATAGTCCAGACCTTCACTAAAGAAGCTTATGGCCGTATCCGGACTGTTGAATTCAATATAACACCATCCACAGCCATTATAGCCGTCCACATACAGCGAATCCTCATCCAGACCGGCCTTAAATATTTCGAAAGCCTTTCGAAAATCACGCTCTGCATACAAGGTCCAGCCGTATTCGACAAAATCATCTGCCTGGGGGTCGATCTTATCACGACAGGAGAACAATGTTAAGAAGGAGATCAGTACGAGAATCAAGGTATTTTTATTCATCTCATCACCTCCTACCTGAGAACCAGCATTTTAACAGTTTTAACATAGCCTCTATCCGTCATGAGTCGTGCGAAATAGATACCACTACTCACCTGTTTACCGTATTGATCCAATCCATTCCAGCTAACTGAATACTGACCTGGAGGAAGTTGTTTATCCACCAGCCTTTTCACAAGCTGTCCACGAATGTTGTAGACATTGAATTCAATATTCTGGGTCATACCATCCAGAAAGCCGATATCGTAATCTATATTCGTGCTCGGATTGAATGGATTCGGGTAATTCTGAGTGAGACTGCTTCGCTCGGGAACGATAATGGTCTTGGGTCCAAACTTGAAGACCCCAGAACGCTCGACCCAAGCAGATACGCGTTTCCCATCATGTACGGATGGCAATTCCACATATTCCCCATTGTCAGTATTCATATAAATGGCCTGATCGGTCTTCTCACTTGGCATACTCACCAAAATGGGTTCTGCCATGCTCATACCGTCCATCAGAATTTTATACCGACCATCATCAACCTCACTCAGGACACTATCCAGAATAGCGATTTGAGAGGTTCTTGCTGCACTCTTCGCAGATCCGCGAGCTTCGAACTGATCATCTGCGCTTCTGGCAATCCACTGCTCTCCCTTTCTGGCCAAACTTACGGCAACCGTCGTGGTTATGGTGGTGTCACCTGCCCAGTTGGATGCATAGACCTCAAAACTCTTCGAGCCAGCTGTTTCGATTTCCATGCTTACCAGAAAACTAAAGGTATCCACTTCGGTCACAGTGAGATAATCCGTCCCGAGCTTGACCTTTAGTGTATCTACCATACCCAGACTATCGACGATCATTAACTCATAGTAGCCGGGATAGGCCGGATTCTTATAGAAGGCCAATACAGGAGTAGGCGTATCCAGGATCCTCAGACCAATGTATACGGTTACCGTGTCATGATCCGGATCGTTAGTCAGGATGGTGATGCTATCAGAGTAGGTACCGACTGTAATACCACCCAGATCGATGTGGAAGGCAACATCTGTTGTGTCCATGAACTCGACCACACCAGATTCTTTGGTCATACTTATCCAGCGCGGGGCCGAATGCAGTGACCATTTCAGGTCTGTCAAACCGATATTCGCTATGGTAAACAGGGTATCCTTCATGGTATATCGCAACATTTGATTGTCTACGGTGTCTGCCAACAGCACCACAGCAGGCGGTGAAGTTGTTACGTGGAAAGTGTCAGCAGTGGCTGATATCTCCGTGGCATCCAGGGCCCTGACAAACCAGCGTACCGGATTCACAGTCGGAAAATCCATCACTGAGACATCAACTGTCACTGTGGTGTCTGCGGCGGCATAAAGGCTGGTATCGTAGTTTGTCCCCTGCATATAAATCCGATAATTCAGCGAATCACCCTCTATATCAAAGGCACTGCTCCAGACAAAAGTGAGCAGGAGACTATCTGCCGGAACAAGCTGTGTTGAATCTGCCGGCAGGAGCAAGGTCACCGGTTCAGGAGCATCATTTACCTGAATCACAACCAAGACAAAACTCATTGTATCGGATTCATCAAACAGATCTCGAACTTTTGCCGTGATCGTGAAGGTGTCAACATCGGCATTTTCAGGTGTCCAATCAAAAATCGCTGTCAGGGAATCAACTGTCATGCCGTCTGGTCCGTCAAGGATGGAATAAAACAGTGTATCTCCACTGATGGTCCCCAGATCAACATCCGTCGCAATTATGTGATAGTCAAACAATTCATCTTCGTCCACGTAAAGCGTATCCGTTATCTCGGCAAATTCTGGTGCTGTATTGATCACAAACTGGAATTCATATTCTGATGGTGTCGTCTGCCAGTTCCCGGCGCTGTCCAAGGCAGTCAAATAGACAGTATAATCTTCCCGATTGTCCAGGGAATCCTTGACGATCCCAAAGCTCCAGGTACCATCCGTGATCTTGTATTTGAATGAGTCCGCATCAGCTCCCCATGCACTTCCACCCCACCAGAAGGAATCGGAGACCCTTTCCAGCTTCAAGACCAGTGAATCCGGTCCAGAAAGCCCGTCTTGCGCCGTTCCAGAGAATGAATTAACATTATTCCAATCATCAGTATAATAGTAGGGATTAATGTCTGCAGTTGATGTCGGAAGCACCAGATCAGCTACGATCGCATCCGTCACGATGGTATTTGATATATTTCCTGCCAGATCAATCGCCCGGACATTGATGAAATATGACACGAGATGGGTATATGTGAAGATTGTGTCCCTGGCAAGCGTATCGACCACTTCCCATTCAGCGATATCAGCAAGGAATTCATCGCTTCCGATCGAGTATTCATAGTGGTCCAGACCTGAAGCCACATCTGAGAATCCCTGCCACTTCGCCAATAATGAATCCTCATTATTGATAAATGGATCAGTGGTGGTTCTGGCGGTAACAAAACTTCCCATCAATGGAGCAGTTTGATCAATATCAAAAGTTACGGCACTGGTGACAGAGGTCGCTTTATTTCCGGCAACATCTGTGATGGCAACTTTAAAGCTCATGACAAGACCATCTGTAAATCCAGTCCCCCCTTCCAAAGCCTCGATCTCAGAAGCAGGGATTAGGAGACTGATCGAATCAACGCCGAGGGAATTAATGGGCATTGTAGTTGCAAAGGTCTCAAATACAGTATTTGCAGATGGGGTCAGATCAGCAGAGGCACTTATTTTTCCTCCGACAAGACTAACATCAAGAATGTCGACTGCAACTTTGAAGGTGATCCCAGTACTGGTGCTATTCCAGTAGCCAGGTTCAATATTTGTCCCCTGGACCTTGATATTATCCGTTGCAGAAACTGTGGGAAGCGTCTCATCGACTACCAGATATTCAACACTTTGAGTTCCAACCGTGCTGTTGCCAGCAACATCTGTAATGATAGCATCAAATGTTATCGTATCAGCCTCGGCATATCCCAAACCGTCAAGATCGGCTCGGGTAATTGAGAAGATCAGATCGGTAAGTGAATTAATGTTCAGTGAATCAAGAAAATCGGCGGCAGGATCACTATTGATTATGGAACGCAACTGAACGTAGCCGCCAACCAGTGTATTGTCCGTCGGATCGATGGGGACGGTAACGGTGGCGCCTAAATTTGTTGAGTTATAGTAATCATCCACGACTGTCCCACCGATGGAATTGATTTCACCAACAGTAAAATCCTGTGGATCTCCTGAATCTATGGTGATCCAGTTGTCCCCTGCTGTACCAGTTGTCGAATTTCCAGCCTGATCTGTAACAATGGCTCGAAAATCAATAACATCGCCTTCAGCAAAACCAAAGGCATTGATCTCGTCAGCATCGATCACTGTCTCCATGTTAGTACCGACTACTGAAATGGTGGAATCAGTTGAGATATTCGTGAATGTCCCTGCAATGCCAATTCTGCGCTGAAGCTGAAAGGTTCCTCCAATGAGTGAATTGTCTGCATCAAGAGCTGTAGAGACGGTCAAGGTTTCGTTACTTGGGTTCCAGTAGCCCTGGGAGACAGAGCCCCCGGCGACAACCATATTCCCTGTTATGGTGGCTGTGGGATTTATCTGATCGCTTGTCAATGAGATTGCACTGGTCGTGCCAATGGTCTCGTTGCCTGCGATATCGATAAGCACGCCACGAACCTCTATCACTGATCCGGCAAAATAGCCAGCCACTGTTTGCAGCTGAGCGCGGGACAATGCCAAAGTCACTGGATTGGTTCCGACAGCCACTGCGTCTCCGGCACTGGCAAAGGTATTGGCATCCATTCGTGCTTCTATATACGCACTTCCCCCATCGAGGGATGCATCATTCCCAGTGACCGGTATGATGACTTTCAAAGAATCGTTCGATCGGTTCCAGAAGCCTGTAACGACAGGTTCACCCACTGTAAAAATATCGCCTGTTGCAAAAGCAGTTGGATAAATACCATCTATGTAAATGCTGCTTGCATCATCAATGTTTTCCAATGAGGTGATAGCCAGGTTAAGATTATTCCCTGCAGCATCCTGCAGAGTGCCGCCATCAAGGTTCACAGCAGTGGCATACAGACCGTTGCTCTCGTCTGTTTCCTGGACCGTATATTGAATGACAACGGAGTCCACATTGCTGATGGTCCCACTTGATATAGTCTGACCGGCATCCAGGACCACCTGAAAATTATTCCCTCCTGAGAGGCTCACATTCTCACTGAATTTTACAGCAATGTTCACTACATCGCCCACCCCGTAATAGCCATCTTCATCTGGCGTTGTAATGCTCAGAATGGTGGGAATTGAACCATCGATAATCAGATTGCTATTATCACTCAAATTTGTGCCATTTGGAGGTATTCCCAATGTGGCATTGTTTCCTGCCGCATCCCGGAGCGTGCCTGCTGTGAGACCCAGAGTCGTGACGCTAAGGTCATTGGATTCATCATCTACACCAACGGTATAGGTCTCAGTAAGGGCATTCACGCCATTCAGATCAGCAGCAACTGTCGTCAGCACATCCCCGGTTTCCAGGGTTGTTTGTAGATCACCATTCACCAAGTAAACATTTTCTGAAAATGTGACCGTTATGTCAATGGTCTCCGTTTCCTTATAGGTTCCAGATGTCGGTACCGACGTTATTGATGTGATAACCGGAAGTGTTTCATCAACAAAGAATACATTTGCGCTCTGTGTCCCTCTGGTTGAGTTTCCAGCGTCATCAGAAATTTCTGCTGTAATTTTGAGTGTCTGGTTTTCATTGAATCCCACATTGGTTGCGATGTTAGCAGACGTGATAGATACGGGATAGGAAGTACCTAGCATACCAATAGTGATATTCGTGGGACTTGCAATATCCGATGAACCGCTTATATCGCCATAATACCCTTGCACCTGGACTGTACCGCCCACCAGAGAGGCATCATTGGCAATGGGTATGGTTACTGTCATACCGGTGTTGGAAGCATTCCAATAGCCGACCAAAACTGGTGCACCTACAGTCACAACAGATCCGACAATGAATGGATCCGGTACCACACCATCAATAACAAAATCACTGGCTGCACTAAGGTTCGTTCCTACAGTAAGATCAACATTATTTCCCGCTGCATCTCTCAGACTACCAGCCGATAACGTCAAGGGGCCATTCACGCTCAGGTCGCTGGTCTCATCACCAGCTTGAATCGTATAGGTACCGATAGCGCTGAGGGCACTAGAAATAGCAGAAATTGATATGGTACGGTCAGTCGTACCAGTTTCGAGGGTTATTCTCAGATTACCACCGCTCAGCGTGACTGGCTCGCTGAAATTCACTGTTATGTTCACCGTACCACCTACAGGATAGGGATTGGTATCATCTGAGGTGGAAGTAATGCTGGTGATGGTTGGAATAACACCATCGACAACCAAATTTGAATTGTCAGCCAGATTTGAGCCCGTTGGCAATGTCAGATCCGCACTATTTCCTGCTGCATCGCGCAAGGAACCAGTTGATAGCTCAATACTGTTCACGTCAAGATCACTGCTTAGATCATTCGTCTGGACGGTATAATCACCAGTGGCCGTCGTACTGGCATTAACTAATGTGATGGTTACAGTGCGATCAGTTGTCCCGGTTTCCAAAATAACCAGTAAATTGCCACCAGATAAGGTCACAGCCTCATCAAAGGTTACAGTCACATTGGCTACATCATCCTTGATCAGATAACCATCTGCTGTTGTTGAACTCACATTGCTAATTGTCGGTGCTGTCTGATCAATCGTGATCTCGTTATCACTCTCAGTTCCCACCGGACTGGTATTGCCTGCTGCATCTGTAACCAGAGCTACTATTTTTAGCACACCACCTTCGACATAGCCTCCAAATGCTTCCAAGATTGCTTTTTGTATTGAGACTGTTTTATTTGTTCCGGTAGCACTAATAGTTTGAGAAGTGCCTAAGTTGGTAGCCGCACCGACATCAGATCCCCAGTATGCTTTTAATTGCAGACTGCCACCATTCAGAGTCGCATCCGCTGCAATAGGAACAGTGATGGAAAGTGCTGTATTCGTGCTATTCCAGTAACCTGCCTTTACCACACCACCGATTGCAATGACTGTTCCAGCTCCACCGGCCAGATTAACCGCGCTCGGTGCCACGCCATCTATAACAATATCACTGCTAGCGCTTAAATTTGTAGTTACTGTTAAATTAACATCATTTCCAGCCGCATCTTGTAATGAACCCCCTGATAAGGTCAGCGGACCATTGACAGCAAGATCTGAGCTCACGTCACCCGCCTGGACTGTATATGTCCCTGTAGCGGTGGTACTGCTATTTATGGATGAGATACTCACTGTCTGATCAGGGTTCCCTGTTTCCAATTCAATCTGCAGGTTGCCACCGCTCAGGGTGACAGCTTCACTAAAGTTCACGGTGATGTTTATTGTACCACCAATTGGATACGGATCGGTATCAGCCGAACTGGAAGTAATACTGGTTATGGTTGGAATAACGCCATCAACTACCAGATTTGAATTATCGGCCAAATTTGAGCCTGTGGGAAGGGTTCGGATAGCGTTATTACCTGCATCATCCCGCAGGAAACCTGCTGATAAAGACACACTGATCACATCCAGATCATCGCTTACATCACCGGTTTGAACAGTATAATCGCCACTGGCCGTAGTGCTGGCACTCACTGTCGTGATCGTGACTGTACGATCAGTGCTACCTGTTTCTAGGAGAATCAGTAAATTGCCGCCGGATAGGGTCACGGCCTCATCAAAAGTCAAAGTCACATTGGCCACATCTGTTGGGATCAGATAGCCATCAGCTGTTGTTGAACTCACATTGCTAATTGTCGGAGCTGTCTGATCAATAGTGATCTCATTATCGCTCTCCGTGCCAACCATGCTGGTATTCCCTGCTAAATCTGTAACCAGAGCTACTATCTTTAGGACTTCCCCTTCAGCAAAGCCACCAAAGGATTCCAGAGTCGCTGCTGCGATTGAAATCGTCTTGTTTGTGCCTGTGGCACTAATGGTCTGAGCAGTTCCAAGATTCTGAGCCCCGCCAACCACTCCCCAGTAGCCTTGAATTTGGACAGACCCACCATTCAAACTGGCATCTGCAGCAATGGGTACTGTGATCGAAAGTGCTGTATTCGTGCTATTCCAGTATCCTGCAACAACAGTACCGCCTGTAGCTGCCACAGTTCCAGCACCACCTGCAAGATTTACCGTACTGGGTACAAGGCCATCTACCACGATGGAGCTATTATTGGCGAGATTATTCCCACCGGGGATACTTAAATCTGTATCATTCCCTGCTGCATCCTGAAGGGATCCCGCCGACAAACTCACACTGTTGACCGTCAGATCGCTACTTACATCATTACTCTGAACTGTGTAAGTTCCAGACGCAGTGTTTGTACTACTGATGGTCGCAACCGTAACCGTGCGGTCAACTGCCCCCGTTTCAAGTTCGATCTGCATATTTCCACCTGAAAGTGTGACATCCTCGCTGAAAGTCACTATGATCTCAACTTCTTCACCAATACTTAGATTACTTGAAACCGGGTTTGAGGTAATACTGGTAATGGTTGGAACAATTCCATCTACATCCAGATTTGTATTATCGGCAAGATTAGAACCGGTCGGCAGGGTTGAGCTAAAGTTATTACCTGCAGCGTCTCGAAGACTACCTGCTGAGAGGGTCACGCTGTTCACGTTCAAACCAGCTAAGGGTGTGTCATCTCCTGCTTGTACGGTATAATCTCCGTCAGCCGTTGTGCTGGCGCTGACTGTGGCGATCGTGACTGTGCGATCAGTGGTTCCTGTCTCCAACTCAATCAGTAAATTTCCCCCAGCAAGAGTGACTGCTTCATCAAATGTGATTTCAATGTTTGCTACATCCCCGACTCCCAGATTCCCTGAAGCAGGCGTAGCGCTTATACTTGTCATAGACGGTGCAGTAATGTCTACTGTGATTTCATCATCACTCTCAGTTCCCACCGAACTTGTATTACCTGATGCATCAGTAACAATGGCTACGATCTTTAAGATCGCTCCATCTGTGTAACCACCAAAATTCTCGATTGTGGTTTCGGCGATGGAAATGGTTTTGTTCGTTCCTGTAGCATTGATGGTCTGAGCACTTCCAAGATTCTGGGCACCACCTACGACACCCCAATAGCCCTTAAGCTGTATAGATCCACCATTCAGACTGGCATCGGCAGCAATTGGTACGGTCACGGAAAGACCTGTATTCGTATTATTCCAGTATCCTGCAGCAACTGTACCTCCTGTTGCTACCACTGTTCCTGCTCCACCAGCTAAATTGACCGTATTTGGCGCGACACCATCCACAACGATGGTACTGTTATCCGCAAGATTATCACCTCCGGGAATGCTCATATCAGCATCATTTCCTGCGCCATCCTGAAGATTCCCCGCGGATAATGTTACACTATTTACAGTCAGATCACTACTCTCGTCGCTTGCTTGAACTGTATAGCTTGCTGAAGCTGAGTTAGCGCTATTTATGCTGGAGATTGTCAGCGTGCGATCAGTTGCGCCTGTTTCCAGTTCGATCAGTAGGTTTCCAGATGCAAGGGTGACGGCTTCACTGAAATTGACGGTTATATCAATGCTCTCACTGACTCCCAGGTCGTCCGTCACTGGTGAAGAAGTAATACTCGTAATCGTCGGGACGATTCCGTCCACCACAAGATTTGCATTGTCAGCAAGATTGGATCCAACTGGCAGGGCTAAGTTTACATCATTGCCTGCCAGATCGCGCAGATTGTTTCCACCAGATAATGCCAAACTCCTTACATCCAGATCAGAAGATTCATCTCCTGCCTGAACCTGGTAGGTCTGAGAGGCTGAATTCACATTATCAATTGATGTTGAAGCTATATTGAGGACGCGATCAATGGAGCCTGTTTCCAATGTAATTTCCAGGTTTCCGCTTGATAATCGCACAACCTCATCAAAAGTTACAGTTATACTTGAAGTACCACCGATCCCAAGGGTCCCGCTGGCGGGCGTCCCACTGATACTACTGATCGTGGGTGCGGTTTGATCTATGGTTAGTTCTGAACCACTGGCATTTCCAGTTGTCAGATTCCCTGCCTTATCCGTAATTTCCGCTTTTAAATAAATTATCTGTCCATCGGAAAAGCCCAGGAGTGCCTCAAGCGTTGCAGCATTAATGGTCATTGTTTTTGTCGTATTGATTCCTGTAATGGCTGATTCAGCACCAAGATCTTCATATGGGTTTGAACCAATTTTACCAAGCAATTGTACTTTTCCGGGCGTAAGGAGGGAATTGTCATTGCCGATGGGCACATTTACACTAATTGATGTATTCGAACTATTCCATTTATTTCCAACAATATTTCCGCCAACTGTCGTCACGGTTCCAACAGTAAAGGAAGTCGGAAGGGTTTGATCGACTGTAATTGCGGATGATGTAAGTTTGATGGTATCTACAGGTGCACCAGTGTAGGTAAACACAGCGTATATCTCAAAGGTTTCTCCATCAGAGAGGGTCCCAGCAGATTCGATATTGCTGGCAGTGAGATTGATCGATTTTGATTGACCAGTACTTACATTAATTCCACCACCTGTGATCTCAGCAAAGGCACCTCCATTCACACTTATTTTGATTTTCGCATAGTCGACGGGATTAGCTGTTGCAGTAAAATTGGCAGTGGCGCCAGTATTTGTGCTGTTCCAATAGCTGGACACTACAGTACCGCCGGTTACTGTGAAGGTATCGGCTCCAAAAAGTGTGGCTTGGGACAGAAAAGGGACTATTGCAAGCATGAACAGCATCCGCAATTTGGAATTCACTGGATCTCTCCTGTATTCAGAATTATTGCCCATGAATGTTGATATTTTTGATTTCATAATTCCAGCCCCATTGAAACTCTTAATTCAAACCACCAGGCTGATCCCAATGGTTCAACATTTGAAATTAATACTCCCCTCGTACCAACGCGGAGAAAAGTGTTTTTAGTCGGTCGAAGCCGATAATTGGCTTCCAGCATGCTACCCAGATTCCCATCCCATAATCCAAAGCCCACCACTGCTGCAGCATTGTCACCGATTCGAGTAGCCTCAAATATGTAAGCCATACCAGCAAAGGTGCCACCCTGGGGATATGAGTTCTCAAAACTGAATGTGGATACCTCAAACATGGTATAGATGGGAATATCTTCCACATAGACTTCGTAGGCCGTTTTTATGGTGACACCAACATCGATGTATGAATACCAGGATGTCAGCTGCTCGGCAACTGCAAAAGGTGAGGCTCCATTAATAGCTATATGCATACCATTCAATCTGCCATTCACGAATAATCCCGGTGCCGGTCCAGTTCGTTTCTCCCTTTTATTTGATTCCATGCTAGTTGCTGTTTTCTCTTCAGTTGCCTTTGGTTTTAATTGTTGGGTGTCGCCATATAATTCTTTAACATAAGCATCATAATCCACATTCGAATCATTTCCACCGCCAAATCCCTGCTCCACGACAATCAGACTATCAGGTTCAGAAATGGCACTTTCTTGACCACTTGTTGTCGTTACCATCAGCGTCATCAGTAGAATGACAGAAAGCATGTGACCGGAATTAATCATACTAGAGAGGAGTACAATCTCCACTACCACAATTTAATACCGGCCGTAAACCTTGGCTCCAGCCACCAACTTGATCCAATGGGATCAATATTGGAGACCCAGTTCCAGCGATAACCTGCTGAAGCAAAAAGGGAATGAAACTTGTATGAATATCCAATCCCGGCCAACGCGCCAAATGTTGGATAATACATTCCAGCCCCCACTTCGATCTCAACACCTGCAATTTCAGCCCGAGCAATAGGCATAAAACTCACGCCTTTAAATGTCCCCCCTGCAGGGAATGAATTATCAAAATTGAAACTTGAGATATCGATCATAAATGACAGATCAACGGGATATACCGTAAAATGCCAGGGTAATTCAGATGTGAATGAAAAATCCAGATAGGAATACCAGGTATCCAGACTTGTTCCAACATACTGCGGTGAATAGAGGGACAGGGTGAAACCAGTATCCTCCAGAATGGTTCCTTTAACGTATTTACTAAAATCCAGAGGGTGATCATCTTCATCAGGTGTATAGGTTATCTCTTCGCCATCGACGGTGCGTGTGATCAGCTTATCAATGTCACCGGTTTCATTATCGAGACCCCAATCGTCTGTGGCTGCCGTACTATCCTCAACGACATCCGTCGCATCGGCTTCTTCCCCAAAATCTCCAAAAAAATCATCCTCACCCGTTTCAGTATCTTCAGCCTCATCAAAATTAAAATCGCCCTCATCTCCAAAGTCAAAGGAGGCATCATCCTCACCAAGATCAAACTCATCACCAAACAATAGGCTATCACTCTCCTGTCCGGTGGCAACTGAAGCGGACCCAAGGAAGAGAATGGACCCCAGGATAAGTGTAATGCACTTCAACTGTGCCCAAGTGAAATTAGCTACTTTCAAAACTGATTCATCCTGTATTCTTTGATATCGCCATTAGCCATATTTAATTAATCGTAAAATTTATGATGTATAGGGATTGAAACAAGTCTTTACATAGTTAGTGTGAACTAGCAAACACTCTGGTTTTCAAGCGTTAATGATCGATTATCTCAAGCGTTAGATGTAAGGATATAAATCTGCACATTTTATGATTATATCATTTAGCTTTTGCGAATACTTAGTCAGTAAATATATTGCTGGCCGTTGGTGATAGTTTAGAATTTGACATATATGGAGAGGTGGCCGAGAGGCTGAAGGCGCACGCTTGGAAAGCGTGTGTACGGCAACGTACCGTGGGTTCGAATCCCACCTTCTCCGCACCATATACACAGATTCATATATTCGAACCATGCGATAGCTATGGCCAGTGGCAGTCTGGTGTGCCTGGATCAGTCATATGCTGGCATCTGTCTTCCAATGGGTGAACCCACAGGAACAGAGATGTTTTGATAAGGGTGGGTATGACCCCAGGTAATTGCAATCACCTAAGTGGCGGTTTAAGCCAATTCTCCAGGATATTGCCATCACCAGCTAGATTGATCAGCTGCTGTTGTAAAACCTGTATGGGTGAAAAGGGGTTGGCAAATATTTTTCCTAAAAATAATGGCAAAGCATCATGAAGATATACACCCAGTCGAGGAATAAACATACCTGACCATTTTGGTAATCCGTTTAGCGGATAAGAGATCGCCACTCTCGTATATCCCGCCTGCTCTATTTGTGACAGGAGATCACTGTTCCAGGCATTAAAAGGCGGACAAAAAGTGGTGACTTGAGCACCCAATTTGTCTTCTAACTCTTTCTTTGACGTCCGCAGCTCTTGCTTGATATTTTTATCATCCAGGTTGAGCAATCTACGATGACTGCATCCATGAGATCCGATCTCCCATCCCATTTCATGAAGTTCTCTGAGCTCGGACCAATTCATGTGATCAACCTGCTTTGATTCAGAAAAATAATCCCAGCTATTCTTTTTACCGACATAGTTAGTAATCGCAAAGACTGTGGCTACTCCCCCAATTGCATCTAGAATGGGTGCTGCATGTTCTTTGATGCAGGCATAACCGTCATCAAAGGTCATGAATATCTGATCTTCTGCTGTTTTGTATTCCTGAATTCGGGAAAAGGTAAAGCCCAGATGAGCGAGCGCTTCCACCTGGGCTTTAAATTGAGTCGGCGTCGTTGTTGTAAGTCCCCACTCACGACCTTCAGAGACCTTGTGGTACACCAGGCCCCTGTTGAAGACAGGGAATCGCAAAACTTAGTTTAACACTTCCTCGACGGGCGTGTACTCCAGACCAAAAGCCTCTGCCACGGCAGCACAGGTCACTTTACCATCGATCATATTCAAACCAAGAGCAAAACCAGCATCTGCTTTGAGCGCTGCCTTGACACCATTGTTTGCCAATTTTACAACGTATGGAAGGGTGGCATTGGTCAATGCAATGGTCGAAGTATACGGTACTGCTCCTGGCATATTAGCTACACAATAATGGACGACTCCGTCAACAACAAAGGTCGGGTCCGCATGGGTCGTGGGACGACAGGTTTCAACACATCCACCCTGATCAACGGCCACATCAACAATAACTGAACCCTTTTTCATCAAACTGAGCATATCGCGGGTGATTAACCGTGGTGCTTTAGCTCCAGGTAATAAAACTGCTCCGACAACAAGATCAACAGATGGCAATAATTCGCGAATATTGGCAGGTGAACTGTAAACGGTCGTCACATTTTTCGGCATAATGTCCTCAAGTTCCCGGAGTCTTTCAAGATTCACATCCAGAATAAACACTTGAGCACCCATACCGGCTGCAATCTTGGTAGCGTGGGTTCCGACGATACCACCACCAAGAACCATGACGATACCGGGTCTAACACCTGGGACACCACCAAGAAGCACGCCGCGTCCGCCACTTTTATGCTCAAGAAAGCGGGCGCCTTCCTGGGTAGCCATCCGTCCGGCAACTTCACTCATTGGTTCCAGGAGGGGAAGTTTACCCAGTTTGTTTTCAATGGTTTCGTATGCCACAGCCCAAGCATTGGTCTTTAAAAAGCCTTCTGTCAGATCTCTGTCAGCGGCAAAGTGAAAATAGGTAAATACGATCTGCCCAGGTCGGGTCCTGGCAATCTCAACTGCCTGCGGTTCCTTGACCTTAACGATCATGTCTGCTTTTTTCCAAATCACGTCAATTTCTGGTTCAATACTTGCACCGGCTTTTGCATACATTTCATTTGTAAAGCCGCTGTTTATTCCACAATCCTTTTCAACGATAACCTGGTGACCATGACTAACGACCAATTCAACCCCACCGGGTGTCATTGCAATACGATTTTCATTGGTTTTAATTTCTTTTGGCAATCCGACGATCATTTCCGCCTCCTATGAGATTAACTGTCCATTGGAAGGTTCCAATATACTAGTAAAATACATTTCCTGATTGAACAATTCCCGTGCCAATGTATGAATTCTGCCAACATCAATCTGCTCTATTTTCTCTAGAAATTTGTCCAGACTGATATTTTCACCATAATAGATCTGCTGGCGGCCAAGTCTCATCATACGTCGCTCCATGGATTCATCCCCCATGACAATGCCTGATTTATATTGAGCCTTAACTTTTTCCAATTCATCCTGGTTCACAGGTTCCTTGACCATCTTTTCCAACTCCTGGAGTGTAAGATCGAGGGCCTGTTCACGTTTCACCGGATCAGTGGCGAGGTAAATTCCAAATGAACCTGTATCACGATACAAATTTACAAATGAGAATATCTGATAGGCAACACCATGTGCCTCGCGAATATTCTGGAATAACCTTGAACTCATTCCTCCGCTCAATATTGAATTGAGGACGGCAATATCATACCTGCGTTCATCAAAAACGGAGAAAATTGGTAGTCCCACGATCAAATGACTTTGCTGAATGTCCTTGGTTTGAATATCGCGACCTGCTTGATAGTTTGTACTATCATATGCGTCATAATGATTCCCATTGCTGGGTTGACGGTCATAGCGTTCCGTTATCATACTTACCAATTCATCATGATCGACGTACCCGGCAGCAATAATGAATGAATTTTCAGGACCATAATGGCGATCAAGATAGCTGGTTAATTTATCTGGATTAAAGGATTTGATGGATGCTTCATTTCCAAGAATGGGTTTCCCGAGAGCATTGTCAGGATACAGGGATGCCTCAAAATTTTCGAAGGCTATCTCTTCAGGCACATCCTGACTATCCCGCAATTCATCCAGGACAACCGATTTTTCCCTCTCGATCTCAGCTTCAGGAAAAGTTGGATGAAGGAGAAGATCGGATAAGACATCAACTGCATCTTCCAGATACTCACTCAGGAAGCGAGCATGATAGCAGGTGTACTCTTTGGAGGTGAAAGCATTCAGATGACCCCCGACGCTTTCCAGTCCAGATGCAATATCGTAGGTTGACCTACTCGTTGTACCTTTGAATACCGTGTGTTCCAGGAAATGTGAGATTCCAGCCAGTTCTAGTGGTTCATAGCGACTGCCAGCCTGAACCCAGATGCCTAAAGCAACCGAACGGACTGTGTCCACCGTTTCAGTAACGATGGTCAGTCCGTTCGATAATGTAGTCTGTCTACGAAGTGATGTCACTTCAGCAGTTTACCGTCGGTTGTTATCGCGACGTGGACCGCGATCCCTTCCTCCCCGATCACCGCCACCACTTCGACTATCACGACGAGGTGGACGAGGTTTCTTCTCTGGCTCCACCCAACCCTCAGGTTTTTCCAGCAAGGCCTTGCGGCTCAGATTGTAACGACCGGAATCGTCAACTTCCATGAGCTTAACCCTAACCTTGTCTCCCACTTTGAGAATATCCTCAACTTTTTCAACACGTCTATATTCAAGATCACTGATGTGAACCAGACCTTGCTTACCAGGTAAGAACTCAACGAAGGCTCCAAAGGTCATAAGACGCATGACTTCACCTTCAAATTCTTCACCGGCTACAGGGACTCTGACGATACCGTTTACCCGTTCTGCAGCAGCCTCGGCTGATACAGTATCAGGTGCAAAGATAAAGACAATACCTTCCTGATCGATCTCAACAGTGGCTCCTGTATCAGCCTGAATTGCCTTAATGATCTTCCCTTGTGGACCGATCACATCACCAATCTGCTCAGGTTTGATCCTGATACTGATAAAACGAGGCGCATATTTTGAGACGTCTTCACGAGGAGCTGGTAATGATGCTTCCATGATACCAATGATATGTTCACGACCTTCTTTAGCCTGTAGGAGGGCTTCCGTCATGAGCTCAGCACTGATTCCTTCGATCTTCAGGTCCATCTGGATGGCATTGATACCATCCCTGGTACCGGTAACCTTGAAATCCATATCACCATAATGGTCTTCATCGCCGAGTATATCTGATAAGACCGCGAAACGTTTCCCATCACTGATCAATCCCATGGCAATACCGGCAACTGTCTTTTTGAGACCAACACCGGCATCCATGAGCGCCAGAGAACCACCACAAACACTGGCCATGGATGATGAACCGTTTGATTCAAGAATCTCGGACACCAATCTCACGGTATACGGAAAATCTTCCTTTGCTGGCAGAAAGTTCTTAAGACTGCGTTCTGCAAGGTTTCCATGTCCAATTTCACGTCGACTGGTAAATCCTACTCTACCAACTTCACCAACACAATAGGGTGGAAAATTGTAATGTAGATAGAAGGACTTTTTATAATCCTGCTCGACATCATCAATGATCTGTTCATCCAGTTTTGTACCCAGGGTGGCAATGACAAGGGCCTGTGTTTCACCTCTGGTAAACAGGGCAGAACCGTGGACACGGGGCAATACACCAACTTCAGCCGTGATCTGGCGGATATCTTTCAATCCCCTGCCATCGACGCGCTTGCCTTTGGCCATGATCTGTTCACGAATATTGGCTTTCAGACGACCATCAAAGACCTCACCGACGATCTTAAGATCATCAGGATATTCTTCTTTGAATTTAGCAAGGAGAGCGTCCCTGGCAGCACCTCTAGCATCCTGGCGTTCGAGTTTTAAGATGATCGCGTTCAATTTCGTCAATTCAGCTTCATCTATGGCCGCATCTACAGCAGCTTTAAGCTCGTCTTTGCTATTATCCACAGTGAGAACTCTTTTTACAGGAGCAATCTCATCGATAATACTCTGCTGAAAGGCCACGATCTCTGCAATCGCCTTTTGAGCGAAGACCAGGGCTTCAACCATGATCACTTCAGAAACCTCTTTGGCCTCACCTTCAACCATGACAACATCAGTGGCTGTACCAGTGACGGTAACATCCATTTCAGATTCTTCAATCTGTGAAGAGGTTGGGTTTAAAATGAGCTCTCCGTTAATTCGTCCAACATGGACAGAGGCAACAGGACCATTCCAGGGAATGTCTGAGATGGACAGTGCAAAGGATGCACCGATGGTACCCAATGTATCTGCTGTGTTCTCACCATCACTGGCGACAACAGTTATCATCACCTGGGTTTCGCTGTTAAAATTTTCAGGGAAGAGTGGACGGATGGGTCTATCTGTCATGCGAGCACTCAGAATCTCTTTGTCAGAGGGTCTGGCTTCCCGTTTGAAAAAGCCACCCGGTATTTTCCCACCGGCATAACTTTTTTCTCTGTATTCGACCTGTAACGGAAAATAATCCTTCGTTAGATCTTCATCTTTAGATGCAGTTGCTGCCACAAGGACAGCAGTCTCACCATAAATGGCAAGCACGGATCCACCCGCTTGTTTGGCCATACGACCTGTTTCAAGACTAAGCGTGCGGCCGCCCAGCATCATTTCTCTTTTAATCAAAATATCTCCAATTCCTATTTACGTATATTAAGCTTTTCAATCAAAGCTTTATACTGTGCCAAATCTTCTTTCTGAAGATAGCGCAACAAACGACGTCGCTGACCAACCATTTTCAGTAGACCACGCCGGCTGTGATGATCTTTTTTATATGCTTGTAAATGCTCCGTCAGGTTCCGGATCTGAGTTGTCAGAATCGCTACCTGTACACTGGTAGATCCAGTATCTTTCTCATCTACCCCGAACTCTTTAATCAGAGCTGTTTTTTCTTCTTTTGTTATTGACATATGTCCTCCTTCAGACACTTCGATAATTTTCGATTATCGCTATACATGTTTTTTTATCATTTTCTAATTGTTCTATTAAATCATCCACGTTGGAAAATTTCTTCTCATCTCTTAGTTTTTGTAAAAACTCAAGGGTTACATCCTGACCATACATATCTTCCTTTCCTGCCGGAACATTGAAAAGGTGTACTTCAATGGTTATTTCCTCCCCATCCTTAAACGTAGGTCTAACCCCAACATTGCACATCCCAAAACTTGAAAACGTGCTGGTCGACACCCGGCTTAAATAAACACCTCTATTGGGCAAGAGCTTGTTTTCCACATGGGGATCGACATTCGCCGTCGGAAAACTCAGACTCTTTCCTCTCTGATCCCCCTTTACAACGGTTCCGAATAAGGTGTATGCATGTCCAAGCATGGCATTTGCCAGATCCAGGCGATCAGATTGAATATGATCTCTGATCAGTGTACTGCTCACTGGGTGATCTTCATTGTTGATCGGGCCGATCACGCTCACACCATAACCCCGTGTCTTGCCACGCTCTTGCAACCAGGTTGCATCACCTTCTCTCCGGTGACCAAAACGGTGGTCATATCCAACGACAAGATGATTAACCTTAAGTACGCCTTCAAGTACTCTGGCAGCGAATTCATCTGCACTCATACTTGAGAATCCCCGATTAAAATCAAGGACCAGGAGAATATCCACGGGAGCATACTTTTGAATAAGATATGCTCGCTCATCGATACCAGTCAGCAACCTGATAGGACGCTCATCCCTCCCTCGCAAAAGCTGCTGTGGATGGGGATGGAAGGTGATCACCACGGAGGGTAATTTTCTTTCCTGGGCTTCCTGTATGCACTTTCTGATCAATGCCTGGTGCCCCCGATGGATGCCATCAAAACTACCGATGGTTGCCACAGAACCAGTTAGTTCAGGCAGATCTTCTATGCAGCGAATGATTTCCAATTTTCAATAAACTCAGGTATGCTTAATGCATCCTCTATGCTGTAGTCTCCTACCGCCGTTCTCTGCAATGTTTCAACATGGGCGACGGTGCCAAGATCGCAGGCAATATCCTCAGCAAGCACCCTGATATAGGTTCCCCTTCCACACTTCACGCGTATTTGAAGAAGAGACCCTGTAAAAGATATTAAATCAATGTTATATATGTTCACTTTGGAGGGCTCCCGCTCAATGGTCTTGCCTTTACGGGCTAGTTTATAGAGCGTTTTACCCTCAACCTTTTTCGCTGAATACATGGGTGGAATCTGAAGAATCTCACCAACGAATTTGTTCAGTGATTTCAAAATATTGTCTTCGCTCAGGCTACCGATCTCCTGTGTATCAATAACGATACCTGTACGATCTCCCGTATCCATCCGTTTCCCCAGACGAATCTCTGCCTCATAGGTCTTCGGGAGATCCATGAATTCACTTTGACGTTTTGTATTCTTGCCCGTCAGGACGAGCAGGACGCCTGTGGCAAAGGGATCAAGGGTACCGGCATGACCCACCTTTTTGATCCTGGTGGTATACCGAATTTTATTCACAACATCAAAACTGGTCCAATCCATGGGTTTGTTGATATTGATAATATGCTCGGTCCCTATCATAAATCTTTCATCACTTCAGCCATTTTGTATGAGTAATCCAACGAGTCATCAATAAAGAAACGCAGTTCAGGTACATATTTCAGAGGGACTTCCTGCCCAACGTGATAGCGGATACGGCTATTATACCTCTCAAGTGTCTTAAAAGTGAAGGCAATATCCTGTTCATTACCATAGATACTAAAATAGACCGTTGCCAGTTTTAGATCCGGAGCCATTTTTACTCTTGTCACCGAGATAAATCCCGGAGTAGAATTTGCCAGATTCAGTATCAAATATTCAGCAATAGCTTCTTTCACTGCTTCTGCTACTCGTTTTTGTCTGGCAATTCCCATATCAGTTAATCTATCCGAATATTTCTATTTGGAACTTGATTCTAATTTGCGTTTGATTATTTCCATGGAATAGAATTCAATGGTATCTCCGACATTGATCTTGCTATAATCTTTCAGAGAAATTCCACATTCGTTTCCTTCCATGACTTCTTTGGCCTCGTCCTTAAATCGTTTCAAGGCATTTAGCTCGCCTTTAAAGATGACTACGCCATCACGTACCAAACGTATTTTGGCATCTCGACGTGCAACACCTGAGATAACTGTACATCCGGCAATCGTTCCAATCTTTGGGATTTTGAACAATTCACCAACTTCGGCCACACCCAGTTCTTTTTCCTCGATATCAGGTTCAAGCAGACCCTCGAGTGCTTTATAGATATCGTCGACAGCAGCATATATCACATCATAATGTCGGATCTCTACGTCTTCAGCCTTGGCAATAAGGCGGGCATTACTGTCTGCAGTAACGTTAAATCCCACAATCACAGCGTTTGATGCAGCAGCAAGGAGAACATCGGTTTCCTTGATCATGCCAATACCGCGGTGAATGATGCGAACGGCAACTTCACTCGTTGATAACTTCATGAATGAGTCAGCAAGGGCTTCAATCGAACCATCCACATCCCCCTTGATAAGGAGTGGAACTTCCTTGACCTTCCCTTCAGATATCTGACGGGATATCTCATCCAGAGTCATATGCCGCATGCGTTTGAATTCTTGTTCACGACGGATTTGACTTCTCTGGACACTAACCTCACGAGCTTCTTTGTCATTTTTCATGACCACCAGAAGATCACCGGCTCGAGGAACATCACTGAACCCGTGCACTTCAACCGGTGTTGAAGGACCGGCAAATTTAATCCTGTCTCCATGATCATTTTTCAGGGCACGTACGCGACCTGAAAAATCACCACAAACAAAGGCATCACCAATTTTAAGTTTGCCACGATTGACCAACACTGTCGCCACGGCACCAATCCCCCTGTCCAGACGGGATTCTACCACAATTCCGCGAGCCATACCTGAAGGTTTAGCTTTCAGATCGAGTATTTCAGCCTCTAAAACGATGGTATCCAGAAGTTCTTCAACATTTGTCCCCAATTTTGCAGAAATCTCGACATCGGGGATTTTTCCTCCCCAACTCTCAACCAGGAGGTTACGTTCAGATAGCTCACGACGTACCTTCTCTGGATCAGCACCTGGTTTATCGATCTTATTAATAGCAAAAATGATGGGTACACCAGCGGCTTTGGCATGGTCGATTGCCTCAATTGTCTGGGGCATGACGGCATCGTCTGCGGCAACAATGATAATGACAATATCTGTTACCTGGGCACCACGGGCACGCATGGCTGTAAAGGCTTCGTGACCAGGTGTATCCAAAAATGTTATGACATTACCATCTTTGAGCTGAACCGAATAAGCGCCAATATGCTGGGTAATTCCACCCGCTTCTCCGGCTATTACATCTGTTTTCCTGACGTAATCGAGCAAAGAGGTTTTTCCATGATCCACGTGACCCATGATGGTAACAACAGGTGGTCGTGGTGCCAATTCAGACTCATCGACTTCTTCGTGGGCTTCCACTTCTTCCTGAATCGTTGCTGTATCGTCTACGAATTCTACTTTTATCTCAAATTCTTCAGCCAGCAGCTCTATGGTATCCTGATCAATTCTCTGATTGATGGTTACCATCATTCCCATGTCCATACACTTGCCAATAATATCAGCGACATCAATTTCTATCAGTTCAGCAAAATCATGGACCGAGACAAACTCAGAGACCCTGTATACGTAATCTTCAGGAAAATCGTCCCGCTTGCCTTCACGGCGACGTTTACGTTTTTTTCCAGTATCCATGGAAGTCATGACCTTCTTGATTGAGGCATCAACTTCCTTCTGGTCAAAGGTGCGACGTTTTTTACCCTTTTTGGATTTATCTATTTCAACACCAGTCTTGACAACATGCTTAATTTTACGTTCAATTTTTTTGGCGATAATCTTGTCAGCAGGCGTCTCTGGAAGTTCTACAACAGCATCTTCCCCAGGTCTTAGAATGGTTGGTTTCGAAGCCTTTTTGACTTCTTTCTCTTTTTCTTTTTCAGCTTTTTCTTTTTCAGCATCAGCTTCAGCAAGCTGCTTGGCCTCTGCTTCGTCTTTCTCACGTATTGCCAGCTCTATGGCATCAACCTTTATCCGCTCAACTCGACGTTTGGCCTCTTCAATTTCCTGTTTGCGTTGATCTTCAGCTTCCCTACGCTGGCGTTCTTCCAGGTCTCGTGCTTCTCGTACCTCTTCAGCCTTTCGGATTCGTTCTTCTTCTTCAAGACGGCGCTGGTCTTCTAATGCCTTGCGGTCCAATTCCTTTTGATCCTGTTCGATCTGAAAAAGGTCAGTAGCAAAGTTTTTCATGATTAATTCATAGACATCTTCCTCAACAGGACTCATGTGGTTTGTGACATCCAAACCCTTCTCCTTAAGGAAACTAACAATCTCCTGGTGCGAGATATTAATCTGCTTTGCTATTTGATATATTCGTTTTGGCTTACTCAATCGTTCCTCTTTCCTCGTCGTTTGTCAGGCGTAATTAGAATTGCTAATTACTGTATCACTGCTTGGCCCAAACATTACCTAAGAAATTTACCTATTCCTCGTCCTCGGAGTTGCTGTCCACTTCAACTACTTCTTCTATGACTTCAATTTTTACTTCCACTTTTTCCATGAGTGCGATCATAAATTCATCCAGTGATTTTTCACCGAGCCCCTTGAATTCGAGTAATTCTGCTTTGCTGGTATTGACCACCTCATTGACTGTATCAATTCCGTTCTCGGCGAGTATGGAAACCACGCGTTTTGGTAGCCCTTCAACTTCTTCAAGAAAGACTTCTACTTCAACCGGGCCTTCTACCTCACTGCGCGATTTTGCATCAATTTCAAAACCGGTGACTTTGGAAGCTAATCTGACATTTTGTCCATTTTTCCCAATGGCGATTGAAATATCGTCATCTTCGAATAAAGCCAAGGCCCGCTGCTTCTCATAATCGATGGTCACACGATACGGTTTTGCCGGTGAAAGTGCACGACTAACAAGCAACTGTGGTTCAGAAGTAAAGTTAATTATATCGATTTTCTCACCATTCAGCTCACGAACAATGACCTGGATACGACTTCCCTTCATACCCACACAGGCGCCAACTGCATCAATCCGCTTATCATGCGATTCCACGATTATCTTTGTTCGATCGCCAGGTTCACGAGATAGGGTGCGTACATCAATGATCCCGTCCTCGATCTCAGGTACCTCATTTTTAAACAGTTTAAGCAAAAAGCTTGGGTCAGCGCGGGAAATTATAATGTCCGGGCCACGTTTATCAGATCGGACCTCTTTGATAATCGCCCTGACACTGTCACCGCGACGATAACGTTCGCTATAGATCTGTTCTTCCCGTGGCATTTTCAATTCAGCCTTGTCAATATTCACAAACAAGGCATCGCGCCTGATCTGGTGGATCTCACCAATAATGATCTCACCAACCCGACTTGCATAGTCACGATAGATCTGATCTCTTTCAAATTCTTGAATTTTTTGAGCCATCACGTGTCGGGCAAAAGTGATCAGACGACGTCCAAAGGTTGCTGGATCGACCACGTCAATGAAGGGATCGCCAATCTCAAGGTCGGGAGCAATTGCCTGTGCGGTTTTGACATCCACTTCAAAATCGGGATCATCAACAACCTCAACGACTTCCTTCTCCTGGTAGATTTCTATCTCACCCTTATCCATATTCACAATGACATCAAAATTGTCTACGTTTCCGTATTTCTTTTGAATCAAGGCTTCAAAGATCTCTTTTATGATATCGGCCAATTCTTTACGGTCGATGTCCTTATCCTTGGCAAGCTGTATAAACGATTCAATTATAATTTTACTGATCAAGGGGTTAATCCTCCTATTACCAACGCAGTTTTACTTTTCCCTGAATGACATCAGACAGGTTCAAAGACACATTCTCGTCACCAACTTTTACAGTGAGTGATTCGCTTGTGGCAGAAACGATCTCGCATTCAAGGGGATTCTGCACCACTTCAGAGTGATGTTCAATTATCATGGGGTGCCCGATGAGACGGTTAAAATGGCGATGAGTCTTAACGGGATAATTCGCACCAGGTGAGGTAACTTCAACAGAAACATTCTCAATATCCAAACCGGGTAGCGAAAGATTATTATGTATGGAACGATTGATGCGAGCCAATTGATCGATAGTAATGCCGGAATCACTTTCACACTTTGCTATCAGCTGGTATCCTCTTTTCGATGCATTCAGGCTCGCATCAACCAGGAAGATATCCGTAGCTTCTTCAAAGCACTCTTCTATTCCAGCTCTTATTTCTTCATCGGTCCAATTCACTTCGCGTCTTCATACCTTTTTTGGATCTAATAGATCCCATATCATCTGCCGGCTTCGCTTTCATAGCTACGCCGCGCGTATCTGCCACAGTTGGTCACATCACGCTGGAGCAACCGTTTCTGCGCTTTCTTCCCTCCTGCCTGATTTTGTCAGGATGGTCGTCTGCGAAGGCGGATAAATAAACAAAGTGGGCCATCAACCCACTTTGCGGCCGCAATGTATTCGAGCTAAGTCCTGTTTGCAAGTTCAATAATTGCAATTATTTCTCCAGTACTTTTCCTTCGAGATACTTTACTTGGTCCCCAAATTTTCCAGTCGGATCGTCCAGAAGTAAATCTGTGACAATATTTCTGGCTTTTTCAACATTACCGGCATTAAGGAATGCGTACCCGGCCTGCAGTTTTGCATATTTTGCGGTCATGCCTTCATCAAGTGTGGCAACCTGGGAGTACAATCCAGCTGCTGAGGTGTAATTTGCTTCTTTTTCATCCAGATAGGCCAATTTCAATTTACCAGCAATCTTCACCTGCTTATCTGAGCTCTTGGCCAATTGAGTGAATAGTTTTCTGGCACCCTCATTGTCCCCAGCATCCATTTTGGCGACACCCAGCTGTAATGCGGACAGAGCGATTTCATCACGATTTCCGTATTCTTCAACCACCAGTTCAAGCTCTGAAATAACATTATCGTTCAGGCCCTGAGTAACAGCAAGGATCGTTTTTGTATTTGCCAGCATGGCAGCATTCTTTGAACTCTGGCGACTATTCACCCAACCCCAGACTAATAGGAACAGGACCAGGACCGCAGCGATCGTGCTGAGGATCTGCTTGGCATTTTCTTCATAAAATTCTTTTCCCTTTTCCAGGGTATCCAGCAAGGGATCATGTTTTAATTCTTTTTTGGTAATCTTTTTCTTTGGCTGCAACATTAGATATGCTATCCCTTCACAATTTCTATAATTTCAAAACTCCACCCTTACATCTCAATTCGGGGTTCACTTTTGTACCCCTGAGGTGATTCGAACACCTGGCCTACGCTTTAGGAAAGCGTTGCTCTATCCTGCTGAGCTACAGGGGCATGACAAGCAATCAATAATCACATTTGCAGCCTTCACTTGCTCTCAAGTCAAAAATCCTGCGTCTATTTACAATGAACGCTGCAATTGTCCTTATGTAACCCGGATTCACTTTCTCAAGTATTCCCGGGTCTCTTTCATGTGATGACACCTGAAAGAAAAAAGCACGCCAATATAAACGGGTAAGTAAGGTGGCCAAAGGGATTTACAGCCCTAATATCATTGACAAAATTAAAAAGGGCCAGTCCATGACCAGCCCTTTCCAATCAAACTAAAAATAATGCTTTATGCTTTTACCTCTAGACCACCAAAAGCGACTGTACAATTCATCGTTACATTAATGGAATTCTTTTCGCCACCTTTTGTTTTATCCTCAATGGCTCCGAATATGGGAGAACCGGTGATAACAACATTCCAATTTTCCGGGACCATTATTTCCAAACCACCAAAAAGAGCTGTCGCATGAATGGTAACACCAGGCTCAACGACCTTGGCCTGCCTGAGGTCAAGCTCAACCGCTCCGAATAATGCCATGATATTGGCGCCCTTGAAATTGTCCGAGTGTACTTCCTTCTCAACGCCACCGAATATTGCAGAAGCATGAACATAATCGTTGTCACTTGATTCAATATTAGAAAATGACAGTCCCGGTTTGCCTTTTGATTTAAGCAGCATGGAAACACCAACATAGAGTATGGCCAAAGGCCACAATCTAAAAATGCTTCCCCAGTTTATAATATCCTTGGTTGCTGACAGTAAGACCAGACCAACTACAAACAAAATCGCCCCGTTCCGCCGATCATCATGTTTTAATTTTGAAAAGCCAGCGATGACCAGAATAATTGGCCACCATTCCCCGATAAAATGACCTAAATGCATGATATTCAGGCTCTGAAGGAGGAAGATTGCACCAACAATGATAATGCCAATGGCTATCCATGATTGTTGATTATTGCTACCGGGTAATTGTTTTGTCATTCCTGGGAACTCCTATGTTCAATTGCTGATTCATAATATTACCTTAAACAGTACCTAGCCCAAAGGGATTTTCAAACTAAGTGTAAAATCTATGTTCGATCCTGAATCATCCTGAAACCGCTTCAATTCATTTTTTGTTATGACCCAGGCAATAATGGAACCTAGCGCCGCCCCAACGGTGACATCTGAAAAATAATGCATATCACCGGCAACCCTCAGATAGGCGGTACAACCTGCGATACTGAGAAGTGAAGACCAGATAAGCTCCTTATTTTGTGGATGATATTTGCTCAGAATAATGGCATTTGAGACTGCCTGGGAAAAGGCGACGCTGCTGTGGCCACTCACAAAGGATGCATAGTCTACTGTCCCTCGGGATGCCGTTGTACCAAAGTGGCTATATGGTCGTTCACGGGCAGTGGTGATTTTTATTAAATTGGTAATAATGCTATTTACTGCAAAAACTTCTGTATTAATCAGAGCTGCACTCTCGTGCTCATCAGCCAAAGCAGGTCCCCAGAGCAGGCTGGACATCGAGACGCCATATAAAAGGCGATCACTCCATCGTTCAGCAAGCTCCTGTCGCTTTACGTCCTTATAGATAAAGCCTCTCATCAAGCCGTCGACGGAGTTGGTATTGATCCATCTGGGTCGATCGGGCAGCAGATGGTCTTTGCCAAACAACTCGAGTCCAACGGCTACACCCAGACCAGAACCCGCTATAAACCAGTCCCTCTGGGTGGGATTGGTCTGTGCCTTCACATTTTGACCCAGGCAGATAAAGGCCACCATTAGACATATCTTGCTTGCATATTGATAATGTCGCGTTGAAAAATTAGGGTGCATCAGGGAATATAGTCACTATTGCATTCCAAAATCAGTTAAATCGAATGGTCTGCTTTTCTCCACGTATAAAATGATATCCCAGGTAGGTGAATTCGGGTGCTCAGGATCCCGCCACAAGAATTCTAAGTTTATGTGCAAATTTTTCTGGGCTAATGGAGCACAAACACCATAACTTGCTATTTGCCCAAATGGAAGGTGTGATCTGTGCAAAACCATTCCGGCAGGGCTCCGGAAGAGAGTCGACGCTTACCTCAAGACAAGTATTTGGGGAATTTTGACAGATCCGCTGAGCTCTTCAAGCACTCTATCGCTATAGCTACAGCTTTTCCTAACCACGGCTTCTACTCAATAAATTGGATTTTCTGTAGATTCCAAGCCTCAATATGGCATGGTTCATCGTCAGCTTCTGTCAGCTCGCGGACATATGGGATCTATGATACTTGTCACTGCGAATAAATGACCTTTACTCATGCCTGTGTACATGCTCAGGATGACCCTCTATGTATTGTTATGAATCAGCTAATCGGTTCGAACCTTGCCTGAAAAAACCTCAGATACTCGGGCTCATAGGTAAACCTGAGTCCTTTGATGGATTCACGACGTTCATACACATCGGCGATCGATTCGGCGACAACATCCATATGTGCCTGGGTGTAGACCCGCCTTGGGAGTGTCAACCGAACCAGTTCCAGCTTCGGACGATTGTGCTCACCAGTAGCTTTATTCCTGCCTGCAGAGACGATCCCCCGCTCCATACTGCGGACGCCACTTTCGATATAGATCTCAGCAGCCAGAGTTTGTGCGGGGAAAACATCCTGGGATAAATGGGGCAGGAATTTCTTAGCATCCAGAAAAACACCATGACTCCCAATGGGTTTCACGATAGGAATGCCATAGCTCAACAATTTTTCCCCCAAATAGACGGTTTGACCAACACGGGCTCGCATGTGATCATCTTTGACAGATTCGGCAATCCCGATAGCCAGTGCCTCCATATCACGTCCAGCCATCCCACCGTAGGTGTGAAGACCTTCATAAACCACGACCATATTTTGGGCTTTCTGATAGGTTACTTCATCATTTGTGGCCATGAATCCACCTATATTTACGAGGGGATCCTTTTTTGCGCTCATGGTGGCATGATCTGTGAGTGCACAGATCTCATACACGATTTCTTTTACACTTTTGTCAGCATATCCAGGTTCACGCACCTTTATATACCACGCATTTTCCGCCACGCGGGTCATATCGTGAACAATTGCAATACCATATTTATTTGTCAAAGCCCTTACGTCCTTGAGATTCCCAAGGGAAATTGGTTGCCCACCAGCCATATTGACTGCTGTTGCAATACAGACATAGGGTATTTTGTCGGCGCCGACCTTTTTGATCAAAGCTTCCAATTTTTCCAGATCGACATTTCCCTTGAAAGGATGTTCACTTTCAGTATCGTGGGCTTCGTCAATGATCACATCAACAAATGTACCTCCGGCAAGTTCCTGGTGAAGGCGTGTGGTTGTGAAATACATATTCCCTGGGAGGTAGTCGCCTTCTTTTATGAGAATTTGGGACATCATGTGCTCTGCGCCACGTCCCTGGTGGGTTGGGATGATATATTTGTAGGAATAGTGGTCCTGGATGGCCTTTTCGAGATTGTAAAAATTCCGACTACCAGCATAGGCCTCATCTCCCATCATCATACCTGACCACTGAACATCGCTCATGGCGTTGGTGCCACTGTCAGTTAGCAAATCGATGTAAACATCTGCTGACCGTAACAGAAAAGTATTGTAGCCCGCTTCTTTGATGGCTTTCATTCTGTCTTCTTTTGAGGTCATGGTCAAATGCTCAACCATTTTAATTTTCCAGGGCTCTGCCCACGATTTCCGATGTGTCATTTCAATTCTCCATATATAATTTTTCAACTAGTTACAGTATATGCCGCGAATCTAAGGTGACCTGCACAGATTCCAAGCTGTGTGAATTCGATAAAGCAAGAAGCATTCCAGCTGTAGTATTTACCAGAATATCTTTCACTTTAATGTGATATATATTCTTTAATAGATCATATATAATGAATTGATTATCAGAGACTTACAGAATATGAATAATTCACTATTCCTGTTCCAGTGAGATGGTATATTCAAATAACAAAAAAGCTAGCCACTAGTAGCCAGCCTTTTTGTTCATATATGTGTCCTACTTTATTTGGTGTATTGCAGAGATTATTTAATTTAGTTGATTCTATTACCACTTTCGATTTCAAATAGGTGCAATTTCCCCATGACAGGTTGCAGGTGCACGTTAACTCCAGAGATCAGGGATTCTTCAGCACTGACTCTGGCGACAAGTTCAGTATCGCCCATTTTAGCATGGAGATAGGATTCGCTACCCATGAGTTCACTCAGTTCGATTTCTACCTCTAGACCATTTCCTTCCGGTTCAATCCTTAAATGCTCCGGTCTGATACCCAGAATTATTTCCTGACCCGCATAGTTCTTTAAATTTGGAATCTTACTTTCAGAATATTCAATTTTAAAACGTTTCCCTTTGAATATCAGATCATAATTGGAATCTACTGTGACCTTGAAAAAGTTCATGGATGGTGAACCGATAAAACCTGCAACAAAACGATTTGCTGGCCTTCTATATATCTCGAGTGGTGCAGCAGATTGCATGAGATAACCATCCTTCATCACAATAATTCTATCCCCCATGGTCATTGCTTCAACCTGATCGTGGGTAACGTAAATCATGGTGGATTTGAGCGATTGGTGAAGTTTCTTGATCTCATTGCGCATCTGGACTCTCAGTTTTGCATCAAGATTAGACAGGGGCTCATCAAACAGGAAAACGGAAGGATCCCTGACAATTGCTCTGCCTACTGCCACGCGTTGCCTTTGACCACCGGACAACTCTTTTGGTCTCCGCTTTAGATAGTCCTCAATACCGAGAATATTTGCGGCATGCATTACGCGATCATAAATTTTATCAGCTGGAACCTTCTTCATTTTGAGGCCAAAAGCCATGTTATCGTAGATGGTCATATGGGGGTACAGCGCATAATTTTGAAACACCATGGCAATGGAGCGGTTCTTTGGCGCAATATGATTCACTTTTTTATCACCAATATATATCTCACCCTCTGAGGTCTCTTCAAGACCAGCTACGATCCTCAATAATGTTGATTTGCCACACCCGGAGGGACCTACAATCACAACAAATTCCCCATCTTTCACTTCCAAGCTGACATCATGCAGAATTTTTGTATGCCCGTAGGATTTATTGATATTTTTCAGTGATACTTCAGCCATAATAATTCCTAATCAAGTTTTCCATGTCAGCAACGCACTTTCTTCCAGCAAACCCAGCTGTGTGCTGCGTGATTTAACATCCATGCACAATGGCTCCCGCAGATTCCGGTTCCATCACATCATTATCGTTCGCTGTCATGTGGGTTGCGGAATATTTGACATTAGCTCAATGCGTGGGATAGTAATCTGCTGCACGGGAAGCGGTCCTATTGACATGTGCAATAACAGAGTGAATCGTTTGATGTTTCTTGCCATTACCAGCCTCCCCGCGCCTGTATGGCAAGGAGGCACTCTATGGTTGATTCCGCTCCGGAATTCATATTTATGCCATCTGCAGCATATATTCCATCAAAGCATCTGCCCGTATTTGGATCGTACATCTGTGTGGTGGCAATATTCTTACCTTTGAACCAGGCAAAGGTGGTTTCGGCTTTTTGCGCATAATCTGAAGAGCCAGTCAACGCCGCCAGGAGGTGAATGCCCCGGTAGGTTGAGCTTTGACCATAGGCTATTTGTGAATATTGCTGAATTTGCCATGATCCTGTTGAATCCAGCTGAATTTCGGCTGGAAAATTAGCTGCAATGAGTGTTGGAAGAAAATGGTCTGCCCAAAGCTTTACACTGTTCAGATAATCCTCTTTCCCCAAAATAATATATGCCTGAAGCAGCGCCAGTGTCTGATTACTCCCCCATGCATGCCAGGAATTCTGCCAGCAGAAATACATCCCCTTATAGGACATGTCATCCCCGTGGTACTGCCATCCAAGCAGGGCCTCGGCCAGATATCCAATTTCCTTCTCGTAGTTAAACTCTCCGAGACCATGGACACCTGACAGAGCCAGCAATAGCTCTGCTGATTGGTCTGGGGCATTACTCAAATTCCAGCCTGGACGCTCAGATCCATCTGCTGCGATTGTCATTTGTGGATAGTTTGAGAATAATGAATCAAGCTGTGGCTGGGATGCCAGAAATCTCCTGTGTATTTGTTCAGTCAGCAGCTTTGAATCTGCCCGACCGCTAAATATCCTGTAAGATGCTCCCAATCCTCGCAGTCCTCTGACTGCCCACCATTGAAAAGAAGCTATGCTGGTTCTATATTCCTTATTGATGGATCCATCTTCCAAGATAAAGTTGTACCAGAGACCATCTTCCCGGCTGAGATACAATAGAAATTTCGTCATTCCTTCTGCCAGGGGTAGGAGCTCCTCCTGATGATTGCGATTAATTTCAAATTCCAACACCTCAAGAAAGCGCCCAACATCATCAACACAGCTCACCCCCTCACCAGCAGCATGAACAGGTTCATAGCTGGGAGCATCAGCATAAATCGATATCCATTTGATCTGTTGGCCATCTATCAGCATGCTATCAACCAGCTGGAGAGCATGATCAAGATTAGCCGGCTCCAGCGATTGTTCGGCTGGATTACAGTTTATAAGCAGGACCACAACTGAAGCCCAGCTCAGCAATTTTAGGACGCTTTTCATCACAACCAATGTTCCTTTTCAAAAACCACATCACTTTTCAGAATATATGCGGCCCCTATCAGACTATCAGCGCCGGCATAGATAATGTCATAGCGGTCATCTTTATCAATGGTGGCACAACTGAAAATCACATTGGGGACAGGTCCCTGTCGTTCCCAATCCTCCTCTGATTCTATGATGGGTTGACTATATCGGGCCAAAACGCGCCTAGGATTTTCCCGGTCAAGCAGAGCGGCTCCAAGACGATATTGATAATTCATATCGACGCCATGATAGATCAGCAACCAGCCTTCAGGATGAAGAACAGGGGGGCCGGCAATGCCAATTTTACGTTCTTCCCATCCACCTGGGAGGGGTCCCATGAGGGATGTATGCTTGGTGTAATTCTTTAAATCCTTGGTGCTGGATATCCAGATATTGTTTCCCCCGCGCCGATGAAGCAGCAAATACTCATTCCCGAATTTCTGGGGAAAGAAGGCGGCATTCTTGTTCTCATCGTGCAAGAGTACGCCCTGGCGCTCCCAGGATTTAAGATCCTCACTGATGGCCAGACAAATGCGATAATCTCCCTGGTACCTACCGCCAAAACCCGTATAGGTCATAAAAAAACGGCCTTCCAATTTTACAATACGAGGATCTTCAGGACCGCGCAGCTCCTGGGGAACATCATTTTTCAGGATGGGTTCAGGCAGACGCTGCCAGTCAATAATATTCTCGCTCCAGGCGTAACCGAGATTATTTATATAATCGCCAAAACTTTCATGGCCACCAATATCGGTTGCACGATAAATCATGTGATACAATCCATTCTCGTATACGGCACCTGCATTAAATACAGCCGCACGTTCCCATTTGTGTTCAGGCACGGTCTTGAGTACTGGATCCCGTGAATACCTGGTCAATTTCATTAGCTTATCGATTCCTTATTACAGATTGTGTTCTGTTTTGTTATTCAACTCGTTTATTGGTTCTCAATTCTTCAACCCAGAGGTAGCCATGCTTTCAATAAAATACTTCTGGAAAAATGAATATATGATGATAATGGGGGCTGCAAGCAGTGTTGTTGCCGCTAATTGTACACCCATCTGATTTGCGGCCTGACCCCCTATCGCAAAGAGTGTAACCAGTTGGGGCATGGTCATGAGCGTTTCAAGGCGGATGACCAGCAGTGGCCAGAGGACATCATTCCAGGAACCCATAAAAGACAGAATTCCTACGGTGATCAGAACCGGTTTGGATAAAGGCCAAATGATGCGAAATAAAATCTGAAACTCATTGCAGCCGTCTATACGCGCAGCATCAATGAGATCTTGAGGGATATCCCGGAAAAATTGCCTAAAAAGCAAAATTCCGAATGAATTTATCATCCCCGGGACTATGAGACTCAAATAGGTATCCACCCAGCCAAATTTGACCATGAGAATATACATGGGGATAAGGGTAATCTGAAATGGGATAACCATGGTGAAAAGAATGACTGCAAAGATCAATTCATTGCCTAAAAACTTGAGCCTTGCCAGGGCATAGCCTACATTATATATATTTCGTAACACGCTGTATATTCGCATATTAGATGCTTATTGCATCTATCATTTTTCTTAATCCATGTGGAACTGGATAAATCGCTTTTTAATGGTTGATCCGGTCTCAGAATCTATATTGGTTGTAAATTCAGATGAGCAAAGCTGTTTGTTCATTTACTCACATTTACAACACACTCTGAGGGGACCATGAAACACAATCTCACTATCACCTTGTCAATCGTAATAACCAGTTTCTTTATGATCGCTTGCTCCCATACTTCCTATCAAATTGATGTAGACCCTGTTGATCAAACCAGATTTGACCTCTCCTCTGCCCCCGCCACACTAACTGAGGCAGTTAAGATAAGGACCATATCCTTTTCAGATACTTCAGCTACAGAAGCTTCTGCTTTTGATTCAATACATAAGTTTATCATGGTAAGCTATCCTAACATTCACGCATCCCTTGAGCGTGAAGTGATCAATACCCACAGTCTTCTTTATACATGGACTGGTTCTTCACGTGAGTTGAATCCTGTGATACTCCTCGCCCATACAGATGTGGTCCCCGCTGGTTGGGACAGCACATCGACCTGGAAGGTGGACCCCTTTGGTGGCATCATGATGGATGATACCGTTTGGGGTCGCGGCACCCTGGATGATAAAATGTCAGTATTTGGGATTCTTGAAGCCGTCGAGTCTCTTCTAAATAAAGGCTACCAGCCGGAGCGAACCATTTATCTCGCTTTTGGCCATGATGAAGAAATTGGTGGCGATAAGGGAGCTGAATATCTTGCTGGCACACTGGTCGATCGACACATCACAGCAGATCTCATTCTTGATGAAGGCGGTATCATCGTTGAAGATGGCGTGCCTGGCATTACCCTGCCTGTGGCTTTGGTGGGTGTTGCAGAAAAGGGTTACCTCAGTCTGGAACTTGTCGCGAAGGGTGTTGGTGGACATTCCAGCATGCCGCCCAAGCAGACTGCCATTGGTGTGTTGAGCCAGGCTATTGTTGATCTCCAGGAGCATCCCCTCCCCAGTGCTCTGGATGGCCCTATTCGTGAAATGCTAGTCACGCTGGCACCTGAAACCGGCTTCCCCTTCAACTTTCTATTCTCGAATCTCTGGGCCTTTGGTGGGATCATCAAAGGTCAGCTGGCTGCCTCGCCCAAATCCAATGCCCTGATCCGCACCACAACGGCCCCCACCATGATCAATGCAGGCTTTAAGGATAATGCATTGCCCTCTGAGGCAAGGGCTGTAGTTAATTTCCGTCTGAAGCCAGGTGAGTCCATCGAGGCAGTTATTCAACATGTGGAAAAAGTGATCGACAATCCAAACGTAAGCATCGGCATCTATGGCAAGGGAGCAAATCCGGCTTCAAAAGTTAGCGATCATCAGAATGATCAATTCAAAGCTGTGGCAAAAAGCATTCGTCAGACCTTCCCAGGTATCCTCGTTAGTCCCTATATCTCAGTTGGTGGTACCGATGCAATTCATTATGAGGATGTGAGTAACAATATTTATCGTTTCTCCCCCGTTCAACTCTCATCCGAACGTCTGGATGGACTCCACGGCTCCAATGAGCGCATTGCCGTGTCTGAATATGCGCGTCTGATCAATTTTTACATACAGGTGATCAGGAATTCAACAGGTCCGGAACGACTGTGGTAGGGAGAATTATGTCGACTTGTTCTCAAAGGTAGCTATTGATCTTCTGGACAATCAGCGACACACCTAAAACCTAATAGGCCTGCGCGATCCCGGCCAGGCGACATGAGTAAATATTTGCCATGCTGATCCAATCGATAGGCCTGGGGAAAATACCAGTGTGATGATTGTGGTTGATAAGATGTTCCACCTCGCAGAACGGCCGCTCGCGTGTGCTCATCCATAAATTCATCTGTCCATTGCCATACATTTGCCACCAGATCCATCACACCAAACGGACTCGCTCCACCTGGATGGGCGTCTACATCAGAAGGGGGTAAAACAGTTCGGCCCAAGTTAATCTGGGGGACTGCCGTATCATTCCAGCTATTGCCCCATGGATACAGGCGACCATCCCCGCCCTGGGCCGCATATTGCCATTCCCACTCGTGGGGGAGTCTTTTTCCAGCCCATGTGGCATAGGCACGAGCATCTTCAATAGATACCCATGTTACCGGTTTATTTTCCCAACCAGCTTTCGGTCTTCCCCCACTCCAATCCCGAAGGAAATTGTGATCATCAACAGGATGATAGGCCGTTGCTTCAATGAACTTTAAATAATCCGCATTGGTCACAGGAAAGCGATCAATGTAGAACGATCGGATGGACATGTGCTGATGATGGCTTCTGCGAGGAGAATTTTCCCAGGGATACTGAACATCAACTCCTGTCCACATGTATCCCTCAACCTCAATTCCACTCACATGGAAATCAAATTCGCCTGCTGGAATTTTCACCATATTTGCGGGCTTTTCTCGCAGCGGAGATGTTGGTTCGATGATCACCAGTTCCTGTGGTATGGCTTTCCATTCACTGGAATAATCCTGGAGAGCCACTTCGGCTAATTTTTTCATTTGAGCCAGAATATCGGAATAGTCACCGGCCTGATCAGCAGAGCTCAGGGAAAGTATGGCTCCATATCCGAGTTGCTCCAGATCAAGGTTGATTATTGCTTTCCCATCCTGAATACGTGGATACAGATTTGTGCCATTCCAGAGATCGAAATAACAAGTACCCTCTGCATGAACAACCTCGATCAGATCGCCCTTTATATCATATTCATTTCTATTGACAATTGTCCAAAGTGTGGCGGCTGCACCGGGAAACCTGGTAGCAAAAACACCTTGATGATTGGTTGGTACGTATGGTTCCCACTCCGGACTCACCAGTAGGTTGGTGAATTTTCTGAACAACGTGGCTATTCGTCGCAGGGTTTCTGCATCACGGGGTGTCAACTGATTCCATATCCCCCATACGTTTTCCCAGGCATTGTACCCATGGCCATTAAAAAATATGTAATGAAAGTCATTGGTCCTGTCTCTGCCCCAGCGGTTCTCGACGTTGGTCAAATGACGGGACTCCAGCCATTTGAGTTTGCTGACAGCCGGAACAACACTGGTGGACGCTTTCCCCCAGGATTGATTGTTCCACATCAATGCATCATCAGAAATCGGCCAGGTCTCTGGTTGTAGGACCACGGGGTGACCTGTGGCATCGGAGGCTTCGCGAAATGCTCTGGGTAGAGCGTAATAGGTATCTCCGTTGATACCGTCAGCGTTTACCTGAGCCGCCAGAGCTGTAATTTCCTTGTAGTCTGGAATACCGGAATCACGCGTTCCATTATCCCATGGCATCGTTGGCAGGAATACACGAACTCCCCGGCGATGAAAATCTGCTACCACTTGCTTGAGACCCTCGATTCCACCTGGGAGCTCACCAGCCAGATCAATTTGATTTCTGTCATCAAGACCGATGTTAGGATAGATATACCAGATTAAAACGCTATCGATGCCACCGAATCGCTGTTCAAGATCATCCAGGTATCTGTCAACTGTATATTTACCCGCTACGGGATCGTAAAAATAACGATCCTCCACCATCATTTGGGCATGAACATAATTGCTTTGGGACCAAAGCAATTCCCTGCGTCTGTACTCAGAATCATCATATCCTATTCGCTTAAGATGCTCCATACGCCAGATTTTCATGCCTGCACGCCAAGCTTCAACTGCTTTATTTACCTCTATTCTCCACTGTCCAATGTTTTGGAATGGCCAGGAAGGCGTATTCCCTGGAGTAGGTAGATGGATGGGCAATGTATGGGGTTGGACATAGGACGAAGCTTGAAAATTTGGTGCTGGAATCTCTGATGACTGCTTTCCGTCTGGTTTATTTGAATTATTTGTTTTCAAAATAATATTTCCTCTGTTTCATGTGTCCAAGTGTGGTCCGGTCTAACACCTGCTATACTCTCGCTAAACAATGCTTATCAATCTTCCTGCTGCCTTCGTGCAACAAGTAAAAATTTTGGCAGCAGACTGATAATATATCGTGATCTCCATTTATTTCAGGAACATCATTTTGACCACTTTTGAAATATCTCCCACATCTAACTTACTTAAATAAATGCCTGAGGGCACAATCTGCCCAGTATCTGTGAGACCATTCCATATTAGTTCAAATTGGCCCGCAGGTCTTTCTGAAGCAGCGAGAGTCCGAATCTGAGTCCCCTGAAGATCAAATATTACCACAGATACGAAAGCGTTTTTCGGAATTCCAAACCGAATCGTTGTTACCGGATTAAATGGGTTTGGATAATTCTGATCTAGAAAATAATCTGTGGGAACACTCTCTGAATGATGCTCAATTGAAGTATAAATATTCCTTTGACTTAACATCCATTCCCACAACTCTACAGAAGCATAGGCCGGCTCCCAGGCCCAGTGACCCACATTGGGATAGAGCGTAAGCTTAACGTTTGCCCCCGCGCGGTTCAAGCGATCATACATGAACTGGGCTCCCTCCCAGGGAACACCAGTATCCAGAGCCCCATGATATATCCATATGTTACTGTGAGCAATGCGCTCAACACCTGGTACGTCCCGGGCAGAAATGGGAACCACTGCTGAAAATAGCCAGGGATAGGTTACAGCATATTCCCAGGCCCCAAAACCACCCCGACTCATTCCCGTGATCATTATCCTGTTATGATTAATTCGATATTTATCAAGGATTTCCTGGGTGAGTGCGTGCAGACGGTCAATATCCCATTGTACATCATCATAAAGTTGTGGGCAGATCAGGATGAAATCTGAATCCATCCCCTCTTCAAAGCGCCGCGGGGGTCCTGTTACGCGAATTTCATCAATATTACCAATTGCACCACCTGATCCGTGGAGATAGATCATTAAAGGCCAATCGGCCTCACTATCTTCATATCCCACCGGCAGATAAAAGAGATAATTATCCTCGATGCTTTTATTTATTTCCAGAGATAAATTATTCACCGATGGTACTGTTGGTGTTCCGTAGCTTGGTGCACTCCCAACAAACCATTCCCAGAAGCCTGCTTCTGAATAAGCCTCATCCCATATCTCATGACCTAAAGTATCATATGTCGTGAGGGTAACAGGCTGGTCACAATAATAGTCTATCTCATACTGCATATTCTCCGCATCAGCAGGAGGGACCAGCGAATCCAGAGCACCGTGGAAGATCCAGGTTTCACAATTTGGACCGATACGACAAATGTTCGTACAGGCCGGTGAACTGATGGGAGCCAACCTTGAAAATGTTTCAGGATAACTGACGGCTGTTTCATAAGCTCCAAAGCCCCCACGATCACCAATTCCTGTGATATAAAGTCGACTGGGATCAATATGATAGGTGTTGGACAAGTCCTCAATGAGCGCATGTATGGCATCCGGGTCCCAATGCTCATCACCTGGAAGCTGTGGTGCAGCAAGAAAGAAGTCATGTTTCATTCCCTGATCCAGATAAAAGGGTGGACCAGCCGATCGGACCTGATCCAGATCGTCGATTGCTTCAATTCCTGTGAGATAGATAACCAGGGCATATGATTCATTGGCGCGATAACCTGGTGGCTTATAGAGCAGGTAATCCAGATCTACGGTTTTTGTAAATGTGGTAGAGATATGTTCGTATGTCGGCAACACCCCGGCGTGGATTGGTTCTATACCAGAAACGAGCGTCATGAATCCGATTAACAAGTTCATCTTCGTGATGGTGTGAATGATCTGTTTCTTGTTCAACATATTGGTCTTAGGTTCGCTTTATTGTTTTAATTGAGTGTGTATTCCAGTTCGGAATCCAGTCAATTGTCGACTACTTAGTATGAGCCCTTCCTTGAAAAGAGGAAGCCATAACTTCCAATCATGCCCACCATTTACGATTCTTAATTCTGAAGGATTTGCCATTTTTTTATTCAATGCCTGATACAGGATTACTGTCTGATATTCCATATTGTACTCACTGCCTTCCGGTTCATTCCAATCATCATCGCCTGCTGCAATAAAAATTGTGACTGGGGACTGAGCAGATCGGTACTGATCAATGATCTGAGGATAATTACGCTCTTGCCAGTTCTTTTCAGAGAATGGTTTCCCAAACGCACCACTACTCCTTGCAGATGAACCAAGAGGAGGCAGCTCTGAATACAGCGCAGGACTGAGTAGAATAGCCCCGCCGAATAATTCTGGGTGGATCAGGGCATAGCGTAAAGCACCATATCCACCCATGGAGAACCCGGTGATAATTCGAGACTCCTTCTGCCCGGTGATTCGATAATTTTTCTCGACATAGGGCACGAGATCCTGAAAAAATGCCGATTCGAATTTCTCCACACCATCCACCCACCAGGAAGTTTTACTTCCAGGAGCAACTGCAATCACAGGTGGAATCAGTCCTTGACTTATCAGGGTGTCCAGCAAGGGAAAAGCTCGATCCCAATCCTGCTCATTGCCACCACTGCCGTGGAGGCAGTAGATCACTGGATACGTTCGATCGCCTGAAGGGTCATACCCATCAGGTAGATATACATGAAAATCCCAGTTCCGTTTAAGCACAACAGATCGAATTCCATCCGTTTTGATACTTCCGGCACTGAGGGATCCTCCTAACATCAGCAGGGTGAGAAGCGCTAACAGAGACCGATATATTTTCTGTGTCGTGTTCAAAATCATTGCATCCTGTGAAGATCAGCAAGTTGATATGCCACGTCCATGATATCCAGACTTTTTGTGAACTGAAGACAGGTTCCATTTGTATAGCGCACTTTTTCAATCCATGAATCAGGAACGGCATCAATTCCCAAATAAGCACCGGATAGGGCTCCGACAATCGCTCCTATTGTGTCTGTATCGCGTCCAAAATTTCCGGCATAGATCATTCCTTTACGAAAATCACCCCTGGTGAGTTTGAATACGGCAAAAGCGGACACAACAGCCTCTGGGACAGAGGCCTTATACTCACACCTGATGGCTTGATGCAAGGGCATCCAGGCATCCTCAATATTAAAATCGAATGACTCAATTATGCTGAAAGCAGCATCAAAAGAATACTTGAACCAACTACCTTTTGGTGCCCATTTCCTCGCTTCTTCGATTATTTCATCTATGCTGCCCCCCGATAATGCAACAGCTACTGCAGCAGCGACTGCCTGCGCTCCCCATATTCCATCCTGAGCATGACTGATCTCAGCATCAATCCGGGCCAATTCAGCAGCCAGATCTGGATTTCCCGCAGCCAGAATTCCCATGGGAGCAGCTCGCATCGCAGCACCATCACTTTTCGAATATGCGTTATAAAGCCCCGTTTCAGGCGCTTTCAAACCCCTTTTAATATTCGTAACCGCTTCCCGCTCACTTGCTCCCCCCCTTTTCAGCTGATCCTCAACGACCACATGTTCCTTCCAGGCAGCAAGAACATGACCTGGAGTGGGATATCCCTTTGACTGGATAAGTATCTCTGCACTGAGCAGGGCAAATTCTGTATCATCTGTACTAAACGATGGTTTTTCCGGCCAGTCCATGGTTATACCGTATAGAAATTGGTTATCAGGATCGCGACAAGCATCACCGAAGGCATCTCCTATAGCGAGACCAATGAGAGATCCTGCAGCTTTTGACCGATATAATATTTTATCCATTTTTAATTCCTGTGAAGATGACATTTTATTTCCTTTTGCACTCAGTTTTGGACCATCATAATGGGATTAACCCACGATGAATCAAATTATCAGTTTAGCACCAACGCTCAGATGTTGGGTTCAATTCCAATCAATCCCCTATAATCACCATTTGAGACCTCGTACCTGATAGCGGGCCAGGACTGAATTGCTTTCTTTTTCAATGCGTTCTGCCGTTTCATCGAGACTGATCCGGCCTGAAAAATACTCCTGAAAGACAGGATTCGCGACTCGACTCTTCCATTCAATATACCCTGGGAGTCCGATCCAGGGACCAGTTGAGAGATATTGTGAAGATCTGCATACCACATCCCAGCCCATGGAGCTTTCCTGAAACTGCGGCGCAGCTAAACTGGTTCTGCTGGTCGGCATCATCCAGTCTGAAGCTGCCAATCTCGTCATATTTTCAGGACTTAGCAGGAACTGAACAAATTCCATTGCCTGATCTTGCCGCTTGCACATCTTGGGAATACTCATCGTCTGTGTGTTTACACCCAGGGCTTGAGTTTTCGCTTTAACCATGGGCATAGCGGCCCATTGAAAACCTGTTCCGGCATTTTCAACCACTTGCTGTCTGGCCCAGGCACCAATTCCAACCACCATGGCATAATTATCGGCGAGAAAACCTGGAATCATTTCAGGACCGGATTTGCCAATACTTGAAGGCGACATGGTTTTATCTTCATATAACAGGGCATAAATTTTACCGAGCAGTTCGCGCTCAGGTTCAGAAACTCTGGTTTCCAGATTCCCTTCGTCATCATAGTAAAAAAATGATCCTCCAAACGCGATGGAGTTGTTCATAATCAGATTGGCACTATTTCGAAGACCCATTGCCATACCCCACTGATCGGGAGAACCATCATGATCACGATCCATGGTAAGCTTTTTGGCCGCTTCCATGAGATCATTCCAAGTCCAGGGATTATTAAAAGACGGTGCTTCGATTCCTGCTTCTGAAAATAGTCTAGTATTGTACAATATGATCGAAGTGGCAGCCAGAAATGGGATGCCAACTATTTCCCCATTGCTGCGGGTGACGGAGGCCCAGTCCACCTCCAGTATGTCTTCTTTCATTTCCTGACTGATATATGGTGAGAGATCTGCCAGGTAATCTCGCAGGGCAAAATCGACTATGGTAGCTGATTCATAATGAAATATATCCGGGATATCTCCAGTCTCGAACCCTGTGATCAGGTAATCATGGACCGCATTCCAACTCCCCTGCATGAATTCAACCGGTTGATCAGGGTGCAGTTGATTCCAATTATCTGTGATCTCGCGGACTGCTTGAACTGCCTCCTCCTGCCAGGCAAGGCTTAGAAATTTAATCGGACCTGTTTGAGGTTTTTCACTTTTGCTCCGGATACTGCGTTCGCCACTGATATAGAATAAGATCACAAGCAAAGCGAGAATACCCGTCAGGAAAAAACCTTTATAGTACATTAGAAAGGATATAAATCTCCGCATGATTATCCTTTCACGGCTCCCTGAAGAGCTCCGGAAGAGAACCACTTTCTGAGTACTGTAAATAGCAGGATGGACGGGATTGTGGCCAGAAAACTGGCTGCAGCCAGCGGACCAGTCCTTGCTTGACCTTCAATGCCTGTATAACGCGCCAATTCCACTGGCAGAGTCGTAATATCCGGGCTTTTTAAAAGCACCAGAGCGAAAAAGAACTCATTCCAGGCGGTTATAAAAGCAAACATAACAGATGCACCGATGGCCGGCAAAAGGAGAGGCATGATCACCTTGTAGATTATCTGACGCTGATTCGCCCCGTCAATCGCTGCTGCCTCCTCAAGCTCCAGGGGAATGTCCTTGACGTAGCCTTGAAGCATCCACAGCACGAAGGGAATATCCCAGACTACATACACCAGAATCAACCCTGAGAGAGTGTCCGTCAGATGAAGGGATCGTAAAATCATGTACAAGGGAATCATGATCAGTATGGCCGGAAATATCTGCGATGTGAGTATCCATCCCATTACAGCTTTGTTCACTGCGGTTTTATAGCGAGAAAGGGCATAGGCTGCAGGAAGTGATATAAAGACGACAATAAGAGAGGTTATACAGCCAACATAGAAACTGTTAAAGATACTTTGCAGCAGACGTTCTTCTTCAAGAACGGTAAAGTAATGGTCCAAGGTCAGCACCTTAGGGATCAGTGATGGGACACCGGAGTAGATCTCAGGTGTTGGTTTCAAAGAGGTGGACACCATCCAAAGCAATGGAAAAAGCAAATAGACCAGATACAGGAAGATGATTATATGCATGCTGGATACGAAGAATCCACGTTTTAGCTGGCGGGTCTTGAACATTTTGTGGATGCCTATCATGAGGCAAGTCTCTCCTTCAGCTGAATCCGCAGATAGAAGAAAAGAAAAAAGGAAATAATGATCACCATAACATTCCCGATGGCAGCCGCGTAGCCAACGTACCCATATCGGAAAGCTTCCTCATACGCGGCGAGCATGGGCAGTCTTGTCAATCCGCCCGGACCACCCTGAGTTAGTATCCAGACCAGGCCAAATGCATTAAAATTCCACATAAAGGATAGTGAAACAACAGCGGCCATGATAGGCTTCATTAAGGGCAGGGTTATGTGACGAAATTTCCGAAAACTGCTTGCTCCATCAAGCTCCGCTGCTTCATAAAGACTGTCAGGGATCGTTTTTAACCCGGCAAGGAAGAAAAGGGCGGCCTTTGGTATCTCACCCCATACTCCAGCGATAATGATGGCTGGGATAGCCCACTCAAAGCTGGTCAACCAGTTGATCGGTTCGCTAATCAAACCCCATTGGCTTAATATTAAATTCAATGCACCGGTATCAGGGCTGTAAATCTGTCGCCAGATCAATCCCCTGACTATGGGGGGCATTGCCCACGGTACAAGCATAAGTACAGTATAAAATGAGGTGAATTTTAGTCCCTGGTTAAGAAGCATGGCCAGGAAGAGTCCGAGTCCAATCTGAAGCGTCGTAACGATGGCGGTCCATAAAAAGCCAACGCCCATTGAGCGCCAGAAAAAGCGGTCATGCAGCATGATCCTATAATTTTCCAGACCTGAAAACTGAACTTGTCCACCCAGCTCATAACTTGTAAAACCAATGTATATGCCTCTCAACAATGGGATAATTGAGATTAACATGACTGGCACGATTATGGGCAAAAGAAGTTGAAGCTGATCCAGGTTAGGGTTTTTGTGACGAGGCGTGTAAACCGTGGATTGTGACATACTAGGCTAATTGTGAATTAAATATTCGTTGGATTTCTATGCTGCACACCATCCCAGAACATAGACCATTGCTTTAATAAAGACAAGTCTCGCTGGTTCATGTGCAGTTAGACTTTTTCGAGTAAAGCATGCTTTTTAAGGTAGGAATTCACTTCCTTGAGGCTGGGAATGGCATTTTGAGCACCAATTCTGGTAACCGATAGACTGGCAGCCGCGCTGGCAAGCGTAACTGTCTCCAACAGATTATCCAACCCTGAATAATTAGCAGCCAGATACCCACTGAACACGTCCCCGGCACCAACCGTATCTATTGCTTTGGTTTTGATGGCAGGTAGTAACTGCTGTTCACCATTTTTTGAGATGAACACACCCCGATCACCCAATGTGATCAGAACGATCTCGACGCCCAGAGAATGGATGACATTGGCTGCATCTGCCAATGATTTATCATCCCTTATGCTGACGCCAGAAATCAGCTCTGCCTCAACGCGATTTGGAGTAATAATCGAAACATCCTTAAGAAATTCGGCTGTCAATGACTGGGCGGGAGCAGGATTAAGAATGACCTCCAAATTATTTTGGCGCGCTTTTTTGATCGCCATGGCAACGGAAGTAATGGGGGTTTCTAATTGCGTGAGCAAGATATCGGCATCGCTAAATATTTCTGCATGATTCTCAATATCCGTCTCACTAAGTGTCCAATTTGCACCTGATGAAACAACAATGCTATTCTCACCCAGATTATTTACAGTGATAAAGGCCATGCCAGTTGCAGTGTCAGGTTCCTGAAAAATGTATTCACTACCAATTCCTTCCCTTGCGAGACAAGTGATTGCCTGCTGTCCATATTGATCAGAACCGACCTTTGCAAAAAAACTAACCTCGGCACCAGCTCTTACAGCTGCAAGCGCCTGATTTGCACCTTTTCCTCCATGGCCATGATGCAAACTCTTACCTATTACGGTCTCCCCCGCTTTAGGCAGCACATCAGTAGTGATCGTCATATCCACGTTATAACTGCCCACAACAACAACCCTATTCATCATCACTTCTTACCTCTGATCTATGCTAGAAAGATAATCCGAAAGAAAACATATTCACCTGCGTCAATGCGCCAAAGTCCAAATACGCGTAATTCAAACTGCAATTAAACGTGCCTACAGGGAACTTGAATCCAATACCCAAAGTCAAACCCTCTTCATCATAGTTAAAACGATAGCCACCTCTGGCGCTGAAAAGATTTCGGTAGCTATATTCAGTTCCAAAATGAATTTTTTCATTGCCATCACTCGGGACTTTACCCTCCAATATTGTGGTTAGGAGGTGATGGCTTGACTTCCCATCCAACCAATCGTAGGCAATTCCTCCGCGTAACTCGATGGGCATGCGAATATCAACTGGCTCTGACTGGAGCTCTTCACTGTATCCGACAAGATGGGCATCCGGCCCGAAGTTTCTGGCTGTGATCGCCAGTCGCAAGCTGCGTAATCCGGTGTAATACATGGTCGAGAAATCCAGAGACCAGTTTGACATCCCTGTCCCGGCAATTTCTTCATTCAAATAGCGTAGATTACCTCCTAGCGCCAATTGTTGGGTAATTTGCCTTGCATATGAAACACCAATTGCCATATCGCGGGCAGTAAAAGTTTCTCCAGTGACGAGGGGAACTGTACCACCTCCCTGTATACCTGTATGGATGGTTTCGGGGATATCGCCATAATCAAGCCCGACATAGCTGATAGCAAATGTTCCGATCCCTGCATAGCTACGGGCAGCTGAGATTGAAGTATACTTGAGATCAGCCAGCCAGGAAACATTATTGAACTGTATATCATAATTCTCAATCCAGGCCAATAACGCTGGGTTTCCAAATACGACATTTGCTGTAGGATTGGATGAGGTTAAGAATGTCCCCCCCAGAGCTGCCTGTCGTGGATCACCATTTATTTTCAGAAATTGCCAGCCTGATTGCCCTACTCGTTCAATTTCAGAAGGAGAAATACCACTTTGAGCATGTAGCATCTGTGGCTGGAGGAAAAGCAAAGTGAAAGCTACTATCAGTATGCTAAACGCTATTTTACGATATGGTTCCATATTCATCTTCTTTACTTGATAATTGCCAGTTTACCAATGAACGATTCACCTTCGTGCCCGGGAACCCGAGATTCTACCCTGTAGAGGTAGACCCCTGGTGCTACGCTTAAGGCCCAATTCGTTAGCTGGTAATCAAGATTGGTTATGCTTCCCCATGCAGCGGACCCGCTGCCATCATCATGATTAATCTCCTTTACCAGTTCACCCACCACGGTGTAGACTGATATTTTTGCAGATCCTGGCAGTCCGGTAAACTCGATACGATACCGCTCTCCCTGCCCAGTCAATGCACTGTGCTGCTTGAACGGATTCGGCACGACATAGACATCTTCTGGAAAATTCTCATTGGGGATATTGTAGGGATATACAGGAAAACGATTGTTGTTAACCCTCCCACTTTCGTTCCCATCGGTATCATAACTGGTCACGCAATAATACAAACCAGCTGAGCTGGAGACATCGTAATCCTGATACTCAACCATTCCATCGTTTGCCAGTGTCACACTTGCAGCCGGGATATCGGTGACCAGTTCCCACGGTCCGATGGTAAAGTAGGTGGATTTATAAATCCGATACCCTGCAAAATCGTTGGCACCCGTAGCAGGATCAGCATAGCTGCTGGGAATGGGTGGCCACTTGACCGAGACATAGCCTGGTATGGGGGTAATGGTAAGGCTGTTTTCCCCATTTGTGGGGGTCATTGGCGGATGGACCTCTGGAATAAGCTCATTTGAATAGAGTCGTTTGGCAGCTTCAACATGTGTTAATAAAGAATCCAGTGAGGCAGTCGCGAGAAGATCAATATTTTCCACGCCTCCTTCCACGATCTTGGCTCTATCCATTTCCCCCATGACCTCGGCGTAAACTATCTTCACCGTCTGGAAAGGGGTCAAAGTGAAGGGACCGGCACTGAGAAGAAAGATGGGACTTCTCTCATATTTGTTCCCCCCTTCGCCTCCAGCAGCTTTTGCTTCATCCCAGGACAGGCGGGGTTGTTGGTGGGTCATGACGGTTTTAAAATTGGCAGCCTCATCCACAGATTGGATAAATATTCTATCTTCCAGTGGTGCATTTGTTTCGCCACTTTTGGAGCCATATTCCAGGATATTCTGATAGATGTTACCACCGGCAGAATCAAGAATGATCGCTGAAAAATAAGCTGGTGCATCCAATTCATGGTCACGAGAGTTCGGTTCCCAGATATCACGGGCATCGGCAATATCCCCTCTTTCCGGTCCGACACCGTAACTGAACAACACTTCAGACTCATCCTCCCAGTTAATACTGCGGTCGTCGTAAAAATAGAAGAGCTCGTTTTCATTGTCCCAACCGTACTTTTCATCATAGGTGGTCCCTGATCGGATCGTGAATCTCAGACTGTAGCGCATTCCAAAATATAGATCAGTGACATTGTTGAATTTCTTGTTCGTGATCTCCACCTCGTGGATGATAAAGTCCTTGTATGCAGGGTAACTCCACACACGACTGGTACGTCGAATACCTACGTCAAGTCCATATACGTGATGCCCACCTGTGACGATTTCTTCTCCAGGCAGCGTGATATCAGTCAGGTTATAATTCTTCTTGAGTAAAGCCTCTTCAGTGGCATAGACATCCTGACCGGATGGAAAATATCTGGAATCCAAAGTATAGGCATATTCAACATTGTTGCGGATGCCATAAATCGCATATCCTCCGGCCCCGGCATAATTTAAGACATCGCTTACATCTGTTCCTTTTGAATAGCCGGGATAGTCAAGGGTGTGATAGGCATTCACCGGTTCTGTGGGGTCACCATACTGCAGTGAATTCCACACCGTGGCCCATAACCGACCTCGCTTCAGGGTTTGCTTCGTCCAGCTTACCTGTGCCTGAAGCGTTGTTGTCAAGAGGATTAGAACGAGCATCAATACATAAGCTTTAGTCTTTTTAGTCGTCCATGGTGTATGATTCATAATTGGGTTCTGCTTCATCTCGGCTAATATCTTTTCCATTAGAATTCCAGTTTCATTTGGAGATAATATTGTCGTGGGGGAACTTCGTAAGTGTACCAGTGCCACACATTATTCTCCTTAGAATAACTATGTTTCGGAAGTCGATCTTCCAAGGGTAAACTTGGATTTTCATGGTAATATTTCAGATCATCACCATATAATTTTGCCAGTATTTTCGTATCAAAAAGGTTTCTGATATCTGCACTAAACTCAATCTTGCTCGATCTAATCTGAATGCTCTTGGCCAGTTTTAAATCAAACTGATAAATATTGAACCAGCGCATGTTATTTTCCCGAGTTGATAGATCACCAGGTGCATGGTAAGTATATGGATCACCCTCACGCCACCAAAAATATGTGTAAAGGTGAATATCACCCAGCGGTGACATGCCGTAAATCTGGGGACCTGCTTTTGGAGCAACATCCACACTGGCCCAGGCTTTCACTTTCTGAAATCCACTCCAGATTCCCTTGTCTGAGCGCAGACCCTTTGGTAAATCGATGAATACAGATCCAGGTTCATTCAATCGTGAATACCCTACCTCACCATTAAAGGACCAGTACACATCGTAACCAATACCCATATTAAACATTCCAGGAAGTCGAGATTCGATGCCCAATTCCAGACCACGGGTATCAGAATAGCCGCCATTGCTTACCATCAAAGCCTTGGTCGCTGTGTAATTTTTGGCATATAGGCCGGTAATCACATTGGCCTCCCGATCTGAATCCTTGTAATACCCTGTCATTTTTGCTTTGATGATATTTTTGAATACGTAGTCGAAGCCCAATTCATATTGTACACTTTTTTCGTATGTCATCAGCGGATTTCCATAAAATCCCTGCCATTCCTCCATATACGTTGTCTGGGGTGCATACGGGTCAAGGACTGTTTCCTCATCCTCTGTGTAGTTCACAAAGGGAAAACCAAACATTTTGGACCAGGAAGGTCTCTGATAAAAGTGCCCATAGGAGAATCGAACGACAGACACACTACTCAAGGGATGGGTAATCCCGATACGGGGAGAAACAGCAACCTGCATCTCTGTGGGAATCCTTTCAGGATCGCCTGGTATTCCAAGCGCTTGGGTTTGATCATGACCCGGTGTGGAAAGTTGTATGGCCAACGGATCAAACATGTTTGCTGAAGCATCCCGATTCTGATTAAAGAAATCTACCCGTACCCCTACATTGAGCCGAATGCCAGGATATTCCATCAGATTGGACGCATAGAAGTGACCTTCATAGGGATTGCCATCAAAGACATTCATCAGATTCCAACGGCCTCCCCCTTCATACGATGTCATGTAATGGGTAACATCAAATTTATATTGCTTCACTCCAAACCCGATCTTCAATTCCTGATTCACCAGGTATTGGTTTGTATAATCAAAAGTAAGCTGCTTTACTTCACTCAGATTATCATCGGAACCGTGGAAATATCCCTGATCCCTGAATCTGGTGACCATAAGATAAGTATCATCCCTCCTGGACCAGAGACTATCGGGTACAACACCATAGCGGTCTGAGCGATTCATGCTATCGTAGAGATAGGATGCTACCAGTCGATAAAAAGATTTCTGATTGATGATATGTGTTAAACGTAAATAGGATTGCTGCCAGGAACGAAGCTCTGGGAAATGATCATAGATCACTCCCATGGGATTATATTTACTATCCGAGTATGGATCTGTGACTGTCGTTAGTCCCAGCCATTGGTGTTCCTGTGCACTTTCCCAGGAATCAAAATTGGTTCCATTGGGAGAGGCACTTTCATAGCCACCAACAAATCCACCTACTCTGAGCTGTAATGCTCTTGAGATTTCTATATTTACATAACCCTGGACATTGAACTCAGGATTATAGGCGATACCCTGGGGATAAATGCCTACACCCTTTTTATAGCGTCCCGACAGTAAAAAGCTGATCCGCTGGAATAAACCACCATACAGTGTGGCTTCATATTCTGGCTCTGCACGTTCAGTGTATTTCCCCAGAACATCGCTGGGTGTGCTTTGAGCCTGCCATTGAGCAAGCAATTCGTTCGGGTCCTGATTGTAATAGGGACTTAATGTATTCTCTGACTGTTCTGTCCAGTACGCTAGTCCGAAGTTAACAATATCGTAATTGTCGCGACTGTACATGTTTGGACCGAAATGGTATTTTCCTGCAGGACGCACACGCGATTGGAAAGAACCGTGAATACCCTTGGTCGACATCTTCTCAACCACATTTATAACAGCTGCACGGGCATCACCATATTCAGCGCTATAACCCCCTGTCAGGACCGATATTTCCTGTATAGCAGACAGGTTAAATCCAGAAAAATTGTCAGAGAACAGACCACTATTGACACTGATGCTGTTTAGCAAAAATACAGTCTGGACCTGAGAGTCGCCACGATAGCTCCCCTGGAATATTCCTGCCTGGGTCTCAAGGATCTCACTTACAGAATTTATGGGCTCCTTTTTAAACTCTTCACTGGTAGCTATTTGTTTAGATCCGGTTAGATTTTCATCAATAAGCGGTCTTTCTGCGACAACGGTGACCTCTGCCCCCTGGAAGACGGAAGAATGTAATTGAACATCTATCCATGTCGTGTTGTCAATGCTGACGTATTCTCCTCCCTTGTTAACAGTTTCATATCCCACATAGGAATAACGAACCGTATATACGCCTGGATGGATATTCAATATCACATATTGACCATCCATATCTGTGGTTGTACCCATGGAGGTATTCATCAGCTGGATGTTTACGCCTATAAGCGGTTCCCCGGTGTCTGCATCAGTCACCTTGCCAATGATTTTTCCTTGGTTTGCAGAAAATGCCAGGCTGGGATAGATGGACAAGATCAAAATGATTGCCATTATGCTTCGATATAGTATTGTTTTCATCCTCTGCTCTTCCAGATCAATTCATGGTTATCAGTTGTACAAAACATTGATGCAATCGCCAATCCCGGTCAGTGGACCTGAAATTCGCTGGAGGGCTACTCAAAAGGAGGTTTGATATCTTAATAACCCTCCAGCGATGCATGCTGACAATTTTCTTGTCAGCATGCAGATTCTCAGGTAATCACATCCTAAGGAAGGTTTATTTCAATAGGATCATTTTGTTGGTTAACGTCTGTTGACCTACCGTCAATCTGTAGATATACACGCCACCTACTTGTTGTTTTCCAGCATTATTGTGACCATCCCACCGAACGCGATAGGTGCCACTCAACTGTTTTTGATTGACAAGTGTCTGAACTGACTGACCGAGGACATTGAATACCTCAAGCCTTACATCGCTGGATCCCAAAGCTTCCGGAATCCCATATTCGATCACAGTGCTGGGATTGAAGGGATTGGGGAAATTCTGACTTAAAGTGAAATTCCTGGGCAGATACCCTGCTGGTTCAACGGCAACGAATGAACTGCCGTATATGGACAGACCGCCTTCTTTTTCGGCGACATATACTGTGCCAGCCAGAACAAAGATATTTCTGGCAGTGGCAACACCATCCCAGTGTCCGATTTCAGTTGGTGCTGTTTTATCACTGACATCAAACATCTTGATTCCGTTTGATTCACAATTTACATAGGCAATGTCAGCTTCGACAAAAGCCGTTCCATCCCAACTGCCACCTGTAAACGCCTTTCCCACTTCTACGACATTGCTCAAGTCGGAGATATCGATGACTCTCAGTGTGTCAAAGTCATGGATGTAGGCATAGTCTCCTGAAATACCAAATTCACCTGTACCTGTGACCAGGATCAGGGAATCTGCCATAACAGGAGCAGCAGGATTCGTGATATCATAAAAGTAGATCTTATCCCAGGTACTCTGAGCCATTACATTCCCATCAACAGCTACACCCTCTCCCCAGAAACTGGAAAGATGGGTCACCAGGGTCGGAGCATTGGCAGTGCTTGCATCGATGACTGCAATACCAAGATCACGTACCGCTGCATATACATAATCACCACTAATACCAATATCCTGGGCAGCTGCATCAGCAAAGGAGGTTAAAGAATCAATATTGCCAGGATCTGTCACATCAAGGACAAAGACACCAAATGATTTGTCAGCCAGGAAGGCAATATTATCCTTCACGACAACTTTGCGTGAGTTGGTACCAAGGGTAAAGTGACCCAATTCCGTCATGGCACCAGGATTGGTGACATCGAGGATCCTCATACCTGCACTGCCGTATGGAACATATGCTTTCGTTCCCATGACCAGGGCGCTATAGGCAATACCTTCGGCAGGGGGTGTAACGGCTATTCTTGCCGAATAATCCATCCCTGTGGCAGCACTCGATACATCGACAGCACCAAGACCGGATACCTCTGCTGTGAAGATGTGACCTGTAACTGTGCTGCTGATCGTGATAGCACCATAGGAAACCTTCCTTAATGTACCCTGTGTAGTGAACGTATTCACCAAAGTGGGTGCTGCCGGGCTGGATACATCTATCACCGTCAAACCCCCATCCCGTGATGCAATATATCCAAAATCCCCATCAAACATGATATCGGCATTTTTGGGATTGGAAAATGTGGTCACGAATGTTGGGCTGGCAGGATTTGAGATATCGACAACGTCAACTCCAACTCCCCATTCGCAAACATATAGGTAGTTACCTCGTCCCACCGCATCCTGTACCCAGTCTGTCCCCTCATAGGTACCGACGATACTTGGTGTTTCAGGCGTATTGATATCATAGATCGTTACATTCGCACCATTTCCAAGATAAGCATAGGGACTTGATACGTTGATACCTTCCGCATAACCTGATCCTGAACCAGCAACGGTTGTAACACTATCAGGACTTGCCGGATTGCTGATATTAATCACCTGCATTCCTGAACTTCCAGCCGCTATATAGGCATATGTTCCGCTGACAGCGAGACCTTCACCATAGCCTGCCAACGACATGCTTGCAGTTAAACTGGGTGTGATGGGGTTTGTAACATCGACAATGTTTAGTGATGAGCCTGAAACTAAACAATATGTCTTGCCATCGATCACTGTCCATACGATATCCTCAACCATGTCATCAAGGATGACAGATCCGGCTGCAAACGGGTTTGCAGGATCTTCAAAACTGACGATTTTTAAAACATTGCCTACTCCATAGTACACCAGATCACCCTGATTGCTGACTGCTCTAATTTCTCCGCCACCAATACCCCAGTTCCCAAGTAATGACATGTTCTCTGCATCTTGAGCCAGGATTGTAGAGGGTATGATCATGAGTAGTAGTGCGGCTAACAAAACTGTTGATAGCTTGTAACTGTTTTTCATGACGCTGTTCTCCTTACGGTTCTTAAGAAAGGTCATCCATAGATAACTCGAGTTGAACAAAGCACCTCGTTATCCTTGCTGGATTTGCCTAACTCATTATTTTTGTTACTCATCTTGTTCCTATTGGTCAATCCAATTTTTTAACAGATTTCCGGAATATCAATTCAGTCGGCAGGACGATCCCCTCCGTTGAATGTTTTCCTTCCTGTTTGATCTGGGCCTGTAACAATCTGAAAGCTATCTCGCCAGCTTCTGATGTTTGTTGAGATACAGTTGTCATGGGTGTCGCGAGATATTCTGAATAGGGCTGATCATCAAAAGAGATAATAGAGATATCATCAGGAATTTTTAGCCCCTCCTCCTGAATCGCTGACATTGCACCAAGTGAGATAAGGTTACTGGCTGCAAATATTGCCGTAGGTCGAGGGTTTTTCGTCAGCAAAATTTTCGCTCCGATATAGCCATTCCTTTTCCCAAAACTATCTCCCACGATAAGGGACTCATCAACTGGCAGATTATATTTCGCATGGGCATCCCGGTACCCCCTGACTCGATCGTCATTTACAGATGTATTTGATCGACCCTGTATAAAAGCCACTGATTTATGGTTCATCTCAAAAAAATATGATAACGCTTCCAAAGCCCCACGATAATTATCTGAAACCACGTAGGCACAGTCAAGTTGTGGAAAATAGCGATCAATAATCACCAGAGGTAGTCCGCTATTTTTTAGGTTTAACAGATGCTCGAATTCCTCGCCTACGGGACAGATTATCAGACCATCGACTTTTCGGCTTTGGAGAAGTCTCGTCGATTCAATTTCGAGCTGAGTATCCTCTTGACTATCGGATAAAATGATCGATGTACCGATCTTACGAGCCTGTATCTCAATGTTTCGAGCGACAGTGGAGAAGAAAGGATTCGATATATCCGGGATGATAAGACCAATGGTGTTTGTACGTCTGGTACGCAATGCCCTTGCAAGCTGATCTGGCATATAACCCAGTTCCAATGCCGCCTGTGAGACATTTTCACTGGTTTGGCTACTGATCCGATATCTTGCTGCCTGACCTGTGAGTACTCGTGAAACCGTTGTACGGGAAACACCGACATGATGCGCAATATCATCTAAGGTTATTTGTCTGTTCTCGTTCAACGATGTCTCCTAATACATTTTGTGGATTATGAATAATCCATATCTCAAATCGTAATTAATGTCTGCTCAATCGTTTGTGCATATAATAATTTTTGATATTAATGTTGTCAACAGTTTTATTCGTTAGACTATACTGCCATCTCCTATCTTTCTCCGAGTTCATAGACATATCCTATTTGTATGAAGAAATATAAAATTTATCTATCTATTTATATTGCTCTTATAAAATAATACTAATCTGATTACAGGTGATACCATGCTTATATATTTGTTGATACTTGTATTTTTCTATAGATGTAAACGCAGGGTCCATAATTCTTAGGAATGGGTTTAATGGTACGAATTTATTCATCATTTCTACAAGATTGTTGCGCAATATGCGCAACCCCGTTGTGCTAATTGTGCCTTATTGGATATGTGCTATGAATGTTGAGTCAAAGAAATCAGGATGTCTCCTTGCAGGTCGATGGTTCTTTTTTTGTGAGTCTGCATAAGGGCAAAGTGTTTGTAGGCAATGAGGGCTACCCATAATGGCACCATAATTAGCACTCAAAGTTCAACTTGGCAAATCCCGAGGAATGATTAGATTTTATAAATCTAGCGTTAACGAATATAATCAGGAGAGTATGCCATGAAGCGTCGTGAATTCTTAAAAAAATCTGCACTTGGAACTGTGGCCATGTCCATTCCCCTCTCCAGATGGCAGTTATTTGCCCAGGAGACCAGCCTCCCCCATGCTGCATTCGTTAAAAATGGTGAACCTGAGGCCTTGGTACAGAGTGCCATTCAGGCGCTGGGTGGAATGGAGCGATTCATAAAAAAGGGTGATAAGGTATTACTCAAACCAAACATAGGCTGGGACCGCAGCCCTGAATTGGCAGCCAACACAAATCCAGAGGTAGTTGCCACCTTGACCAGTCTTTGTTTTGCCGCAGGCGCCTCAGAGGTCAAAGTTCTTGACCGCACCTGTAACGAACCACAGCGCTGCTATAGAAATTCAGGAATTGCAGATGCTGCCGCAGCCAAAGGTGCAGAGGTTGTTCAGGTCAGAAATAATCGCTATGTGGAAATGCCTTTAAATGGAAAAGCCCTGAAATCATGGCCAATTTATAAGGACTATCTCGAAGCTGACAAGGTGATCAACATTCCGATTGCCAAACACCACGGAAGTGCAAAGGTGACCCTGGGTTTAAAGAACCTTATGGGCGTCATGGGTGGCAGGCGCGGTACTCTCCATGTGAACTTTGCTGAAAAGATGGCTGATATCACTCAACATATCATGCCCACCCTTACTGTGATCGATGCCTATCGCATGCTCGTGGCAAATGGGCCATCTGGTGGCAATCCTGATGATGTACGCCTGACGAGAGCACTCATTGCCAGCCCCTGTACGGTGAGTGCTGATGTTCTTGGTCTTGAGCTATTTGGCCATTCTCTTTCAGACACAGAACAGATCAAGGTGGCTGTTGAACGTGGTTTGGCAATCTATGATACTCAAAATCTGAGCGTGGCACGCATCGACCTGGCCTAAGAAAACAGGGATGAAGTTAGCCGTGACTATGCAGAACTTACGGAAGCTCGTTCAAATGGGCTTCTTCCTCCTGTTCATCATCCTGTTCCTTAATGCTCGGTATCCCTATGAAATCACCATGGGATCTGATTTTGGCCTGCGCCTCAGTCCCTTAATTCCGGTTTTCACCTTTATTGAGACCCTTTCGTTTCCCCCGCTGATCATTCCGGGATTGATCATTTTGCTGCTTACACCCTTCCTGGGTCGATTCTTTTGTTCATGGGTATGCCCTCTGGGGACCTGCCTGGATGCCACGGACCACTTGATCAAAACTCCCAGGAATAGGGTTGCACAGCGTTGGGATAAATTACGATATCTAAAGTTTGCTAATTTACTGGCCTTAATGATTCTTGCTCTCTTCTCTCTCAATCTCTGGGGTTATCTCGATCCTTTATCTATTTTTAATCGAATGCTCACGGTGATCCTGTATCCCATGGCCACCCTCTTTACTGAAAAATCGCTTCTCGTTCTGGCCGAGATATCAATTCTGGAGACGCCGGCATATTATCTATTTGATTTGTTCAAGGACAATGTGATGCCGGAGGCGCAGGCGCATTACCAGCAGGTATTGCTCATTGCTCTTTTTAGCGGGGCTATCCTGGCAGGTGAGAAACTATCGAGAAGATTTTGGTGCAGATATGTATGCCCGGCGGGAGCTTTACTTGGTTTCCTGTCCCAATCCCGTTTTTATGAAAGGCTGGTTGGAGAAGAGTGTCCGGCGTGTAACATGTGTATCAGTGAATGCAAAATGGATGCAATTCCCAAAGATGATGTCTCAAAAACAAATAAAGTCGAATGCATCGAGTGTTTCAATTGTGGCGCTGCTTGCCCACCAAAGACAAAAGCTATCACCTATCGCTGGCGCTGGAAGCCATACCATACTGAACTGGACATGAGCCGACGTCAAGTGCTCACAAGTATGGTATCTGGTGTTGCTGGCTTAGGATTACTCAGTATCACCTTACCTAACCGAAATCATGAACGTCTGATGATCCGTCCTCCAGGTGCTCTGGCAGAAGCAGAATTTCAGGATAAATGCATCCGCTGTCTAGAATGCGTACGAATCTGTGAGTCAAATGGCGGCTGTTTACAGCCTGACGGCATCCACAGCTCACTGACACAGCTGTGGTTACCAGCCGCACAAATGCGCACAGGATACTGCGAATACAACTGCAATCTATGCGCCGAGGTCTGCCCCACAGATGCCATAGAACCTATCTCTCTGAGTGAAAAGCAGAAGTTTGTGATGGGTGAGGCATACTTCAGAGAGGATTTATGCATTCCCTATGCGAGGGATGAAGATTGCATTGTTTGTGAAGAGCACTGCCCGACACCTGACAAAGCCATCAAGTTTAAATTGAAGACAGCCGAACTCCCAAGCGGCGAATCTCGTGTGCTGAAGATGCCCTATGTTGTCCCAGAGCTTTGCATAGGTTGCGGGATCTGTGAGTTTAAATGTCCCATTGTCGGGAAAGCGGGCATTTTTGTTACAAAAGCAACTGATAAAACAAGTGAAATGACTTTCTACAGCTAAAATTAAGGAAATTGACCATGAGTACAACAAAAGCTGCAGTCTGGGCAAACCAGATTCGAACCACATCCCTCATTGATCTGGGAATAATCCTGGCAATTTATTTGCTTCCTGGACTTACACACGTTTTGCCGGTTCCGCTTTACCTCATTGATCCCATGCGACTATTGCTCTTTCTTACTCTCCTGACCACAGACCGGACGAATTCATTGGTCCTGGCAGCCACCATCCCATTTTTGTCCACATTTTTCTCCGGGCACCCGGTCTTTCCAAAGAACATCCTGATCTCCGCTGAGTTGAGTCTCAACGTGATCGTGTTTCACTGGATTATGGGCAAGAAAGATTCTGTCATTCTTGCCGGAGTCGCATCAATATTGAGTGCGAAGGTTTTCTACTATCTCTTAAAGTATGGATTTATCACGGCCGGGTTTTTAGGTGGTATGCTGATAACAACACCGCTTGGTTATCAACTTATTCCACTGATCCTGCTGCCATTCATTTTATTTGGGTTGGATAAATTGAGAAGCAGCTAAACCTTTCCTCCGGGGGTCTTATTCTCTTTTTAATTGCTAGAGTAAAAGCCCAAGCAGGAGTGGCTGAGCCTCCACACTACGTGGTTCGCTCGTCTTGCTCGGTGGAGTTTATTCTGAGTTCATCGAAGGGCTTGGTTCGACCACTACTTACCCGGCCTATCGCAGGTACAGGGTTTGAATGTATTCCGATCTATAATACAGTATGAAAACTTTTGATTAAGGCGGGCAGAAATTCTCTTTGGTGAATTTCTGCTAAAGCAAAAGCCCCAGTTGGGGCTTTTGGTCGTACGCCCGGCAGGAGTCGAACCTGCGGCCTTCGGAACCGGAATCCGACGCTCTATCCAGCTGAGCTACGGGCGCATGCCAATAATCAAGACCTGAGTCCAGAATTATTGGTAAAACTTTTCAACTCCCGTAGCGAGGCTGCCTGTCCCGACAGAGTGACAACGAATGTCGGGAAGCTACGGGCGCATGTCAATAATCAAGACCTGAGTCCAGAATTATTCGTAAAACTTTTCAACTCCCGTAGCGAGGCTGCCTGTCCCGACAGAGTGACAACGAATGTCGGGAAGCTACGGGGCATTTAAAAGCGGGATAAGCTAGATTCAACCCTACCCCATGCAAATCTATTTTATGCTGTTCTCCGCCGATTTAACGGTATTAGAGAGCAACATGGCAACTGTCATCAGACCAACACCACCGGGAACAGGAGTAATGGCTGAACTTTTTGGAGCGACCGATTCAAAATCTACATCACCAACCAACTTGTAACCTTTTTCCGAGCTGGGATCATCAACCCTGTTAATGCCAACATCGATCACAACCGCCCCCTCCTTCACCATGTCAGCCGTGATAAACTCTGGAACCCCTGCTGCAGCAATCAGAATATCTGCCTGCTTCGTATGAATACTCATATCCGGTGTTCTCGTATGAACGAGCGTAACTGTAGCATTTCCCAATTCCCGCTTCTGGATCAGGAGATTCGCCATGGGCTTGCCAACAATATTGGATCTTCCAACAATGACCACATGTTTTCCTTCAGTGGGAATCTGATAGTACTTCATGATCTCCAGAATACCAGCCGGAGTGCACGATACAAATCCATCAAGCCCCAGGACCAGCCTGCCGACACTCATGGGATGAAACCCATCCACATCCTTTGCTGGATTAATGCTTTCAATGATCAACTGATCATCAATATGTTTGGGCAAGGGTAATTGGACCAGTATCCCATGAATCGAATCATCCTGGTTCAGATCCTCGACCTTTTTAAGCAATTCCTGCTGAGTCGTACTGGCATCCAGGCGGATGACTTCAGATTTGAAACCCAATATGGCGCTTTGGCGCTCCTTGCTTCTCACATAACTCTGTGAAGCCGGATCCTCTCCTACCAGGATGACCGTCAATCCTGGTATGATCCCCTTGGATTTAAGCACGTTGATCCGCTCGATAAGACCCTCGCGAACAGATTGGGAAACCAGTTTTCCATTCAGTATGATCGGATTATTTGGCAATGGCTGTATTCCTTGATTCACGTATGACGACCACCTTGATCTGCCCCGGATAGGTCATTTCAGCCTCGATGCGACCGGCAATTTCCAGGCTTAAAGTTTGTGCCCTGTTGTCATCTACCTTGTCACTTTCCACCATGACGCGGACCTCACGGCCAGCCTGTATCGCATAGGATTTTGAGACACCATCGAAGCCAGTGGCGATTCCTTCGAGATTCCGCAGACGTTTGATATAACTTTCCAACGTATCACCACGGGCGCCACGTCTGGAACCGCTGATGGCATCAGCCGATTGGACCAGAGCTGAAATGGGTCCCGTCATGGGAACCTCCTCATGGTGAGACTCGATGGCATTGATCACTGCCTCCGGCTCACCGAATTTACGGGCATATTCACCACCAATGAGTGCGTGAGTACCATCGGTGTTCCGGTCAATGGCTTTCCCAATATCATGGAGAAAACCAGCCCGTCTTGCCATGGTTCCGTCCATGTCAAGTTCAGCTGCCATAAGCCCGGTCAGCCATCCGACTTCAATGCTGTGTTTTAAAATATTTTGTCCGTAGCTGGTTCTGTATTTGAGGCGACCGATAAGTTTCATGATCTGTGCATGAAAGGAAGGAAGATTCAATTCAGAGATGGCCTCTTCAGCAGCCACCCGCATTTCTTCTTCCACTTCAACGGTGGCCTTATTGATCATTTCTTCTATCCGGGCAGGATGAATTCTGCCATCCTGGACCAGATTTGTCAAGGCAATCCTGGCGATCTCACGACGCACCGGATCGAAACCGGATAAAACGACTGCTTCCGGTGTATCATCTACGATAAGCTCAACACCTGTCAGTTGCTCAAAGGTCCTGATGTTTCGCCCTTCACGACCTATGACCCGCCCCTTCATTTGATCTGAAGGTAGCTCAACAACTGAAACCGTGGACTCGGCTGTATGATCTGCGGCAGAACGCTGGATCGCGGAGATAACGATCTTGTTGGCTTCCTTGTTGGCATTGGCCAGGGCAGTTTCACGGATCTGTTTCGAGATCTGGGCTGCCTCCGCCTCAGCCACTTCTTTCATATTGTTTATGAGTATTTCCTTGGCTTCATCCCGGCTCATCTTGGAAATTCGTTCAAGTCTTTCATTCTCCTGAGATACCAGAGCATCCAAGCGAACTTTTTCTTCTTCCGCTTCTTTGAACTTTTGAGAAATCTCTGCCTCGATCTTCTTTATCTCCAGCTCTTTACGATCAAGTGCCTCAGACTTGGAATCCAGTTTTATTTCACGATTGGAAACATTCCGTTGAGATTGGTGGAGTTCCTCATATTTAACCTTGGCCTCTTCATCTGCTTTTTGAAGGATTTTTCGAGCCTCATCAAGAGCTTCCAACTCCTTTTCCTTGCGGAATGAAAGGGCATCCTTTTCCGCATTGGATAGGATTTGTTCTGCCAGATTACCGGCAGCTTTGGTTTTCATTTTGTAGGAGTATGCGACGAGGGGTATTGCAGTTCCAAATCCCAATATGACAGCCACAAGCGGGACGAGCGACGTAAAATCCATGGATTCCACCTTTCTATAGAATGAAAACCTTTGGAAATTTTATGCCTGTAAACAGGGAAACGGGTGTTTTAAACCCTTACACGGAATTCTTCACCTTAGGTGCTAAGCGTTTCGTCAATGAGTTCGGTAAGCGCTTGAACGCGCTCTTCTATGCGACTTTCTATCTTATCTTTTTCCTGGCGGGCTGAAAATAGCTCATCGGTAATATTCATCCCAGCCAAAATGGCAACCTTGCCCTCTTCCTGAGCAGCATTGGCACCCTCTTCAACTTCTCTCATTTTCATATCGACATAATTGGCGACACCACTGATATAACTCGAATCTGCCTTACCTTTGATCGTGTAAGACTTGCCGTAAATCGTTACTTGTACAGTGGAATTGTTATCTATCGTGTCCATTACATCGTTCACTTATTCATTATGCACGTCGGTTAGAATTCGCGTCACAAAACTTCCAGCTCAGCATCGATCATTTCAATCATACTATTTAGCTTGATCCGAATGGCTTCAGCATTTCGAAATTTACCATCTACGGATCGCTCTATGATCTGATTGCGGAGGGAAAGGTTTTCTTTTTTTAATAAACTAACATGAGCAACCAGCAATCTCACCTTATCTTCAAACTTACTCAGGACTTCTTCGATCACAGGATTGCCTCCCTTAGGGTTGCTTTATACGCGTCTTCCAATCCTCTGAGAATACGCTGGAAATCCTTATCGATTTCCTTTTCTGTAAGCGTTCTCTGTTGATTTTGAAAAACCAGTCTAAATGTAAGACTTTTTTTACCACTTGCAATAGATTTTCCTTCATAGATGTCGTATAAACGGCTGTATACTAATGACTTACCAGCATTTTTACGGATGGTTTCCTCCACGTTCTCATAACTCACATCTGAATCGATGAGAATGGAAAGATCCCTTTCTACGACAGGGAAAACCGAGACTTGTTGATAGTGGATCCTGCGGTCCAATCCAAGATTTTCTGGTATACGAATCTCAGTATAAATACCAGACAGGCCTTTCAAATTTTGATCAATTTTTTTAAGCGAACCCAGGACGCCCACCTGCTCCTCGTCCATGAGTATCTCAAGAGTGTCGCTGAACAGATCATGCGGGATAGCTTTGTAGTTGATCGTCTTGCCAAATAGATCGGCGAAAATGGATGACACAAATCCCTTCAGATGAAAAATAGTGGCAGGTTCAGCCTCGCTTGACCACTGCTTGGTGCGCACGTCCCCTGAAATGAAGATACCCAGATGACTGGTCTCCCTTGCACCTGTCTCTGAATTCAGATCAACTGTGCTGACCTGACCCAGTTCAAACAATTTCAGGTCCACCTGACGGCGCTTGATGTTATAATCTGCAACCTTGGCCACTCCCATAAGCAAAGAGGTACGCATGGAAGCCATGTCGCGGGAAAGCGGATTGGCCAGGACAAGGGCTTCCTCGTCTCCAAAGACTGCAGGATGCTCCTCAACGGCCATTAAACCATTGCCATAGATCTGATTGAATCCAATCGCTGCCAACTGATCAATGATCTTCTCCCTGATCTGATCAGGGGTCTTTTTATTGATCTTGTTCGCTATCCTGAAATGATCAGGTAGAGGAATGTTGTTATAACCATGGATGCGACCGATTTCCTCGACAAGATCGATCTCGCGGGTAATATCGGGGCGAAATGTGGGAACACTTACCTGGAATAAGCCCTCTGATTCGGTATGGAATAGCTCGAGACCATTCAAAATTCCGGACATGGTTACTGTACTGATATCCGTTCCCAGGATCGCATTACATCGCGCTGCCCTCATGGTCACTACGATGGGTTCAATTGGTGAGGGATATGCATCGACCATCCCCTGGGTGATCTCCCCGCCCGCTAATTCAACGATCAGACTCGCAAGTCTGTCCAGGGCAAAGGGTATCCCATTGGGATCTGTTCCACGCTCAAAACGATGACTGGCATCTGTGGCCAGTTGTAATTTTTTGGCACCCCGTCTCACGACGATGGGATCAAAATAGGCACTCTCAAGCAAAAGGTCTGTGGTATCGCCTTTCACCTCTGAATTCTCACCACCCATGATGCCGGCAACAGCCACAGGCTTTACCCCGTCACAAATCAACAGGACGCTATCATCCAGTTCTCGCTCCTTGCCATCCAGAGTCGTGATCTTTTCCTTATCCCGAGCCTTCCGGACAATGATCTTCTCGCCCTCGATATAGCGCAGGTCAAAGGTATGCAAGGGGTGACCTGTTTCCATTAAAACATAATTGGCTGCATCCACCACATTATTGATGGATCGGATACCGGCTGACTGCAAACGCTGACGAATCCAGCTGGGAGAGTCTCCAATGGTAACGCCCCTGACAATGCGGGCTGCATAACGGGGACAGGCCTGGACATCTTCAAGTTCCACAGAAATCAGACTGGAAGTGTCGGTATTTGATTCAATGACTTCGAAGACTGGTTTCTTTAATTCCAGATTCAATGAGGCTGCCAGATCTCGGGCAATACCAAGATGACCAAGGGCATCGGAGCGATCGGGGGTCAGGTCCAGCTCGATCGATACATCATTGCCGGAAAGATAGGATTTCATGTTCGTACCAGGCTTTGCAGATTCATCGAGGACCATAATCCCGGAATGATCTTGCGAAAGTTCCAGCTCCCGTTCGGAACAGACCATGCCGTTGGACTCTACACCTCTCAGCTTGGCTTTCTTAATGGCGTTCCCATCGGGGAAACGCGTTCCCACAGTGGCAACAGGCACATTCTGGCCGGCTGCAATGTTTGGCGCACCGCAAATGATCTGCTGGGCTTCACCAGCCCCCAGATCGATCATGCAAACACTGAGCTTGTCAGCATCTGGATGCTGTTCTCTTGAAATCACATGACCGACGACAATGGTTTCAAAAAATTCCGGAAGCGTCTCTACAATCACGGCTTCCAGGCCGGCATCGGTCAGTTTTTCTGCCAGAACCTTTGGTTCCAGGTCAATATCAATGTATTCTTTTAGCCAATTATACGAAATATTCATAATATTTACCTATCTCGTCTTTGCGAGCGTAGCGAAGCAATCTCGAACTCGAGATCGCCGCATCATTCTGACACATGTGTCAGTCTTCCTCGCGATGACGAGAATTGAGAATAATTATTTAAAAATTGTTTAAGATCTTTCATACGCAACACGTCTAACTCATTTCGCAGTTCTTCTATTTAAAATTGCTTCAGAAAGCGAACATCATTCTCGAACAGGAGCCGTATATCAGTGATCCCGTACTTCATCATGGCTATTCGCTCGATTCCCATACCAAAGGCATAGCCGGTATAGATCTCGGAATCAATATTCACTGATTTGAAGACATTGGGATCCACCATACCACAACCACCAATCTCAAGCCAACCGGTCTGTTTGCAGACCCGACAGCCCTGGCCCCCGCAGAGGAAGCAGGAAACATCCATCTCACTGCTGGGCTCGGTAAAAGGGAAAAAACTCGGACGGAAGCGCAACTTTACGCTTTCACCAAAATATTCCCGACAGAATAACTCCAGTGTGGCTTTCAATTCACCCATGGTGACGTGTTCATCCACATATAAGCCTTCCACCTGATGAAACAGACAGTAATGCCCGGCATCTATGGCTTCATTTCGATAGACGCGCCCTGGCATGATCGATCGTATGGGAGGCTTTTCCTCCAACATGAGTCGAATTTGAACTGGCGAAGTATGGGTTCTGAGCACAGAGTCATTCTTAAGGAAGAATGTATCCTGCATATCCCGGGCCGGATGTTCCGGCGGGAAGTTCAGGGCGTCAAAATTATGCCACTGGGTCTCGATCTCCGGACCTTCTGCTACAGAAAAACCAAGACGATGGAAGATCTGTTTGAAATCCCTCAAGGTGCTCTCAATAGGATGAATGGTCCCCCGCTCGACCTGTATACCAGGCAGAGTAACATCTACTGAGCTGAGGGCTTTTTCTTCGCCACGATGCTCGTTGATCCGGGCCTCGATATGATCATGGATGTCCAGTTTCAACTGGTTGATCAATCCACCAAATTCCCCACGACGATCAGCCTCAATCTCCTGGATCTTTTTAAACAGGTCGTTGATAACGCCTTTGCGTCCAAGGAAATTCTGTCGGATCTGCTCTAAATCAGAAAGCGCTGGGTTTGATGCCAACGCTTGCATGAATTCTGAGCGTAAATCGTCGACTTTCTTAAAAAGCGACATACGCCATCCTAACTGTGGTCTATTTAGCTTGGGCTACAATCGAAGCGAAACCGACAGGATCCGTTACGGCGATCTCGGCTAACATTTTACGATTGAGGTCAATACTATTCTTTTTCAAACCATTCATTAATTTAGAATAACTTAAACCGTTCAGACGGGCAGCGGCGTTGATCCTCGCTATCCATAAACGACGAAATTGACGTTTCCGGTCTTTGCGATCCCTGTAGGCGTAGACCCAGGCACGTTCCACTGTCTCTCGCGCTGTTTTGTACAGGCGAGATCTGGCTCCGTAAAATCCTTTGGCGGCCTTAAGGTATTTTTTGTGCCGCTTTTTACGGGCGACGGCACTATTTGCTTTTGGCATTCCTAACTCCTAGAACTTAAGCACTAATGGCTTTTTTCACTTTTGCAGCATCACCACCTGTTAAAAGACCGGATTTACGCAATTTTCTTTTCTGCTTTTGTGACTTGTTGTTTTGCATGTGACTCGTGAAAGCTTTATTTCTTTTAACTTTACCTTTTCCGGTAAGTTTAAAGCGTTTTTTGGCGGCACGATTTGATTTCATTTTGGGCACAATTAGTTCCCTCCCTTTTTCAAGGTGACCACAGTAGTTAGAAATCTACCTTCCATGGTCGGCGTGTATTCCATGTGAACGTCTTCTCCCAGATGGAGCATGATCTTATCCATCAGAAGAGGACCACGATCAAGATAGGCCATTTCACGGCCCCGAAACATGATCGTTATTTTTACTCTGTCTCCATCATCCAGAAATTCCCGCGCCTTGCCAACCTTGGTCTTGAGATCATGTTCCTCAATGTTTGGTCTGAAACGCACTTCCTTATTCTGAATGACCTTTTGTTTCTTTTTTGCTTCTTTAGCTTTTTTGATCTTTTCGTATTTAAATTTGCTGTAATCCATGAGTCGACAGACGGGAGGAGTTGAGCCTGGAGCTACTTCAACCAGGTCAAGATCTGCTGCATCGGCTCTTTCCAAGGCGTCCTGAATGGACACTACTCCAGCCTGGTCTCCATTTTCATCCACGAGGCGGACCTCAAGAACTTCAATTTCGTCATTGATGCGGAGCTCTTCCTCCTTAGCGTAAACTTTATACTTTTTGATCGGCTCTCTCCCTAATTTCAGCTAAAATTCGTTCGCTCACTTCATGAAGGTCAAGGCTGCCCATATCACCGCTGCCATGACGACGAACACTAATTTTCTTTTCCTCTACCTCACGGTCCCCTAGGATAAACATGTACGGGACCTTTTCCAACTCAGCTTGTCGAATTTTTTGACCTATTTTTTCATTCTTCCAATTGCCCTCAACCCGGATACCCATGGTTCTCAACGCATCAAAAACCTGCCGGGCATAATCTTCATGTCGATCTGCAATGGGAATGACCTTCACCTGCACTGGCGCCAGCCACACTGGCATTCTGGCTGCATAATGCTCGATCAGGATGCCCATGAATCTTTCCAGGCTACCGACAATGGCGCGATGGATCATTACTGGCTCATGATCCAGTCCATCTTCCCCGGTATAGCTCAGGCCAAAACGGTGAGGCATGGAGAAATCAAGCTGGACTGTTCCGCATTGCCAGCTTCTATTCAATGAGTCCTTGATGTGGAAATCGATCTTGGGACCATAGAATGCCCCATCGCCGGGATTCAATTGAAAGACAATACCCCTCGATTTCAGGACATCTGCCAGAGCTGCCTCCGATTTATCCCAAACCTCCTGAGTTCCAATGGATTTCTCAGGTCGGGTGCTTAATTCCACATGGACATTGTCAAAACCAAAGACCGAGTAGACCTCATAGACCTGGTTCAGAATGTCATCCACCTGTTCCTGAATCTGTTCTTCGGTACAAAAAACGTGGGCATCATCCTGAATAAAAGTTCTTACGCGGAACAGACCATGGGTAACGCCACTTTTTTCATGGCGGTGTACCCGACCGAATTCGCTCATCTTGATGGGCAGATCGCGGTAGGATCTCGGAGCATCCCCGTAAACCAGGGTATGACCGGGACAATTCATGGGCTTCACGGCAAAATCACGGTCGTCGATCTTGGTGAAATACATGTTCTCGCGATAATTATCGTAATGACCGGATTGTTTCCACATTTCGGCACTCATGATGAGGGGTGTATTCACCTCTTCATAGTGATGGGCCGTATTGGATCCACGGACATATTCTAGGATGCTATTGTAGATCGTGGTCCCCTTGGCGTGAAAAAATGCATTGGCCGGGGCGTCATTGTGAAAACTGAACCAGCCCAGCTCCCTGCCGAGACGGCGATGATCGCGTTTCTTGGCTTCTTCGAGGAGATTGAGGTATTGCTTGAGAGCTTTTTTATCTGCAAAGGCCGTCCCGTAAATTCGGGAAAGCATCTGATTCTTCTCATCACCGCGCCAGTAAGCACCAGCCACACTCAAGAGCTTGAAGGCACCGGCACGTTTGGTGGAAGGAATATGGGGTCCGCGGCAGAGGTCAATGAATTCGCCCTGCTCATAGGCGGAGATCACTTCTCCCTCAGGTAGACCGGAAATGATCTCGACCTTGTAACTTTCGCCCATGGCTTCGAAGCGTTTGATGGCTTCTTCGCGGGATATCTCAAGGCGTTTGATCGGTAGATCCTCATCCACGATTTTGCCCATTTCCCCTTCGATGGCTTCCAGTTGTTCATCGCTGAAGGGCGTTTCGATATCAAAATCGTAATAAAAACCGTTCTCGATGGAGGGACCAATAGTCACTTTCACTTCCGGATAGAGGCGTTTGACAGCCTGGGCCATGATATGGGAAGTGCTGTGGAGCAGGATATCGTGGGCTGCCTCATCCGTTCTCTTGATAAAAACGATGGTGGCGTCCTCAGTCACTGCCGTATTCAGATCCACGAGCTTGTCGTTGACTTTGGCGGCGATCAGTTGTTGTTCGAATTGGGAACTTATGGCCTGGGCAATTTCAGACGCGCGTATTCCAGACGGCTTTGCTTCAACTTTGCCATCTGGGTATGTGATCTGTATGTTCCCATTCGCGTTCATTCTTCTGTGGGCGATACTGGACTCGAACCAGCGACCCCTTGCATGTCAAGCAAGTACTCTAACCATCTGAGCTAACCGCCCCTCTTTAATTGTGAATGGTGAATTATGAATTGTGAATGATCTCATTCAGTTATTCTCCATCCATTTTCAAAAAAGCTTTTTCCTATTTCACGTCAAAAAATCGACGTAAAACAACCCTTACACTCGACAAGACGTGAAAAAGCGTGCAAAACTAACTTACCACCTATGCTTGGGCAAGCAGATTTAGCACCTTTTTTCTAATATAATAAGGCACTTGCCCTCCCTTGCGAAACACCTCTGATAGCCATCCATGCCCCCCCTCCTTCCCTATTCCTGAATCCCTTCTCCCACCCATTCTTCAGTTTGCAAATATCCCGCACACAGCTAGATTTCGATGCGACCAACCATTATGACCATTCTGGCTTACATATTATCAACATTTTCGCTCCTTATGAGTCTTCTGCTTTTACTCAAGCTCAAGGGTTTAAATCTCCTCCTCTTTGCAAAATTGTCCGCCGGCGCACTGTCTGCCTACTGGGCCTTATTCGGGGTGGCTGGAGTCGTCACTGGCTGGTGGACCCATGCATTCTGGGCAATTCCAACAGGAATACTAGGTTCTGCCATGTTCATCCGCTACATCTGGCTCAATACCCGGGAGCACGATGGATTTGAAAAGGCGTTTGGAGCAGATTGGGGAAAACGGATAACTCACCCACAGATCAAGGGCATGATACGAAAGCGCTGGTCCTGGTTTTATGGCATGAATCCAACTCCCAAAGCCCTCTGGATAAAAGATATGGTCTACTGGACCCTGCCTGAGTCGGGACGGGAATTGTTGTGTGATATCTGGCAACCCGCTGATAACTACCGGTCGGGACTGACCCTCATTTACTGTCACGGCAGCGCCTGGGCCATGGGGGACAAGGATTTTTTTACCCGCCCATTCTTTCGGCATCTGGTTGGCCAGGGACATTGTATCATGGACATTGCCTATCGCCTCTGTCCCGAAGTTGACATCTATGAGATGGTCGGAGATGTAAAACGGGCGGTGGTCTGGATGAAGACCCATGCCTCTGACTATGGTGTGGACCCTGGGAAGATCATTCTGAGTGGCGGCTCTGCTGGTGGACACCTGGCGCTCTTGTCAGCCTATGCACCAAAACATCCCGATCTCACCCCTGGGGAACTCCTGGATACTAATCTCTCTGTGGGTGGCGTCCTCGCTTATTACCCACCAACGGATCTGAAGATGGGTTTTTCGGCCTGGCGGAATGCGAATCCCATGGCCAATCTTGATCCTTTGCCCATTGGGACGCTGGTAGAACCCAAAGAACAAATGCGTTATGCCGGCAGACTGGATATGCTGCTGGGTGGTTCACCTGAGGAGTTGCCTGAGATATATGATCTGGTTTCCCCGACCACACATGTTCATCCCGCTTGTCCTCCAACATTGCTGCTTCAGGGCGGTAATGATGTCCTGGTACCCTGGAAAACGACACTGACCCTGGCTCAAAAGTTGAGAGAGGCTGGCGTTCCTGTGGTCAGCAGTTTCTTCCCCATGACGGAACACATCTTTGATCTGGTCCTGCCCCAATTCAGTCCGCCTGCCCAATCCGCCCTCTACGATGTGGATCGATTCCTGGCCTTGATGGCAACCCGCACCTGATCCCAATCTTCTACCTTCTACTTCCTACCATCTGCTTCCTACCATGTCCCTAATCCCTTTTGCATTCTTGGACCGAATAACTAGATTCCCACAATGTTGATTAAATTTTGGGGGAACTGCATGAATCATATAAAGGTGCCAAATACAAGCTGCTGCAGGCACTTTCGTTGGTCATTATAAACCACCTAAAATACCGATATTCTGGAGATAACACTCTGTTTCAGTGGCTTATGGGAGCATTCATTGCTGATTTGGGATACCGGGATATGTTCAGATATTTTAATTTAAAAAGGAAATTCACATGTCATTTCGTATATCCCCATTATGGTGGCCGCTCTTGGGCCTTAGCTCCCCGATTATACTTCCATTTCTTGCCTTCAAGAATAAACGCTTTAAGAAAAACCGCGACATTGCATCAGACCTGAACAAATCCCGCCTGGATAATGCTGATGCTATTGAGTTGCCAGAGCTGGATTTCCTGGAGTTGATAGTCCTGGTAGAAGAAAAGGCAGAAACAGGATATCTAGGCGATGCTGGTGTTTCCTACCTGTTTCGAACGAATCTTGGCACACTATTATTTGATGTGGGATTCGGCCCTGAACGCCCTGCATTAGCTCATAATGCTACCAAGCTGGGCGTTCATCTAGACCAGGTTGATGCTTTGGTGATCTCCCACCTTCACCCGGATCACATGGGCGGAATGAATGCCAGTCGCTTGAATCAAGTAACCCTGCCAGACCAAATGGGAAGTCCAAACAGCATCCCCTGCTTTCTTCCGGCAAAATCCGAAGCAAAAGGATTTGAATCCAGGCTGATTGACAAGCCTCAATTGCTGTCTGCAGGAATGGCCACAACAGGTCCCCTTGCTCGCAGCCTGTTCTTCTTTGGTTTGACAGAGGAACAAGCACTATTTGCCCGTGTTAAGGGTAAAGGAATCGTTGTCTTCACGGGCTGTGGTCATCCAACCATTGAACTCATCATAAAAATGGTGAATTGTCTCTCAGGTGAAAACATTTATGCCATCGGAGGAGGTCTTCATTTTCCTATTACTGGTGGGAGAGGAAATCGAGCGGGGATTCAGTTCCAAACGATTATTGGTACTGGTAAACCTGTGTGGCAGAAGATCACGGACAATGACCTGAGTCATACGATCAAATCACTAAATGATATGAAACCCAAAAGGGTCCTTTTGTCAGCTCATGATAGTTGTGATCATGCTCTGGAAAAGATGAAACAGGAACTTGCCGCTGAAACTGAAGTACTCAAAGCGGGAGCAATCTATCGTTTATGATCCTATCATAGGCCAGTCATCCCGGTTCACAACAAAGGCCCCACATCGCTTCCTGGCCTTCATTCTAATCAGCCCCTAAGCCATATTTTCTACCCTATTCCTTATTCTACCTTATCTCTTTTGAATTCTTGGACCTAATAACTAGATTCACACATCAATGGACTAAATATCAGGGGAACTGCATGAGTCATTTAAAAGTGCCGAAGTTTTCTCTATTGCCAGATCTTATTAGGGTCAGTATAAAAAGATACATAAATTGAATATCCCCGTAATAAATTGTGGCTCAGCCGATTACTGTGAACTTATAAATCACGTTATTCGGAATGGTGAGCTGTTTGTTCCGATCGTTCAAGCCAACCATCCATCCCAGAGAGGAGCTTCTCATGAAATTTGATATTGATTATAGAAAAAGCTACCTTGAACTCAAGACACATGGGGATGCTGATGTAGAATCGTTCTTGAGATTGCACAGGGAAATGTGTGACGTTGATAACTGGAAACCTGGCATACCGATCTTGATGGATCATTCAGATGTGACCGCCAGTCAGCTAAGTAGGAATGATATACAAATATTGGCTGAAGATTTGGGACAATATTCAGATATCATCGGTGCCTCCCGTTTTGCCTTTCTGGTCCCAACTGATCTGGAATATGGCATGGTCAGGATGTGGATGACATTTGTGGAAGAGAAGTGGCATGGGACAGCCAAGGTCTTCAGGTCAAAAGAACCAGCACTGCGATGGCTGTCCGTCTAGGTCGATCACGCACAATACTCCCTATTTCACCTTCGAATCACACAAGTAGAGGCTAGGACAATAATGGATAAATTACTTGGTGAATACAAGATAACTGACGATAAGTCAATGATTTCTGCCGATATGGTAAAGTATCTATTGAACGACAGTTACTGGGCTCCAGATCGGGATCTAAGCCTGATCCAGAAGACCCTTGATCATTCCATCTGTGTCAGTGTCTTTCATGAAAATAAGTTGATCGGTTTTGCCAGGGTCGTCACCGACCAGGCTGTATTTGCCTGGATCGCTGACGTGGTTGTCAGACCGGATCACCGCGGAAAAGGTTTGGGAAAGGCGATCATGTCCTTTATTGAGGAACATCCCCGGATACCAGCAAGGATGCAAATTCTCAGGACAAAAGATGCCCACGGTCTCTATGAACAATATGGGTTCAAGTTGAGTGGTGACTTTATGATCAGGCAGGGAATCTGATCTCCACCTTTGTCATGGTAAAACCTTGGGAAGCAGGTCGCTTTCTTAGGATAGTATTGATTGAATATCACCATGAATCACGCCAATTTGTCCTGTACAAGGAAAATGATTCCTAAATTCAGGGGACACGATGGCTGATACAAATCGAATTCACTGGCTGGACAACCTGAGATCCATCACCATATTCATGGTGCTCTTGTATCATGTGGGTGGTGTCTATGAAGCCGCCGGACTCTGGGGCTGGTTCTGGATTGTGGATGATCCCTCAACCATTACCTGGGTCGGGATTGTCGGTATTCTTTTCGATATCATGGTCATGCCCATCATGTTCTTTATTGCCGGCTACATGACCCCTCCCAGTATGTGGTATAAATCAGAGCAGGAATTCCTGGAAAAGAAATTCAAGCGTCTCGTGGTCCCCTGGATGATCGCCGTGATCCTTCTCATCCCTCTCTACAAAGTTATCTTTTTATTCTCCAGAAGCTTACCCCAGGAGCATTGGAGTACCTATTTCCATATTACCAGTCAAAACAGTCAGAACTGGTTGTGGTTTTTACCTGTCCTGTTCAGCTTTGATATCATTTATACCTTTATCGCCAAATCCAGGATCCTGTACAAAAAGTTACCCTTGAAATATCTCATAGCAGGTATTTTTCTGCTTTCCATGACCTTCAGTGTCATCGCAGGACTTGCCGCTGGACACAGAAGCTGGACACTCTCCCCCATTATTGATTTTGAGAATGAACGCATCCTGCTCTATGTGCTGGTGTTTCTCCTGGGAGCCTTTTTCAAACAGCAGGATCTGTTTAAAGAATTGTCAGCCAAAAAAAACTTGTACAATATTGTGACCAGCGTCGCGTGGATCCCCATTTGTGTCCATATTGGCGCCAGATTGGTACCCTTCTTTTATCCTGAAGATTTCAGCATTACCTCGCTCTATCTGCTGGTCTGGTGGTTCAGTTTCAACCTTTCACTCCTGGCCTTGATGTATATCATGATCGAGTCCTTCAGGCGCTTCTTTGATAAGCCGGGAAAGATCTGGGATGCTCTGAATCGTAACTCCTATGGCGTCTACATCATCCATGTCATTGTGATTGGTGTCTTTGGGACCCTTCTGCTCCACGTCAACATTCCGGCCGTGCTGAAATATCTGTCATTGATCGTTCTGACCTATGCGGTCAGTAATCTTCTGGTTTCAGCGTATCGTGGAGTTGTGAAGCGAGGAGCCAGGCTGCGCAAAGAGAAATGACCTTTCTTCAGCTATTGAATTGAAGTAATCAGTCTTTTCCCTGGATCTGCTTTTCGGTGGCCAAGTCCAGACTCAGACCTGCCTTTACCAGATACCAGGCACCGAGGGGCGTATAGATCAGGAAATTCATCAGATGCAGGACGATGGCCAGGGCTCTGGCGGCATCATTGTCAATATCAAACAGAGCCAATGCAGCCAGAACAGCGCCATGATAGGTTCCCACATAGCCTGGCGCGGCCGGGATCGATAAAGAAAATGTCGTAAAAATGGTCAGCATGACGGCCACTTCCAGTAATGCCAGCGGTGTGAGCCCAAAACCAAAAGCGGCAACCCCCAAATAGGTAATCAAGAGGTAAAGTCCCCACAAGAGCAGGGTCTGCCAGATGACGTGCAGGGGTTGGGGTGTGCGCCAGATCGTTTCCAGGCCTTTAAAGGCCGATAAGAGGTGCTCGGCCCGTTTGGGATGACCAGATACTGTCATTCTTTCAGACCAGGCTTCAATTTTGGCAAAGGATTGCTCATGATAGCGATTCATAAAATAGCCAAAGCTAATGGCCATGATCACCACAGCCAGGGCCAGTGCAGACAACAGGCGCGCTGTCTCAAATGTTGGAAATATGGAGCCGTACAGCCCGGCAAGAATGAGAAATGAAAAGACATCCAGACCGCGCTCAACAACAACGGAGGCCCCTACCCCGGTCATGGGTATATCGTGTCGTTCCGCTACAACAACCACGCGCAGTGCCTCTCCCAGTTTGAAGGGCAGAACATTATTTCCCATATATCCCATGAGGGTGGCTTCAAAGAGTGCTTTACGCTTCAACTCTTTTTGAGGAAGGAGGAGAATTCTCCAGCGGGCGGCACGAATCACATTACTAAAGACCAGCAAAATTGCCCCCAGGAGCAACAGCCAGTAATTTACGGAGGTCAAGGCCTGCCAGAAGGGTATCCATTCCAGGTCCTTGAATGAATACCAGATCAGCCCAAGACTCACTGTGATGGAAACAATGAATTTAATGGGGTGTTCTTTGACCAGGGCATAGATCTGCACGATTATTTCCTCAAGTCCGCAACCTGATAGTTCACATACTCAGTTTTGAGATCAGGCAGATTAAAGTCCTCGAATTGCTCGAGATAGTGCAGTGTGATCAGGTAATTGTTCCCATCATAATCAACCAGGGTCAATTTCTTGAGGTCATCCTCATCATCAAGAATAACGGAGAGACTTTCCCAATCGGAAAAATCACCGACAAAAACAAAATCGAGTTGTCTTAATCCATTGCCAAGTTGCTTTTGACCCTTGAAACGGGCATCATTCAAATCGCCTCCAACAAACAACTGTTTGAGAAGGGCATCGGGACTGGCATCTTCGTATAAAATTTGTGCGCGAACATGGTTGAGGGTCATCATTTCAGATTCAGTGACAAAGATCTCCATACCAAAAGCAGCCAGATTCATATGAAAGTTTCGACCGGCCTTGATATCCATGCGAAAGCTGAGGGAATCATGTTTATTGAAAAACCTCCAGTCGATAACCTGGTGGATCTCCAGGCTGGTGGCTTCCAGATTCAAAAAATGATTGATCACACTGGTCAGTTCCCTGGGTGCCTTGGCAGCGAATACCTGTGCGACCATGGCAATCAGCAGAAATCCTCTGGACATGAATTTTATCAATTCAGGGAACATCCGGAGATTGCTCAGCTGTTCTCGCAATGACAAGCAGGTAAAGCGAGCTGATGACTGTGGCTAATCATCAAGGATATCATCGTCAAAGGAGGGATTATCCAGAACTTCCGGACCTATGAGCACATCCCGCGCCTTGGATCCGGTGTTTGGTCCCACGACACCGGCACGCTCAAGCTCGTCAACCAATCTTCCGGCTCGGGCATATCCAACTCTGAGACGTCTCTGGATCATACTCACCGAACCCTGTTGGTGAAGGACGACCAAACGAAAAGCTTCATCAAATAAGGGATCCTGTTCTCCATCGGCACTGGTCCCGGCGATTGTTGGATCCTGATCATCAGAGAAGCCTGGGAGTAATTCTTCTTCCGGTTTGGGTTGGTCCTGGATATGATCAAGGACATCCTCGATCTCTTCCAGGGTCACAAAAGCATTGTGAAGTCTGATCGGAGCTGGCGCTCCGGGAGCCAGAAATAGCATGTCTCCCCTGCCCAGCAGCTTTTCAGCACCGTTTTGATCAAGGATGGTCCGGGAATCATTCTTCTGGGCCACCTTGAAAGCGATACGGGTTGGAAAATTCGCTTTGATCACACCGGTGATCACATCAACAGATGGGCGTTGTGTGGCAATGACCAGATGAATACCAACGGCACGGGCCATCTGGGCCAGGCGGGCGATCGGTTCCTCGATCTCTTTCCCGGCTGTGATCATCAGATCAGCAAGCTCATCGATCAGGACAACCAGATATGGCAAAGGTACGAAACCGTCTTTCCCTGTTGCCCGTTCGTTGTACTGGTCGATGTTACGAACCGTTTTCTTGGATAAAAGATTATAGCGTTTTTCCATCTCAAGTTCTGCAGAGCGTAAGGCATGAATGGCATTTTTAGGCGTTGTGATCACATATTCATCTATGGACTCGCTGGTGATCAAATGATAGCCCTGAAGACGCTTGTAGGTCGATAATTCGAGCTTTTTCGGATCGATCATGATGAATTTGACCTGGTCAGGTCGCGCCCGGTAAAGTAATGAGGTAATAATTGTGTTAATGCAGACCGATTTTCCAGATCCTGTCGCACCAGCCACCAGCAAGTGGGGCATCTTGGCCAGATCGGCCACAAATATCTCCCCGGCTGTGGTTTTACCCAAGGCAATGGTGAGCACAGATTTCGACTCTGAGAATTTTGGAGAGTTAATCCCGCTTTTGAAATAAACGATTTCCGGTTCATCATTCGGCAGCTCGATACCTACTGAATTTTTACCGGGGATGGGTGCAATGATACGCACACTCTGTGCCTCCATGACCCGGGCAATATCGTCTGAGAGATTGGCAATCTTGGAAACCCGGATGCCTGGTCCAGGTTCAACCTCATAACGGGTGATCACCGGGCCGGGGGCAATATTGGTGACACGACCATCTACACCGAAGGTTTCCAGGGTCTGGATCAGTATTTCTGCTTTTCTGAGCAGGACCTCCTTGGATTGCCCCATGGACAGCGGTGGAGGTTCCATGAGCAGGTCGACTGAAGGTAACTTATACTCCCGTCTGCGTACTTTTTGCTGGGTCTCATCATAATCCACCTCATCTTCCACCACGGCAGCCTCGATCTCGATCTCATTCGGTCTCAAAGTAGTCTGCTCTGCCCTCCCCAGATTACGGGGCATAGGCTCCTCCTCCAGTTGAATGGGAGGTGGTTCCGGATCAGATGCAGGTTCCTCTGAAACAGGAGACGCTTTTACAGGTGCCGGCCCTTCTTCTCTCTGAATGGGTGCCTGGGCCCGGGCTTTAAGATCCTGTGCCTTCTCCCTCTCCCTGGCCCGTAGTCGGATTTTGTTTCTGATTTGGGAAATGTGATCCTCGATCCAATCATTCAGTCCCCTGAATGAAAAACTTCTCCAGGCCTGGAGAGTGACCACGGTCAGGGCGACCAGGATCAACAACGACCCCATAAAGCCTAAGAAGTCATTGAGCAGGCGAGAGATACTCACTGCAAGATACCCGCCATGTCTGTAAACCTGGTCTTCTGCCATGCCTGCCCGCGTGGCAATAAGACTGAAAAGGTTGATCACAATAAAGGTCGTGGTCAGACTATATCCGCTAAAACGGAAGGCTGGTTGAAATTCCTTCTGACCAAAGACCACATAGCCCCACAGGATGATCAACAAGGCAATGAGGATAGATCCCCACCCAATAAACATTTTGAATAGAACGTAGGAGATAAATATCCCGGCATACCCCATCCAATTGAAGAAATGGACACCAGGACGGATGCTCAATTCTTCTGAAGGATGATGACTGACCAGACTGAGGAGGATGAAAATGCCAATCACCATAGTCAGGATGCCCACTACTTCCCGGCTTTTGTCCCGCAGGTCGATATTATTATTTCTACCTGCCATCTCTTAGCCAGTGTTCTTATTGACAAAGGGTGGTTTTACGATCATGATGTCTATACGCTTCCCACGGATATCCAGTTGGAGCACCGTATCTGTTTGGTGAAAAGGTGGATTCACATAGGCCATACCAATGCCCTGTTTGAGACTGGGACTCTGCCCCCCGCTGGTTACGATGCCAACCTGCTCCCCTCCATGGAATATTTCATAGCCATGTCTTGGCAATCCACGGTCCAGAACTTTAAATGCCACCAGGAAGCGACCGATCCCCGCTTCTTTCTGTTTGAGCAATGCCGCTTTTCCAAGGAAATCCCCGTGCTCAAGATCAGTGGCCCAGCCCAAACGAGCCTCAAGAGGTGTTGTGCTTTCAGTGATGTCATTCCCATACAGACAGAATTTCATTTCCAGTCTCAAGGTATCGCGGGCGCCAAGGCCGATGGGTGCAATTTCAAATTCTTTGCCGGCAGACATGATCGCAAGCCAGAGTTGTTCAGAATCCTTCGGATCATGATACAATTCATAACCCAATTCCCCGGTGTAACCGGTTCGGGAAAGGATGAGGGTCAGGTCAGCTACTTCAGCAATTCCAAAATGATAAAATTCCAATGCATCCAGATTCGAAGGTGTAAGTTTACTCAATATTTTCTTGGAATCAGGTCCCTGCAGGGCAAGGAGGGCGATCTCGTCGGATGCATTACTCATGTGAACATCGAATTTTTCGGCGATGCGGGACAGATGAGCCCAATCCTTCTCAATATTGGAGGCATTCACCACAAGGAGGAAACGATCGGAGAAACGATAGATGAGCAGGTCATCAACGATCCCCCCGTTCTCGAGGCACATGCAGGAGTATTGAACTTGACCTTTTTCCAGTGAGGTCACGTTATTTACTGTCGCATACTCCACAAATTCAAGGGCTTGTGGTCCATCTACCCAAAATTCTCCCATGTGGGATACGTCAAAGAGTCCTGCGGATTGGCGGACCCGTTCATGCTCAGCAATGATCCCTTCGTACTGGATGGGCATTTCATACCCTGCAAAAGGGACAATCTTGGCGTTCAGGCTTTTGTGAATCGCATTCAGTGAAGTCAATTTCATTCGGTCTATCCTTAATCAAATTCTACGGCTTTGAATCTAATGGGGATAAGAGAAGGTCAAAATTGAAAATAGTCCCTTACCCACTCTCCCAGATTCCGATATAAAAGTCAGATAATGAGTTTTGCATGATGATTTCCATCAAAAGAGTTGTTGGATTTATATAATCATCACATCAGCGAACTTTAGTAGATCAGGCTCCTCCATTCTTACTTGAAATAACCCTTGA